>NZ_JACOPB010000001.1:0-943469 GCF_014288005.1 Hungatella hominis
ACATACGAAAAGCCCGTTTCTGATTATACATGTTACCACAAGATGGACAGAAACGGCTTTTGCAGGAAAAAGGTACAGATTTAAGTTTACCACAATGGGGACAGCCGTAGACAGCTTGTTCTGGCTTAGACGGACGCCAATTGGAAAATGAGATTTACGAACCATCGAAAATAATTTGCAAAAAAGAAATATTTGTATATAATGATGTTTAGAAACAGGACAGGAGGATACTACATGAAAGCGATTGTTGCGGTAGACGAAGCGTGGGGGATCGGGAAAGACGGAAAATTATTGACCCATCTCCCCGAAGATATGAAATTTTTCAGAACGGTTACAAAAGGGAAAGTGGTCGTTATGGGCAGAAAAACGCTGCAGAGCTTTCCGGATGCGAAGCCATTGAAAAACAGGATTAACATCGTTTTGACATCGGACGATACCATGAACGGCGAGGGACTCATTGTCTGCCGCAGTGTGGCTGACGCCTTAAATCAGCTGAAGGAGTATGACAGCGACGATGTCTATATTATTGGAGGTCAGAGCGTCTATGAGCAGTTTCTTCCATATTGTGATACCGCGTATGTGACCAGGATGAAACGGGATTTCGGTGCTGACACCTGGTTTGTGAATCTAGACAGTCAGGAAGGCTGGGAAGAGACGGAAACAGGGGAAGAGAAAGAGTACGAGGGGCTGCATTTTGCTTTCTGTACTTACAAAAACAGGAATTGCCCGAATCGATAAAATCAGACCAGGACGGAGAACAAAAGAATGTTAAACTGCGAGAGAACAAGCGTAATGAATTTTGAAAATGCCATCCGGGGCGCGAGAAATCCCATGAACAGCTGGGGGCGTATGGACAGTGGCTACGACGAAGACGGTAATTTTGTGCTGGGACCCAATGATATGAGCCTGGCCAGACGGTTAAGAAATGCAGGCAGTGACCACCGCAAATACATCCGGCAGATTTTCGTATCCGTGGATATCACTGCACCGCTGTACTGGTGGAAGGAGTACGATACCTATAAAGTTTCCACCGTGGCAAACTCTACCAGCACGATGCACAAGATTCACAGCAAACCATTTTCCATAGATGATTTCAGCCACGACCACATGACTCCGGAGACCCTGGAATTCATGAATCAGATGGTGGAGTATTTAGAGAAGGTGCGGAACCGCTATCTGGAGACGAAGAGCAAGGACGACTGGTACGATATGATCCAGCTGCTCCCGTCCAGCTACAACCAGATGAGGACGTGTACCATGAATTATGAATCCTTAATTAATATGTACTTTGCGAGAAGAAACCACAAGCTTGCCGAGTGGCACACCTTCTGCGACTGGGTCATGACGCTTCCTTATGCAAAGGAGCTGATAGCGGCGGAAGAAGACGAAGAAGCATGATCCGCTTCGCGGAAAAAACAGGAAAAGAGGTTATCATGAACATATTAGTAACCGTTGACAAAAACTGGGCGATCGGAAACCAGGACCAACTCCTGGTCTCCATCCCGGAGGGCCAGCGCCTTTTGCGGGAGGAGACTCAGGGGGGAATCATCGTGATGGGACGGAAAACCTTTGAGACCCTTCCGGGAAAGCAGCCGCTGTACGGCCGAATCAACGTGATTCTGTCAAAAGACCGGAATTACCAGGTAAAAGGCGCGGTCGTCTGCCACTCTCTGGAAGAGACTTTTGAATTTTTGAAGCAGTACCCCAAGGCCTCCGTATTCATCATCGGAGGCAGCAGTATCTATGAACAATTCCTGCCTTACTGTGACACCGTCCACGCAACCTTTATCGACTACGAATACAGTGCCGATACCCATTTTCCCGACTTAGACAAGTCCGGGGAGTGGAGCCTTACCGCTGAGAGTGATGAGCATACCTACTTTAATTTGTGTTACAGTTTCCGGATGTATCAGAAGAAATGAGCCAAACCAGGCCGCAGGAACAGCAGTAAGTTTATCCTTTATTTTTAAGAATTCATATTGTCAGGTTGGAAATTAGATGGTAAGATGATAAGAGTACCATTTCTCCTGATTGTTGGGGAAGGCTATCAGGAAAGGCGTACAGGTATAATTCACCAAAAGAATTAGGAGGATGAAGATGTATAAGATTTTAAAAGCAGAGAAATTAGCTGACAAGATCTATCTGATGGACGTAGAAGCGTCCAGGATTGCTAAAGCCTGCCAGCCGGGAGAATTTGTAATTGTCAGGATGGACGAGAGGGGAGAGCGTATTCCTCTCACAATCTGTGACTATGATAGAGAAAAGGGAACCGTTACCATCGTGTTCCAGATCGTCGGAGCCAGCACAGAGAGAATGGCTGGTTTAAAGACGGGAGATTCCTTCATCGATGTCGTGGGACCTCTGGGTAATCCGTCGGAGTTCGTTCATGACAACTTGGAAGAAGTGAAAAACAGAAAGTATTTATTCGTAGCCGGCGGCGTTGGAACTGCTCCGGTATATCCACAGGTAAAATGGTTAAAAGAACACGGCGTTTCCGTTGATGTCATTATGGGTTCCAAAACAAAGGATTTACTGATTCTGGAAGACGAGATGCGGACGGTAGCCGGCAATTTGTACGTCACCACAGACGATGGTTCCTATGAGAGAAAAGGCATGGTTACAGAAGTGATCAAGGATCTGGTTGTAAACCAGGGCAAGAAGTACGATGTCTGCGTAGCCATCGGACCGATGATCATGATGAAATTCACCTGCCTGATGACAAAGGAACTGGGTATTCCGACAATCGTAAGCTTAAATCCGGTCATGGTGGATGGAACAGGCATGTGCGGTGCCTGCCGTGTATCCGTGGGCGGAGAAGTGAAGTTCGCCTGCGTAGATGGACCTGAATTTGACGGCCATCTCGTGAATTTCGACGAGGCGATGAAGAGACAGCAGATGTATAAGACGGAAGAAGGCCGTGCGCTGTTAAGACTTCATGAGGGTGCAACCCATCATGGCGGATGCGGCCATTGTGGAGGTGACGAGTAATGGATATGATGAAGAAAGTGCCTGTCAGAGAGCAGGATCCGAAGGTCAGAGCGACAAATTTCGAAGAGGTTTGTCTTGGATATAATGAAGAAGAGGCGAGAGCGGAAGCCAGCCGCTGTTTAAAGTGCAAGAATCCGAAGTGCGTGGGCGGATGTCCCGTTTCCATCGACATTCCGGGCTTTATCAAAGAGGTTCAGGAAGGCAACTACGAGGAAGCCGCAAAGGTAATAGCAAAATCCTCCGCACTTCCGGCGGTCTGCGGCCGTGTGTGCCCGCAGGAGAGCCAGTGTGAAGGCCAGTGTATCCGCGGAATCAAGGGCGAGCCGATCTCCATCGGTAAGCTGGAGCGTTTCGTTGCAGACTGGTCCAGAGAGAATGGCTTCGTTCCGGCGGCTCCGGAAAAGACCAACGGCAGGAAGGTAGCCGTGATCGGTTCCGGCCCCTCCGGCGTGACATGTGCAGGCGATTTGGCGAAGATGGGATATGAGGTGACGATTTTTGAAGCCCTCCACGAGCCGGGCGGCGTACTGACATACGGTATTCCGGAATTCCGTCTCCCGAAGGAAGGCGTCGTACAGCCGGAGATCGATAACGTGAGAAAGTTAGGCGTTAAGATCGAGACAGACGTCATCATCGGCAAATCGGTGACCATCGACGAGCTTCTGGATGAAGAAGGCTTCGAGGCCGTATTCATCGGTTCCGGCGCCGGACTTCCGATGTTCATGGGAATCCCTGGTGAGAACGCCAACGGCGTATTCTCAGCTAATGAGTATTTAACGAGAAGCAATTTAATGAAAGCGTTCCGTGATGATTACGATACGCCGATCGTTGCAGGTAAGAAGGTAGCGGTTGTCGGCGGCGGAAACGTGGCGATGGATGCTGCGAGAACGGCTCTTCGTCTCGGCGCAGATGTACATATTGTATACAGAAGAAGCGAGGCAGAACTTCCGGCCAGAGCGGAGGAAGTACACCACGCGAAGGAAGAGGGAATCATCTTTAATCTCCTGACAAATCCGATTGAGATTCTCACCGATGACAACGGATGGGTGAATGGTATGAAGTGTATCAAGATGGAACTGGGGGAACCGGATGCTTCCGGCAGAAGAAGACCGGTTGCCATTGAAGGTTCCGAATTTGTCATCGAAGTGGACACGGTCATCATGTCTCTCGGAACTTCACCGAACCCGCTGATCTCCGCCACTACCAAGGGTCTCGAAACTAACCGCAGAAAATGTATCGTAGCGGAAGAGTCAAACGGTAAGACTACAAAGGAAGGCGTATACGCAGGCGGCGACGCCGTTACGGGCGCTGCCACAGTAATTCTCGCCATGGAGGCGGGACGCGCCGGAGCGAGAGGAATCCACGAATACTTATCCGGACAGGAAGAAGCATAAGAAGTATTATAACAGACAGTATTATTCAGATAGTATCATAACAGGATGCAGAGGGGCTGCCAGCAAGGCAGCCCTTCCTGATGATATATCGTTTTGTTTGAGGTGTATATGAGTAAGAAGATAGATTTGCTGCATGGCCATATTTTTACGTCTCTGACGGGACTGGCCCTGCCGATTATGGCGACGGCGCTGGTCCAGACGGCATACAGCCTGACGGATATGGCGTGGATCGGCCTGGTGGGGTCTCCCGCAGTGGCGGCAGTGGGCGCGGCCAGCATGTATACATGGCTTTCCCAGGGAGTTGTGGCGCTGGCCAAGATGGGAGGCCAGGTGAAGGTGGCCCATTCTCTCGGCAGCGGGAGACCGGAGGAGGCCGCCAAGTATGCGGCGGGAGCGATCCAGATGGGCGTTCTGTTTGCCCTGGTATTTGCCGCTGTTACGGTGTTTGGAGCCCGTCCGCTCATCGGATTTTTCGGCTTGAGTGACGGCGCCATTATTCACAATGCCCAGGTGTATTTGAAGATTACCTGCGGCCTGATCTTGTTTTCCTTTTTAAATGCGATAATTACCGGAATACTGACGGCGATGGGGGACAGCAAAACACCGTTTATCGCCAATGTTATCGGGCTTATCATGAATATGATACTCGATCCGGTTTTAATATTCGGTGTCGGACCGTTTCCCGTAATGGGTGTCGCCGGTGCGGCGGTGGCCACGGTCACGGCCCAGATGATTGTAACGATTGTATTTCTCGTGGTAGTGAAAAAGGACAGACTGGTGTTCGATAAGGTCCGTTTCCTGGAACGGATCCCCAGGGATTATTTCCGGGTGATGGTCCGCATCGGCCTTCCGGCTGCGGTCCAGAATCTGATCTATACCAGCATTTCCATGGTTCTGACCAGATTTGTGGCAGGCTTCGGCGACGCGGCCGTGGCGGTGCAGAGAGTGGGAAGCCAGATCGAATCCATCTCCTGGATGACGGCGGATGGGTTTGCGGCGGCCATCAATTCTTTTATCGGCCAGAACTACGGAGGACGCCAGTACCGACGGGTGAAGAAAGGCTATATGACGGCTATCGGCGTCATGTTCGTATGGGGGCTTTTCTGTTCGGGCGTGCTGATCGGATTTCCGAGGCAGATCTTCGGACTGTTTATCCATGAGGCAGATATTATTCCCCTGGGCATCAGCTATCTCGTCGTCCTCGGTTTCTCACAAATGTTCATGTGTGTGGAGCTGACGACGGTCGGCGCGCTGTCCGGTCTCGGAAAGACACTGCTCTGTTCCGTTATAAGCGTTGTGTTTACCTCGGCAAGAATACCGCTCGCCATGATTTTAAGCAGCACGCCGCTGGCGCTTGACGGTATCTGGTGGGCATATACGATATCCAGCGTGATCAAGGGAATCCTGTTCTTTATCTGTTTTCTGTATGTATCCGGGAAGCTTCCGGAGGATGGCGCGCAGGCGTCATGGTAAGTTTAGAAGGGGGAGTTTGCAAATGAAGAAACCGATGACACAGGAAGAACGTTTTGTACAGATGATCGAAACGCCGGTTTCCACACTGATTCCGCGGCTGGCGGTTCCAACGATTATCAGCATGCTGGTGACCGCTATCTATAATATGGCGGATACCTTTTTCGTCAGCCAGATCGGAACCAGCGCATCCGGCGCGGTGGGCGTCATGTTCTCCGCCATGGCCATGATACAGGCTATCGGCTTTACGCTGGGAATGGGGAGCGGGAATTACATCTCACGTTCGCTGGGAGACAGAAACGGCGGGGAAGCGGAAAAATCGGCAGCGACCGCCTTTTTTACGGCCCTGATCATCGGTGCCCTGATCTCGGTTTTCGGGCTCATCTGCCTGCGGCCGCTCGTATTTCTTTTAGGGGCTACGGAAACCATCGCTCCATACGCCATGGACTATGGCAAATATATTCTGATCGCAGCCCCCTTCATGATGTCTTCCTTTGTCATGAACAATATTCTGCGCGCCCAGGGAAATGCCATGTATTCCATGATCGGTATTACCACGGGCGGTGTCCTGAATATGATTCTCGATCCTATTCTTATCTTCGGTTTTGATATGGGGATTGCAGGAGCGGCCATTGCGACGATGATGAGTCAGATGATCAGCTTCGTAATCCTGTTTTACCAGTGTAATTTCAGAGAAGGAAGCATTCGGATGAGGCTATCCAAATTTACGCCTACCGGGAAAATGTACGGAGAGATTCTGCACGCAGGGCTTCCCTCCTTCTGCCGCCAGGGACTGGCCAGCGTGGCGACGGTGATCCTGAACTTTGCGGCCGGACCATTCGGCGATTCCGCTATTGCGGCCATGTCGATTGTCTCCAGGTTTATGATGTTTATTAACTCGGCGCTGATCGGCTTCGGCCAGGGCTTCCAGCCGGTATGCGGTTTTAATTTCGGGGCAAAGCGGTACGACCGTGTGCTGGAGGCGTTCTGGTTCTGCGTAAAGGTGGCGATTACGATGCTGACCTGTTTCGGCATCATCGCATTTGTGATCAGCCGTCCGATCATTACCGCATTCCGCCGGGAAGATTTAGAGGTGATCCGGATCGGTACGCTGGCGCTGCGGCTGCAGATCCTGACGCTGCCGCTTCAGGCGTGGGTGATCATGGTCAACATGCTGACCCAGTCCATCGGATACGGGTTCCGCGCTTCGCTGGTAGCCATGGGACGCCAGGGCCTGTTCCTCATTCCCTCGCTCCTCATTCTGCCGAACATCTGCGGCATTCTGGGCGTACAGCTGGCCCAGCCGGTGGCCGATGTCTTTACCTTTGCGCTGGCGACCTTTATTGTGGTGAGAGTGCTGGAGGAATTGAAAACCATGCGGGAGGGGCAGAAAATAAAAAAATCATAAAAAATATAAAAAAGGGTTGAATTTTACCTATGGTTTCGGTTAACATAAGAGATAGAGTATTTCTACATAAAAATTCCAGATGAAAATAGGGCGAAGGACCAGCGATGAATATAAAAATACAGTTAAGAAGCAATCATTTTCGGAAGTGGCTGAGGAGACTCGGCTGCAGCCTGTTAATCGGAAGTATGCTATGTACACAGACAGTTCCCGCGTGGGCCACATCCAAGGCGGAAAAAGAGAAGAAAGAGGCTCAGCAGAAGCTGGATGACGCCAAGAAGAAGGCGGAAGCGGCAGAAGCCAACAAGAACGCCGCCAACGCCCAGGTGTCAAAGCTGACCTCGGATTTAACGGCGCTTCTTACCGATATTCAGTTCCTCGAGACGGATATCACCAACAAGGAAGCCGACATCAAGCAGGCGGAAATCGATTACGAGGCTGCTAAAAAAGAAGAAGAAAAGCAGTATGCTGCTATGAAAAAGCGAATTCAGTATATGTATGAGAAGGGCGATACGGAGTACCTTGATATCTTTCTTCAGGTAAAGAGTATGGCGGACCTGTTAAACAAAGCGGAGTATGTGGAGAGTATCTATTCCTATGACCGGAAGATGCTGGATACGTATCAAGAGACAAAGCAGCAGGTGGCTGACAACAAGGCGCAGCTGGAGAATGACAAGGCCGAGATGGAGGTAATGGAGCTGGAGCTTCAGGGCCAGAAATCCCAGTTGGAGACGACGATTGCCAAAAAGAAGAAGGAAGTCAGCAATTTTGACTCCCAGTTAGCCCAGGCAAAGAATGACGCGGCGGCCTATGCCAAGACCGTAGAGAAGAAGAACCAGGAGATTCAGAAGGCAAAAGAGGAAGAGGCCAGAAAGAAGAGGGAGGCCGAGGAAGCAAGAAAGAAAGCGGAAGCGGAAGCAGCAAAGAAAAAGAGTTCGGCTACGACTACTTCGAAGAAGACATCGGCCAACGACAAATACACCGGCCCGGCTGCGGTAAAGAGCAGCGGCGGATCGGCACAGGGCCGCGCGGTGGCGGATTATGGTCTTCAGTTTGTGGGTAATCCCTACGTTTACGGAGGGACAAGCTTAACGAACGGAGCCGACTGTTCCGGTTTTGTGCAGCAGGTATACAAGCATTTCGGCTACTCACTGCCGAGAAGCTCTTCGGAGCAGCGTTCCGCGGGACGTGAGGTCTCTTATTCGGAGGCACAGCCCGGTGATTTAATCTGCTACGCCGGCCATGTCGCGATCTATATCGGAAACGGACAGATTGTTCACGCCAGTACGCCTACGACTGGTATCAAGGTAGGTACGGCTACATACAGGACGATTTTATCGGTCAGAAGAATCGTATAAGGTGAGATTATAAAAATTATGAAGCAGCAGAACGACTGGTACACGGGGATCAACCATTACGACAACTATGTGGAGAAGGAGATCGGGATCGAGCGCAGAATCATCGACGGGCCCACCGATCCGTATCTCCACGAGCGTGTGGAGATATTGTATGTGTTGTCCGGAAAGGGCGCCATATCGGTAAACGGATATGCCTACGACGCGGTGCCGGGCAGTCTGTTCTGCATGTATTCCCACCACTTCCACCATGTGGAAGCGGTGGAGGAAAAGCTCGATGTGGCGGTGATCCGGTTCCACATCGGGCTTTTTATGTATATGAGCTGGGAGAAGCACCCGAAGCACGCCAATGCCAGGCTGGTGTACGATACGAAGCCCATGGTGAGACTTTCCGGGGAAGAGAAGGAAGAGGTGGAGGCGCTGGTGCGCAGCCTTCTTCGTGAGGCAAAGGAAGCGCGATTTGAGCGGCTTAACATGATCGAGTACAAGACGCTCGAGCTGCACGCATATTACTGCCGGTATGCCTATGAGGAAATCGGTAAGGCGTCCCGAAAGGAACGGACGGTATGGAGCATCATCGAGAAAGTGATTCTGGCAACGGGAGAGGATATCACGCTGGAGGACATGACTGAGGAGGGGATAAGCCCTGAGACGATGAACCGGAGGATCAAGGAAGCCTGCGGATTCACATTTTTCCAGCTCAAGCAGTTTGGAAAGGTGATCAATGCCTGCGCGCTGCTGCATTTTCCGGAATTGTCCATGGAGTATATCGGCGATCAGCTGAATTTCTCTTCTGCCGCGGCATTTTACAAGGTGTTCAAACAGTACTGCGGGGTGACTCCGCGGGAGTATCAGACGGAGTATATCGGAACCATGGTTCCGGGAAGCGGCGCCGGTTCGGCAATGCAGTTTCTTCAGTATATCCATATCCATTTTTCCGAGGATATACGGCTGGAGGATTTATGTGAGAAGTTCTGTATGAAGCCGTATACGGTGAAGCAGATCTTTAAGCAGGTCTTTGGAAATCCCTTTGAAGAGCTGCTGGCCCAGGTCCGCATCTCCTATGCCTGCTCATTTCTGCGGACAGGGGACAGGACGGTTCTGGAAATTGCCTCTCTGTGCGGCTTTAACTCACAGTCTACCTTTCAGCGGCATTTTAAACGGTGGATGAACCAGACGCCGGAGGAGTACCGGGAAGTGATGAGAGAAAAGCCTGACAAAAAATGATAATAAAACTTCATAATGTGAATATAAGGAGAAGCCCTTCTTTGCTATAATGAAAGTATCATGTTCAATATGCGAAGGAGGTTTTTTCTATGTATGACAGATTATTTTCTCCGATTCAAATCAGGGGTCTGGAGCTGAAAAACAGGGTGGTCCTGCCTGCAATGGGAACCCGTATGGCGGGGGAAAAGGGGGAGATCACTCCGAGGCTTGTGGCCTATCACGCGGCCAGAGCGGCCGGCGGCTGCGGCTTAAACATCGTGGAGGTGGCCGCGGTACATACGCCCAGCGCTCCCGCACACTTTGTATCCATCAGTGACGACAGCCTGATCGGGGGGCATAAGAAGCTGACGGATGCCATCCACCAGAACGGCGGAAAGGCGGCGATTCAGCTGTGGCAGGGCTCTATCGCCACGACGTTTGACCCCAGGGTAGAAATGCTGGTGGTTAATGATATGGAGTTTGCGGGTAAGAAGCTTAAGGCTATTACAACAGACAGGATACAGGAGATTGTGGAGTGTTACGGAAAGGCCGCGGCGCGCTGTGTCGAGGCTGGATACGACTGTCTGGAATTCCACTGCGCGCACAATTATCTGCCACATTCCTTCTTAAGCGGAGGATTAAATCACAGGACGGATGAGTACGGAGGAAGCTTTGAGAACCGGTCGAGATTCCCGCTTGAATGTATCCGGGCGATTCGGAATGCCATACCGGAGGAAATGCCGCTGTTCATGCGTATTGATGCTCACGATGATTATCTGCCGGGCGGGCTTACTATCGAAGAAATCATCGAATTCTGCCGCATAGCCGGGGAAAATGGAGTAGATGTACTGGATGTATCCAGGGGAAATATCATCACGGCCGGATCCGTTTATGAGGTTCCGCCCATCGATATTCCGAGAGGCTTTAATGTGGAGAACGCCGCACGGATCAGAAGAGAGACGAAGATGGCGACGATCGCCGTGGGAAGAATCAACACCGCGGAGCAGGCGGAAGCCATCCTCGAAGAGGATAAGGCCGATATGGTCGTCATGGGAAGAGCCCAGCTGGCTGATCCGGAGTTCTGCAATAAGGCGAGGGAGGGCAGGACAGAGGACATCATCCACTGTGTCGGCTGCAACCAGGGCTGCTACGACGGATTCTGTGATTTAAGGAACAGACCGTTTATCACATGTCTGAGAAATCCGTGTCTGGGTCACGAGGAGGAGTGGAAGCTTACAAAGGCGGAGACTCCGAAACAGGTCTATATCGCAGGCGGCGGAATGGCCGGCCTGGAGGCGGCCAGGGTGCTGCTCATGAGGGGCCATCATCCGGTGATCTTTGAGGCGGGAGACCGTCTGGGCGGCCAGTTTATCACGGCGGGCCAGGCTCCGGGCAAGGAAGAGATGAAACAGGCAGCCATTTCCTTTGGACGGCTGGTGGAGCGGTCGGGTGCGGAGGTGCGCTTCCATACGCCGCTTACACCGGAGATTATCACGGAGGAGAAACCGGACGCGGTGATCGCGGCCGTAGGCTCCGCGCCGATCGAGCTGAAGCTTCCGGGAAGCGGGAAGAAAATGGTCTGTCAGGCCCACGCCGTGCTGGAGCATGAAGTGGAGCCGGAGGGCAGCGTCTGTGTGATCGGAGGCGGGCTGGTCGGTCTCGAGGCCGCGGATGCGCTGGCGGCGGCCGGGCATCCGGTGAAGGTGCTGGAAATGAAGGATACGGCGGGAGAAGATCTGGGAATGCTACGGAAAATCGCCGTGATGCAGAAGCTGGTTGGTGAGTCGGTCGGGATCATCACAAGTGCCCGATGTCTCGAAATCAATGAGACCGGTGTGGTGGTTGAGACACCGGAAGGGAAGGAGACCGTGGCCTGTGACAGCGTGGTTCTGGCTGTGGGGTCTGCTTCGAGAGACAGCAGTGCGCTGAAAGAAGCCAGTGAGAAGG
The DNA here is from genome assembly GCF_014288005.1 of Hungatella hominis. Classification (NCBI taxonomy): domain Bacteria; kingdom Bacillati; phylum Bacillota; class Clostridia; order Lachnospirales; family Lachnospiraceae; genus Hungatella; species Hungatella hominis. Next base: position 11,766 of record NZ_JACOPB010000001.1, read on the forward strand.
CTGGGGCGGATTTCTTTGTTATCGGAGATGCGAAGCGGGCAAGGCGTGCGATTGATGCGATTGCGGAAGGATTTGATACTGCAAGGCTGGTATAGGGGAAGGAGGAGGAATTATTAATGAAATCCAGATTATTAGAAGCGTTAAAGATCGGTTCCATGACCGTAAAAAACGGCGTTTTCATGGCGCCCATGTCCCTGGGATATGAGAGCCCGGACGGAACGGTCAATGAGACCATGCAGGAATACTGGCTGGCAAGGGCGAGAGGCGGCGTGGGCTGTATCATCACCGATGCGCTCTCGGTAGATCCCGATGTGCCGTATCTGGGCAACACGCTGTGTTTCAGAAATGAAGAGAGTATTGCGTCCTACCGCCGTTTCACGGACAAAATCCACGAGTGCGGCGCCAGGGTGATCCCGCAGATCACCCACCCGGGACCGGAGAGTGTCAGCGCGTTCCGCGGCATTCCGCCCATGGCCAGCAGCGTGTACTTAAATTCTATGGCTCAGAAGACCAGGGCTGTCACTCTGGAGGAAATTCCAGGGATCATACAGAAATACGCAAAAGGCGCATACGATGCCAAGCGCGCCGGCTTTGACGGAATCGAGCTGCACTGTGCCCACGCGTATATGCTGCTGGGATCATTTTTATCACCTATGAGGAACAAACGGACGGACCGTTACGGCGGCAGTCTCGACAATCGGGCACGCCTGCTGTGTGAAGTCCTGGATGCGATTCGGGAGTCCTGCGGCCCCGATTTCCCGATTATTCTTCGCATGTCGGGAAGTGAACGGGACGAACAGGGCAATACGCTGGAAGATATGAAGTACCTCGTTCCGATCCTGGAACGTCACGGCGTGGATGCATTTGAAATCAGCGGCGGTACCCAGTATGAGCGATGCAATAAGATTATTCCGTGCCACGGGGAGGTGCAGGGCGTCAACGTTCCGGAGGCGGAAGCGCTGAAGCAGGCGGCGGCAGTGCCGGTACTTGTGGTCGGGAAAATAGGCGAGCCGCGATATGCGGAATATCTGGTCGATTCGGGCAAGGTGGATGGCGTCGTGCTGGGCCGCGTCCTGATTGCGGATCCCGACTTCGTAAAGAAGATGGAAGCCGGAGATTACGACGGAATCGCACCGTGCGCGGCCTGCGCCATTGGATGTGTGGGAGAACAGACGAAACGTCATCCGGCCTCCTGCGTGATCAATCCGGCGGCAGGCAGGGAGAAAGAGCTGGAGCTTACGAAAACGGAAAGGCCGGAACGTGTGGTGATCGTGGGCGGCGGAATCGGCGGCATGGCCTGTGCCAGGGCCTGTGCGGTGCGCGGCCACAAAGTCGTTCTCCTGGAGCGGGAAAATGAACTGGGAGGCCAGATGCGGCTTGCCTGTATTCCGCCCCATAAGCAGGAACTGAGCAAATGGATTGTCTATCTGGAGCATGAACTGGAACGGCTGTCTGTAGACGTACGGCGGAACACGGCCGCGGACAGGGACGTTATTGACCGTCTTTCTCCTGATACGCTGGTTATCGCTACCGGAGCGGGAGAGATGCTCCCGCCAGTACCGGGAATCGATCCGGAGCAGGCGATAACCGCATGGAAGGTATTGAGAGGAGAGACAGCCATCCCAGGCGGAAATGTCCTGGTAGTCGGCGGCGGTATGGTTGGCTGTGAGGTCTGTGAGTACCTGATGCATCAGAAGCGCGGATTCTGTCATATTACCATGATCGAGATGGCAGATGAGATCGGCGCGGGAATGGTGGTGAACAACAGAGTGCCGGCCATGATACGGCTGAACCGGCCGGAGATTACCATGATGACAGGCACAAAGCTGGTATCCGTAAACGGCGGAGAGGTGACAGTGGAAAGGCGCGGCACACAGGAAGTTTTAAGCGGCTTTACCCATATCATCTATGCCTGCGGGGCACGCCCGGTCAGAGGTCTTTATGAGGAACTGAAAGAGGCTTATCCGGAGGCGGTTCTGATCGGAGACGCGCAGCAGCCCGCACAGGCGCTGGAAGCGGTAAGGCAGGCGGTGGAGACTGCGGTGCGGATCGGTTAATCCAGGAAAAAACATTGGATTATGGCTGTTCCTGATGATATAATGGAAATATAAGAAATACATGAAGGAGGACACGCTGATGAAACAATGGCTGGATACTGCGGACGAATATATAAAGTCCTGGAAAATCCGTGATGTGGCGTTCTTAAAGCTCTGCGTCTGTGCTGCCGGTTTTCTGTTTGGAATGGGAATCCCAAAACGGCACCGGAACAAAGCGTCAATCGCTGCAAGTATTATTTTCTCTGTGACCTATGTGCTGGTGATGCTCCCATTTTTAAAGCTGCTGGACAGAAACTTGAAAGAGGGAGCGGCCTGAATGTGGGCCTGAATGTGAGCCTGAACATTGACCTGACTGGAGATGCGGAAGCTTCGAAGGAAATGCTGCAGGAAGAAAGGGGAGCTGTCATACCTGTGATTTACCATCACTGGCGGGGCAGTTTCCCTTTTCTCACGTTTTCGTAACCGGCAAAACACGGGTCATCGATTCAGAAGGTAAATAGACAGATTCAGATATGCGGCGAACAGACACCATAACAGGTATGGAATCTGTAAGCAGGCTGCCAGAGGGGAGATTTTATAAAACTGGTAAATCATCGCGGCTATGAGGAGGATCAGTGCAATAAGCCAGATAAATGACAGCAGATATTGGGAGAGACCAAAAAACAGGATGCTCCATCCAAAATTGAAAAGAAGCTGTAATGCATAGTATTTAAGCGCTTTTCCTGTGTTTGGATCCCCCGAGACATAGATTATGTAGGAGGAGATCCCCATTAACAGGTACAGAATTGTCCAGACAACTGGAAACAGAAAGGCCGGCGGTGATAAGGGCGGCCTGATCAATGTCTGGTAGGCCATCGTATTACCGCTGATAAGCGCGGAAATAGAGCCGACAGCCAACGGGATCATGATTGAAATGAGCAGAGCGCTGATATTTTTCGATTTCATAGATGCTCCTTTGACAGGTGGTTAGTAATTATATGCGTAAGAGGGAAGGAAAAATGATAAATCAGGAGATTTCCCAACCCCCTTGAGTTTACAGGGAAATCCAAAAAATACTTGCGAAATTCGACATTCTGTGAGAGAATATAGCTAAGTATGATGTGATATATTTAACAAAGTACTTTTCACAATTATTACTTATTCGAAAGGAGTTTTAACATGATTTATTCACAGGAAGTAGAAGAGATGTGCACAGTGGCACAGGGCGTTCATCACGGCGCTGCTCCAATCCCAGAAGAAGCAAAATGGGTAAAATCTAAAGAAGTTAAAGATATCTCCGGTTTAACACATGGCGTTGGCTGGTGTGCTCCTCAGCAGGGTGCATGTAAGCTGACTTTAAATGTCAAAGAAGGCATCATTCAGGAAGCACTGGTAGAGACCATCGGATGTTCCGGTATGACTCACTCCGCTGCCATGGCTGCAGAGATTCTGCCAGGTTTAACCGTTTTAGAAGCATTGAACACAGACCTTGTTTGTGACGCAATCAATACAGCAATGAGAGAATTATTCTTACAGATCGCATACGGGAGAACCCAGAGTGCGTTCTCAGAGGATGGACTTCCTGTCGGTGCGGGACTGGAAGACTTAGGAAAGGGACTTCGTTCTCAGGTTGGTACCATGTACGGAACCTTAAAGAAAGGTCCTCGTTACCTTGAAATGGCTGAAGGTTATGTAACCGGTATTGCACTGGATGCTGACGATCAGATCATCGGCTATCAGTTCGTAAGCCTTGGAAAGATGACAGATTTCATCAAGAAGGGCGACGATCCGAATACTGCATGGGAGAAAGCAAAAGGACAGTACGGCCGTGTTGCTGACGCTGTTAAGATCATCGACCCAAGACATGAATAATGGGACAGGACGATAAGTCTACATAGAAATATCGGATTTCCATTTGCAGAATTTGACATAGCCTAATAACAAGGAGGACAAGATAATGGCTTTATTTGAATCATATGAGAGAAGAATTGACAAAATCAATTCCGTATTAAACAGCTATGGCATCGCTTCGATCGAAGAAGCTGAGAAGATCACGAAAGATGCTGGTTTAGATGTATACAAGCAGGTAGAGGCAATTCAGCCGATCTGTTTTGAGAATGCAAAATGGGCTTACACGGTAGGCGCAGCCATTGCAATTAAAAAGGGCTGCAGGAAAGCTGCTGACGCTGCTGCAGCTATCGGCGAAGGCCTTCAGTCTTTCTGTATCCCGGGTTCCGTTGCTGATCAGCGTAAAGTTGGCTTAGGCCATGGTAACTTAGGAAAGATGTTACTGGAAGAGACCACAGACTGCTTCTGCTTCCTGGCAGGTCATGAGTCCTTCGCAGCAGCAGAAGGCGCAATCGGTATCGCAGAGAAGGCAAACAAGGTTCGTGAGAAACCATTAAGAGTTATCTTAAATGGTTTAGGAAAAGATGCCGCTCAGGTTATCTCCAGAATCAACGGCTTTACCTACGTAGAGACCGAGATGGATTACTACACAGGCGAAGTAAAAGAACTGTGGAGAAAGTCCTATTCTGAAGGCTTAAGAGCAAAAGTTAACTGCTATGGCTCCAACGATGTAACAGAAGGCGTTGCAATCATGTGGAAGGAAGGCGTTGACGTTTCCATCACTGGTAACTCCACCAACCCAACCAGATTCCAGCATCCGGTTGCAGGTACTTACAAGAAAGAATGTAATGAGAAGGGTAAAAAGTACTTCTCTGTTGCTTCCGGCGGTGGTACAGGACGTACACTTCACCCGGACAACATGGCAGCAGGTCCTGCTTCCTACGGTATGACAGATACTATGGGACGTATGCACTCTGACGCACAGTTCGCAGGTTCTTCCTCCGTTCCGGCTCACGTTGAGATGATGGGTCTGATCGGTGCAGGAAATAACCCGATGGTTGGTATGACTGTTGCTGTGGCTGTTTCGATTGAGGAAGCGGCGAAGGCAGGGAAGTTCTAAGAAAAGGCTTAATGCCAGCAAAGAAAAGCAGATGTGTCCATTGGGCACAAAGCGATCCCCCAAGGAGTTGCAACTCCTTGGGGGATCGCTTTTCCTTTTGAAGAAGAATAACTTATGCTGGCCGTTGGCTATTTTATCTCCATTCTATCATTTCTTGGAGCGTTCCTGTGATAGGGGGGGCTCGGTTTATTTTTATTATTTCCATCTCTGAGCGGAGCTATTTAAGAGCTCGTTCAGTGTATGTGTTTTCATCACTTTTTTCAAATAAACACTTATATAATAACTACTAACTATCAGTACGAAGTTGGTAGTTTTTTTATTACTATAAATTAGATAAAAGTTACAAAACTTATTCATGACTTTATAAAAACAAGTGCATAATATCCAAAATATGAAATAAAAAATCAATAAAAAGCAAAATAGTTGACAATAACATATCTCATGTTATTATGAAAATAAAGGGGGGAAGCAGATGAAAAGTGTACTGGTACGTTTGGAAGAATATCTGCCAAGAGCGAGTGGAGCGGAAAAAGGCGCCTTAAAGCTTCTGCTTGAAAGTCCGGAGACTGCAGTCAACTGCAGTATTCAGCAGCTTGCAAACAAATCCTTTACTTCGGCTTCCACAGTTATCCGGCTATGCCGTAAAATGGGATTTGACGGTTATAAGGAATTTCATAAGGCTCTTCTCTGTGAAGTAGCGGTGCGAAAGGATACGAGGGGAGAAGAAACACGTGAAATAGAGAGAGAGGATGGACTGGAGAACATAGTACAGAAGGTTACATACAGAAATATACAGTCTCTCGAAAACACATGTAAACTGATGGATTTAAATACGCTAAGCAACTGTGTGAATCTGATCAATTCCGCAGATAGCCTGCTTCTGTTTGGGATGGGAGCGTCTCTGTTGGTGGCCAGGGATGTATACTTGAAATTTACCCGTGTTAATAAAACGTGTTATTTCTGTGATGACTGGCATATGCAGCTCCTGCATGCCAAGAATTCAACACCAAAGGATGTAGCACTTGCGATCAGCTATTCTGGAGTAACGGAGGAAGTAGTTCGGTGTGCAAAAGAAGCTAAAAGCAATAAGACGCCAGTTATTGCTATCACCAGGTTTGAGGCGTCTATCCTTGCGAAGCTGGCAGACTATAACCTGTATGTTGCCACGACAGAGGTATTTTCTAGAATCGGAGCCATGTCCTCCAGAATATCGCAGTTTAATGTGGTGGATATCTTGTACAGCGCGTATGTGAACCAGAATTATGATGAGTGTGTTCCGAGAATTGTAAAAACGCGGTTTGCAAGAGAAGGGGAAGATATTACCTGGCGTATTTAATAGAAAAGATAGAAGGGAGGAAGCACATGAGCTTTATGTTTAAGCCTTTGGCTTATGATGATCCAAAAGCTGTCAATCACATCACATTGCCGGAATCACTTGTGAGTGATGTATCGTCAGAAATTGGAGAAATTGCAGGCCGCTTGGCAGCCGCCTGTATGGGGAGAGAGGGAAAGGCCCCTGTAGTTCTTGGTATTGACGGGTATGTCAGTGCAATATTTGATCCGTTGGTCTCAGCAGTCGAGGCAGAACTGGAAAGTAAGGGAAAGAAGGTACTCTGTCTGCCTATGGAAGCGCTTTATAAGACGGAGGAGGAGATTCATGCGGTAACGGCGGAGAGCCTGCCTCTCAACTATGAGGAAGATCCGGTACTGCTCTTTGGCAGGCTGTATTGCGGAACGATCGATGACTTGATCGATCAGGAGAAGGTCTGTTCCGCATTTTCAGAGAAAAATGACGATATTGTGCTTGTGTATGGACTGGGCAGCTTGAGCGCCACGCTGCGTTCTCATATTACCGTAAGTGCTTATGTAGACGTTACCCCGAAAACAGCGGCAATTCGCGCCAGAGAGAAAAAATTTGCTAATATTGGGGACAGGGAGCCTCAACCGTTTCCACTGCTGATGAGGAGAAATTACTACGTAGATTTTGAAGTGGTGGTAAAACTTAGAAAAGAGCTGCTTACAAAAAATCTGCTTGACTTTTATCTGCTTGGAAATGAAGAAGACAGTTATCTCATGATGTCAGGGAGCACCATGGATGGAATTTTAGATACGTTGGTGCTGTATCCGTTTCGGGCTAAGCCTGTATATCTGGAGGGAATCTGGGGAGGTGAATTTATAAGAAAGGTGCGGGGGATCCCTCTGGAAATTGCAGATAATGTGGCCTGGATTTTCGATATGATCCCCATGGAAGTCAGTATTGTGGTGAAAGCGGGGGAGCGTCTGCTTGATTTTCCATTTTCCACATTTGTTCAGAAGAAGGGCCTGGAAATGATGGGAGAACGCTGTGTGAAGGAGTTTGAGGGCTATTTTCCAATCCGTTTTAACTATGATGATACATGGCACAGCAATGGCAATATGTCTGTTCAGGTCCATCCGGATGAAGATTTTACGATTAGCCAGTATGATGAATTTGGCCGTCAGGATGAAGCGTACTACGTGATTGCGACCGGACATGATGCGAAGACGTACTGTGGATTTAAGGGAGATGGGAGAAAATTCCTTGAACTGGCAAGAGAGTCTGAGCAGACGCATGAAAGTTTCCCTTATCAGGATTATATCAATGCCATAGACAGTGTACCGGGCCGTCAGATTATGCTTCCGGCTGGCACAATCCATGCGTCCGGAAGAAATCAGCTGATTCTTGAGCTGGGGAGCTTGACGATCGGTTCTTATACCTACAAAGTTTATGACTATAACCGGAGGGATAAGGAGGGGAAGCCCCGTCCCATTCATGTGGATAACGCATCCAGTGTTCTGCACTTTGAGAGAAACTCAGAATGGGTTCAGAAACATGCAGCTATCCAGCCGGTGCTTCTGGAGAAGACGGAAGAGTATCAGGAACTGGTGGTGGGGAAAACTGAACTGATGTACTATGAGGCCCGACGCATTGAACTTAAGACGCACGGCAGATATGAGGGACGAAATCTCGGACAGTTTACTGTGGTCACAGTGGTAGATGGAGAACGAGCCAGGATATATTCCAGGAGTAATCCGGAATTTTCCTTTACGGCGGAGTTCCTGGATATTGTGACGATTCCCGCCACCATTGAGGATTATGTGATTGAGGCTGGCGGCTATCAGCCGGTTGTCATTCATAAGGTTATTCTGAGAAGTGGGTATACGAGATATAAGAATCCTGTATATTATGACCGTAAGAGGGAGTGATCATGGAGAATTTTGTAAGGGAACCTAAGGGAATTCAGGAATTTACAGCCGGATGCCGGCTGATGGGGCGTGAGGTGGCCGACAGACAGAAGCTGGTAAAAGAATGTACCGGCGTCTATAAGAATGAAAATGCTTTAAAGGAGCACGGGGAGGAACTGGCCTACTGGGTTTCCAACCAAAATTTTAACAGAGAAAATTTTGTTAAGGGGAATTTACAGTGGGGGATTACATATATTAACCCATTTACTGTTGATGGGGAATGTGCCATGACGAGCGGACACTTTCATGGCGATCCGGACTGCGATGAATATTACTATGGGCTTAAGGGAAGCGGTTTTCTTCTGTTCTGGGATGGGGCTGATGATTTCTATGTGGAAAAGATATATCCCGGTTCTCTTCATTATATTAATGGTCATTACGCTCACCGGATCATTAATTCAGGAGAAGAGATTCTGGCTGTAGCAGCCTGCAGCCTTCCAGCCAGTAGGCAGGACCATCAGTCGATTCGTGAACACGGTTTTCCATATCGTTGTTATAAAAGAAATGGAGAAATTATATGGGAGAAACAGGAATGAGCCTGATAAAGCTGGAACCGGTCTATAAAAAGAGTATCTGGGCTGGGGAGCGGTTAAGGAAAATCCGTGGACTCACAGCATCTGGAATTGGAATAAGCAGGGAAGTGTGCGCCTATCAGGGCTCGGAAAATGTGATTGCAGCAGGGCCGATGAAGGGGGAATCGGTCGGTCGGCTGATCGCAGATTACCACAGGGAACTGATGGGAGAGGATGACAGTAACCAGCTTGTCAGGGTGGCATTTATGGATACAGCTGAAGATTTGTCAATTCAGGTTCATCCGGATGAAGTACAGGCAGCCATAGTTGGAGATTACGAGAAGAGCGAGTCGTGGTATATTTTGGAGGCCGGAGAGGACGCGTATATAACGGCAGGTGTGAACTGCGGCGATTCGAGAGTGCTGCGTAAGGCAGCAGAAGAGAGTCATCTGGAAGAATATCTGATACGTCATCCAGTAAAAAAGGGTGACTTCGCCATGATTCCAGCGAAAATGATTCATGCGTGCGGAGGCGATATGCTGGTATTGGAAATCGGCAGCTTTGGAGGTATTACTTACCGGCTTTACGACTACGGACGGGGAAGGCCGCTTGATCTCGAGAGGAGCCTTGAAATTATGGATCCGACTCTGGCTTGCTTAATGGTTCACTGCCAGGAAAAACATGACAATGAGCTGTGGACGGTAGGAACCCATAGATTGTTCCAGGTGGATATTCTGGATGTAAGAGAGCATTATTATCTGAAAGGAAATGGAAAGTACCGTATTTTAACGTGTGTGGAAGGATTTTGCAGACTTCAGTGTGAAGGTGAAGTATTCATTCTGGGCTATACAGAGACAATTTTAGTTCCAGCGGCCAGTGAGCAGGTAGAAATTGCAGGAACATGCAGGCTTATTATAGCAGAACGTTAGCTGTTTCGTGTAGTTTACCGGAATACCGGAAGGAGCCAATTATGAAGCTGAGCATTGCCGTTTATCCGTCAAATAACCGACCCGGGGCGGGGGAGCAGGAAGACGCCTATTTGGATATGGCAGGACAGTATGGTTATACAGAAGTATTTACGTCACTTCATTTGCCGGAGATTCACGATAACCGGCAAATAGATAATCTGGAATCTCTGGCAAAGCGTGTGAAAAAGAGGGGGATGGAGCTGACTGTCGATGTGGGAGGCAGTGGAATTGCCAGACTTTTAGCCAGCGAGGAAGTCGGGAGCAGGATAAAGGAGGCGGAAATTGATTTTATCCGGCTGGATTATGGCTTTCTAGTATCTCAGGCAGCCGAAATGGTTCGTCAGTGGAATATACGCGGCCTGGTGGTGAATGCTTCTATTTACAGCGAGGAGGAGGTACACAGCCTCCTGGCTGAGTTGCGGTCCATTCGGCCGCAAATAGAGATACGGGCGTGTCATAATTTCTATCCGCGTCCGGAAACAGGAGAGGATGAGCAGTTTTTCGACAGGCAAAATTCGGCTTTTACAGGAGAAGGAGTTCCGGTATATGCCTGTCTGCCCTCCCTTACGAATCCGCGGCCGCCATTGAGGCTGGGGCTCCCCACACTGGAGAAGCATCGGTATATGGAACTCAGCCGGGCAGCCTGTGAGCTTAAGTGCAGTCTGGGTATCGGGGGTATTATGGCTGCAGACGAATTTTTTTCAGAAGTAGAACTGCAGACAATCACTTCTGTGGTAAACTTAGACCCCTGGAAAATAGAGGTGAAGAAGCGACGAGATATAACAATGCTGGAAGAGGAAATCTTAGAAGGAAGCAGCCATCATTTTCGTTATGACAGCAATTCCAGAATTCTCCGATCTGCTTCCTCCAGAGAGATGGCGGAGTATGCGAAGCGTGTACCGGCCAGAAACATGGAGCTGCGTCCGCGTGGTACCGTGACCATAGACAATGAAAACTATGTGAGATACAGCGGTGAACTGCAGGTGGTTCTGGAAGATATGCCGGCAGATGAGAGAGTGAATAGTATCGGACAAATTCAGGAAAAAGATATGTGGAAATTTGAGTATTTCAGAAAGGGATATGATTACTGTTTCCTGTAAGCGGAGAGAGGATTATTCTTATATGGTAAATTTGGAGCATCTAATAACGGAAAACAGAAATCCGGAGACGGTGGATTTAGATTCCATGACTCCTATGGAGATCGTGACAATCATGAACCGTGAGGACGAAGGCGTGATAAAGGCGGTTAAGAAGGTCTTGCCGGATGTGGCTCGTCTTATTGAGGTTTGTACGAAAAAGCTGGAGGAAGGAGGAAGGATGATCTATATCGGAGCAGGTACCAGCGGGAGAATTGGTGTCCTGGACGCGGTGGAGTGTCCCCCCACCTTTGGCGTATCCGACCAGGTTGTCATGGGACTCATCGCAGGGGGAGAAGGTGCATTTGTAAAGGCCGTCGAAGGGGCCGAGGATGATGGTTTGCTGGCGGAAAAGGAACTGAAAGAAAAGATGCTTTCACCAAGGGATATTGTAATCGGTCTTGCGGCCAGCGGCCGCACTCCGTATGTTGTTGGTGGACTGAATTATGCAAAGAAGCTGGGATGCGTTACCGCCTCGATTGCCTGTAACCACAATGCGGCTATTTCGAGGGAGGCGGATTATCCCATAGAAGTTGAAACAGGTCCCGAAATTCTTACGGGCTCAACGAGGCTGAAGGCTGGCACGGCCCAAAAGATGATTCTTAATATGGTGTCAACAGCTACGATGGTAGGAATTGGAAAGGTTTATGAGAACCTGATGGTCGATCTGGTTCGTACCAATGAAAAATTGGAAGCCAGGTTGTGCAACATTGTTATGGAGGCAGCCGGATGTGACAGGGCGCGGGCGGTGCAGGCGCTGAGTGAGGCCGAAGGCAATGGAAAAGTAGCAATTATCATGATTCTTTCTGAATGCGGCAGACTTAAGGCCGAAGAAAAACTAAAGGAAGCCAGGGGACATGTCAGAAGAGCGGTTATGCAGATGTAGAAAGGAGCAGTTGATTCCATGGTTGGGATTGTGATTACTGGGCATAACGGAATTGCCGGGGGGATGCAGGAGGCTCTGCGTCTGTTGGCGGGAGAGTATCCTTGGTTATGTGCCGTCGATTTTATGGCCGGTGAGGGAGAGGAGGAATTAAAACAGAAACTGATGAAGGCAAAAGAGGATATGAGAGATTGTAGTCAGTTTCTGATACTTTGCGATATTATGGGAGGATCACCATTTAAAAATGCATTTACCCTGTTTTACCGTGATCCTGCTGTTAAGCTTTTTTATGGGGTAAATCTCCCTATGGCGGTGGAACTGGTATTCAGGGCTATGGAGAATCAGGAGGAATGGGATCTTGAGGCAATATCGAAAGAGGTGCTTGATATGTTGAAAGAACAGCAGGGAAGCATTTTATGGCCGGAGTACGGATGAAGGAGGAAGGAGTGATGGAAGATTATTTAAAACCGGCTGTAAAGTTGTTGTCCAGGTATGCAGCCGAAGGAAAGATTCCAGGCGCAGCCCTTGCGCTGGTGACCAGGGAAGGAGTAACGTCAGCCTGCGTCGGCAATGCATCGCTTCTTCCGGAAAACGTTCCGCTTACGGCGGACCGGCTGTTTGATCTGGCAAGTGTTACGAAAGTTCTGGCTACGACAACACTGGCACTCCAGTGTCTCGAGGAGGGACTGTTTACTCTGTCAACGCCAGTGTCTGCTATACTTCCAGATTTTCCGCACCAGCAGGTTACCATTGGTCATTTACTGACCCATACCTCGGGAGTTTGTTCGGATGATAAGGCATATAAGAAACGGAAGGACAGAGCAGATCTGACTCGTTTTTTCTATGAGAAACCACTGGATTTTACACCTGGAAGCAGAGTTCTGTATTCTGATTTTGGTTATATTACTCTGGGGTATGCCATCGAAGCCGTTTATGGAAAATTAGACGAGCGTTTTCAGACGTGTATTGCCAAGCCATTGGAAATGAGGGACAGCGGATATCTTCCATCTGAACGTGGACTGGTGGGTCGCTGTGTTCCTACTGAACTGACGGAGGAGAGAGGCCTGATCTGTGGGACGGTCCATGATGGAAAGGCATTTCTGCTCGGAGGCGTCAGTGGAAATGCAGGACTCTTCAGTACGCTGGAGGATATGACACATTACGTGAGGATGATTCTGGATGACGGTGAGTATAGAGGGCGGAGCGTTTTAAAACGTGCGACAGTCAGACTGCTAAAGCACTGTTATACGGAAGGATTAAACGAACGGAGAACACTGGGCTGGTGGTCCAATGAGAGATCTATGAGTTTTGGTGACTATTACAGTGAAAGTTGTATCTATCATACGGGATTTACAGGAACATCTGTGTATATTGATTTTATGAGACAGTGCGGAATTATCCTTCTGACGAACCGTATTCATCCGGCCAGAGATAACCCTTGGATCGGCGAAATACGTAATACAGTTCATAACGTGATTTTATCACAAATTACCTGTTGAATGGGATTCTTATAAGGGGGCATAAAAATATGGGCGTTATACTGGGACGAATTGATGAGAGGCTGATTCATGGTCAGATGGCGCTGGCATGGCTGCGCCAGTATCCAGCGGAAGTAGTTATTGTGGTAGACGATCAGAGTGCGAAAGATCCGCTGCAGACTATGCTGCTGCAGATGGCGGTGTCGGGTACTGTGATATGTGAAGTAGTATCAGTCGCCGATGCAAAAGCAGCCGTAGAATTAAAGTCCAGCAAAAAAATCTTTCTCTGTGCCAGAACGCCTGATGTTTATGTAAGACTGCTTGAGATGGGGGTAAAAATTCCACAGATTAATGTCGGCGGTCTTTACAGTGCAGTGGGGAGGACTCAGTATTATAAAACTATTTTCCTCGATGAAAAGTTGAAAGAAGATATTTTAAAGCTGGGAGATTATCCAGTGAAGGTAGAGCACCGCATGGTACCCCAGGATGCAGAGACAGACATTATTGCCGAACTGAAAAAACAGTAATCTACCGTTAAAACTTAAAGTTGGCAGGCGCCGCCACACTGTAAGGTCGTATAAAAATGAAAGGGGTAACAGTATGGAAATGAATGTGATTCAGGTTTTACTACTCAGTTTGTTTATCGCATTTATGGCAGTAGAAACGTATTGGTGGGGCGGTGCAATCTACATAGCCCGTCCAGTTTTTGCAGGTCCTTTGATTGGACTTATCATGGGAGACTTACAGACAGGCCTATTAGTTGGCGGCAGCGTGGAAATGGTATTTTTAGGCGGTCTTGCTATGGGCGCCTATTCTCCGCCAAACTCATATATCGGAGGAATGGTGGGAACCGCGCTGGCAATCATGTCGGGCGGCAACATGGAGGTGGGAATCGCGCTGGCCTATCCGATCGGCGTTATGGTGCAGATGCTCAATTATGTTGTGACCAATATCAATATTGTATGGGTGGAACAGGCAGAAAAATCGTATAAAGCCGGTAATATAAAGGCAGCCGAAGGCTATCACTATGCGTCAATCATTACGCGTATGCTGATTCAGTATTTTCTGCCAACCTTCCTTGCACTGCTCATTGGTTCCAAGGCTATAGAAGGTCTGTATAATAGTATTCCTCTGTGGTTCTCCGGCGGACTAAAGATCTCCGCGGGTATCCTTCCAGCAGTTGGTATGGCTTCTATTTTAAGGACGCTTGGAATAAAGAAAGGCTGGCCTTATTTCCTGGCTGGTTTCGTTCTGGCAACATATTTAAAGATGGACATCATGTCGATCGCTCTGCTGGCTTTGGCCGGAGCTGTTATTGTCTGTACGCGCGGAGAGAACAGCATGTCTCTGGGATTTGACAAGAAAGAGATGCAAAGGGGGAAGTTGGATAATAAACTGCTCCGAAGGGTGTTCTTCCGTTCCTTTACCAGCATGGGAAGTTTTAACTATAAAGGGTACAATAATATTGGATATGTATATTCCATTACACCAGCCCTGAAGAAAATCTATGAAAATGATCCGGAAGGCTATGAAGAGGCATTGGTGCGAAATTGCGAATTCTTCAACAGCCATCCTTATTTCTCTAACCTGATCATGGGAGCCTCTCTGGCTTTGGAAGAGCAGAAGGAAAAAGACGGAAGTGTAGATGGTGCGGCGATAACAGCCACAAAGGCAGCCCTCATGGGACCACTTGCAGGTATTGGAGATTCCGTGTTCCAGGGGACATATCGAACGATCTTTTCTGCAATCGGAGCCGGTATGTGTATGAATGGAAATGTACTTGGCTGTTTCGTTTATTTGATTCCACAGATAGTGTTGTCCTGGGGAACGAGATGGGGATTCTTAAAGTATGCGTATATTTATGGAACCGAGCTGGTGGTGAAATTAAAAACCTCCAATCTTTTTGAGACGTTTGTAAAGGGTGCAAATATTGTTGGTATGATGGTAATTGCGGCTATGACCAGCAGCTTTGTGTCATTATCATTAAAACCAAGCTGGACAATTGGAGAAAGTACGATAGCGCTTCAGTCGGTCTTCGACGCAGTTATACCCAAATTCCTTCCGCTGCTCTGTGTACTCCTGTTTTATCAAATCATGGGAAAGAAGAAAAACGGAATATATATTTGTCTGGCAGGCAGTTTCATTGCCGGTTTCGCAGGTGTTTTGATTGGCCTTCTGTGAAAAGTATGGGAGGCATTCATGGGTGATAAAAAAGAAGTGCTGGAGAAAATCCATCATAAGTTGATTGTTTCCTGCCAGGCTCGAAAAGGCTGGGCTATGTATGGGTCAGAGATTATGGCGGCATTTGCAACCGCCGCTATGGAAGGGGGAGCTGGAGGTATCCGTGCAAATGGAGTTAAGGATATTATGGCAATTCGTAAAAAAGTGAAGCTTCCGATGATCGGAATACAGAAAATATGGACAGAGGGCTGCGAAGTCTATATCACGCCTACCTACGAAAGCGCTATCCCCATCCTGGAGACTGGTGTGGAGATTATTGCTCTTGACGGGACTGGCAGGAAGAGACCAAACGGAGAGACATATGATTCCATCGTGTATCAGATACGGGAGCATTTTCCCGATGTGCTGATTATGGGAGAGATATCCACGCCAAAGGAGGCGGAAGCGCTTCAAAAGAGCGGGACAGATATCATATCCACGACGCTGTCCGGTTATACCAGGGAAACTGCAGGTGTAACGGTCTTTAAACCGGAATTGGTACGGGAGATTACCTCTGCGACAGATTTACCGGTTATTGCCGAAGGTCGGATTCATACGGTAGAAGAGCTGACAGCGGCCTATGCCGCAGGCGCCCACGCGGTTGTGGTGGGAACAGCGATCACGAGGCCGGAGATTATTACGGAAAGATATGTCCGCGGCCTGGAAACTTATTTTGAAACTGTGAATCAGTAAAGCCATAGAAAAAAGACAACTGCCCAGTGGAATTAGTTGTCTTTTTTTCGTCAATATTCTTTTTCATAATGATAAAAAGTTCTTTTTACTGTCATAGCCTGGCGCTCATAAAAACGTCTGCCCGGTTCGTCGGTTGACTGAAAGAATATGTGATTGATTCCCTGCCTGTACATGGAGGACCACATCTCATAAAGAAGTACAGTTCCGACGCCGCCGTTCCGATGAGCGGCAGACACTCCAAAGGGGCCGAGGCGAGCTGGATTGCCATCCATAGCTCTCTGGATATAACCAACAAGAGTATTTTGAAAGAAGCAGAGGCAGATAAGAGATTCTGCTTGTCCATTCATCATGGCCTGTTTTAGATGGTGATACCAGCCGGGACTGAAAGAATGATGGGCAAATTCCAGAATTGCCGGTGCATCCGTCCATTGAAACGAACGGAAGCGATATCCGTCGGCCTCTTTTGCTGTCTTAAGCGCTTCTATGGATTCAGGAATGTAAAAGTCGGTCAGATACCGTTCCATAAAGAATGCAGGAGCAAGGCAATGATACTCGTGAAACTCGAAAAAGGAGATGGCCGCCTTATTTTTTTCATCGATTCCCGGAAAGAAATAATAAGGGCTGAACGAGGCTAAAATTATGTGTTTTACTCCCATTGTCCGCCAATGCGACTCTATAGTATGAAGGAGCCGGGTACCTATTTTCCTTTTCCGGAACCGGGGAGAAACTGCCATGGCAAGAATCCAGGCATTATCCTCTTCCAGACCGCGATCCAGATAGGGATAACTGCGTTTCATTCCAATGAGAAAGCCGCAGACCGTATTCCCCTCTTTGGCTACCAAAAGATTGGAAGCAGCAAAATTGTCGTTACAGAAAACAGTTTTTACCATAGTTTCTTCTGTAACAGGATCATCAGGAAAACATTCGCTCCACAGCGATAAAATCTGCGGAAGATCATGAGAATCAAAGTTCGCAATCTCGACCATACGGTACCTCCAGTCTGTGCCAGTCGCAAGGATATCTCTGTTTTCAGTATAGAGAACTTATGATAGAAAAACAAGAGAATGAATCAAAGATGGTATTTTGTTTCGGAGGATGGCAGGAATTGTGCGGAATCTTATTTTCTTACAGAATGAAGGGGCTGGCAAGCCGTATTCGTGCGTCAAACCGCAGTCCCTTCAGCTGACACATTTCCTTAGGGAGGAGTGTGCATACCCGATTAAGCGGGGGAAGCTATCTGCCGAAGTTTTTTTGTATCATATTATAAACCTTTCTGAGAAACAAAAAAACCTTCCTGCTATTCAGGAAGGTTTTCATGACCTATCCGGGAATCGAACCCGGGTTTCCGCCGTGAGAGGGCGGCGTCTTAGCCGCTTGACCAATAGGCCGTATCTGTCGTTTCCGACAACTTCCTTATAATACCATAGGAAGTTGGATTTGTCCAGATAAATTTCAAAAAAATATAAAAAAATTTTAAACTATAAAAAATACCCCATAAATTAGGTTGAGCCGGCAAGGTGACATTACGTCAACCCCGCCGACTTAGTGGAAACATATGTAGGAAGCGCTCTGACTGCTTAATTCGATTTCCTATGTTTATAGTATTATTATACTGGAAAAATGTAACAGAAATTTGGCCGCAACGTAAAAAGATTATGAAATTTATTAAGGGTTTCTAACGAATTATGAAGTTTGTATCTTTTTGGCATAAAACAGAGGGGGATATCGTCAATTTTCCCGCCGTCTGAACTGTTACAATTTAATAAGAAAATTTAAAAAAAGTATTGACTATCACGCATGGTGATAGTGTAAAGTGAGAGTCAGAGATGAGGTCCCCGGTTCCTTCCAACGCCGGCAGGAGGGGCAGGAGAACCGAACCGGGCGGTAAAGGAAGGTGAGAATTATGATGACTGTTAAACAGGTTTCCACATTGACGGGTGTCAGTGTTCGGACGCTCCAGTTTTACGACGAAATCGGCCTGTTTCAGCCGACGGAAATGACGGAAGCCGGATACAGGCTGTATGATGAACATGCATTGGAAGTACTGCAGCAGATCCTGTTTTTTAAGGAACTGGACTTTACGCTGAAGGAAATCAAAGCGATTATGGAAAACCCGCATTTTAATAAAGCAGCCGCATTCGAAAAGCAGAGGGAGCTGATTCAGCTGAAACGCGACAGATTGAATGGTATGCTGGAGTTACTCGATAAATTAATTCATGGAGAAATGTGTATGGACTTTAAAGAGTTTGATATGAGCGAATATTTTCAGGCTTTAAGTGAGTTTAAAGCAACACATACGGATGAGATTATAAAACAGCTTGGAAGTATGGAGCAGTTTGACGAAATGCTAAGCACGCTGCAGTCGCATGAAGATGAGATTGCCAGCCAGGCAGTCAGGCAGTATGGCAGCATTGAGAATTATACAAAGGCAATGAAGGAAGGTTTTCAGAAATATTTGTCTGAAGGACCGGCTGTTTCAGAGACAGAAGTGAATGGAATTATGGAGCAAACGGAGCTGTTGACGAAATGCCTTACAGCCGACTTAAGCAGAGATACTGCATCTCCGGAAGTACAGGAGGCGGTAAGCAATTTAATTGCTTTTTGCGAAGAAACCAATAAAGGAATCGATATGGGAGAGAATTACTGGTCTTTTACGGCGGAATCCTATCAATCCAATCCCATATATATCGAGGTGAACGACCGGAAATACGGGGTGGGAGCCTCAAAATTTATCGGAAATGCAATTAAAGAGTATTTGGACAGAAGATAGATCAGAGGAATGTTAAAACAGATTAAACGTTATTTCAAATGCTGCCTTTGGAGGAGTTCGTCTCTGCCTGGGGTGGCATTTGTTCTGTATTTACATATACGGAGCAGCAGCTTTACGCACAAGATAGGAAAATTATTCGTTTCATGTTATAATTTTTCCATAGATACAGACGAATTTTATGAGGAGAGAGGGAATTTAATGGAGACAATCATCTGCGGACATTGCGGTGCACCGGTGTTTTACGACGACGGGCTGGGGTACGGAGTTTGTGAATACTGCGGTTCTATCATAAAAGACAGGGAAGACGCGGGCGAAAACCGGACGAATCTGGACGGGGAAGTCAACTATATTATGGAAGTGAAGCCGTATGCATGGGAATACAAACTGCTTTTTGCAGTTCTGGACTCTGGTCTGCAGAAGGCCGGCAGCCTCAAACAGGAAATGTTCCGTCCTCTGTTCCTTACCGATGAGGCCGCAAAAGAGGAGATCCTGCGGTATGTGAAGTGGATCACTGGCAAGATGGAGAAGCTTCAGGAGTATACAGATCCGCTCCACCGCATTTTTAAGGTTGAATTACCGGAGGCAATGGGGCCGCCCGGACAGCCTGGCGATGAAACAAAGCTGGTAAATACCGCAAATCGTATCGGGAGCGTTTATACAGGCCTTATTTACTGGGGATTGGAATTCCAGACCGACGCAACACCCATTAATCTGAAGGGGTTAGCGTTGGAGGCGAGGGGCATGGCCGTATCAATTCTGGAAAATATCGAACAATTTTGCTACCAGGGCAGGAAGCATTTTGCTGGTCTTCAGCCTGGCATGAAGGTGCCGCAGGATACCAGTCTTGTCCTGCGGGAACTGAAGATGGATCAATTTATGGGTGAGCTTAAGAAACTGGGCGTTTTGTAGCAATGAGCTAATCAGATGGAAAGATAGAAAAATGGAAAGATAGAGTAATAGAGGAAAGAGGAGAAACAGCATGATTGATTTAAAGATTCTGGAAGAACTGTCCAATGCGTTCGGTCCCAGCGGTTTTGAGGAAGACGTGGTTAGAGTGATAAAAAAATATTGCAGTGGAATGGCCTTTCGAAATGATGCAATGCACAATGTATACACAGAGATGAAGCCAACGGCTCTCACGGCCGGGACTGGGGATAACAATGAGATTCATGAGAAGCCTGCATTTTCAGCCGACAGACGTCCGGTGCTGATGCTGGATGCCCATCTCGATGAATGCGGATTCATGATTCAGTCTATTATGGAAAATGGTCTTATGAGCATCGTAACACTCGGCGGTTTTCACCTTACCAGCCTTCCGGCCCACTCGGTTATTGTGAGAACGGCAGAGGGGAAAATGCACAGAGGTATTACCACGTCGAAACCGGTTCATTTTCTGACACCGGAGCAGAAGGCGGACAACAGCCTGAGGATCGAGGATATCCTGATTGATGTGGGCGCGTGCAGCCGGGAAGAGGTGCTCACTGTGTACGGAATCCGTCCGGGCGATCCCGTTGTTCCGGATGTGGCGTATGAATATCATGAGGAAAACGGCATCTGCTTTGGAAAGGCATTTGATAACCGCCTGGGATGCTTCTGTATTATAGAGACCATGAAGGCCCTGATGGCGGAGGAAGACCGCCTGACGGCCAGAGTCGTGGGTGCGTTTGCAGCCCAGGAAGAGGTGGGAACCAGGGGGGCTGTGGTGACTGCTCAGCAGGTGAGGCCTGATCTGGCGATCGTGTTTGAGGGCTCACCTGCCGATGATCCCTATTTCCAGGCGGGAATCGCGCAGGGAGCGATGAGAGGCGGTGTACAGATTCGCCATCTGGATAACAGCTACGTATCGAATCCGGCGTTTATCCGGTACGCGCATGAGATCGGAGAGAAATTTGGAATTCCCTGTCAGGAGGCTGTTCGGAGAGGCGGCAGCACAAACGCAGGGAAGATCAGTCTGACCGGTCAGGCGGTTCCGGTTCTGGTGCTGGGAATTCCTTCCCGCTACGTGCACAGCCATTATAACTTCTGTGCGAAATCAGATATTGAGGCGGCCGTATCCATGGCAGTGGAAGTGATCCGCGGCCTGAATGTGGAAAATATGAAGCGGATTTTCAGACAGGACGTGATTTGATAGTATGGTGCCATATGCGTACCTAATCGGGAAAATGTACGCCATGGGCGGAGAAAAGCGTGTCAAACGATTGGATTTTGTGTCAAAGAAACGGGATTTTGGGGAGTGAGAGTCGTTTATTTTTCACAGCTTTTTCTGAGGACACGAGAAAATACTTGTCAAGGCTTTTCCAATAGAATATAATATCATGGAAAGAGCTGTTGCAGAAATCGGTTAAGATGCATGCAACAGCCTTTCCTCTTCATTTGCAATTTTTGTTTTTTATTGCAGGAATGCGGGAATGCTAAAGATAAAGCGGCTTATGTCCGGTTTTTTTCATTTCCGGCATTCGTGATACCGTACATGATTATTATAGGAGGAATACCCGTGGAAAGAGAAATGATTATTGTTCTGGATTTCGGTGGTCAGTACAACCAGCTGATTGCCAGACGAGTCAGAGAATGCAATGTTTACTGTGAGGTTCATCCATACACACTGGGGCTGGATAAGATCAGGGAAATGAATCCGAAGGGAATCATTTTCACCGGAGGCCCTAATAGTGTATACAAGGAGGAGTCCCCGCATTGTGAAAAAGAAATCTTTGAGATGGGAATTCCGATCCTTGGAATCTGTTATGGTTCCCAGTTGATGGCTCATATGCTGGGCGGAAGCGTTGCGACGGCTCCAGTCAGCGAATATGGCAAGACGGAAGTGGATGCAGAGTCGGATAGCCGGATCCTCGATTCCGTGAGCCCGAAGACAGTCTGCTGGATGAGTCATACAGATTATATAGAAAAAGCCCCGGAAGGCTTCAAGGTTACCGCTCATACGCCGGTCTGCCCGGTGGCAGGCATGGAATGTGAGGAGCGCGGCCTCTATGCGGTTCAGTTCCATCCGGAGGTTATGCACACACAGGAAGGCATGAAGATGCTGTCCAATTTCGTATACAATGTCTGTAAATGTTCCGGGGACTGGAAAATGGATTCCTTCGTTGAATCTTCCATACAGTCTATCCGAGAAAAAGTCGGCAGCGGCAAGGTGCTCTGCGCTCTGTCCGGCGGAGTGGATTCTTCCGTAGCAGCTGTTATGCTGGCGAAAGCAGTTGGAAAACAGCTGACCTGTGTATTTGTAGACCACGGTCTTCTGCGCAAGGATGAAGGCGACGAGGTGGAGGCTGTCTTTGGTCCAAATGGTCCTTATGATTTGAATTTTATCCGCGTCAACGCCCAGGAACGTTTCTATGAGAAACTGAAAGGGGCGGAGGAGCCGGAGCAGAAGCGAAAGATCATAGGAGAAGAGTTTATCCGTGTATTTGAAGATGAAGCAAAGAAGATCGGCACGGTGGATTATTTCGTGCAGGGTACCATTTACCCGGATGTGATCGAGTCAGGACTTGGAAAGTCAGCCGTGATCAAGTCTCACCACAACGTGGGCGGACTTCCGGAGCATGTGGATTTTAAGGAGATCATCGAGCCGCTGCGCCTTCTGTTTAAGGATGAGGTGAGAAAGGCCGGTTTGGAACTTGGAATTCCGGAGTATTTGGTTTACCGCCAGCCGTTCCCGGGCCCGGGCCTGGGCGTGCGCATCATCGGCGAGATCACACCGGACAAGGTAAGAATCGTTCAGGAAGCTGATGCAATCTACCGCGAGGAGATTGCAAAAGCTGGAGTCGATAAGGGACTCGGCCAGTATTTCGCGGCGCTGACGAATATGCGGTCGGTTGGCTGCATGGGTGATGAGAGAACGTACGATTATGCCGTTGCACTGAGAGCTGTGCTTACATCTGATTTTATGACTGCGGAGTCGGCAGAACTTCCGTGGGAGGTCCTGGGAACTGTGACCAGGAGAATTGTCAATGAAGTGAAGGGCGTGAACCGGGTGCTGTATGATTGTACGGGGAAGCCGCCGGCTACGATTGAGTTTGAATAATAGACATGTTCCCGGGAACCCAGTAAAATCAAGGGCTCCCGGGATTTTTTTGCCCATCCGGTACGAAAACGGTACGCATTATTCCGGATACTAATATAGTCTTAAAGAAGTCAGGCAGAGCAGAAAAAAGACGATATAATATGCCTATCTGCGCATTACCCCCATCAGTCTCTATCTAAGTTTGAGGAGCGCTCCCGGAAACGTTAATAGAATGACTATTCTAATATATTTTTAAACGTGTATCACTATTTTGCACCGTACAACTTCATAAATCTGAGTTTATGAAAATAGCATACCGGCATTAAAGTCTCAATATGTCGACGCGATCCATATGCCAGCATAATCCAGACACCAGATCAGTAAATCATAAACTTCCCCTATATCAAAGATTAACCAGAATTGGCACAACCTTATATCCCATTTCAGATAAATAGATAATTCTAAAAATAATTTTTTTCTGTCCTAAACCTCACACCATCATTTTACCATATCGCAATCCCCATAAAGTGCCAATCCGCACTCTAGAGCCAGCATAAAATATTTCTCAGCACTATCCACTCCATAGTCGGTCAAATCTCTTTCTTCCCATTCCCCATGATCCAGGCTGTCTGCACTATAAAAAAACTGAACAAACGGAATATGCCTGTATTTCGCAGCGGCCAATAAAGCCGAGTATTCCATATCAACAGCGATACAGCCAGCTTCTTTGCGCTCCGTAATTGTGTTCAAGGTTTCTCGGTAGATACCATCTGTTGTCCATATTTTTCCTGTAGTATAAGGACAGCCACACCTTTTCAGACTTTCTATTAAATGTTTTGTTATTTCCTGGTCCGGGGCTATTTCCTCGCTCGGTGCTAAATAATGGTAACTCGTTCCTTCATCTCGTACTGCCCCGGTAGGGACGATTAAATTGTGCTGGACGGTATCGTCATCCAATACACCGCAGCAGCCGAAGAAAACAAATTTTTTTGCCCCGGAAGCAATTACTTCTTCAAAACAGCTCACACTGGCAGGGGCACCGACTAATGAAAGGTAGAATGCAAACTCCTTTCCCCCATACGTAATTTTATAGACTGGATTTTCTCCATTTGCAGTAATTAAATTGGTAATTACTTCAGCATTGCTCTGAGTAGAAACTCTGTCTATAATTCGCTTTGAAAATGTAGATATACAGACTTCCGGGAAATTTTCGATCGGCTTTACCGTATCAGTCGGATTTAAAATAGCACGATCCATTGTACGATTACTATAAAATACTGTTTTCATATGGTATCTCCTCACTTTCTGGTAATAATAAAAGCTTTATCTGCTCAATAATTCTTTTTGGAATATTTGTATCAATAGCCATCATGACACCATACATTCTCACTCCCTGGTAGGAAAATACAATCAAATCAAAGATTGCCTCCGGATTTACCGTCTTAAATTCCTTACGTTTCATACCGTACTGGATAAAGTCAACCCACATTTTTTTCGAATCGAGATATTGCTGAGTAATGGAATTATCACTTTTGGATATATTCGGATTGCTGAAGAATTCATAGATTGCAATACTTAAAGAGGAACTTTGGTCTAACATTTCTTTTTCGTATCTCGTTAAAACATCACAAAGAATTTCTGCTGCTGATGTACCTTTCTGCATTTTTTCGGAAAATTCGTTTTGCTGATTTCCCATAAGAAAATTTACAATTTCAAGAAAAATTTGTTCGGTACTTTCATAATGGCGATACAGTCCCCCGCGGCTAAGTCCTGTTTTTTCGCAAATATCTTTCATAGTCACATCTTTGTAGCCTTTTTCAGTAAAAAGTTTAAATGCCTCCATACAGATGAGCTGCTTGGTTTGATCTCCCTTAATTCCCATTTTCAGTATTCTCCTTTGCGACATACATGTCTCTTTTTGTATTATGCGACATATGTGTCGCTTTGTCAATGAGAATTTGTTATAAATTTAAGAAGCAATTAACAGTTTGCCGCTTTTAAAATAGTAATCATACGATTCTAAATAGCAATGACATATCCTGAATAACAATCCGGAATACTTTCATTTCGTACAGAACATAAAACACCATCAGGTCTTGACACCTCCCTTCATTTGTGCTATTGTGCATATAATCAAATACAAAAAGCGATGATAAGAAATAGTAGGTATTCCGGACTTTACAGAGAGAAAGCGGTTGGTGCGAGCTTTCATTGAAGGAGTAGCGAACCGATCTTTGAGCTGTGGGCTGAACGGAACGTAGATTTCCCAGTAGGTTTCGCCGGGTTCTCCCGTCACAGAGAAAGAGTATCAGGCAGTCTGCCCCGTACTCGCGAGCGCGGATTTATTCCGAATTTAGGTGGTACCACGGACTTTTGTACAGTTCGCCCTAAGCTGATGAGCGTCAGCTTGGGGCGTTTTTTATTTCATAGGAAAGTTCGTCCTATGAAATAAAAACCCTCCGGGAGGATGCGCACTCCGCGCTAAGGAAGTATGGCCGCTGAAGCGACCGCGCACCGGCGCGAGAGTCCGGCTCGCCGGACTCTTTCCTGGTTTGTGGAAAATGAAAAAGGGAGGAAATCATATGAAACTGGAAAAACTTGTAGGGGATCGTTTTAAAGAACGTCCCGCGGACTGTGCCGTGGACAGCCATGCGCTGATGGTCCGCGGCGGTTATATGAAGTATGTGGCAAATGGTATTTATTCGTCGTATACGCCTTTAAAGAGGATTACTCGTAAGATTGAACAGATTATGCGGGAGGAAATGGACGCAATCGATGGGCAGGAGGTACTGTTTCCTGTTGTGATGCCGGCCTCTTTATGGCAGGAGTCCGGCCGGTATGAGAGCATTGGAAAAGAACTGCTCCGGTTTGCCGACCGGGGCGGCAGCCCTCTGGTTCTCGGTATGACCCACGAGGAGGCGGCGGTCCAGCTTGTGAGGGAGTATGGACAGAGCTATTTGAAATATCCTTTTATGATTTATCAGATTCAGACAAAATTTCGTGATGAGGCGCGTCCGAGAGCGGGACTGATCCGGGTCCGCGAGTTTACAATGAAGGACGCCTACTCGTTCCACACAAGCCAGGAGGATTTAGAAGCGTATTATGAGAGGTGTTATAAGGCCTATGAGCGGATTTATAAGAGGGTGGGAGTTCCTGAGGTCATATCCGTGGCATCAGATTCCGGCATGATGGGCGGCAGCATTTCCCATGAATTTATGCTTTTGACACCCATCGGAGAGGACTCCATCGCTATCTGCAGGGAGTGCGGATACCGGGCTAATATGGAAGCGGCGGAAACCATTGTGCGCAGTGCCGGGGATGAAGATTCGGATGAACTGACACTGGTTCATACGCCGGATATACACACGATCGAGGATATCTGTCATTTCCTTGAAACCGGGAAGGAACGCTCCTGTAAGGCAGTGGTTTACCAGCGAAATTCTGACGACAGATATCTTGTCCTGTTTATTCGGGGCGATCTGGAAGTAAATGAAACAAAGCTGACCAATTATCTGGGTTATGAGATTCACCCGGCAGTCATCACTGAGGAAAGCGGCCTGACGGCTGGATATATTGGTCCGTACAACTTAAAGGGGGATTTTACGGTTCTGTTTGACCGTTCGCTGGAAGGGGCAAATAATTTATCCTGCGGCGCCAATATCTGCGAATACCACTATACCGGGCTGGATATGAAACGGGATGCGGGCAGCGCAGAATACCATGACTTTGCGAAGATCACCGAAGGCGGAATCTGTCCTCACTGCGGGAAGGCGGCAATTAAGATTTCACGCGGTATTGAGGTCGGAAATATTTTCCAGTTAGGTACAAAGTATACAAAAGCCATGGATATGACGTATGTGGCAAAGGACGGAAGTATGCAGTATCCGGTGATGGGATGCTACGGGATCGGTGTGGGACGGCTTGCTGCCGCTGTATGTGAGGCGCACCATGATGAATTTGGACCGATTTGGCCAAAGGAAATTGCACCGTGGCAGATTCATTTATGTGCTGTCCGGCCAGACCATGAAGAAGTCAGAGCGTATGCGGACCGCCTGTATGAGGAATTGCAGAGCAGGGGGGTGGAGGTGATCTATGACGACCGCCAGGTAAGCGCCGGCATTATGTTTTCCGATGCGGATCTGCTGGGAGTTCCGCTGCGAGTCATTGTCAGCCCGAGGAATCTGAAACAGAATATTCTGGAGGTGGCTTCCAGGGATAAGCGCTTTTCAGAGAAAATAGCGATGGAGCATGCGGTGGAAACGTTACTGCAGCTCGTAAATGATCGCTAAAAGGCCTGGTGACTAATCAATACGCTTATAGAGATAGTAAAAAGGGCCTGCGTGTGTTAAAATGAGCGAAACGGTGAAAGGGCTTTATATGGAAGCCCAGGGGAGGAAAATAGGATGAAAACACCTGTATTAGAGACGGAAAGGCTGCTTTTGCGGCCATTTTGCGAAGCAGATGCACAGCGGGTCTTCGATTGCTGGGAAAGCGATCCGGATGTGGCGCGGTATATGTTTTGGAGCAGTCATAATGATGTTGAGAAGACCAGGCAGTGGACTGCCTTCGAAGTCTCTCAGATACCATCGGATCAGTGGTACCGCTGGGCCGTGGTGCTAAAAGCGACTGGAGACCTGATCGGAACCGGACTTGTTTATTACGAAGAGGAATACCATTTATTTGAAATAGGTTATAATTTCGGTAAAGAATACTGGGGACATGGATTTGCGACAGAAACGATGGAAGCAATTGTGGATTTTGCAAAGAATGTCCTGAAGGTAAAGGAGCTGGTGGGCAGGTACGCAAAGGAGAATCCGGCGTCGGGCCGTGTGATGGATAAACTGGGATTCCGGTATTTCAGAGAGATTCCTTATGAGGCGAACGAAGGAAAACACCGTTACAATGGGGTGGAGTGCAGGCTGAAGTTCTAAAAGGATATAAAATCATGAAAAAATATTTGTCCGCTGCAACATTTTATCAGGCTCATCTGTATAGAAGACAGAACGGCTAAGAAAGCTGTTAAAATTCCAAAAACAGAAAGGATAAATATTATGAAAAAGATGATGACTCTATCTATTACACAATGATTGCCAATCCTTTCGTGGATTGCCAGACTATGGAGGCTGCCGCCGAGGTGGCTGGATTTGAGTATCGCACGCCGGAACAGGTGGAAGTCTGCTCAGAAAATAAGATACAGGCCGTGGATCAGGAGATGATCCAGGTCATCTATTCAGCGGATGAAAATCAGATTTTGATCCGCAAGGCACTGGGAACAAGGAATATAAGTGGGGATTATAACAACTATCAGAAAGAAGAAACCATCACGGTGGATGAAATGCAGGTGACTTTAAAAGGAACTTTTGTATGGGAGGCGGTGAAAGCTCTGCCTGACAAATACCGTGAGGTCATACACCTGTTTCATTATGAAGGATACTCTACGGCACAGATTGGAAAAATGCTCAAAAGAAAAGAAGCAACCGTTCGGTCGGATCTGCGGCGTGGAAGGCAGAAATTAAAGGATATTTTGAAGGAGGCATACTCTTATTTCCTGCATTTTACAGAAACAGTGACAGAAGAAGCGGTTAAACAGATCGTAGAGGAGATAGACGCAAGATGACGTTCGGGGCGGAGATATTATTTTAACCTGGTGATAGATCCACCACTGCAGGCATCATCACCGCCCCTCATCGCCTCACCCGTTATGACTGCAGACACAACGATACATCTCAGACAATTGTTTGGAATACTGTTCCATCAACACAGATAACCGGGGTTCCCCTTCCATCGTCCGTTTATAGATGATCTCCGGGGATACGGTGCGATTCCTGTCAGCTTTCATATGAAGCATCTCCTGGATTTCGCTTAAAATACAGGCGGTAAAGGCCAGATAGTCTTCCATCTGTGCAGAATTAACCGCACTGGCTTTTCTGTTGTTGATTAAGAAAAGCATTTGTTCCGCCTCGGATATCATGTGCCAGGAAATCCATAGAAGTTTTTTGATAAAGGCCGAATCCTCATTTCCCGCCTTTTTCAAATACTGGATAATCTGGTCGTGAATCAGATGGTAATGGATCTGGACATCGCAGATGACGCCATAATCCAGAGGCGCGGTCAGGCTGCTCTCCAGCAGGCGAAGGTAAACGTGGTGTGTGTGGAACAGCTGATACAGGTTGTAGCGGTACTGTCCCTTCTGGTGCGTAGGAAATACAAAACGGTTTACGAGAAGTACCAGCACCATCGCAGCGACGACATATAGGATACGGAGCTCAGCGGCCAGCATCTGTGGGAGTGCCAGCGTGGTAAGGGTCAGGGCAAAGCAGGTGGAGAACAGAGCCTGCTGCCAGGTTCCGGCCGTTTCCATATAAAGCCCTGTTGCCATAACGGTCGCCAGTACAAAATGCCAGCCGGTTCCATGGAACAGCGGGAGGAGAAACTGCAGGATAAGACAGCCCGCCAGTGTGCCGATAAAGCGGGTCTTGATGCGCGTGGCGCTTTCCTCATACATGGGGCGGAGCAGCAGGAAGGCGTTCAGCACGAGCCAGTAACCATGATTTGCCTGGCTGATCGTACTGTAAGTAAAGCCAACTGTCAAAACTACGCTGAGACGAAGCGCAAAACGCGTCTCAAATGCATCCGCTTTTATCTGGCCAAACAGTTTTCTTAAGGGGCGGCGGTAGCTGGGGAGTCTCCAACAGGGAGGACTCTGTTTTTCACCTGTCTGTCGGATGTTTTCCAGGATCAGCAGGAAGAGACGGAGAAAATTCTGAACAAAAATGCAGGGGATTTCATCGCGTTCCTCCGCTTCGGCCAGAAGGTTATTTCCTGTGTTGACCAGTTCTTTCCGTTCAAAACCGCCGTTTCCTGCGGCCTCCATATATCGGGCCAGGCGTTCCAACAAGTCATGGCAGGTCTGGTCAGAGAGCGTGGCTGCCTGGTACGGATTTGTCAGAAAATACACGGCACGCTGAAACAGCAGCGCAAACATATACTGAATTTTCCCCTGGGGGCTTACCACATAGGTGAGGCCCCTGCTTTTGTAGGCTTCTCCGTAAAGTCCCTGGAGGATTGGAAAGATGGTATCCATCTGTCCGGAAGCCAGACTGTCGGAGGGGTCTGTTTGTTCTGCGTTGGGGGACATCTGCTCAATCTGAGCGCGCAGCGCGGCTGCCAGGAGCAGGAGACCCTTTTTGGCAGCAGCAAAATGGTCATTTTTTCTATTCTGAAACGAACAGAAGAACAGTATGATGGTCAGAACCGCCAGACCGTAGGCCAGCGCCCCCATCTGCATGGCCAGTCCATCCCATCCGACAGGCCGCAGCTGAAGAAAGACAAAGCACATGGCATTCGCAAAATATCCCAGCGGATTAAACTGCGAGGTCTGGAGAAAAACCAGCAGAAAGGGAACGGTCAGATTGAGAAGAATGCAGAGCGCAACGTTGAGGGACGCGAAAAAGCTGAGAAGAGCCATCAAAAACTGCGTCCCCACCAGAACAATCAGCTGCCGGACTGTTAGATATTTCCGATAATTGACCTTGAACAGGATTGTAACCACCGATACGAGGATTGAATAGGAAATGCCGAATAATAGGATCGTAGAGTAAAATAAAAAAAGGAAAAAAAGGATAATTGGCAGGGCGGCCGCGAATTTGGAGCGGAAAGCTGCCAATACTGATTTTGTTTTGTTTTTCATGGGTGAAGTCATCTCCTTTAAGGAAATATTATAACTCTAATGGGGACGGCTGTCATCTTTTTTGTGAAGAGGGCATGAACCTGCCCTATATCAGAAGGATACTGTACTGCAGAACGGACGTTAAACAGTTTGCCTGATTAGCGTCCGTTCTGTGGCTTCATAAGTATTAGTCAGTGGAAGTATCCGGTGGTTTTTCCCGATACTGCACTGGCGTAACCCCCATATATGTCTTAAAAACGGTCAAAAAATAATTATAACTCTGAAATCCGGACTCTTCGGCTATCTTTTTAAGGGAATCATTGGACTGCCGGAGGAGGTGTGAGGCGATTCTGACCCGGTATGCGTTTAAATATTTCGTAAAAGGGAGGCCAAGCGCGTCTTTGAATGCCCTGGAAAAGTAGACCTCCGACACTCCGCAGTGGCGGCTGATATCCGACAGAGAGAGATCCAGATGATAGTTTTGATAGATGTAATTCAGCGCCTTCTGGATCAGCGGCGGGTATTGGGAGACCGAGGCGGACGCAAGCCGTTCCAGGCCCTGGCGGTAATAAAGGAGAAACTGTTTTTTCAGCGTCTCAATATCCAGGATATTGTTGACAGCCGGCGGCGGTACCGTGATGGTCTCACGATCCTGGGAGGCCGTTCGGAGAGCCAGCTGCATGATCTCCGTCAGACGCAGGACGAGGCGCTGAAGTCCAAGAAGAGAGACGTGCGTCTGTCCGACTGTATCAAAAATATGAGTGACGATTTCAGTCACTTTTTTTTCGTTCAGGTGAAGAAGAGATTCTGACAGCTCATTTTCCTCCTGCAGGGAGAGCAGCAGGACGGAATTACCTTCCTTTTCTACAGGACGTTCCGAATCGCTGTTAAAAGGCTTTACCTGAAGACGATGGTGAATTTTCAGGTAGTAGGGGCGCAAATGTTCCACGGAGTCGAAGACGGGCATGGACTCGGCAAAAGTATGGATAGAGAGATAACGCCGCAGGTTGTTCTTCAACAGGCTGATATCCTGGGAGGCCGTCTGAAGGATGGCAGCTTCGCTGGTGAGATCCGGAAAGGACAGCAGGACCAGGAATTCACCGTAGTTGATATGTGTGATAATTCCCCTCTGAAGCGAGGTGAAAAATGTATCACAAAAGTGGAGAACCGTATTGACAACCTTCTGATGGCGTTCATCCGGTATGCTCTGATAAATACTGGAGAAATTGGTGATCTGCAGGCAAGCCGCAACGTGCCGCCGGCCGCAGAGCAGCGGATCGGAGGCGAAAAAGTGACGGCTTTCATCCGGAATATCATAATTTAAGACGAGATTCCGGAGGTATTGCTGTTTTGACAGCTGGCACATCTGGTCCCACTGCTTCTGATGAAGCTGCTGTTTATCAATATAAAGCCGTATTTCGGACAATTTCGTTTCGAGAAGAGTCCGGGACAGCTCATGCTTTAGGAGGTAATCGTAAGCCCCGGCCTGGAGAATCGGTTTTACGTACTCGAAATTATCGTAATTGCTTATGACAAGGATTGTAATGGGAAGCTGATGTTTGCTGATAAACCTGGCGACCTCTAATCCGCTCGCCCCAGGCATCTCCATATCGAGGATCACGATGTCGATGGAATCGCCATGGGCGTTCAGATATTCGATGGCGCCTGTTCCGTCCAGCAACTGCCCGCAGACATGGATGAAATCGAGGTCTGCCAGAAAGGTCTGCATCTTATTTAAAGAAAGTATGTCGTCATCGACGAGAAGCGTCTGAAGCATGCGGGTCCTCCTTTACAGGATAGCTCAAAGAGATTCGGGTGAAGCTCTGTCCGTCGCTGTCGATGGAAAATGTGCAGCGGTTCCCATACTGGAGGCGAAGGCGTTCGATACAGGACCGTATTCCGATATTTGAATAGTCCTCCTCCGTTTGACAGGACAGATTAAGGATCTGTTCGATCTGATCGTTTCTGATTCCGGAACCGTTATCTTCAATGATGATATGGAGCTGTTCTTCTTCCAGATAGGCGTAGAGAAAGATGATTCCATCCTCTTCGAAATTGCGGAAACCATGCTTTATGCAGTTCTCAATAAATGGCTGCAGAAGAAGCTTTAAAACAGGCAGTTCCATGAGGGGGGCGGCAACGTCACACTGAAGCGTAAGGTTCTGGAAATTATTATATTTTTTAATGGAAATATAGTCTTTGATAAAACCGATTTCCTGGCGCAGCGTGACGAAATTCTCCGTATTTTTGGAGACGAGTTTCAGCATTCTTGTGAATGCCAGAGATACCTCCTCGATATTTTTAACGCCCTGAAGGCTGGCCAGCTGTGTAATGGTATTCAGAGCATTGTAAATCATATGGGGATTCAGCTGCTGCTGCAGCGTCTGCAGTTCAAGCCGGCGCTGTTTTTCTGCGTTTGCCTGAATTTCCTCCAGCATCTTGTCAATTTCATTTTCCAGATACACAATCCCGTCTGATATTTCCTTCAGTTCGTCGTTATTCTTATGGTGAAAGACACTCTTCTCCCTGGTAGTGATAAAACGGAGCAGCTCATTCTTAATCAGGAGGATCTTTCTGGAGAGCGATTTGGATATGATTCTGGAAAATGCGATGGTCTGCATGAAAACCAGAATCAGGATAATGACAAACAAAACTCTTATATTTCCGGAATCTTTGTAAATATACGTGTGCGGAACCAGCACATAGGTATGGTAGTTTGTTAAAAGGGAACTGGCGTGCGCCATCTCATAGCGTTCATTTTCCAGAATTACCGTTGTTCCCTGGGCGGAGAGGAGATGCTCCATAATTTCCGGTTTACTGAGGAGGTGAACCGCATTGGTGTAGATCAGTTCGTTATTGGGGTTAGCGATGAATACCTGATAGTTGTTCCCATCATAATCTCCCAGAATGGAATGAAGCAGCTCCGGGCTGATATCCACAAGAATGACAGCGAGTATTTCCCCCTCTTCCTTTAATACACGGCCGTAGGTCAGCGCCTTCTCACTATCGGTACTGTATAGATTCCGCTCCGTGTAGTAGGTGCCGGGGGAGGCCAGCTTCACACTCTCGCACAGCGGACTGTGAAAGCTTTGGAGCCGATTGATATTGGAGCCGTTGGTGTATATGCGGTTATAGCGGTCGATGATCGTGTAGGAACAGGCAAATTCGCCGTAATTAGAGATGGACTTCAGGAAATTCTCAATCAGGACATGCTTCTTATGCCCTTCGACCGTGATTTCATCGTAATCCTCCTTCAAATAACTGCGAATATCTTCATTGGAAAAAATGTGGGTAATATTCTGTTCAATATCAGTGGTCAGGGAATCCAGGGCCTGATTGATGGTGGAAATTCTGCTGTATGTAAAGGTGAGTTCCTTCGAACGCATGGTGCGGAACCAGAATGGATATGTGGTGAGGCTGATGAGTAAAACGGGAACAATCCCATTGAATAGAAAGATCAGAACAAGCCGGGCATTAAAATGGGATTTAAAGTAATGGATTAATTTCGGGTGTTTTTCCAACTTCTGTGCCTCCTGATTGAGTATACTCGAATTATACTATCAGAAAAATTCACTTACAATAAAAGATTAAAAATTTGTAGTAACTGGTAAAAAATACAAAGCTTTCCGCCGGATGTGAGTCAGTATAATAAAGTCATGAACAAGGTCACAGGACAGAAAGGAAAATGAATTGTGAAAAACAGTATAAGCAGGATTGAACAAAAACGAAGATTCATGAAAAACTTCAGGGCAACGAAAACACTGTATTTGTTTGTAATACCCGGGCTGGTGTATTACGCATTATTTAAATACTGGCCGATCTACGGGTCGCAGATTGCATTCCGGGATTACTCTCCATTCCTGGGATTTACGAAAAGCCCGTGGGTGGGACTTGAAAATTTCGAGAGATTTTTCCGGTCTCCGGATTTTTTCCTGATACTCAAAAATACATTGCTGATCAATGTGACGAACCTGATCCTGGGATTTCCTTTTCCGATTATACTCGCCATTCTGCTGAACCAGGTCAGAAACAAAGCATTTAAAAAGCTGGTTCAGACTGCGACGTATGCACCGTATTTTATCTCCGTTGTCGTTCTCGTCGGTATGATGTACACCATGCTTTCTCCGTACAGCGGTGTGGTAAATGCGGTAATCCGCTTTTTTGGCGGAGACCCTGTCCATTTCATGGGAAAACCCGGAATGTATGTCATGATCTATGTCTTATCGGGGATCTGGCAGACGTGCGGGTGGTCTGCAATTGTCTACATAGCGGCGCTGGCATCGGTTTCCCCTGATCTGCATGAGTCGGCAATCGTCGATGGGGCCGGAAGATTACAGAGAATCTGGCATATCGATCTGCCGGGAATCATGCCGACGATCATTACCATGCTGATTCTGACTGCGGGACAGCTTTTAACGATCGGCTTTGAAAAATCGTACTTAATGCAGAATTCCATGAATCTGGGGGTATCGGAGGTCATATCGACGTATACCTACAAGCGGGGACTGGTAGATGGTGATTTCAGTTACGCGTCTGCGGTCGAGATGATGCAGTCCGTGGTGAATTTCGTGATTTTGATTTCAGTCAATAAATTCAGTAAAAGGTTCAGTGATACTTCTTTATGGTAGAATGGGGGGATATGTGAATGAAAGCGGGAAAAAAAGACAGAGTCTTTGTAATTGTCACGACGGTGCTGCTGGTCATGATCTTAATCGTTGCGTTATATCCACTGTATTTCAGTCTGATTGCCTCCATCAGCAGCCCGAGAGCCGTTTATCAGGGAAGGGTTTTGTTTCTGCCGGCGGATGTCACCCTGGATGGCTACCGGAAGATATTTGCGGATGAATCGATATGGACAGGCTTTGGCAACGGTCTGCTCTATACGATAGTCGGAACCCTGTTAAATGTGGTATTTACCATTCCGCTCGCCTATGCCCTCTCCAGAAAAGAGTTTCCGTTTGGCGGCGTATTCATGAAAGTAATGGTCTTTACCATGTATTTTTACGGAGGTATCATTCCGCTGTATTTCGTGGT
Source organism: Hungatella hominis (assembly GCF_014288005.1). Lineage (NCBI taxonomy): Bacteria > Bacillati > Bacillota > Clostridia > Lachnospirales > Lachnospiraceae > Hungatella > Hungatella hominis. The sequence continues at coordinate 47,412 of NZ_JACOPB010000001.1, forward strand.
AAAGCAGATGGGGATGCTGGATCGTCTCTGGTCAATTGTTCTGCCGACGCTGATCAGCACTTACAATATGATAATCGCCAGGTCTTACTTTATGGGAAGTATACCGGAAGAACTGAAGGAAGCAGCATTTTTAGACGGATGCGGATACGTGGGATTCTTCTTTCGTGTGGCTCTGCCTCTGTCAAAATCGCTGATTGCAGTCATGGTACTTTTTTATGCGGCGAAGCAGTGGAATTCCTATTTCGAGCCCATGATCTATTTGAGCTCCGAAAGCCGTTTCCCGCTGCAGCTGGTGCTTCGGACCATTCTGATCGACAGCCAGAATTCACTGGCCTCGGCGGATGCATCTACTGTGGCGGATATGCAGCAGCTGGTTGATTTGCTGAAATATGGCTGCGTTGTCGTCTCAAGTATTCCAATGCTGGTATTTTATCCCTTTGTTCAGAAGCATTTCGTAAAAGGCGTGATGCTGGGGGCGGTAAAGGGATGAGGATAAATGAAAGGAGAAGCAGAATGAAAAAAAGAAGATTTGCAGCACTGTGTACAGCAGCAGCCGTAGTGGCAGGCTGTGTGGCATGCGGAGGGACAGCACAGTCCAAGGGGCAGGACAGCAGTCAGGCCGGCGCGGGGGAAAAAGGGAAAGAGAAAATCAAGGTGACCTTTATCAAGAATGAGTGGCACGGTGACCCGAATGACATGGAAATCTATAAGATTCTGGAGGAAAAGACCGGAGTCGAGGTGGAATGGCAGGTTTACTCAGCGGCGACATGGGAGGATAAGAAGAATCTGATCTTATCCAGCGGGGATATTCCGGATGTCTTTTACATGAATGCCGTCAATGTCAACGATGTAACGAAATACGCTCCTCAGGGAATGTTTCTGGATCTGACGGATTACATCGAGGAATACTGCCCGAATCTCAAGAAAGCATTTGAGGAAATGCCGGGATATAAGAATATCTGTATCAATCCGGATGACGGGAAAATCTACAGCATCGGGCGTGCGGTGGAGAGAGAGGTAATGTATACGTCAGGCCTGCTCTACATCAACAAGAAGTGGCTGGATCAGCTGGGACTCCCTGTCCCAAAGACCGTTGATGAGTATTATGATGCACTGAAGGCATTTAAAGAAAATGATATGAACGGCAATGGCGATAAGGGGGATGAGATTCCATTCATTTTCCATTATAATTCGTCCGTGCCGGATACTGCATACAGCTACCATCAGCTGTTCGGCTCTTTTGGATATGTGGATCCGGTTTTGACCGTGGGCGCCCATTTCATAGAAGATGAGAACGGTGAGATCGTCTATACGGCAGAACAGGAGGAGTACAAGGATGCAATCCAGTATTACCATAAGTTTGTGAAAGAGGGGTTATGGGATTCTGAAGGCTTCACCACACCGGACACCTCAGTCATGAATGCCAAGGGAAATAACGATCCGGAAATTGTAGGCTCTTTTATGGCATATGATTCCACATTTGTCGTTCCTGAAAAATACAAAGAAGATTATGTGATTGTTGAGCCGCTGGAAGGTCCGACAGGCAAGCGAATCTGGCAGAACAGCGCCAACAGCAACGGTAATGTCAATGGAACCCAGTTTGTCATGACTGCATCGGCAAAGGGTAAGGAAGAGGCAATTATGAAATGGCTGGACGCCCATTTTGAACCGGAAATTTCGGCACAGCTGTTTTTAGGGCCGATTGGGACCACCCTGGAGAAGACAGACAGCGGAATGCTGGATTATGTACCTACTCCTGACGGGATGTCCTACAGTGAATTCCGGTATAAGAATGCCCCTGTACACGTACCCTGTAAGATTGCTTCCGAGGATTGGGGAAAGCTGGTCCAGGTCATGGATGAAGATATCAATAAGCTGCAGATCGCCAAAGAGCACTACGCTCCGTATGCCACGCAGTCCTCTCTGTTCCTGCTGCCGAATAAGGAGGAGAGTAAGTACTTTACCACGACAGCAAAGGATATCGACGACTATGTCAACAAGATGCAGGTAAAATGGCTGACGGAAGGCGGGATTGAAGCAGAATGGGATACCTATTTAGAGCAGCTGAATAAGCTGGGGATCGATAAATACAAAGAAACGGTAAAGGGGATACGGGAAAGGATGGCGAAGCAGTAGACGTGGACAGCGGAAAGAGAAAAAGTAATTTCCTGATATTTATGACAGACCAGCAGCTGGGGACGACCCAACAGAGTAAGGGACCGGCGTACATGCCGAATCTGGAGCGGCTAAAGCGCCATGGTGTGACTTTTCAGGAGGCGTATTGTCCATCTCCCCACTGCTGCCCCAGCCGTGCCAGCTTTTTTTCCGGGTTGTATCCCTCAGAGCACGGCATATGGAACAATATTGATCTGGCGGATGCATTTTCCCACGGTTTAAATGACGGGATCAAGCTGTTTTCAGAAGATTTGAAGGAAGCGGGATATCAGATGTATTTCAGTGGGAAATGGCATGTCAGCGCGGAAGAAGGGCCGGGCGATCGAGGATTTGGTCCCTGGATCTATCCGCCGCAGGAGGGCCGGTATAAGCCATGGAAGAGGACTCCCTTTATGGGAGACTGGGATTGGCTTTTAGAGGAAGACGACATTGCTCTAGAAGAGGGGCGCAGAGAAGGGGAAATCTCCAGAATTGGATTTCCTCAGTACAGCCAGTACGGTGTGACGGAAAATCCCTTCGGTGACGGTGATGTTGTATCCTGTGCAGAAGGCTGGCTGGAGAATGTGAGCAACGATGAGCCATTCTGTATGTATGTCGGAACACTGGGGCCTCACGATCCGTACTTTGTCCCACAGCAGTATCTGGATCTCTATCCGGATGAATCGATAGTGCTCCCGGAGTCCTGGAAGGACCAGATGCTCGATAAACCAAATCTCTACAGAAGGACGAGAGAAAGGTTTGACCAACTCGGCGAGGCGGAACAGAAACGTTCCCTGAAGCATTACCTGGCCTTCTGCTCCTATGAGGATGTGCTGTTTGGAAGACTTCTCGACGTGCTGGAGCGGAGAGAGCTTCTTGAAGATACTGTGATCCTATACGTATCGGATCACGGAGATTATGCCGGCGCCCATGGATTATGGACGAAAGGCCTTCCGTGTTTTAAGGAGGCGTACCACATCTGTTCTGTCATGGGGTATGGCGGTATTAAGGCGGAGGGGACCGTGATCAGCCAGAGGGTATCGCTTCTGGATTATGCGCCGACATTTTTAGAACTGGCCGGTATCCTGGAAGCGGATAATATGGAAACGGATAATGGGGAAGTGAAATGGCGGTTTTCAGGCCGCTCCTTAAAGCCGTTTCTGGAGGGGAGCATTCCGGAACGATGGCGCTCGGAGACTTATACACAGAGCAATGGAAACGAGTGCTATGGAATCCAGAGGAGTATTTTTACAGACGAATACCATCTCGTTTTTAATGGATTTGATTTCGATGAACTGTATGATTTGAAAAAAGACCCGGACTGCATGATAAATGTGATGGAGGAACCTGGATACGAGGCAGTTATCTATGACCTGTATAAGAAATTGTGGAAATTTGCATATCTGCATCGGGACGCATTGGGGGACCCCTATATTACGACCGCGCTGGCGCGGTATGGCCCTGGGATCATCAGGACGGCGAAACGGGAAATGAAAGGATTTCCTTCTGCTTAAAATCACACCGCCGGCACTGAGCCAGAGTATTTTCACTGTCACAGCCCTCCCGGTGACAGGCGCCCGACCAACGGCAGATGCTTGGCAGGATTAAGATTTACAGTGCTGCCTGATAGAAAAAAAGGAATCCGTACAGCTGGGAGTTGTGCGGGTTTCTTTTTTGATGCGCAAAATGTCCTGTATGACTATTTCACAGAAAAATCATCAAATCCTGTCTGTCCTTTCAGCTTTCTTTCAGCTTTACATGCTAGGATAAAAACACCTTAAGAAAACAAAGAACAGGTAATCACACAGAGAAAAGGAGGCAGGACCGATATGGCACAGGAAATTTTTGAACGTTATGAAAAGAAATATCTGCTGACAGAAGTACAGTACCTCGGTCTGAAACGGTTGTTTGAGGACAGGATGGCAGCCGATGCATATGGAGTACATACCATTTCCAATATTTATTTTGACACAAAGGATTTTGAACTGATCAGAACGTCCCTGGATGGGCCTGTATACAAAGAAAAACTTCGTCTGCGGGCTTATGGGGCGGTGAACGAAAAGAGTACGGTATTTCTGGAAATGAAGAAGAAATACAGCGGTGTGGTATATAAAAGACGTGTACCAATGGAACTTGTGTCTGCCATTTTGTATTTAAATAACGGGATTCTTCCAGAGTCGGAAAATCAGATTTTCCGGGAAATACAGTACATGAAACAGAGGTATCATCTGGAACCGGCGGCATATGTGGCTTATGACCGCGTGGCGTGTTACTGTAAAACCGATGAAGAACTGCGGGTAACCTTTGACTGGAATATACGATGCAGAAACGAAGCGTTAGATCTGCGGGCCGGGGCATATGGTACTTCCCTGCTTGATGCAGGCTGTGTCCTGATGGAAGTAAAGATACCGGGAGCAATGCCGGTCTGGATGAGCCGGGCATTTTCGGAGCTTTCCATCTATCCCGTGTCATTCTCGAAGTATGGGCGTTACTACAGGGAGTATCTGCTGAGAGAGGAAGGGGCGGAACCCGAATACAAACAAAACACTATAAAAGGAGGGCGTGTCTGTGCTTAACAGTATTTTGACGGAAACAGTCAGCTCTGGGATTACATTGCCGCAGCTGGTTATATGTACCTTGACTTCACTGGGACTTGGGCTTGCTCTGGCATTCCTTCATACATATAGAAATACAAGCTCAAGAAATTTTGTGATGACGTTAGCGATTCTCCCGGCTGTGGTACAGGCGGTGATTATGCTGGTCAACGGAAATCTGGGAACAGGTGTCGCGGTAATGGGCGCGTTCGGGCTGGTGCGTTTCCGGTCTGCGCCGGGAAATGCCAGAGAAATTGGAAGCGTGTTTCTTGCCATGGCCATCGGCCTGGCGACAGGAATGGGGTATCTGGGAATCGCTGTTCTCCTGCTTATCATAATCGGGGCGGCAATTCTAGTTTTGGCGGCGGTTACTTTTGGCAGCCAGTCATATGCGCAGAAAGAACTGAAAGTCACCATACCGGAAAATCTGGATTATGCCGGAATTTTCGATGACTTATTCGAAACGTATACGAAGCGTGCGGTGCTCATGAAGGTACGCACAACAAATATGGGAAGTCTTTATGAGCTTTGCTACCGGATCGAACTGAAAAAGGAAGAGGAGGAGAAGGCGATGCTCGACGATATTCGGTGCAGAAATGGAAATCTGACGATTGTGTGCGGCCGGATAGCAGAGAACAGAGAGGAATTGTAAATGAGAAATATACATTTGAGGCTCCATTTTTTTACAGGGACTGATGTTACAAGCGTGAAAGGAGAGATGGGATGAATCAATTATTGAGACGCGGTCTGTTTCTCGTTATGACTGGAGCGATTCTGATGACCGGATGCCAGAGCAAAAACGGAGATCAGGCCTTCGAAGATACTGAGGCAGAAGGCAATGGAAGCGCCGTAGGAGCGGAAACCGTGATAACCGGAAAGGGAGATTCTGTCTCAGTGACCGGAACGGGAGCCGCGGTGGATCAGCGAGTCGTGACAATTACGGCGGCGGGAACGTACCGGCTCAGCGGAGAGATTACAGACGGCCAGATTGCAGTAAATGCAGGCAAGGAGGACGATATCCGCCTGATTCTGGATGGCTTTACAATATCCAATACCAGCTCGTCCGCTGTCTATGGAATAAAAAGCGGCAGTATCACAATTACCACGGAAGAGGGAACAGATAATTATATTTCCGATGGAACCCAGTACCAGTATGAGGAAGAAGACGCCGATGAACCGGATGCAGCCGTATTCAGCAAGGACAATATCATTCTGGAGGGCAGCGGGACGCTGACGGTCACAGGAAATTACGGTTGTGGGATCCGAAGCAAGGACGATCTGACAGTGAAGTCGGGAACGTACGTGATTGACGCGGTTCAGGACGCTATGAAGGGAAAAGATTCAGTAGAAATAGAAGGAGGCACGTTTACCTTAAATGCTGGGGAAGACGGCATTCAGGCCAGCAATGACGAGGAAGAGGGATATGTGAAGATTTCCGATGGAACATTTTCCATCACGGCGGCCGCCAAGGGAATTAAGGCGGAAACGCTCCTGGAGGTAACAGGAGGTACCATTGACATTGATTCGGAGGATGACGCAGTCCACTGCAACGGTGACGTGAACATTACCGGAGGAACTTTTACGATTGCCACCGGAGACGATGGAATCCATGCGGATAATCAGGTGGTGATCGACGATGGAACAATTACGATTATAGAGAGTTATGAGGGGATCGAAGGGCTGACGATTGATATCAATGGCGGCGTGATCGACGTTACCTCGGAAGATGACGGGTTAAACGCGGCCGGCGGAAATGACGGTTCCGGAAATGACGGCTCCGGTAATCTGGAGTCCGGCATGGAAGGAAGGCCGGGAGGCCCAGGCGGCACTTTTGGTTCAACGGAAGGCGCCTATATCAAAATTACCGGAGGTGAGATAAAGGTCAGCGCCTCTGGAGACGGCATTGACTCGAACGGTGATTTCTATATGGAAGGCGGCACCGTGATCGTAGAGGGCCCGACAGACAATGGAAATGGGACGCTGGATTACGATGGAACCGGAACGATCAGCGGAGGAACATTTATGGGAACCGGCAGTTCCGGGATGCTACAGTCATTTTCCAGTGACTCCACTCAAAATGTGATTGTCGTGTATTTTGCTGATACGAAAACAGCCGACACGGAGTGGACGCTTACGAGCGGTGATGAAACGGTAATACTGTCAGGGAATCCGGATAAGGAGTATTCTTCTCTGAATATAAGTTCTCCGGAATTAAAGGACGGGGAGACGTATCAGCTGGCTGCGGGAGAAGAATCTATGGAAATCACTGTCTCGGGAATCATTACCCAGTCCGGCACACGGTCCGGAATGGAGAGCGGACCGGGATCCGGAATGGAGGGCGGACCGGGATCCGGAATGGACGACTTTAAGAACAACGGCCCTCGGAATCGTGGATCCGGTGATAATGCTCCAGAGAAAGGCGGAGAAAGTGGCATAACAGATAATCCTCAGCAGGGAGGCGGCATGCGTGGGAAACACGGCGCAGACGGCAGCGGAGGAGGGGAAGCGGAGAACTGAAGTAATAATTAAATGATATTGGATTCCAATTCTCACTTTTTATGGTAAAATAGCCATAGAGAGTGGAAATTGGAGGTTGAAAGACTTTGGAAAAGAAAATTTGTCTGGACAAATTAAGGGCAGAAGACAGGGATACGGTATTTTCCATGACTTCCGACCCGGAGATCGTAAAATATATGCGTTTTGATACCCATGAGAAGCCGGAGGAGGCACAAGAACTCATCCGGCATTATACGGAAGGAGGAAATTACGGCTTTCTCATACGAATTGCAGACAGCAAAGAACCGGTAGGAGTCGCCGCCCTGAAACAGGATGAGGAGAACTGCGGAGAGTATTCGGTGTCTCTGTTCAGTTTTCAGAGATTCTGGAACAAGGGATACAATACCGCCGCGGTGGAACTGCTGAAGACATTTGCACAGGAACAGGGAATCAGAGCTCTGAAAGCTTATGTGGTGGAAGAAAATTACGGTTCACGAAAGGTGATGGAGAAATGCGGATTTCAGATACAGGAGATCCTTCATTTTGATGATTTTCCCTCTGGATTATACGTTTACGCTCTGCCAATGGAATCAAGCGTTGTACCGGATATAGAAAGGATAATACCATGAAACTGTTTGGAAAGAAGGCTCAGCCTAAAAAGGAAGAACCAAAGACGCAGGAAGCAGTCCTGACACTGTATGCCTGCAGAAAAGATGGGAAGGCCGTGCCGGATATTGCATGCCGTCTGTTTGCTGATGTGATGGACAAGATCTTTTATACGGACGAAGATGAATTTCAGATTCGTTTTAAGGATGGCACAACATCGGTTTTCCATCTGGTAACGGACGCCGGGGAGACAAAGGTGCAGTCCAATGGAATGGCCAATTTCTTTTCCCAGGCCCCTCTTGAGAATGAGGAGGTGAAGGAAGCGGCCCTCTGCCAGATGCGTCTGTTTAATTGTATCATAGGAATCCAGTTCGAAATCGACGGGGACAGCGACAGGACAAACGGTATCATACACTCCATTTATGGCATGGCAAAAGAACTCAGCGCCTTTGTGCTGTATCCCAATATGTATCTGTATCACTGGGATGGCCGCCTGCTGCTGTCGATTGACGGAAAGAGTGATTTTGAAGAGTTTTATCCGCAGGCCAGCACTACGATTCTGGATCGTGAGGTGAATGAGGAAGAGGCAGACAGAGAACGGAAAATGCGTTCCATCGCCATTTTAAAGGAGAAGGGGATTCCCTTTTTTGAGCATTTAAAGGCGTCGGTGTTCGAATCGGAATGTAAAATTCCGGACAAGGAAGTGATCATTCATCGCCTTGCCTGTATTTTTACCGCTTGTGTCCAGTCTGAGATTTATACCAGCGGGCAGTTTAAAAACTGCAGGGAAATGGCGGCGGAAGAGATCGCACAGATGGAGAAACGCTATCAGATCTCGGAGTGGCTCTCACCGGAAGAACGGGACTATCTCGAAAATCCGGACAAGGATCCGGCGCTCCATAACCGGTTTGGATGGCGGTACGAGTGCTGCTCTGTACTTTTGTGGGCACTGTCCATGATGGAGTTGAAGGAACCGACAGAAATATGCGATGCCTCTGAGCTTGGAGCAGTCATGTGGAACCATACTTTTGACAGTATGATGGAAACTGCGGTTCTTCGCAGCAGGGATGAGATTCTCGACATGCAGGATCTGGTGCTGCGGTATGACTGGGCCTGCGTTGATGCGAGAGTCCACCACAAGGAGGTTCCGATACTGAACAGTGATATTGTTTTCGAGTGGCATTATGCGCTCAACTGGCTAGTGCAGGCTGATGGAATCGCAGACTGGGACCGGGTGACAACGACAACGTAGGCGCAGAGAGACGGAGGTATTTATGGATTACTGTCTGAAACACAAGCCGGAGTATGAGTGCGAAGAAAGCATATTATCGGCAGCTGGTGGATTTTCCAGGAGATATGTAAAGAAAGAGGACAGGACACAGTATGTATAGAAGAAAATTGATGATAAATGGTAAGAGTGGGAGGCCAGCCGGAGCGGTTGGCCTTCCTTTTCTTTCTTTCAGGTTCTGTCACCTAGACGTAACAGTGTCTTGGTATGTCTAAGGGTTATGAAGCCATTCTATTGGGACACCTCTTTCTTCTTAAAAAACGCTCCCTTAAACTCTGAAGGGGTCATATCTTCATATTGCCTGAACACTTTAAAAAAGTACTTTTCATCCGAAAATCCACAGTAAAACGCTATTTCTTTCAGATTAAAGTCTGTTGTAGTCAGCAAATTTTTTGCAGATTCTATCCTTACAGAATTAATATACTGTGTCAGCGTTTTCCCAGTCAGTTTTCTGTAATTGCTGGAAAGATAATCCGGATTATAATGAAAGATTTCTGCAATTTGTCCAACCGTAAGAGACTGCTGAAAATTTCTGCGTATCCAATCCTGGATTTTGTAAATATGAAGCGGATCTTCTTTAGAATCCAGAAGCCTGGAAGAGAATTCTCCGGCAAGTTCTAAAAGGAGGGCTGTTAGTGAATAGTGGAGCAGATATTCGGAAGCCGGATAACGACGCATGGAAATATCAAGCAGCTGTGAAAAAAGTACAGGGACCCGTTTCCCATGAGTTAGTGTTCCTGTTTCAGGAACAATGTATTTTTCCGGAAGCGCTTGACTGATATCTGTCGGATACTGTTCCTGGCTGATATAGACTGGGGAAACAGGAATGTGAAAGTGCACCCAGTAGTAGTGCACGTATTCAGAGGATTCCCGCCAGCCATAATGTTCAGTATCCGCGTGAAGCAGAATAAAATGAGTCGGATTCAATTCATACTGAATACCATACTGTGCAATATTCAGAGTGCCTTTTAAGACATAAATTAATACAAAAGAATCCAGACAACGTTTTGGATGTAGAAAATTCTTATTTTTCACCAGTTGTCCACTGGATAAAAACGTAAGTGGCTGGCTGCAAGGAAGCATGAGATGGCGCATAACAATCCTCCTGTTCGTGAAGTATTACTTATTTAGTATAACAGATTTTAGCTGAAATTTAAATGTAATGAAAGCATGATATAAGATATTTACACCTTATATAGAGTAAAAACGGTTGTGCATAAAGTATATAAAATATATAATTAAATCATAAAACTTGTGCATTAATTTAGTATAAACTGGAAAATATGCACGGGGGGAAAGGCTTCCAAATACGCGCGATTGGAAATTTATACCAGAACAACAGCCTGTGAGTGTTAAAAACAAAAAAGGAGAGAACGCTATGAAGAAAATGAAATGGATGTTTACGGCTGCATGTGTGTTTTTTGCATTAGCTGGATGCAGTGCAAAAACCACAGAAACAGAAGCTCCGAAAGAAGAGACAGCTGCGAAGAATTCTGTCGATCAAGCGACAGAAACCACAAAGTCGTCTCGGGGAGATCAGATCACTTTGCGATTCGCATGGTGGGGTGGGGATGACCGCCATACGGCCACATTAGAAGCGATTGAAGCGTATGAAAAACTAAATCCAAATGTAAAAATTGAAGCAGAATATCAGGGATATGATGGATACAATGATAAGTTATTAACTCAGCTGGCAGGAGGAACCCAGCCGGATATTATGCAGACCATAGCAACCGCGGCAGCAGAATATCAGGCGTCATTCCCGGAATCATTTGTACGATTGGATCAGCAGGATATTTTCCAGTTAAGTGTATTCGATCAGAATTTCCTGGACAGCTTCTGTAAATCCAATGATGGAAGTACTGTTGCAGTGCCTTCCGGTGTCAGCTCCTATAACTTTGTGGTGAATAAAACAGTTACTGATGCTGCGGGAGTGGAACTAAAGGACAATATGACATGGGACGAGTTCGTAGAGTATGGAAAAAAGGTACATGCAGCAAATCCGGATTACTACTTAGTTACATTGTCAGATGACGACTGTAATCATCTCATGCGCTCCTATGTTCGCCAGTTATGCGGAAAATGGACAATTTCTGATAAGTATGAAGTTATAACAGATAAAGATGCTCTGGTAAAGGCATTTACACTTCTTCAGAGCCTTTATAAAGAAGGAATTGCTGAGCCAATGGATACAGCATTTGCTTATAATGGAGACAAAGATGCCAATAAAAAACTTTTAAATAATGAAATTGCCTGTTCTTACAGAGCATCATCGTCAATTATTAATCTTGATACAAGCGGAGGTATGGCTCTTGATGTAGTCAATATACCGGTTGATCCGGAGGCAAAAGAAAGTGGTATCATTACTCAGCCGTCTCAGCTGTTTATGGTATCGGAAAGTCCGAACAAAGAAGAAGCTTTGAAATTTATGCAGTGGATGTATACTGATGAAGAAGCAATCCGCATCTTAAGCGATTGCCGTGGTGTTCCTCCGACAGAGATGGGACGTAACCAGCTGGAAAAAGAGAATTTGTTGAACCCGGTTGTCAATAAGGCTGTTTCACTGGCTCTGGAAAAGACTGATGGTGCGGTTCCACCGGTCAATGAAAATTCGGAGGTCTATGGTTATCTGTTTCCTCTCATGCAGGAACTTTGTTACGATACAATTACTCCAGAAAAGGCTGCAGACGAGCTGATTACTAATCTTGCAGAGATCGTAGAAACATTAAAGCCATAAATAAAGCAGGTAGAATTACTTCGTGATTCTCAGCAGTAAATTGGGCCGCCTGTTATGGCGGCCTGATTTGAAACGGACTGCTTGCGGAAACGGATTTTTCAGGATCCGGATTTATTAGGGGGAGAGGACAACGGATGAATAAAAAGAGACATACAACGATGTTGGAGAAAAGAAATAATCTTGGGTATTTATATCTGCTGCCCTGGATCATTGGATTCCTTATTTTTCAATTGTATCCGATAGCCATGTCACTGTACTATTCGTTTACGGATTACAGCTTTGGCAGCCAGTATGACTTTGTCGGATTGGCCAATTATTTACAGATATTTACGAAAGACCGGGAAGTGAAAAATTCCCTTGCTGTCACTTTTAAATTTGTCTTCATGTCAGTGCCGATGAAACTGCTCAGCGCTCTCTTGATAGCAATGATCCTGAACCAGACTTTAAAGGGGATCGGGCTGTTTCGAACCATTTACTATCTTCCGTCTATTCTGGGAGGAAGCGTGGCAATAGCCATTCTTTGGAGACACCTGTTTGATTTAAATGGAGTAGTCAATGTCTTTTTAAACAAATTTGGGATCAAGAGCATTGGTTTTCTGACCGATCCCCAAATAGCCTTGACCACCATCAGTATGCTGTCAGTCTGGCAGTTTGGTTCTTCCATGCTGTTTTTCCTGGCTGCATTAAAACAGGTTCCTCAATCACTTTATGAAGCTGCAAAGATCGACGGGGCGGGCCCGGTTCGGTCCTTCTTTAAGATTACCATACCCATGATCAGTCCCATGACGCTGTTTAATATTATCATGCAGATGATCAACGCGTTTCAGGAGTATACAGCGCCGGCGGTAATCACAGGAGGCGGTCCTGTGAAAAAGACACAGGTACTGGCAATGACTCTTTATCAGAATGCCTTTACGTATAGGAAAATGGGATATGCGTCGGCTATTTCCTGGATCATGTTTATTATCATTATTATATTTACCATATTTATTTTTTCAACCAGTGCAAAATGGACGTTTTATGGGGACGAGGAGGGGTGATTATGAATAAAAAGAAAGAAAAGATTCGAAAAATAGTCTTGAAGTCTATGTCGTATCTAATATTGATCACGCTGGGAATTGTTTTTCTATATCCGCTTTTGTTTATGGTATCTGCATCATTTAAAACGAATCAGGAACTGATGACTTCTATGAGTCTTATTCCTAAGCGTATTTCTTTTGACAGTTATGTGTCAGGCTGGAATGGAGTTGGATCCTATACTTTTGGACATTTTATGAAAAACTCAGGACTTTTGGTGGTTCCGGTGGTGCTCTTTACCGTGATGTCCTCCTCTTTGGTGGCCTATGGGTTTGCGCGGTTTAAATTTAAAGGACACAGTCTTCTATTTGGTGCGATGCTGTCCACTATGATGCTTCCGAACGCGGTTGTTATTGTTCCACGCTATATTATGTTTCGACAAATGGGCTGGCTAAATACATACGTGCCGTTTTACGCACTGTCGCTGTTTGCCTGCTATCCCTTCTTTATCTTTTCAATGGTACAGTTTATCAGAGGGATACCAAAGGATATCGACGAGTCAGCATTTATGGATGGCTGTTCTACCTTTGGAATATTTGTTTATATGATACTTCCTTTGGCAAAGCCGTGTCTGTTTTCTATGGCAATATTCCAGTTTATCTGGACCTGGAATGATTACTTTAATCCTTTGATTTTTATAAATAGTGTAAATAAATATACGGTTATGCAGGGACTTCGGATGTGTATGGACAGTTCCAGCGGCATTTCATGGGGACCAATTATGGCACTGTCCCTGATTGCAATCCTGCCGTGTGTCATAATTTTCTTTGCTGCCCAGAAATATTTTGTGGAAGGTGTTGCGACCACAGGACTGAAAGGATGAGAACGATGAACGATACCATAACAAATAATATCTATCCTAAATGGAATTCCTTTGGAGACAGGTCAATGGAAAAAATGCTCCTGCTGTTTGCAGATACCAGAAAAGCGCATGCAGCAGCAGGCGATACAGAGGAACTGGAAAAATATTTTTCTTTCGCAGAAGCGGCGGGAAGCAGCTTTGATTGGGTGCAGCTTCACAGCGGTTACTTTTTTAACCATGCGCCATTTGAGAATTATCCGGACTCCGGGATTGAAATAGATGAGAAAACGAATGTGTTTCTTGATAAGGCAATTAAAATTTGTAAGCGGAATGGTAAGAAAGTTTCCTATATGATGGGAGATTATTCCCCGTTGGATTGCTTGCTGGAAAGATATCCTCAGGTCCGTAATTTAAATAATGGTCTTTTCTGGGACCTTATGTACGATGCAGCATGTGGTATATTGAAACGTTTTCCCGATTTAGATGAACTGGCTATGTACTTTTTTGAATCTAAGAATCTGCTGCATTATAATAATTTTTTTGGCTGTATGAATTACGGACTGAATTTTAATGAAGATACACTAACCGGGCATCCAGAACTGGTTATGGAGCAGGAAGGAAAATCTTTCCCATATTTAAGCTTTGGAGACCATCTGCGAATGATGCTTCAGGCGGTGGCAAGAGCGTGCAGAGATTGCGGGAAGAGTTTTACACTGCTTACCCATGTCTGGTTTCCATATCAGGAAGAGGTACTCTATGAAGCACTGAGGGATTTTCCCGCTGATCTGCCTCTACTGCTGGAACATAATTACACGACAGGAGATTTTAATCCGGCACTGCCGGCACCAGGGCTGATTAAACGACTGCCACATTTGAAACATGGTATTTGTTTCTGTTGCGGAATGGAGTACCATGGACTGTCCCTGGTTCCGTGTTGTTTCCCGGAAGCAATGGAGGCCACGATTCATGATGCTATGGAATCAACTTTAAATCTGGAACGTATTACAGTAAGGCCCATTTGGGACGGCCAAAGCCTTCTTGGGTCACCCAACGAAATCAACCTGTATTATCTGCTTAAAATGGCGGATCAGCCGGATATTGATCCTGAAGAAATCTGGAAGGAATGGATTCAGGGCAAATACGATCTTTGTGATGAGGAGTCGGCGGAACTGTTGGCCTCTGCATTCCGAAAATCGTATAAGGTAGTACAGAATGTGTTTTTTGAATTTGGAGTGAGAACCAATGATCATTCTCATATACCTGATTTTGCACATTTGGAGTCCAGGTTCTTTAATTATGGAAAAGCATTGATCAAATGGTCCCCTACGCCGGAAAACAAACAGAATATTTATGACCTTTTGATTCATCCGGGAGATAAGATACTCAGGCTGCACAGGGAATTACATGAAGAATCGCTGGAACTAATTGAACATGCACTGGAACAGATAAAATCATTGGAAGGCTGTATGCGATGGAAAGACTACGAGGATGTAGTTCACCGTTACGAAGATATGAGAATTTGGGTTCTGCTGCATCAGGATGAATATGAGTCTTATATCCGGCTTCTGATTCAAAGAAGAAATCCCACAGAGCGCAACCGGAAACTGGCGGAATGTGCACTGAGCAGTCTGGAAGAAAAGACGAAAAAAATCAGGAATGGAGAAATTCGAGACTGTTATCTGTTTTCGATAGATCATATTGAATCTTTTATAGAGGAATGCAGATCCAATTTCAGTATAAACAGACGATAAAGGATGGACAAAATTATGAATCAAAAACAATTTTCAGAAGCCGTATCATCGGTTACAGTAAAGGATAACTTTTGGGATCCGGTAATGGAGGTGACCAGAACTCAGATGATCCCATACCAGTGGAAGGCACTGAATGATGAACTTCCTGATATAGAGCCCAGCCACTGTATTCGGAATTTTAAGGTTGCAGCCGGACTTATGGAGGCAGAATTTGATGGGAGAGTCTTTCAGGACAGTGATGTGGCAAAATGGATTGAAGCTGCATCTTATTCGTTGAAATGGCATCCGGATGAAACTTTAGAAAAAGAAATCGATGATACGGTAGAATTAATTATACAGTCACAGCAGCCAGATGGTTATATTGGAACATATTATTCGATCAACGGACTGGAAAAACGGTGGACCAATATTATGAGGCATCATGAACTTTACTGTGCAGGACATATGCTGGAAGCGGCAGTAGCTTATTACAATGTTACTGGAAAAGACAAATTTTTACAGGCTATGATCCGCTTTATAGATTATATTGACAGTGTTTTTGGTCCGGAAGAAGGGAAAATTCATGCTTATCCTGGCCATGAAGTGATTGAAATGGCTTTGATGCGGTTATACGAAATTACAAAGGAGGAGAAGCATTTACGGCTGGCCAGGTATTTTATCGATGAGCGGGGGAAGCAGCCCTGTTATTTTGAAAATGAGATAGAGACTTATCATAATGAATATCCCTGGAAGGACAGTTTTTTTCAATTTCACTATTATCAGGCGGGAGCTCCTGTAAGAGAGATGAAAGAGGCCGTTGGCCATGCAGTGCGCGCTGTTTATTTATACTCGGGAATGGCGGATGTCGCAAGGGAAACGCTGGACGATTCACTTTATGAAGCTTGTCAGGCTATGTGGGACAGTATCGTGGAAAGGCGCATGTACATTACGGGCTCCATCGGGGCTTCGGCCTATGGAGAAGCGTTTACCATTGATTACGACCTGCCGGGGGATCTGGTATATGGAGAAACGTGTGCCGCTGTAGGGATGGTGTTCTTCGCCCATCGAATGCTGAAATTAAGCCAGCGCGGCGAGTACGCGGATATTATGGAACGTCTGCTGTATAATGGTACAATCAGTGGTATGGCATTGGATGGAAAGAGCTTTTTTTATGTAAATCCACTGGAAGTTTATCCAAAAAAGAATGAAGAGATTCAGGCTTTCCGTCATGTAAAGGTAGAACGGCAAAAATGGTTTGCCTGTGCCTGTTGTCCACCGAATTTAGCGAGACTGGTGGAATCTGTAGGTTCCTATATTTACACACAGCGTGAGGACCAGCTTTTTATTAATCTGTTTATAGGGAGTGAGGCTCTAGTGTTTTCTGGAGAGAATTCTGTGTATATCACTCTGGAAACCGGATATCCATGGAATGGAAATGTAAAGCTGGTTATGGAATGTGAAAGCAGCAGAGAATGGGAGGTGGCTCTTCATTTGCCGGACTGGTGTCGGGAATTTGAACTGCATGTTGATGGAAAATCAGCCTGGTATATGCAGAGAGAAGGTTATCTTTATTTGAGGCAGTGCTGGAGAGGAAGGCACGAAATATCTTTCAACATGAAAATGGAAGTACGGGAAGTTCGTTCTAATCCTAAGGTACGGGATAACATCGGAAAGGTTGCAGTGATGAGGGGACCAGTGGTTTATTGCCTGGAGGAGGAAGACAATGGGGCTGATTTACACTGTATAGAAATTCCATCCCATGCGCAGTTTGAAGAAACGTACCGCCCCGATCTTTTGGGCGGTGTGGTTACAATTGAGTCTATTGGACGGAAGATGATGCCGGAGGAAGGGAGTGCACTTTATTTGGAAGACGGCTGGGAGCGTTACGAGGAGAAGAAACTTTTATGGATCCCTTATTATAGTTGGGCCAATCGTGAAGCAGGAGAGATGATAGTCTGGGTAAGGAAACGCTGACAGGTATCAAAAGCTAAATTTATTAACATTTTACAGGAATGAATTTCAGAGAGAGAACTTAGTGGTAATTTACCCCTGCGTTTTCTCTCTGATTCTTGCCATATTATGGATTGAGAGATTCTACCGCCCCTACAGGGGAGGTCTCCTGACATAACCCGCACCGGAGACAATGGTCTCCCGCAATCTGACAAGGCTCCCATGGCATGATGCATTGTTGCGGACATGCCTCCGCGCAAAGCTTGTATCTGATACAACCGTCAGTGATGGAAAATCCGCTCATTTCCTCATCCATCCACCTATTTCTCATTTGCAACCCGTTTTATTCTGTGATATGATAAAAAGATACGATTAAGCAAACGAGGTGGCAGCGGATGAAAGAGAACTGTGGTATCGTCATCCTCTCCGGCGGTTCCGGCCGCCGCATGGGGTACGTCAATAAGGCCGACCTGGACTATCACGGAAGGAGCTTTGCCGGGCAGATTATGGAGGAGCTGTCAGGCCTGGGGCTGCCATTCTTTCTGTCCACGGGAGTTTACGGGAATCCAACCGAAATTCCTGATAACTGCACTGCAATTTTGGATATTCCGGTCGATGGACAACAGGGACACATCGGTCCCATGGGCGGCATCCGCTCCTGCTTTTTAGAGACGGACGCGGACGGCCTTCTGTTTGTGCCATGCGACATGCCTCTGATCCGGGCTGAGATGGGACGCCGCCTGATGGAACGGTGGACGCCGGAATACGATGCGGTGATCTGGAAGACGCGCGATGGCCGGATCCAGCCGCTTTGTGGTTTTTACTCCAGAACGTGTCTGACTGCGCTTGACGGATGCATCGGAGAAGGAAACTACCGCATGATGGAATTCCTGTCCCGAATCTCGTGCCTCGTTATGGAAACCGGCCGGGAGCACCTCCCGGACCGCTGGTTTTTAAACGTCAACGACCGTGATGCCTACGGAAGACTGGAACGGACAGCCTGTCCCGTGCTGGCGGTGAGCGGAAGCAAGAATACAGGAAAGACAACGCTTCTCGAGCGGCTGGTTTCGGCACTGGCTTCCAGGGGAATCCGTGCTGCGGTAATCAAACACGATGGTCACGAGTTTGAGGCGGATGTGCCGGGAACGGACAGCTTTCGCATGAAGCAGGCCGGCGCGTATGGCACGGTGGTGTACTCCGGCAGTAAGTTTTCCATGGTAAAGGAACAGCCGGGTTTACAGGCAGACGCCTTCTTTTCCTTCTTTCCGGAGGCGGATTTAATTTTACTGGAGGGGCAGAAGCATTCGGATTATCCAAAGATCGAAGTGCTGCGGCAGGAGGTCTCGAGAAAGCCCGTCTGTGACTGTTCGACCGTGCTGGCCTATGTGACAGACGGCGGCTGGGAACCGGATATGGGTGAATCTGCGTCCAGGACAGAAACGCCAGAACATAGCAAAGTACCAGAAACGATCGCTTCAAACAATCTGGATGCTATATTAGAAGTAATCATTCTTCTTCTCGATTCCGCAGACCCGGATAACAGCGGCAGCCCCAAAGCCGCAAAAGCCCATCACAACAGCGGAGGACATGCCGTATGACCATGGAAGAAGCATTTGAAATATCCAATATTTTGAGATGTGCCAGCCCGGTCAGCCGGACGGAGATCGCTTCCTTCGCTTATATGAAGCGGTATGAGAAAGGGCAGCACGTATTCTACGACCGTGAGGATCTGACCTGCTTCTATATCCTTCTGGAGGGAATGGTTTCGCTCTATAAGCTGAACACTCTGGGAGAGAAGAAAGTGATATTCGTCTACGGCCCGGGAAACCTTTTGAATGAAGTCCTGTTCGAGGATATTCCGGCTTCCATCAACTGCGAGGTCCGGGAGGACTCCAGTGTTCTCGTCCTTCCGAAGGACAGGCTGTGGCATGTGATGGCGCGGGATGGCGAGCTGACAAAGGCCGCCTTCAATTCCATGGCCATAAGAATCCGCCGCCTGTACCGCCAGATGAAGAACACCACCAACGCGCTGAAGGGAGAAAAACGCCTCGCCGCCAAGCTCTACATGCTGGCCAGGGATTATGGAAAGGAGACGGAGAGAGGGATATCCATCGAAATGCAGTTAAGCATCACCTATCTTTCCGAAATGCTGGGCTCCAAGCGGGAAACGGTATCGAGGCAGGTGAAGAAACTCTGCGACTCGGGCCTGATCCTTATGGAAAAGAATCATTTCTGGATTCCCAACCTGGAGAATTTGAGCAATTATTTTAAACAGCCGTGATGAAAATCACGGCGTTTTTTGTACATTTCTGCTATAGTTAAAATATTAACGAAAAGAGTACGGGAAGGAAGGAACGCATGAAAAAAGTACAATCAACCTGCAACTACTGTGCCCTGGACTGCAACCTGGATTTTTACGTGGAGGACGAGAAGATCGTCAGGGTGCTTCCGACAAAGGGATACCCGGTCAACGACGGCTTCTGCTGCATCAAGGGACTGTCCCTGGATAAACAGCAGACTGTGGTGAAGACCTCGCCGCTTCCGAAGATCCGGCAGGCGGACGGTTCCATGAAGGAAGTTTCCTGGGACGAGGGATTTCAGTATGTGGCGGATCAGTTACAGGAGCTTCAGGCAAAATACGGCCGGGAAAGCGTGGCGGGCATCAGTACCGGACAGCTGACCATGGAGGAATTTGCCATTTTCGGCCACGTCATGAGAAATTACTTAAAGACCAATGTGGACGGCAATACCCGTCTCTGCATGGCGACCGCGGTCGTGGCCCACAAGCAGAGCTACGGCTTCGATGCCCCGGGATACACACTTAAGGATCTGGAGCTTTCCGATACGATTATCTTCATCGGAGCCAATCCGGTCGTTGCCCATCCCATCCTCTGGAAACGGGTGCGCCAGAATCCCGATAAAAAGGTGATTGTCATCGACCCGAGAAAATCGGAGACAGCCATGAACGCGGATTACTGGTACCCGGTAAAATGCAGGGGAGACTTATATCTTCTCTATAC
This sequence comes from Hungatella hominis, assembly GCF_014288005.1. Lineage (NCBI taxonomy): Bacteria > Bacillati > Bacillota > Clostridia > Lachnospirales > Lachnospiraceae > Hungatella > Hungatella hominis. The sequence goes on from NZ_JACOPB010000001.1 coordinate 67,866, forward strand.
GCTGGCCAACGTTCTCATCGAAAAAGGCTGGATCGATCAGAACTACATCGAGGCACACACGGAAGGCTACGGGGAATTCAAAGAATTTGTGAAACCATTTACCCTGGACCAGGCTCAGGAGACCGCGGGACTTTCCCCAGAGCAGATTCTTAAGCTGGCGCAGCTGATTCACGAAGGAAAGCGGGTCTCCTTCTGGTGGACCATGGGCGTGAACCAGGGCTATGAGGCGGTCCGCACCGCGCAGGCCATCATCAATCTGGCGCTGATGACAGGCAATATCGGCCGTCCGGGAACCGGGGCCAATTCCATCACGGGCCAGTGCAACGCCATGGGCTCCAGGTCCTACAGCAATACGGCGGTTCTCTACGCCGGCGGTGATTTCACGAATCCGGCCAGACGGGCTAAGGTGGCGGAAGCGCTTGGCGTGGACGAGAGTGTGCTGGCTGAGAAGCCGACGGCGACCTATAACCAGATCATCGAGGGCATCAATGAAGGACGGATCAAGGGGCTGTGGATTCTCTGCACCAATCCGCGCCACAGCTGGACCAACAACGAGACATTTGCAAGCGCGGTGAAGAAGCTGGAGCTGTTTGTGGTTCAGGATATCTACGACACCATCGAGAGTGCCGAGGAGTGCACGGTCTTCTTCCCCGTAGTTCCGGGAATCAAGAAGGAAGGCACCTATATCAATCTGGAGCGCCGCCTTTCCGCCATGCGCCCCTGCCTTGCGAAGAAGGAGAATGAGATCACGGACTACGAAGCCATATTAGGCGTGGGTAAGGCGCTGGGAATGGGCGGTCTGCTGAAGGGCTGGGAGACGCCGAAGGACTGTTTTGAACTGATGAAGAAGTGTTCCAAAGGAATGCCGGGCGACATTACCGGCGTCACATGGGAGATGCTGGAGAATTCCAACGGAGTCCAGTGGCCGTTTCGGGAGGGAGAGGCGCTGGAGGACGATGAACGACGCCTGTATGAGGACGGCAATTTCTTCACTCCCAGCAGGAAAGCCCAGTTCAAATTTGAGGCGCCCATGGAAAATCCTCTGCCGCTCACGGAGGAGTATCCGTACCTGTTCAACACCGGAAGAGGCTCGGTCGGCCAGTGGCATACCCAGTCGAGAACCAGTGAGGTTCAGTTCATCGGCGACGTATCGGCCAGGGAAGCGTATCTCTTTATGAATCCCGGGACGGCCGCCGCGTATGATCTGGAGGAAAATGACCGCATCCTGGTCCACTCCGTCAACGGAGAAAAGGCCGGTTTTCAGGTGCGGATCTCAGATCAGGTGCGGGAAAAAGAGCTGTACGCCCCGATCCACTATATTGAGTGCAATAAGCTGACGCCTTCCGTCTACGACCCGTATTCGAAGGAGCCATCCTACAAGGCGACGCCAGTCTGGTTTGAGAAAATGGAAAGAGGTAACGCGGATGTACCGGATAAAAATTGACAGAAGCCGCTGCATCGGCTGTCTGACGTGTGTGACAGCCTGTGTCGTCAGCCATGAGAGCTGCGACGCCAGAAACCGGGTGGTGATCGACAGCGAGTCAAAATGCGCACCCATTTTCTGCCGCCACTGCGAAAAGCCGGAATGTGTATACACCTGTATGACGGGAGCCATGCACAAGAACCCCGATACCGGGTTTGTGGAATACGATAAGGAAAAATGCGCCAGCTGTTACATGTGCATCATGGCCTGTCCCTACGGCGTGCTGAAGAGCGACCGGGTCGAGCATAAGGAAATTATGAAATGCAACATGTGTGTCCACCGTACCCAGGATGGTTCCCCCGCGCCGATGTGTGTGGAAATCTGTCCCATGGGAGCGATTACTCTGGAGGAGGTGAAGGGATGAGATACGTGGTATTAGGCGCTTCCGCAGCCGGAGTCAACGGCGTGCGGCAGCTTAGAAAACACTGTCCGGAGGCGGAGATCGTGCTGGTGTCAAAGGATGACGCCGTTTATTCCAGATGTATTCTTCACCATTATCTGGGGGGAATCAGGACGAAGGAGGAGCTTTGCTTCGCAGAGTCCGATTTTGAGACAAAGTACCGGGTGGACTGGAGAAAGGGCGTTGTCTGTTCTGCGCTTCGGGAAGCAGAAAAAAAGGTGGTTCTGTCCGACGGAACGGAGCTTTCCTACGACCGTCTTTTAATTGCGACCGGTTCCCATACCTTCTTTCCGCCTGTAGAAGGCTTGAGAGAGGCAAAGGGCGTCTTTGGATTTCATAATTTAGACGAGGTGGAGCAGATTCGGGACGAGGCGGCGAAGGCGGAGCACATCGTTGTCATGGGCGGCGGCCTGGCAGGCATCGACGCAGCGGTGGGATTTCTCCATAGCGGCAGACGGGTGACGCTGGTAGAGATGGAGGACCATATACTGGCGAAGCAGCTGGACCGCCGCAGTGCGAAAACGTACGAGGAGGCCATGGAGAAAGAAGGCATCCAGTTTTATCTGGGCCGGGGCGTAAAGGAAGTGCGCATGGGAGACGGCGGAGAAGTCATTTCCCTGCTGCTGACCGATGGGACGGAAATCCCCTGTGACATGGTTGTGGTCACCGCCGGCGTGCGTCCCAACGTCGAATTTCTAAAGGATTCCGGAGTGGAAATGGACCGGTTCGGACTGGTGATCGACCATCACGGTCAGACCAGCGTACCGGACATTTACGGCGCGGGCGACGTGACGGGGCGTTCCCCCATCTGGCCGGCTGCAGTGAAGCAGGGCATGACCGCAGCGGATAACATGGCAGGCGTTCAGACCTCTATGGATGATTTCTTTGCAAGCAAAGCCACGATGAATTTCCTGGGAATTCCCACCATGTCCCTGGGAGTTCCGGAGATACCGGATGAGACGTATACCGTGGTCATGGAGGACAACGGAGAGCAGTACCGGAAAATCATTCATAAAAATGGGAAAATATATGGCGCAATTCTTCAGGGAGACTTGTCCTACGGCGGCGTACTGACCCAGCTGATTGCCAAAAGAATTGATGTGTCACGGGTAAAGAAACCGCTGTTTGAGATTGACTATTCCGATTTCTTCCATACAAAGGAAAACTTTGAATTCTATTATGAGGAGACGTAATCTATGAAAGAACGTTTGAAAAATATGCCGATTCCGGTTGTAGCCACCATGCTCGGCGCCGCCACCTTAAGCAACATCTATCAGGGACTCGGATACGACTGGATCCGCCACGTGACCATGTGGGCCTCCACCGTTGTGCTTCTGTTTTACATTGCAAAGATTGTCCTCTATCCTTCCATAGTAAAAGGAGAGTATAAAAATACGGTCCCGGCCAGTCTCTATGCAGGTATCACTATGGTTACCATGATTCTGTGCAGCTACTATAAGGACTGGTTTCCCGGTGCGGCCAGAGTGGTTTTAATCGCCGCTGTCTGTATCCACGCGGTTCACATCGCCGTGTTCCTGTTTAACAATGTCTTCCATGGCGTGAAGCTGGATACCTTCGTTCCAAGCTGGTTTGTCACCTTTAACGGAATCATGGTTTCCACGGTGGTCGGAGCCGCCATGCTTCCGCCGGTTATGGCGAAAGCGGTATTAATCTGGGGACTCTGTATCTATACGGTTACTATTCCGTTTATGATCTGGAGACTGGCGGCGAAGGAAGTGAAACCGGCCGTCCGGCATACCCAGGCCATCGTGCTGGCCCCCTGCAGCCTCTGTCTTGCCAGCTATTTGAATCTGGCTGCGGAGCCGAGTATGATCCTGGTGAGCGTCCTTTTCCTCTGCGTATTTTTATCCCTGGCGTTCATTATCGTGAAGCTTCCGTCCTTCTTTGCCGTGCCGTTTGCACCGGGATTTGCGGGACTTACGTTCCCCATGGCAATCGGTATCGTAGCCTCCAATAAGGCAGCCGCGTTCTTCACGGGAGCGGGTCAGGAGACTCTGGGCTATGTGGTAAAACAGATTGCCGGAGTGCAGATTTACTTAACGACGGCCATCATCGGGATGGTGCTGTTCGGATTCATGAAATTGCTCTGCTCCCCTGCGAAGAAGCAGGCGTAACATGATTTGAGGCGCGCTTCCCGGCGCGCCTCTTTCGTCAGATCTAAGGGAAAACAAAAAGAAATCGAATGACAGGATGGGAAGAGAGATGGATACCAGGAAAACGGGAAGTGAAGGAGAAGAGCGGGTGACATTGGAACGGGCAGTCCGGCTGCTTTTGGATCACTGCAGTATCATAGCGGAGACCGAACGGTGTTCGGTGCTCGACTGTACAGGGAGAATTCTGGCGGATGACGTGTATGCAAAGGGGGACCAGCCGCCCTTTGACCGTTCGCCGGTAGATGGCTATGCCTGCCGAAGCTGCGATATCACGGATGCATCAAGCGAAAATCCGGTTTATTTAGAGGTAGTGGAGGAGATCGACGCCGGCAGCTGGCCCACGCGCGCCGTAGGCTCCGGCCAGGCCGCCCGTATTATGACGGGCGCTCCGATTCCTGCGGGTGCGGACTGCTGTATTTATCAGGAAAAGACCGATTACGGGGAGACGTGCGTGGCGGTCTTTCAGGGCTGTCAGCAGCATGGCAATTACTGCTTTCGCGGTGAAGATATTCAGGCGGGCACTGCGGTCCTTAAGAGGGGCACACGCCTGACCTATGTGGAAGCGGGAATTCTGGCCGGGCTGGGGCTTTGCGAGGTAACGGTTTACCGGAAGATCCGGGCGGCTGTGCTGGCCTCCGGCGATGAACTGACGGAGCCGGGCCAGCCCTTGCAGCCGGGGAAAATATACGACAGCAACTTATATTTCCTGGCTGTCCGTTTAAGAGAGCTGGGGATCGAGGTCCCTGTTTGCCGCCGTGTCCCGGACAGCGAGGCTGAGATGGCAGAAGCGCTTGGCGATGCGTGCCAAAAAGCGGATCTGGTCATAACGACAGGCGGTGTGTCTGTCGGAAAACGGGATATCATGCACCAGGCCCTCGCCATGGCCGGGGCCAGAAGGCTGTTCTGGAAAATTCTCATAAAGCCGGGAATGCCCACCATCGGCTCCGTATTAAACGGAACTCCGGTCATCAGCCTTTCCGGAAATCCCTTTGGAGCACTGGCAGACTTTGAACTCCTGTGCCGGCCTGCGTTTGAATCCATGACGGGGGATTCCTTCTATGCCCCCCGGATGAGGAATGCCATCCTATCCCGTGGATTCTTAAAATCCAGCCCATCCCGCCGCTTTTTAAGGGGCCGTTTCGAGAACGGGGAGGTCTGGATTCCCGAGGTCAAAAAACACGCTTCCGGGATCCTCAGTTCCATGGCGGGCTGTAACTGTCTGGTGGACATTTCAGCCGGAACGGAGCGGATAGAGGCCGGAGAGAGCGTGACGATCTGCGATCTTTCCCTTGACAGATAAAAAATATACCTGTTCAGCAAGATAATGCTTGTAAAATTCCTCCGTATCGGATAATATTATCTGGTATTTATACATGGGAATGCATAATAATAAATCGAAGGCTCATCAGAAATCGGGTTAGGCCTTCGTAAGATACTCAGGAGGAAAGTAATGAATTACGGTATTTTAAGCCTGCTTCCGCCCATTATCGCGGTCATACTGGCAATTAAGAGCAAGAATGTAATCCTGTCCCTTTTTTGCGGCGGTTTTGCAGGCGTGATGATTTTCAGCCACGGGAATCCGTTTCTGGCTGTGAAATCGATGATTGGAGATTATTTATTCGTACAGCTGACGGACAGCTATAACGCGGGAGTGATTGTCCTGATCGTCTTTATCGGCGGTTTCATCAAGCTGATGGAGAAATCGGGAGGTGCCCAGGCATTCAGCCAGAGTGTCTACCGCTGCGTGAATACGAAGCTGAAGGCCCAGCTCTGCGCCTGGGCAGGCGGCATCGTAATCTTTTTCTCAGATCTGGGCACACCGCTTCTGGTAGGGCCGGTGTTTCGCCCCCTGTTTGACAAACTGAAGATTTCCAGAGAAAAGCTTGCCTGGATTCTGGATTCGACCTCCTCGCCGGTAGCCATTCTGATTCCGTTTATCGGATGGGGCGTCTATATTATGGGTCTGATCCAGTCCGAATTTGACAATCTGGGAGTAATGGATTCCGACTATACGACGTTTGTTCAGGCGATTCCATTTCAGATTTACGCAATTCTGGCAATTATCATGATTCCGCTGGTTGCCTTTACGAAGCTGGATTTTTCCCAGATGAAGAAGGCGGAACTCCGTGCCGGGAAGTCCAACGAGACGTTTTCCTTCATGCAGGAGGACGAGGAGAAGGGCAGCGCGGAAACGGGATATTCCCGGAAGAACGCAAAGCCGGTTATGGTGGTTCTGCCGATACTTGTGGTGTTTGTGACGCTGTTCGGCACGCTGGCCCCGGCCGGTTTCCCATTTAAGAAGGTGGACGGCAATGAGTTCCGGGTTGCCCTGACTATGGGATACTTCTTCGGTGCAATTGTGCTGATGGCATTTATCTGTATTTTTAAGGTTATGCGGTTTAAGGATACCTTCAAGGTGTATGTGGAAGGCATGAAGGGCATGACGGATGTAGCGGTCACCCTGGTTCTGGCCTGGTCTCTGGGGAAAATGATCAGCGGTCTTGGCACCGCGGAATTTATCGTGGAATTCCTCCAGGCCATGCGCTTTTCCGCGGCTCTGGTACCAGCCTGCATCTTCCTGTTTGGCGCGTTTGTGTCATTCTCCACAGGAAGCTCCTGGGGAACCTTTGCGATTATGATGCCGCTGGCGATTCCCATGGCGCAGGCGTTCGGCATACCGTTTGCCATCGCGGTGGGCGCGGTCTTATCCGGCGGACTGTTCGGCGACCACTGTTCCCCTATTTCAGACACTACGATTCTCTCCTCAACCGGCGCGGAGTGTGATCTGGTGGAACACATCAGGACGCAGCTGCCGTATGCGGTGGTGAACGGAATCATAGCATTTGCCGCCTATATTATCGCGGGAGTGACGAAGAGTCCTGCTGCGCTGCTCTTTGCGGTTGCCGCGCTGGTGGCGGTTATGATCGTCTTTAACCGCCTGCCTGATAAGATGGGAAAAAGGGCATAAAAAGAAGCTGTCAGTTATGCCGCGCAAGCCGCAAAACCCCCGTATTTCCATGTATAACCGGAAATACGGGGGTTTTAATTTATCATAACTAAACGTTTATAATTCCGACAGAAACTGATCTGTTTCCCGCCGGTTTTTTAATATGACGGTTTTCACATCATCCGCTTCGCTCATCATATCATAGAAACGCCTGCGGGTTTCTTTGTGATGAGTCCAAACACTCTTGATAAAACGTATCTTTTCCGCATTCAGTTTTTCCGGGCAGTTTCCTCCCATATCCGTGCGGCTTTTACCATAGTTTTTCACGAATCGTCCAACCACTCCGCTCAGACATCTGATCCGGGAAAAATCCATGAAAATGACGGCGTCACAGTACTGCAGCCGGAGCGGGATTGTGCGCGAAATATTGCCGTCGATAATCCATCTGGGCTGAACCAGTTCCGACAACAAAAGCCGGTCAAATTCTTCATCGGACACAGGCTTCCAGTTATCGTTCCAATACAGTGCGTCCAGATGGATCAAAGGCAGGCTTAACTTATTCGCCAGCTTATTTGAAAGGGTGGTTTTTCCGCAGCCATTGCCGCCGATAATCAGTATTCTTTCCAATCGTAAATCCCCCGTGATCAATCAATGATTATCTAACAGTATAAGGCAGCGGACTTCCAGTTGTCAATGGCCGCGGCAGACTGTAAAAAAATAATAGCATTGCTGTCACACCGACAGATGGAGCACTTCATAAACCGTTCCTTCTACAGACGAGTCCGGTTTTTTGCCGAAAAAAGAATACTCCTTCTGCACCCATTGTTCCGGATCACAGAGCAGCACCTTCCCGGTACAGCCATTTCCAACTGCGGAAAAATGCGGCCGCACCATTTTCCGGGATGCTGGAAGAACCTGTTCTGTTTCCAGCATAAACCGCGAAGTTAAAAATTCTTTTTCAAGTTCCACAAAAACGGGAATTCCCAGTTTTATGCGCTGTCTCCCAAACGAGGACACAATATTATCGTAGTACCCATCCCATATAAAATGGATCATTCCGGGACTGTCCTTCCAGAGATACAGCGGGGAATATTCGTTGCCGCCTTCTGATCCGCCTTGATTTTCCCGTATCAGATAAGCCTTAAACAGCAAATCTTCAAAACCATCTGTCTTCGTCCCGTTATGTCTTACGCGCTGGCGTATGAGATTCATGTCGTAATGATCCGGCAGCGCTATTTGATACTGCATTGCAATCATAGGAAGCTCCTTCTTTCTGTATCATCCAGTGCCGGGCCCGGCGGTGATGTTTTTACTATTTAATTATACAGAACTGCCGCCGTCGTGTATAATAGTTGGTAATGATGTCTGGTATCATTTTAAATGATGGAGGGAGCTATGGAAAGTCAGGAACTCAGAATATTCCGGGAGGTTGCCCGCGCAGGCTCCATCTCGAAGGCGGCCGGTCAGCTGGGATACGTACAGTCGAATGTGACGGCAAGAATCAAGAAACTGGAGGAAGAGTTAAACGCCGTTCTGCTAATCCGGCACAGCAAAGGGGTCACTCTGACCGCGGAAGGGGAGCGCCTGCTAATCGCCTCGGAAGATATCCTTGACCGGATCGACAGAGCAGCAGCCCAAATCAGGGACCGCAAAACATTTCGGATCGGAGCGGCTCATACGCTGTCGATATCCAGACTGCCGCTGTGGCTGACCGCATTTCAGGAACAGCTTCCAGAAATGAATCTTTCTGTGGTCACGGACAGTCAGGATCATCTGGCCCAATATCTGGCCGAAGGAAAGGCTGACTGTGCCTTTCTGGAGGCGCAGTACGTGACAGAGGAGATGGAGACACTGGCTTCCTTTCAGGAAACACTCTATATCATCGCCCCATTCGGCTGCGCGGAACGGGAGATGATTCAGATGCCGGCCATAGTAAATAAAATAGCTGCGTGCCCTTACCGTGCCCGTCTGCTTGCATGGTTTCAATCCCATGGTGTGCCTGCTCCACGGATCATCGAGATGGACACGGTCGAGGCCATACTCCGCTCCGTCGAACTGGGAATGGGGATTTCCCTTCTTCCCGCCAGCGTCCTGTCAGAACGGCAAAATATTGCGGTATCAGGTGAACTAAAAATGGACCCTGTCCGGATTTTTCTGTCCGTCTGCAAAGGCAGCTCCGGCAGGGCCGCCGAAATTCTCCGGGAAATTATCATAAATGGGGCGAAATCATAAAATAAAAAATATTTTCTTATCATTAATCACGACATACAGATGTCCTGTTTATTTGCTATAATAGAGAAAAAAGCATCGAAAAGAAGGCTAGTACAGCATTGCATAAGTTCCAGTGAATTCTGTACTCGCTATTCACGCCAGAACCACGCCCACGAAGCTAGACGTAGGGTCCACTACGCCGTCGCTTCGTGGACGCGCCCCTGACGCAAATATCAAGCACATAATTCACCGAAACTTACGCAACGATGTACTAGAAGGAGAAGGATATGACAGAATCAAAGAAAAAGGCAGTACTAAAGAGCAGGATCGAGCAGGTATGGGAGGTTGTGACAGATCTAAGCGACTGCAGCTGGCGCAGCGATCTTCAGAGAATCGATGTACTGGAGCCTGGGAAAACGTTTGTGGAATACACGAAGGAGGGCTTTCCGACCACGTTTGTGATCACCCGGTTCGAGCCGCCGTACCGGTATGAATTTACCATGGACAACGCCAATATGACAGGTACGTGGACCGGTCTGTTCCGCCGGACGGACGAAGGCTGTGAAGCGGATTTTACAGAGCGGGTGGACGTGAAGAAGTGGATTATGAAGCCGTTTGTCCCGGGTTACCTAAAGAAGCAGCAGGAGCAGTATTTTCATGATCTGAAGGCGGCGCTGGGCGAGTGAGCGCAATTGGGAAGATTGACCTATCATGAGTAACAGGAGGCGTTTATGAAAATTGACCGACTAATCGGAATCCTGTCCATTCTTTTGCAGCAGGAAAAGGTGACGGCGCCATACCTTGCCGGGAAGTTTGAAGTATCACGGAGAACGATCAACCGGGATATCGAAGATATCTGTAAAGCAGGCATTCCGCTCGTAACCACACAGGGACCCAATGGAGGGATTTCCATCATGGAGGGATACCGGATCGACCGGACTGTACTGACTTCATCGGAGATGCAGTCGATTCTGACCGGACTTCGCAGCCTGGACAGCGTATCCGGCACCAACAAATACCAGCAGCTTATGGACAAGCTGGCCATGGGGAATTCTTCGATTCTGACCTCAAACAGTCATATCCTGATTGATTTATCGTCCTGGTACAAATCCTGCCTTGCGCCGAAGATCGAACTGATACAGGCTGCGATCGGCGCCAGAGAATACATCACCTTTGCGTACTTTGGTCCTTCCGGCGAGAGCAGAAGGAAGCTGGAGCCGTATCTTCTGGTCTTTCAGTGGTCCTCCTGGTATGTGTGGGGATACTGTACCGATCGTGAGGATTACCGGCTGTTCAAGTTAAACCGGATGCTGGAGCTGAGGGCGCTGGATGAACGCTTTGAGGAGCGGAAGGTTCCTGCGTATGATATGTCACCGGACAAGGCATTTCCGCCGCGGATTTCCGTCACAGCGGTCTGCGAGGCAGATATGAAGTGGCGGCTGATTGAGGAGAGCGGGCGGGAGAGCTTTCAGGAGAGGGAAGACGGAAAACTGGTATTTAGCTCCTGCTTTTCCGATCCCGGAAGCGTATTTAGCTGGCTGCTCAGCATGGGAGACCGTGTGGAACTGGTGGAACCGGAAGAACTCCGGGTGGAATTTGCCGCCATGGCAGAGAAAATTTGTCGTATTTACCGTTAATGATGACATACAGTTGTCGTGATTAAAGTGTTATCCTGTAAGCGTACATGAGAAAACCACAGAAGTGGTGGAAAAGAGGACAACTGGATGAATTACGAAATCGTGACACTGCCTGAAAAGAAGGCGGCAGGAATAACAGCAAGGACGAATAACCATGCGTCTGATATGGGAAGCGTCATAGGCGGGCTATGGGAAAGCTTTTACGCGAAAGGGGTTTACGACAGTATCCCCGAAGACAGAAGAGGCTGCGTCCTCGGAATTTATTCAGACTACGAGAGTGATGAGAACGGCGATTATGATATGACGGCAGCCTGTGAGGTGGCGGATGATGCCGGGCTTTTAGAGAACTTAAGGATCCGCACGATCCCGGCAGGCAGATATGCGAAGTTTGTCGTCAGGGGAGATGTGCAGCAGGCCCTGGTTCAGTTCTGGATGGAACTGTGGAGTATGAACTTGAATCGTGCGTTTCAGGCTGATTTTGAAGAGTATCACGGGATGACCGGTGAAGAGGCGGAGATCCATGTCTATATAGGATTGAAAGAGGAGTGAACAACAGGAGAGGGAATGATGAGTATGGAATTCAAACGGGTAACTTTGGAGAATATCGAAGAAGAGCACATCTGCTGTGCCATATCGGATAAAAAGGGAGAGACCTGCGTGGCCTCCAAGAAGGCATGGATGAAGGAACGGCTGAAAGAGGGACTTGTGTTCGAAAAACTGGATGTGCGCGGAAAGGTATTTATCGAGTACCTGCCGGCGGAGTACGCCTGGGTGCCTGTCGATGCAGATGGATACTACTATATCGATTGTCTGTGGGTTTCCGGCCAGTATAAAGGACAGGGCTATAGCAGCCAGCTGCTGGAGCACTGTATCGCTGTGGCCAGGGCGAACGGGAAGAAGGGGCTTGTTATACTTTCCTCTAAGAAGAAGATGCCGTTTCTGTCGGATGGCTCCTACTTAAAGCATAAAGGATTTGTGACAGCCGATACTGCTGCGCCGTACTTTGAGCTTATGGCACTCCCATTTGAAGAAGGGACAGCCCTGCCGCGCTTTTTAGAGTGTGCAAAGACCGGTGAGACCGATGAAAAGGGATGGGTTCTGTACTACACAGCGCAATGTCCCCACACGTCGAAATACGTTCCGATTCTGGCGGAATACGCCAGGACTCAGGGCATTGAGATCAAGACAGTAAAGCTGGAATCCCGGGAAGCTGCAAGGCGCGCGCCAAGCCCATTTACAACATACTCGTTATTCTATGACGGGAAATTTGTGACGAACGAGATTTTATCAGAGAAAAGCTTTGAGAAATACAGGAAGAAAGTGTAACGTGCTGCGCAAAACGCAGATCAATTCACACTTTCCCTGGTCTGAGAAAAGAAAAAGGAGACCGATGATATGTCTGATATTGCAGCAGATTATGAGCTTCAGGCAGACAGGCTGCGCAGATTACTAAAGGCGAAAAAGACCTTTGAACCGGCTATGGAATTGGCACTTGTCCTTCCTGCGGTCACACATACGGGGGTGGTTTCAGGAAGCAGCAGCCCCGCGTTTTGCGATTATGTGCTGGAGGGGCTGGCAGAAGGGGATTACAGTGTGATGCCGACTGAGAAAGATGAAACCATAGCTTGGCATTTTTTTCCATAAAAAGCAAAAAAATGTGGACTCCGGCGATCCTGAACTGAAATCGCTTTTTCCACACCTATATCATACCATAAAAATCTCTTTTTTTCAAGACTTGTAATGAAAGTCTGAAAGGCGTAGAATCAGTACTTACCAAATACGGGGAGGAAAAGAGATGCAGGAGAACTGGTATGAACTGATGGAAACAGTACAGCGGAAGCAGGAACTGGAAAGAGTGATGGCTTGCAACGAGAAGACAAAGTCCTTCGGACTTACACTCACTGAGGAAGATGCTGGGAGACTGATGGCAGGCCGGCGTGATTCCTTAAGGACGCAGATGCGGGTCGAATTCGGAAAGGGGGTATTGCCGGAGATTATAGAGACTTTCTGTGATTCTCCCTATTTGCAGCAGGAAAACTATGCTGATGTGATTGCGGAGCTGCAGGAAATCTTCTATCTCTATAAGAACGAATCAGAGGACAACTTAACGGATGAGGAACTGCTGACATTTATGAAAGAACAGTTTGACGGCGTCTGTTACGGTTCCGTCGCCTATTTGGAGGAAACGTGCCTGGAACGTTTTGCGAGGGCGATTCGCGCCGGATACCGGGATTACGTGGAGGACGGTGGAAAAGGAGAGTACGAGAAATTTTCACAGGAAGCACGTTGGGACAGGGATCTCTTTTTGGAGACACTCTTTGACCTGCTCAGTTAGGAGGAGGACATGGACTATACGATGGAAGAACTGCTGCCTGTTGTCGGAAAACTTACGGAAAAGTATACCAGTCTTTCCAGCACCTCCGTCACCTATGAGACGGCACAGCAGCTGATGGGAGCGGTGCTTTACTGCCTGCGGGAAGCAGAATATGAAGCGGTGAAGACAGGAAAGAACAGCGTAGCCACCGCCTCAGACACGGATTTATGGAGGTTTTACCAGCAGGGGTATGAGGTGGTTCTGGAGAAGACCGCCAGGGCCAAGAAGGTCTACGATCAGGTCATTGCGAATTTTCGTTCCTTCGGAAACCGCTGTTATGAGGATACGGTTATCAAAGGGATGCCGGAATTCTTTGTCCATTACGATGCCAGATTCCGGCCCCAGGATCATCTGCTCACTCTGGATTACCCGATTTTACGGCCTGTCGGGAAGCGAAAGGGAATAGACGCCATCTACTTTTATTTATCCTGTGTTCTCCTGGAACAGAGATTCCTGGGCAAGATTCCGGAAGCGTACGGAAAGGCGGTCCTGGAACACTACCATGGGGATTATGAGGAGCTGGTTCTGAATGTGGCTTCTGTCATTATGAGGAATCTGGTGATTCATATGATGATGGGGAAAAAGCTGTCCGGGGATACGGTGACAGCAGACGATACGAAGCGGTTTTGCAGCCGTGTGAAGATCTGTGAACCACTGAAACTCGAGGAAGCCATAAATCAGCTGATGGAGCAGATGACAGGCGGCCCGGAGGGGGACAGAGCCATGCTTTCCTATCTGTCCTGCGACAGGAAGGATTTTGCAGCAGAACTTAGGAATGCCGCGGAGTATGGATGCATGGACCGTATGATTGTTTATTAGAATTACGCAGAGAACACATTTTAAGCATAGTTACGGCACTATAATAACACAGGAGTCTGCAGTTCAGGAAAAGGAGGCGGTTTTTATTGAAGATGCCTGAAGCAATTGGCAGTCAGATGTTTGCACCATGCGGAATGAACTGTATGGTGTGTTTTACACACTGCAGTACCAAGAAGGCCTGCGGAGGCTGCCTGGGAAACGATGAGAGCAAGCCCGGACACTGCCGGACTTGTCTGCGAAAAAACTGTGCAGCTGAAAGAGAGCTATCCTACTGCTATGAATGCAGCGATTTCCCATGCAGAAGGATACGGGATCTGGACAGAAGCTATCGCAAACGGTATGGCGTCAGCCTCATAGAACAGTCCCTGTTTGTGAAGGAAAACGGCATGGAATTATTTCTGAGAAATGAGCGGAAACGCTATACCTGTACGGCCTGCGGGGGTGTAATCTCTCTCCATGACCATCAGTGCAGTGAATGCGGGAGGGTAACTTCCGGATAATTATTTATACTGAGGAAAACGGTTTAAGAGAATAACAAAATATACATAATGCACAAAAAAATAAAGATTTATTGATAAAAAGGCGAATAGACTAAAAAACTTTTAGTGTATATAATAAATTTTGTGATTAAATATTGGTGCTATTCATTATGTATATCCTGAGAATTGGCTCAGAGTCTCTACCAACTACCGTAAAGAGTTGACTACATAGTTTATGTAGTTGACTCTTTTTTTGGTAAATTCATGTTTGTTGGTGGAAGGGAGCGACAATCGTAAACCTTTAAAGTATAGACTACAGGATAGCAAAGCAGGCAGTCTTAACAGGCAGTTTATTTAAAGGAAGATGGAGGACATATTATTGGAACGAAAAACAGGATTCGCAGACAGGTTTTTTGGGATATCCCAGAGTCATTCAAGCGTTAAAACGGAAGTACTTGCAGGAATCACAACATTTATCACAATAGCCTATATCCTTATTCTGAACCCACAGATTTTATCCGACCCATATTTGATTATGGGAGACGCAGCGATGGCGCAGAAGATTGCCAACGGCGTCTTTATCGGTACCTGTATCGGAGCGTTTATCGGTACAATCCTTTGTGCATTGTATGCAAGGGTTCCGTTTGCGCAGGCGCCAGGCATGGGGTTAAATGCATTTTTTGCATATACCGTGGTGTTGGGAATGGGATATACATATGGACAGGCACTGGTCATCGTATTTATATCCGGTATTTTTTTCATCGTTATCACCGCAATCGGTCTGCGAGAGGCGATAATCAGATCAATTCCGGACGCGGTTAAAACAGCGATTACCCCTGGTATCGGTCTGTTTATTACAATTATCGGACTGAAGAATGCAGGAATCGTCATTTCCAATCCTGCCACACTCGTAAGCCTGGTTGACTTTTCCAAATGGAGAAGCGGCGCGGATATGGTTTTGATCAATGGCGCGCTGGTGGCACTGGTTGGCCTGGTCATTATGGGAATTCTGCATGCGAGAAAGGTAAAAGGCTCGATTCTTCTGGGAATTATAGCGGCAACCCTGATCGGAATCCCGCTTGGTATAACGCATCTTTCAAATTTAGATATGAATCTTGGAGTGAAATTCCAGGATTTCGCGGAAGTATCATTTTTAAAGATGGATTTTGCCGGCCTGTTTGCCGGAACAAACTTTGTGGAAACTCTGTTTACGGTAACGATGCTGGTCATCAGCTTTTCCCTGGTTAATATGTTTGACTCCATT
The DNA here is from genome assembly GCF_014288005.1 of Hungatella hominis. NCBI lineage: Bacteria > Bacillati > Bacillota > Clostridia > Lachnospirales > Lachnospiraceae > Hungatella > Hungatella hominis. The sequence continues at coordinate 83,654 of NZ_JACOPB010000001.1, forward strand.
GGGACACTTCTCGGAGCAGCTAGGCAGTCTGGAATGATTGATGAAAACGGCGAAGTAATCCGGATGAAACAGGCGTTAATGTCAGATGCGGTTTCGACATTGGCAGGCGCAATGGTAGGAACCTCAACCGTTACCACTGTGGTGGAATCCAGCGCTGGAATCGCGGAAGGCGGAAGAACGGGTATGACGAGTCTTGTAACCGCTCTGATGTTCCTGGGAGCCATTCTGTTTGCACCGATTGTCAGCATTGTTCCGGCGGCGGCTACTGCCCCGGCACTGATTTTCGTGGGGATTCTGATGCTCGGTAACATCAGAGATGTGGATTTCAGCGATATGAGCAACGCACTGCCGGCCTTCTGTACAATCGTATTTATGCCATTTACATATTCGATCGCCAATGGTGTCGCATTCGGACTGATTACCTATTGTCTGATGAATATCATGACAGGGAAAAGACGGCAAGTTAGAGCTTTAACATTAATGATCTCCGTTGTATTTGTTGTGAGATATGCTTTTATGACGTTGGGATAAGACTGGTTTGCGGTTTAAAACGCATTTTACCAGGATCAGCAGTCAATACGCAGCAGGCTGGACTCTTTTTGAGGTCCAGCCTTTTGTCTTATACAGTAAAGATGGAATTTATCTATTGACAAGAGTCCGAAATCGGACTATACTTTATGTATCCGAAATCGGACACATAAAGCGCCTTAATTAATTTTCATGCCTGGAAAAATGGATTTTTCAGTCAGCATTTGGGCTCACTTAGCAGACAGGGGAAAAATTGTGTATGAATGAACAGATAAGACAAGAGACAGAGAAACAGATAGAACAGCAGACAGGATGGCAGCCGGAGCAGCAGATTAAGCAGCAGTTGGAATCTTTGAACCAGCAGATAAAAGAACTGACCGGAGTTTACCATCAGGCTGCCGCCAGGCTGGGAATTTCTGATAATGAATTTTGGGTGTGGTATACCCTGTTTGTGATGGGGGAGGAATATTCGCAGCAGGATATCTGTGAGATGTGGTCATTACCGAAGCAGACGGTTAATTCAGCTGTTGCAAATATGGTGAAAAAAAAGTTTGTCAAACTGGAAGCAGTTCCCGGGACACGGAACCGGAAGCTGTTACGATTAACGGACAGCGGTAAAAGTTATGTTGAAGGCATCGTACAGCCTGTATTTGCAGCGGAGTACCGGACCTTTGTCAGGCTGTCGGAGCAGGAACGTCAGATATGCATTTCTTTATTAGGCAAGTATATCGGATGCTTTAGGGAAGAACTTCGTGAGCTGGCGGCATTGGAATGAAACTGGAAGTATCGGCAGGAAATATCAGATGGAGGTGAGCGCTTGAGTGATAAAACGGCTTTCGTACTGGGGGGAGGAGGTTCCCGTGGTTCCTATGAAATGGGGGTATGGAAGGCCCTGCGGGAACTGGGGATTGATATACATGTGGTGACAGGTACATCTATCGGCGCAGTCAACGGCGCAATGATCGCACAGGGGGATTATGAGAAAGCAATTTTTCTGTGGAATCAGATTGAGACCGCTCAGGTCATGGATGTACCGGTCAACGATGAACATCCATTGAAGAAAAAAGTTTGGCAGACATATCAGACCTTTGTCTTAAACTTTGTAAAGAACGGCGGCACGGATACAAATCCTCTGAGGCAGACGCTTGGCTCGTTTATTGATGAAGAACGAATACGTAAGTCTGAGATCGAGTACGGACTTGTTACCATAGATATGGATAGAAATATTCCCTGCGAACTATTCAGAGAGGATATTCCCTGTGGGAAACTGATTGACTATATTATTGCCAGCGCCTCCATCTATCCTGCGTTTAAACCGCATCGAATTGATGACGTAAGGTATCTGGATGGCGCGTATCACGATAATCTTCCTGTGAAGATGGCATTGGAAAAGGGGGCATGTCACATCATAGCCGTAGATCTGGAAGCCTTTGGAGTGGTTAAGAAAGAGGCGCTGGCGCTTGCAAAACGCCTGACATATATCCGGTGTTATTGGAATCTCGGCCCTACACTGGTATTTGACCATACTGTAATGCAGCGAAATATCCGTCTTGGTTATCTGGATGCGTTAAAGAGTTTTCAGGTTTATGAAGGCTGTGCTTTCACTTTTATGCGCGGCTTTGGAAAATCTGCGGCAGAACAGATGGGCGGTTATCTTCCGCTTAGATCATTACTCGAAAAGGGCAGCGCAGGATTCGTTCTGGATCAATTGTACTTAAGACAGCTGGAAAAGATTTTCGAGGAGCATGGAGTTCTGGAACCGGATGAAGGAACAACCGCGCTGGTATGTGCCGAGGTGGCGGGGGAAGTATTCGGCCTTAGCAGTGAGACAATTTATTCATACGGAATCTGGCAGGAGCAGCTTCAAAGACAAGTGCAGGAGTTCCTGATTCCGGAACAGGAAGAGAAGGGAGAATTATGTTTCGCGGATACTCTGTATGAAAGCGCCAGGTCATTGGCTGACAGACGTTCCAGGGCAATTCTGGCAGGCCGTGTGATTGCGGATATGGTTCGGACACAGAAAGAACAGCCTTCCCCTGCAGGCTTCAGCATCCTTCCGGAGGCGTTTCTGGCAGGTGTTTATTTGGCGGCAGGCAGTTTTTTATAAAAAATTAAATAAAATACCTGATGTAAGGTCAAACAGGAGGATATTTATGCAGAGTAACAGGATTGGTACTTCCGGGCCAGGATGTGTTTAATTATCTTTAAGGGAGCCAGACTGCGCAGGTGGATGATGCCATATGGAATTATGATGCCAAACATCTGCTCCCAAACGTTTTGAAGCTCTTTATAAACATTATATGCAGTTGGCCGATCGTATTCTTTTAAACGGTCTGGAAATATCCGTACCAATATGGTAAAATGGTAATGTAAAGTAAATACAAAGATAAAAACACAGCCCGGTAGGTAGTCCGGGCGCAGCGGACAATATTCGTGAAACCGCTGTCAGTAACCTTCCTCCTTAGGTCGTCCGTTCTTTGTCTATTTTGAATCATATAAGGAGGATATCATTATGGACAAAGTATCGCTGACCTTTCGGGTATTTTTTGAGGACCCGTTCTGGATCGGAGTCGTGGAACGGATTTCGGGCGGAACGATGGAAGTATGCAAGATAACCTTCGGTATGGAGCCGAAGGATTACGAGGTATATGACTGGCTCCTTAAGAATTATTATCGGCTGCGATTCAGTCCGGCCGTGAAAGCTGAGGCTAAAAAAGAACATACCAACCCGAAGCGCAGGCAGCGGGAGGCCAGGATGCAGACGGCGGTCTCCGGCATCGGAACGAAGTCGCAGCAGGCCCTAAGCCTGCAGCATGAGCAGCTGAAGGAGGAACGGAAGATCCGGACCCGCGAGCAGAAAGAAGCGGAAAAGGAAGCCAGATTCGAATTAAAACAGCAGAAACGGAAGGAGAAGCACAGGGGCAGATGATTCTGCTTCCTGTGTTTCCTTTTTATATTTCATAATAACAGGCAATACCGTTATGGAAACACCCAGGTCCTCCGTATAATCGAATCCCCTGTTTGAGGACTTTTCGTTACTCGTTTCATATGATGTTTCATATTATATTGTAAAGATCAAAATCGGGTAAAAAGAATATGAAAGAAATAGGCTATCGGCGGGACGCGGCATTGGAATATGCAAAGAAATGGGCCATGGGCAGAAATCCACGGTATTTGGACTTTGAGCATTTTGGAGGAGACTGCACGAATTTCGCCTCACAGTGCATTTACGCGGGGAGCGGGGTCATGAACTATACGCCGGTGATGGGATGGTATTATAACAGCAGTACTGACAGGACGCCGAGCTGGACGGGAGTGCAGTATCTCTACAATTTTCTGGTTAATAACAAGTCGGTTGGTCCGTACGCGGCAGAAACCGGTCAGGACGGAGTACAGCCGGGAGATATTGTACAGTTGGGCAATGCCAACGGTTTTTATCACAGTCCGGTAATCGTCGCGGTCACGGGCGGCCGCATTTACGTGGCGGCGCACAGCTTTGACGCTTATATGCGCCCTCTTGATTCCTATTTATACGTGAAATCCCGCTTTCTGCATATACAGGGTGTACGCAGCTGGTAGATACCGAAGGCAGAAAAACAGGCAAAAGCTATTGACTATTGGGTTACCAGATAGTTTATGATAGGAAAAGGCAAAGCCAAAATAAAGAAAGAAGGGGAATCATGTATATCCATGTTGAGCCGGTAAATGACAAGAACCGTGAGGCAGTACTGGCTCTCAAAATTCACGAAACACAGAAGGGATTTGTGGAAAGTCCCGAACAATGCTTAAAGGAGGCAGCGGAAGAGAAATGCTGGCGTCCGGTAGGCATCTATGACGGAGAACAGCTGGTAGGCTTCTCCATGTACGGTTATTTCTGGCAGTATCTGCCATTTGGCCGTGTCTGGCTGGACCGGCTGCTGATCGACCGGGATTATCAGGGCCACGGCTATGGGCACATCGTACTCCCGATGATGATCGAGAAGCTGAGAAGCGAATACCACAGAAAGAAGATTTACTTAAGCGTAGTCGAAGAAAATCAGGGGGCAATCCATCTCTATGAGAAATTCGGATTCCGATTTAACGGAGAGACCGATGTTCATGGAGAGAAAGTGATGGTGCTGAAAGAAACGCTGAATAGAAGCGTTGAAAGAAACCTGAATTAGTTGACAAAATTGTAAAAATATGATATATTATCTTTCAATAAAAGGGAGTAGCGAACCATCATCCGATGGATTTTAAATCGTCTTCTTGGTGTTTTTATAAACACCCGTATAAAATGAAATGTGCAAGACTTTTATTGTGGCAGGAACTACCACGGTAAGAGTCTTTTTCTTTTCTTCATAAAGGAAGTTCCAGCCACGCACGAAAACTTTTAGTTGTCGTCAGACAGGAAGGAGAATCAGTATGGAAGAAGAGAGAAGAAAACAGGAAGTAGAAGAGGCGATCGCCGCCGCAAACCGGGTGCTCATGAATCTGAGGCAGGCCGAAACCGCGTTATCGAGCGCAGGCAGCTGGGGAATCTGGGATATGCTGGGAGGCGGAATGTTTACTACCTGGATCAAGCACTCCAGGATCGATGATGCGAGAACGTCTCTGGAGGAAGCCAGACGCAGCTTAAGAAGCCTGCGCAGGGAACTGATGGATATTGATATACCGGCAGATTTCAAAATCGATATTGGGGAATTCCTTAATTTTGCCGACTATTTCTTTGATGGATTGATCATAGACTGGATGGTCCAGGCAAAAATCAGGGAGGCATCGGACAACGTGAGTGAAGCCATACGCCGTGTGGAGATGCTGCGGACCAGACTTCACGAAATGCTGTGAGCAGAGGCAATTCCCTAAACAGGCAATACATTTACAGGAGAGGAGGGCTGAGCCGGTTCACGGCCTGGCCCTCGCCGGATGCAGGAAACAATCTGATGAAGTCTTTCACGAAATTACTGTTTATGGTATACTAATACTGCATTGCGCAACGCAGCACTGGGAGCACTTGATGTTGACTTGATATTGAAATGGAGGAATCAGTTTGAAAGAACGCGAGATAAAATACGATTTTCTAAGGGCGGTGGCGGTGCTGGCGATCATTATGGTCCACGCCATACCGGCTGTCTCTGTCAATGATAAACAGTGGTGGTTTGCAGCAGTCATGCAGCCGCTTCTGCTCAGCTTTGTCGGAATATATTTTATGCTCAGTGGTCTGTTCCTTCTGGATTCGGCGACCGGAGACATCACGCAATTTTATAAGAAACGGGTAAAAGTCATCGTTATCCCGTTTTTCTTTTTCTCGGTCCTTTACTATCTGTTCTATGTCAGCCGCAGCCAGGAGGTTTTATCCTGGTGGGAGTATCCGGTGGAATTCCTGCGGGATTTTTTCAGTGGTACAGTGCCTATGGCGGACCATATGTGGTTTATGTATGTGATCATAGCGCTTTACCTCTGTACGCCGTTTTTGGCCCGTATGATGAAGGCAATGAATGATAAGGAACTGAAATATTTTATTCTGCTCATCCTTGGAGTCCAGACACTGACCAACTATGACGGTGGATTTGGCATAGGACTGGATCAGATTCTTGATTATATGGTGTTTAAAGGCTGGCTGATCTACTATGTCCTGGGATATGCGCTGAAGAGGCTGTTCAAACGGGAAGAATTTAAGTGGTTTGCCCTTGCAGGAATCGTAGGGCTGGCTCTGACACTGCTGCAAAAAAGGTTTACGCCTGGCTTTGTACCGGGAATTCACGATCTGGCGCCTACCATGATCGCCATGTCGGCGGCAGTGTTCTTACTGTTTGAGTGCTGTGGTAATTTAAAATGCAAGGCTGCCAGAACAGCCGCTGTCTGGATGAGCCGCCACAGCTATTCGGCCTACCTGGCCCACTATCTGATTCTGAAGGCCGCAGCTGAAATGCTGGTCGATCAAACCATAGTGAGACATTTTTACGTTCCGCGCATTGTCTGTGCAACGCTGCTGACCGCGGTTCTGTCCTTTGCAGCCGCATGGATCTTGGACAGTACGGTGATTCGATGGCTGCAAAATTTAATTAAGACGGATCAAATGGACCAACGAAAATGAATCAATAAAGACGACTCAATAAAAATAATTGGAATCAATATAAAGGGGAGATGCACGAGATGTCAGGAAAGAACTGTGAAAGCTGTATGTATTATACATACGACGAGGACTACGAATGCTACGTATGTGATATGGAATTGGACGAAGATGAGATGATCCGCTTTTTAAGGGGAGACAGCGGCGGCTGTTCTCATTATCAGTTCGCCGACGAATACAAAATCGTACGAAAGCAGATGTAAGACATAAAAAAGCCCCATAAAAGGGAGGAGCCGGTATCCTTCTGTAAGAATACCGGCGATTATGAAAAAAAATTTATCTGATGTAAGGCATAAGCATCTTTCTCTTATGTTATAAGTATATCCGGTAAATATGAAGATAGTTTGACCGGTATGTAAAAAGATTATGACCAGAATATGAACAGAACGCGCTGCACATTAATTCGATCCTAAGGGACAGGCAGTTCGATCAGGAGGCTGTGTTGCCATCAAATCCATCAAATGTAACACTCTCCAAATGATAATTAAGACTCCACTCCATAAACACTCCGGGCCACGGCAGGTATTCCTGCCGTGGCCCGGGGCTATTTTAACTCATTTCACTTCTATTAATCCAGTTTTGTATAACCGTAGCTGTTTACAATCGCATCCAGCTTGATTCCGTTCTTACAATCCGGACAGTTCTCCGGCTCGGAGAGACGGAAGTCGGGAAGATCGGAAGAATCGAATACCGCATTAACCGGATATCCGTCGATCTCATTGACTGCGGCGAAGATAACGGAGATGCCTTCCAGAATGCCGCCGTAGGATTCGATGCAGCGAATGCTCTTTAAAATAGTACGGCCGGACATCGCGGTAGCGAGAACGACTAATACGTGTTTATCCTTCAGCATATGCTTGATGTTGTCACGAACGACCATCTGTCCGGCGGAATCGAATTCCGGAGTCACGATGTAAGTAGTCTTGTGGATATTCGTGGTGGTAACGCCGAGCTCGGATAATTCCTTTGCTACATAGGCGCCGATTACCTCACAGCCATCCATACAGATGATGGTATCGATTGGAGTCTTGGAAGCAAACGCTTTGGAATAATGCTTGAGCTCTTCCGCTCCTACGCCGATCAGCCCTGATAAATCAACACGGTTTACGTATCTTTTCACCATGGATTTGGCAACCTGCTCAGCTTCCTCCTGACGCATCTTCAATGTGGTCATGTCAATGTAGTAGTTAATGTGAAAACGGTCGGATGAAAAATGTCCTTTTGTTACTTTTAAAGCCAGCTTATCATTGTCTCTGGCGCGAATTTTGGTTTCCTGCCCCATACTCATAAAAAACAACCTCCTTTGTCATATTACTTCTATTATAACCGATGTCAACCACAGAAACTATAACAAAGGTTAACTTTTTTCGTTATTCTGAAAAATGATAGCTGTCCAGAAGCTGATTTTTCATGTGCCAAAGCTCATTGGAGAGGTCCACATGCACCTCGTGAGGGTTCACAAGACGGCGGGATTCATCCCAGAGCGTATCCAGTTCTTTCTTGCAGTACGCCTGAATGTCCATGACCGCGGGGGATTCGTAAACGCATTCTCCATCTTTAAATACCGGAACCATCAGATCACGGAGATGATAGGTGTTGGGAGCCAGGTGCGTCTTTTTCCAGGTCTCGATGGGATCGAAGAGCAGCAGTGAATTATTTTCATCGTATTTCTCGCCCTCCAGGCAGATCAAATCGGCAATGATTTTTCCGGTTTCCCTGCTGTAAATACGCTTGATACATTTATTGCCCGGGTTGGTAATCTTCTCGGCATTTTCGGATAACTTGATCTTTGGCACAAATTTTCCGCTCTTCCTATCTAAGATGGCAGCCAGCTTATATACGCCGCCGAAGGACGGGCAGTCCTTGGAGGTGATCAGATTCGTGCCGACTCCCCAGGAGTTGATGGCTGCGCCCTGAATCTTTAAGCTGTTGATCAGAGACTCGTCCAGATCGTTGGAGGCGGAAATAACTGCGTCTGGGAATCCGGCATCATCCAGCATCTTTTTCGCTTTCTTCGATAAATAGGCAAGATCGCCGCTGTCGAGACGAATTCCGTAGAAGGTCAGCGGGATTTTCGCTTCCTTCATTTCCTGAAATACCTTAATGGCGTTAGGAACACCGGATTTCAGCGTGTCATAGGTGTCCACCAGCAGGATACAGGCAGAAGGATACAGCCTGGCATAGGTGCGGAACGCGGTCAGCTCATCCGGAAAGCTCATGATCCAGCTGTGGGCGTGAGTTCCCTTGACAGGAACGTTGAACATCTTACCGCACAGAACGTTGGAGGTCCCGATACAGCCTGCAATCATGGCCGCCCTTGCGCCGTAGATACCGGCATCCGGTCCCTGAGCCCGGCGAAGTCCGAATTCCATGACACCGTCGCCGCCGGCTGCATATACGACGCGCGCTGCCTTTGTGGCGATCAGGCTCTGATGATTGATGATATTTAACAGCGCCGTCTCAATGAGCTGCGCCTCCATAATAGGAGCAATCACTTTTACCAGCGGTTCACGCGGAAAGACGACAGTGCCTTCCGGAATAGCATAAATGTCGCCTGAGAATTTAAAGTGGCGTAAATACTCCAGAAAGTCTTCGCCGAACAGTCCCGTGGAACGCAGATAGTCCACATCGTCCTCTTCGAAATGAAGATCCTTGATATATTCAATTACCTGCTCCAGACCGGCACAGATTGCATAACCGTTGCCGCCCGGATTTGTGCGGTAAAATGCGTCGAAGATTACGGTCTCATTGGCATCCTTTTCTTTAAAATAGCCCTGCATCATGGTTAACTCGTATAGATCCGTTAATAAGGTTAAATTGCGCTGGCTCATATGTGTTCTCCTTCTGAACGTTTAATGTGGGGGCGGAGCAATTGGGACCGTAAGGCCCGGGGACTCTGTCCTTTTTGGACATTATACCATAACTTTACAAAAACGCAACGTGATTGATAAAAAAATAACAATCTATAATATCAGAATAATAGAGAAGAATAACTATAACAAATGGAGTAAGACAAAAAAAATAATGAATATTTCAAATAATTATATACAATTTGACAATTAAGAAATAATTTATTAATTTTTTCTAAAGAGTCTTGCAAAATAGAGAGAGATACTATATAATAAAGCTATCAAAGGAAAGAGATACAAGATATAGAGAAACCTCCCGGGAACAGGAAGCGGGAAGGATAAAAAATAGAAAGAAAAGGAGGTAGATTCCGCCGAAAACATAAGTCTCGTCTGATTTCCAATTAGGAAGCGGACAATAGGAAAAACCTTTCGGCCACAGTGAAAAGCCATTCCTTCTATGATGAATAAATGCGAAAGCATGGATGAAGTAGCAGGAAAAAATCTATATATCTTTTACATATGCCTATATTTCGTTATAAACTGCAAAGGAAAATTCATCGTATGAGTCGTATGACGAGAAAGTATGATTCGTCCGAACAAAGGTTTCCACATATGTAGCTTACTAACATATAGAAGAATGAAAATGACGATGCAGAGATAAACCAGATGATAGATGAGGCCCGGTAATGGAGTGGCGAAGGTAAAAAAATTTAATATAGAGCATCCAGGTACACAAGTATCAGTGACAAAACAAAAAGTGAGGGTAAAGTCCAATGGATGAAGTAGTCTAGGAACGGGTATCGAAGTTCATGTAAATGAGTCGGTACCCGTTTCTATTTGCGTGCAGACGGCTTCCGCAGTGGGACTGCGCAGTTATGGAAAAAGATTGAAGAAAAATGTAAAAAACGCTTGACAGAACTAACTGTAACTGATATTATTACAGTATAAAAACTGAAACAAAAAAAGTTACAGAATGGAGCGGATGAGATGATAAAAGGGAAATATTGGATAACGGCGGGAATCGCCGCAGCGGTTTTAGTACTGACGGCGTGTTCGGGCGGCCAGGGGAGTGCTTCCGGCAAGGAGACACAGAAGACGGCGGCGCAGAAAGCGGAGGCCGGTGCGGAGGTCCAGGCTTCACAGTATGTTAAGTTTAAGCCGGAAGAGGCAAAGGAAGTTATGGATTCGGACGATGCGCTCATCGTGGTGGATGTAAGAACTCCGGAAGAGTATGCGGACAGCCGGATTGGCGATGCGATTAACATTCCGGTGGAAGACATCGGAGAGGAGATGCCGGAGGAGCTTCCGGATCTGGATGCGAAAATTATGGTCTACTGCCGAAGCGGCGTGAGAAGTAAAAACGCGGCGGAGAAGCTGTTGGGCCTTGGTTATAAGAATATTATTGATATAGGCGGTATTAAGGACTGGCCCTATGAGACCGTGTCTGGTGATGAAAAATAAAAAATGGTGATAAGAAAGGAAGTTTTGAGATGAAAAAGTATGATGCGGTTATTATAGGATTTGGCAAAGGCGGTAAGACTCTGGCGGGAAAGCTGGCCGGTGAGGGAAAAGCGGTAGCGCTGATTGAGAAATCAGATAAAATGTATGGCGGTACCTGCATCAATGTTGGATGTATTCCATCCAAGTCTCTGGTGAGAAGTTCCCAGATGACGGAAGCAAAGGGAAAGCTCTCTTTTGAGGAAAAGGCGGAATTATACAGGACAGCTATTGAGGAAAAGAGACGCGTTACTTCCCTGCTTCGAAAAAAGAATTTTGACAAGCTGAATCATCTGGAAGCGGTGACCATTTATAACGGAACTGCCAGCTTCCTTTCCAATACACAGGTAAATGTAGTGCCGGCAGACGGTTCGGAGGCGTTTACTTTAGAGGGAGATCAGATCTTTATCAATACGGGGAGCGCTCCGTTTGTGCCGCCGATTGAGGGAATAGAAGGCAATCCCCAGGTTTATTTAAGTGAGACATTTATGGATTTGGAGAAGCTTCCAAAGAAGCTGGTCATCATTGGCGGCGGCTATATCGGGCTGGAGTTTTCGTCCATGTATTCCGGATTTGGCTCTGAGGTGACGGTCATTCAGAACGAGGCACGCCTGATTCCGAGAGAGGACGAAGATATCGCGGCCGAGATTCAGAAGGTTTTGGAAGAAAAGGGCGTTAAATTTGTGGTTGGCGCGGCTATTTCCGGGATCCGGAAAGAAGGGGACTGGTCTTACGTCCATTACTCTGTCGATGGAAAAGAGGAAGATCTGGAGGCGGATGCGATTCTGGTCGCTACAGGAAGAAGGCCTAACACGGCGGGATTAAATCTGGAAGCGGCAGGCGTGGAATTGACGGCCCGCGGCGGCGTCAAGGTAGATGACGGCTATAAGACGACGGCTCCGAATATCTGGGCCATGGGAGATGTGGCCGGAGGACTTCAGTTCACCTACGTTTCCCTGGATGATTTCAGGATCGTGTGGTCCAGCCTTCACGGCGGGGCATATGATGCGAATGCGGGCAAGAGAAGCCATATTCCGTACAGCGTGTTCATTGAACCATCCTTCTCAAGAGTCGGTATGAATGAGCAGGAAGCGCGGGGGGCCGGTCTGGATGTGAAGATCGCCAAACTGCCGGCGGCCGCGATTCCGAAAGCTGCTGTCTTAAACAGAACCAAAGGTCTCTTAAAGGCAGTGATTGATGCGAAGACGAATAAGATATTAGGCACGATGCTGTTCTGTGAGGAATCTTATGAGATGATCAATATCGTGAAGCTGGCCATGGATCTCGATGCGGACTACACGGTATTGAGGGATCAGATTTATACGCATCCGACGATGAGCGAGGCGCTGGGTGACTTGTTTGCGGTCTGAAAAAAACGGTCTGATGAAACTGAAAAAAACGCTTGACAAATTATGCTTTTTCATATATCTTTGACTTAAGGATAGTTATTGCTTCGGGCAAGCTTGACCTTGTATGATCGGATTTGAGTGGCAGCAGCCATTCTTATTGATGATGCAAGGTCTTTTTTATTTCTAAAATGAATCGGAAGGGGGATTTCGATGATCTTTAAGAAGAGACTGAACAACAATGCAGTCATTGCGGAGGACGAAAAAGGGCGCGAGAAGATACTGGTGGGATGCGGGCTTGGGTTTCAGAAAAAGGAAGGCTCCGAGGTGGAGGAGCAGAAGATCGAAAAGATTTTTTCTCTGGAGGACGCCGGGCAGAGGGAGCAGCTGAAGGAGCTGCTTCAGGAGATTCCTGTGGAACACGTGAAGCTGGCGGACGATGTGCTCTCCTATGCCAGAGTTCATGTGAACAGTAAGATCAGCACGAATGTCATCATTCCGCTGTGCGACCATATATACATGGCGGTGGAGCGGAAGAAGCAGGGAATTGATGTGAAAAATGTGCTGCTGTGGGATATCAGGCGGTATTATCCCGCGGAGTATGATACGGGACTCTATGCGCTGCGCTGTGTGAAGGAGCGGTTTCATGTAAAGCTGGAGGAAGATGAAGCGGGCTTTATTGCCCTTCATATTGTGAACGCGCAGATGAATTTAAAGCAGAAGACGGTCCATGAGATCACCACCGTCATGCAGGAAATCGAGACAATTGTCCGCATGACCTGTAAAATCAGGCTGGACGCGGAATCTGTCTATTACCACCGCTTCATTACGCATTTGAAATTTTTCGCGGAGAGGATGTTTTCCGGAAAAACGTATGAAGATCAGGAGGTGGCGGCGCTGGCGGAGGTGATCCGGGCGCAGTATCAGGAAGCTTACCAGTGCGGCAGGAAGATTGCCGCTTTTATCGGGGATAAATACCAATATACGCTGAGTGAAGAAGAGATTCTTTATCTGAGTATTCACATTGCAAGGATCGTTTCTGTCTCGCGGAAACCACGGGCATGATTCAGAAAAGGAAGGAAAGGAGGAAAGCCCATAAGACATAGCGTGATATTTCATTAAGGACAGTTACATTCAGTTGGCTCGACCTTCAGATTTCAAACAAAAAAATAGAAAGATGGAGGAAATGAAATGGGAAAATATGAGGAACTGGCAAGAGAGATTGTCAAATACGTGGGAGGCAGGGACAATGTTACCGGACTTACCCACTGCATCACGAGACTGCGTTTTAAGCTGGCGGACGAAGCCGCGGCCAATGATGAAGCGTTAAAGAACATGGAAGGCGTGGTCACAGTCATGAAGAGCGGAGGCCAGTATCAGGTGGTGATCGGAAATCACGTGGGAGAGGTCTATGAGGATGTCTGCCCGCTTCTCGATCTGGAGAAAGGGGAGGAGACGGCAAAGCCGGAGAAGAAAGAGAAGCTGTTTGACCGGTTTGTGGATACGATCTCCGGTATTTTCCAGCCGATTCTGGGAATTATGGCGGCCTGTGGTATGGTGAAGGGGCTGAACACGCTGTTTGCGGTGCTGGGATTATATCCCGACACATGCGGCGGATACTTAATCATCAATGCGGTGGGGGACGCGCTGTTTACCTTTCTTCCGCTGTTCCTGGGCTATACCTCCGCGAAGAAGTTTGGTTTAAAGCCCATGCTGGGGCTGGCGATCGGCGCGATCATGTGCTATCCGGCGATTCAGGCGGAAAGTATTTCCGCTTCTATGGCTCCGCTCTACACGCTGTTTGAGGGGACGCTGTTTGAATCGCCTGTGTATATCACATTCTTCGGGCTTCCGGTAATCTCCATGGATTATACCTCCACGGTGATTCCTGTTATTTTTATCGTATACTTTGCGTCGAAATGCGAGAAGCTGTTCAATAAGTTTGTACCCGATCTGGTCAAGTTTTTCTTTGTGCCGATGCTGACGCTTTTAGCGGCGCTTCCGGCGGGATTTCTGGTTATCGGTCCGGTTGTCACCTTTGCATCCACGATTATCGCGGAGACAGTACTTACAATCAGAAGCTTTTCACCTATGCTGGCAGGAGCCATCGTTGGATTTACCTGGCAGATCCTGGTTATCTTCGGCCTGCACTGGGGATTTATTCCGGTTTATATCAACAATATCATGACCATGGGCTACGACAACGTGATGATGCCGTTCTTTGCCTGTACCTTTGCGACATCGGCTGTGGTTCTGGCTATCTTTATCAAGACAAAGGACAGAAAACTGAAGGAAATGGCACTGCCCAACTTTATTTCCGGTATTTTCGGGGTGACGGAGCCTGCGATCTACGGAATTACACTGCCGCTTAAGAAGCCCTTTATCATCAGCTGTATTGCAGGCGGAATCGGCGGAGGCTTCTACGGTTTCTTCAATTTTAGAAAATTTATGATGGGCGGAATGGGAATCTTCGAGTTTCCGGCGATGGTGGAGCCGGACGGTTCCATGGGCAACTTAATCGTGGCTGTGACCGGGGCCCTTCTGACCATGGTGATCGCGTTTGTTATGACGATGATTGTCTATAAAGATAAGAAGAAAGAGGATTCTGCTGAGGACGGCAGAATGGACAGTGGCAGTGCAGACCAGGGAACGGCTGACAACAACCCGGAATTCGCATCTCATGAGTTCCTGACCATCATGAGTCCCATGAAGGGCGCTGTTATTGATTTAAAAGACGTAAAAGACAGCGCATTCGCCTCCGGAATCCTTGGAAAGGGGATTGCTGTTCTTCCAGAGGAAGGTCTGGTGGTGTCACCGGTGGATGGAACGGTTGTGACCATTTTCCCGACCCTCCATGCGATTGGAATTCTGTCGGACGAAGGGACGGAGATTCTGATCCACATTGGACTGGATACGGTGCAGCTGGATGGAAAGGGCTTTGAGGCTGCAGCGAAGCAGGGCGATCATGTGAAGGCGGGGCAGCCGCTGATGCGGTTCGATATGGAGCTGATCCGGGAGGCAGGGTTCCTGCTGGAGACGCCGGTTCTGATCAGTAATTATGGGAATTACCAGTCGGTGGAAGCCGTTGTGAAGGCCGATGACGCGGTGGAGTATCAGGAACCGCTTTTGCGGATCGTTAAATAACCGGAAAGGAGATCAGAAAATGGGACTGAGTAAAGATTTCCTCTGGGGAGGCGCCACTGCTGCAAACCAGTGCGAGGGCGGCTGGCAGGAGGACGGAAGAGGACTCTCCAATGTGGACGTGTGCCCGGCAGGACCGGACCGTGAAGCAGTGATACGGGGAGAGCAAGTATCGCTTGTCTGCGACGGGGAGCACCGATATCCCTCTCACGAGGCCATTGACATGTTTCACCATTTCCGGGAGGACATACGCCTCTTCGGCGAGATGGGCTTTAAAGTCTACCGCATGAGCATTGCATGGACGAGGATATTTCCCGGAGGGGAGGAAGAGGAGCCAAACGAGGCGGGACTGCGGTTCTATGAGGAGGTGTTCCGGACGTGTCACGAATACGGCATTGAGCCGCTGGTGACCATCTGTCACTTCGACTGTCCGGTGTATTTAATCGAAAAGTACGGCGGATGGCGGAGCAGGGAAATGATCGGCTTCTATTTAAAACTCTGCCGCACGCTGTTTGTCCGCTACCGGGAGCTGGTGCGGTACTGGCTGACCTTTAACGAGATCAATATGATTCTGCACGCTCCATTCCTGGGCGCGGGACTTCTGTTTCAGGACGGGGACGAGAGGGAAAAACTGAAATACCAGGCCGCTCATCATGAACTGATTGCCAGCGCCCTGGCGGTGCAGATGGCACACGAAATCAATCCGGAGAACAGAGTCGGCTGTATGTTTGCGGCGGGGAGCGTCTATCCGTACAGCTGCAGGCCGGAGGACGTGTGGGAAGCACTGAAAAAGGACCGCGAGAACTATTTTTTCGTCGATGTGCAGGCCAGAGGGGAGTATCCGGCCTATGCAGGGAAAGCGCTTGAGCGGGAGGGCCTTATGCCTGTGATGGAAGACGAGGACGAGAGGATATTGAAGAAGGGAACGGTGGACTTTATCTCCTTTTCCTATTATAACAGCCGCTGTGTCTCTACGGCAGACAGCGTGGAATCGGCGGAGGGCAATCTGTTTGCCTCTGCGAAAAATCCGTATCTGACGTACAGCGAATGGGGCTGGCCCATCGATCCCCTGGGACTTCGGATTACCTTAAACCAGATCTATGACAGGTATGAGAAACCGCTGTTTATCGTGGAAAATGGGCTGGGAGCACAGGATTTTCCCGACGAAAACGGAAACGTTGCAGACGACTGCCGGATCGATTATTTAAAGCGGCATATATGCGCCATGATGGATGCCGCAGAACTGGACGGCGTGGATTTACTCGGCTACACGGCGTGGGCGCCCATCGATTTGGTGAGCGCAGGCAGCGGACATATGAAGAAGCGATACGGCTTCATCCATGTGGATCTGGACGACGAAGGCAATGGAACGGGAAAGAGGATGAGGAAGAAGTCGTTCGGATGGTATCAAAAAGTAATAGGGACCAATGGGGAGTGGGCCCGTTACGGGGCAGAATGACGAAAATACGCGACAGATGCCCGAAATTTCGTCTTTTACTTGACATTTCCTCCCATAATATCTATAATGAGAGGACATATAAGGCATAACCTGCCATTATATTATAGGAAGAAAGACGATGAAAGAGACAGTAGGACCGTGGGAAATCCAAAGCGAGCCGGGGAGGGTGAAAGCCTGGTGAGAGTAGTCATGGGAACGAACATCACTCTGGAGTCTCCGGCTGAAAGCTGTATAAGCGGTAAGCCAGGACGTGGTTCCTACGTTACAGGGAACGCATATGTCAGTATGCTGTAATAGGTGGTTTAGCGAAGCACGGCCTTCGTCCTGATTACGGGACGAAGGCCTTCTTTTTTTACTATTTATAAAGGAGGTCAAAAGAGATGTATAACAAAGTTCCTACAGATTTAAATTTTGTAGCGAGAGAAAAAGAAGTTGAAAAATTCTGGGAAGATCACGAGATTTTCCAGAAGAGCATCGATAACAGAAAAAAGGCTGAAACCTATACCTTCTATGACGGCCCTCCAACCGCCAACGGAAAACCTCATATCGGCCATGTCCTTACCCGTGTTATCAAGGATATGATCCCGAGATACCGTACCATGAAGGGATGCGACGTGCCGAGAAAGGCCGGATGGGATACCCACGGACTTCCAGTCGAACTGGAAGTGGAGAAGATGCTGGGGCTGGACGGCAAGGAGCAGATCGAGGAATATGGTCTCGAGCCATTTATCAAGCACTGCAAGGAAAGCGTATGGAAGTACAAGGGCATGTGGGAGGATTTCTCCAAGACCGTCGGCTTCTGGGCTGATATGGATGATCCGTATGTTACCTATGAGAACTACTATATCGAGTCCGAGTGGTGGGCTCTTAAGCAGATCTGGGAAAAGGGCCTGTTATACAAAGGCTTTAAGATCGTTCCCTACTGTCCGCGCTGCGGAACGCCGCTGTCCAGCCACGAGGTGGCACAGGGCTACAAGGATGTGAAAGAACGCTCCGCTATCGCCAGATTCAAGGTGAAGGGCGAGGATGCTTATATACTGGCGTGGACGACCACACCGTGGACGCTTCCTTCCAACGTGGCGCTCTGTGTGAACCCTGACGAGTCCTATGTGAAGGTGAAAAACGGAGAATATACGTATTATCTTGCGGAAGCTTTGTGTGATACGGTTCTGAATAGTGAATACACTGTACTGGAGCGCTGCACCGGAAAGGATCTGGAGTTCAAGGAGTACGAACCGCTGTTTGATTTCGTGCATCCGGCGAAGAAGGCCTTCTATGTGACCTGCGATACGTACGTAACGCTGACAGACGGTACCGGAGTCGTTCATATCGCTCCGGCATTCGGTGAAGATGACTCCAAGGTTGGTAAGAAATACGATCTTCCTTTCGTTCAGCTGGTGGATTCCAAGGGCGAGATGACGAAGGAGACGAAATGGGCGGGCACCTTCTGTAAGAAGGCCGATCCGCTGGTTTTAAAGGATCTGGAAGAGCGGGGCTTACTGTTCTCCGCACCGGTATTTGAGCACAGCTATCCGCATTGCTGGAGATGTGACACGCCTCTCATCTATTATGCGAGAGAATCCTGGTTCATCAAGATGACCGAGGTGAAGGAAGACTTAATCCGCAACAACAACACCATCAACTGGATCCCGGAGAGCATCGGTAAGGGACGCTTCGGCGACTGGCTGGAGAATGTTCAGGACTGGGGCATCAGCCGGAACCGTTACTGGGGCACTCCTTTAAACGTATGGGAGTGTGAGTGCGGCCATCAGCATTCTATCGGAAGCATCGAGGAATTAAAGTCCATGTCTCCTGACTGCCCCGAGACAATCGAACTTCACCGCCCATACATCGACGCGGTGACCATCACCTGCCCGAAGTGCGGGAAGCAGATGAAGAGAGTTCCGGAGGTAATCGACTGCTGGTTTGATTCCGGTTCCATGCCATTTGCGCAGCACCACTATCCATTTGAGAATAAAGAGCTGTTTGAGCAGCAGTTCCCGGCGGATTTCATCTCCGAGGCTGTGGATCAGACGAGAGGCTGGTTCTATTCTCTGCTGGCTATCTCGACCCTGATCTTTAACAAGGCGCCATATAAGAACGTTATCGTTCTGGGCCACGTGCAGGATGAGAATGGACAGAAGATGTCGAAGTCCAAGGGCAACGCGGTTGATCCGTTCCAGGCTCTGGATGAATTCGGCGCAGACGCCATCCGCTGGTATTTCTATATCAACAGCGCGCCGTGGCTGCCGAACCGTTTCCATGGCAAGGCCGTCATGGAAGGCCAGCGCAAGTTCATGGGTACTTTATGGAATACGTACGCTTTCTTTGTTCTCTATGCAAATATTGACGAATTTGATGCAACAAAATACAAACTGGAATACGATAAGCTTCCGGTTATGGATAAATGGCTTCTGTCGAAGTTAAATACTTTAATCAAGACCGTGGACACCAATCTGGGCAATTACCAGATCCCGGAGGCGGCCAGAGCACTTCAGGAGTTTGTGGATGACATGAGCAACTGGTATGTGAGAAGAAGCCGTGAGCGTTTCTGGGCAAAGGGCATGGAACAGGATAAGATCAATGCCTATATGACCCTTTACACCGCGCTTGTGACCGTCAGCAAGGTGGCTGCGCCGCTGATTCCGTTTATGACGGAGCAGATCTACCAGAACCTGGTGTGCAATATCGATAAGACGGCGCCTGAGAGCATCCATTTATGCGATTATCCAGAAGCGGATGAATCCTGCATCGATGAGAAGCTGGAAGACAACATGGACGAGGTCTTAAAGATCGTAGTCATGGGCCGTGCGGCCAGAAATACGGCGAATATCAAGAACCGCCAGCCGATCGGCCGGATGTTCGTGAAGGCGCCTCATGAGCTCTCCGTATTCTATCAGGAGATCATCGAGGAAGAGCTGAATGTAAAGACAGTTGTCTTTACAGACGATGTCCGCGATTTTACCAGCTACAGCTTTAAGCCGCAGTTAAAGACTGTCGGACCGAAATATGGAAAACAGTTAAACAACATCAGAAAGGCCCTTTCCGAGGTGGACGGCAACACCGCCATGGATACTTTGAATGAAAAGGGCGCCCTCACGTTCGACTTTGACGGCAGTGAGGTGGTTCTGACGAAGGAAGATTTACTGATTGATACGGCTCAGATGGAGGGCTACGTATCGGAAGGTGATAATACCGTTACGGTTGTGCTTGACACGAACCTGACACCAAAACTGATCGAGGAAGGCTTTGTCCGCGAGTTGATCAGCAAGATTCAGACGATGCGTAAGGAAGCCGGTTTTGAGGTTATGGACCATATCCTCATCACCAGCGAAGGCAATGAGAAGATTGCCGGAATCTTTGGCGCACACGGCGAAGAAATAAAGAGCGAGGTCCTCGCAGAGGGCATCACACCGGGTAAGGCAGCGGGATATACGAAGGAATGGAACATCAATGGTGAGAATGTCACTCTGGGCGTTGAAAAAGTTCAGTAATATGAAGCGAGGATTCTCTTCAGATGGAAATAACCAATAGGAGGTCATTCACAATGAGTATGGGATTTGATAAAGAAACCTTTAAGAAAAGCGTTATTTATAACGTAAAAAACGTATTCCGCAAGACGATCGATGAGGCTACTCCGGAGCAGGCGTTTCAGGCAGTTGCCTACGCGGTAAAGGATGTCATCATCGATGAGTGGATTGCAACCCACAAGGAGTATGAGAAGCAGGATGCGAAAACCCTGTACTATCTCTCCATGGAGTTTTTAATGGGCCGTGCCCTTGGAAACAATATCATCAATATCATGGCGCTGCCGGAAGTGAAGGAAGTTTTGGACGAACTCGGCTTCGATTTAAACGCCATCGAGGATCAGGAGCCGGATCCGGCTCTCGGAAACGGCGGCCTTGGCCGTCTTGCCGCCTGCTTCTTAGATTCCCTGGCGACGCTGGGCTATCCGGCATACGGCTGCGGCATCCGTTACCGTTACGGTATGTTCAAGCAGAAGATTGAAAACGGATATCAGATGGAAGTTCCGGATGACTGGTTAAAGAACGGCTATCCGTTCGAGGTACGCCGCGCCGAGTATGCGACGGAGGTAAAATTCGGCGGTTACGTGAGAACTGTCTGGGAGGACGGCAGAGAGCATTTCGTTCAGGAGGGATATCAGTCCGTCCGCGCCGTTCCCTACGACATGCCGATCGTCGGCTATGGCAACAATGTGGTGAATACGCTGCGAATCTGGGATGCGGAGGCAATCAATACCTTCAGTCTGGATTCCTTCGACAAGGGAGACTACCAGAAGGCAGTGGAGCAGGAAAACTTGGCGAAAACCATTGTCGAGGTTCTGTATCCCAACGACAACCACTACGCTGGAAAGGAACTGCGTTTAAAACAGCAGTACTTCTTCATATCCGCCAGCGTTCAGAGAGCGGTTAAGAAGTATATGGAAAAGCATGAGGATATCCATAAATTCTTCGAGAAGACAGTGTTCCAGTTAAATGATACCCATCCGACCGTGGCTGTGCCGGAATTAATGCGTATCCTGTTGGATGAGTTTAACCTGACCTGGGATGAGGCATGGGCTGTGACGACGAAGACGTGTGCCTACACGAATCACACCATCATGTCCGAGGCTCTGGAAAAATGGCCGATCGAACTGTTTTCCAGACTGCTGCCGAGAATCTACCAGATCGTGGAGGAGATCAACCGCCGCTTTGTGGAGCAGATCCAGCAGATGTATCCGGGCAACCAGGATAAGATCCGCAAGATGGCCATCATTTACGACGGCCAGGTGCGCATGGCCAACTTAGCCATCGTCGGCGGATTCTCTGTCAACGGCGTTGCAAGGCTGCACACCGAGATATTAAAGAAGGAAGAGCTGCGTGACTTCTATGAGATGATGCCGCAGAAATTCAATAATAAGACCAACGGCATCACACAGAGGCGCTTCCTGCTTCACGGCAACCCGCTGTTAGCCGAATGGGTGACTGGAAAGATCGGAAGCGAATGGATCACAAACCTGCCTCATATCCACCGTCTGGCGGTATACGCGGATGATCCGAAGTGCCAGCAGGAGTTCATGGACATCAAGTACCAGAACAAGGTCCGTCTGGCCAAATACATCAAGGAACACAACGGAATCGACGTGGACCCGCGTTCGATCTTCGATGTTCAGGTAAAGCGTCTTCACGAGTATAAGCGCCAGCTGATGAATATTCTTCACGTGATCTATTTATACAACCAGCTGAAGGATAATCCCAACCTGGATATGATTCCGAGAACCTTTATCTTCGGCGCCAAGGCGGCGGCCGGATATAAGAGGGCGAAGCTGACCATTAAGCTGATCAATTCCGTGGCAGATGTAATCAATAACGACAAATCCATCGACGGAAAGATCAAGGTGGTGTTCATCGAGGACTATAAGGTATCCAACGCGGAGATTATTTTCGCGGCGGCCGATGTCAGCGAGCAGATTTCCACGGCCAGCAAGGAAGCATCCGGTACCGGAAATATGAAGTTTATGTTAAACGGTGCGCTGACGCTGGGAACTATGGACGGCGCCAATGTGGAGATCGTGGAAGAGGTTGGAGCCGAGAATGCCTTTATCTTCGGTATGACCTCCGACGAGGTGATCGGCTACGAGAACAAGGGCGGATATAATCCGATGGAGATTTTTAACAATAATTACCAGATCCGCCGCGTCCTGATGCAGCTGATCAACGGCTACTTCGCTCCGCAGGATCCGGAGCTGTTCCGTGACATTTATAATTCTCTGCTGAATACGCAGAGCAGCGACCGTGCAGATACGTACTTCATCTTAAAGGACTTCCCGTCCTACGCGGAAGCACAGCAGAGGATCGATCAGGCTTACCGCAATGAGACCTGGTGGGCAAAAGCGGCTATTCTGAATGTGGCCTGCAGCGGTAAATTCACCTCAGACCGTACGATCGAGGAGTATGTAAATGACATTTGGCATCTGGAAAAGGTGAAGGTAGAAATAGAAGCAAATCAGTAAAGCAGTGCAGAATAAGCGTTTAAGAGAATTACGGTGGGAAAATGCAGCGAGAAGCGCCGTCGGCAGGACGGAACAGCGGGCGGCATTTTCCCACCGTTCTGTTTTTGAGTGCTGCCTGCGGCGGGGATTTGAACCGTCGAAAATAACGATTTACGTGAAAAACAGCGGTATTGTGCTGGAGGAATCGTCCATGGCTCTTGTAAACAGGGACACCGGCCTGATTATAGCCATGGGAAATGAGGCGGAGGAGGCTATGGATGCTCCGCCGACTCCTGCTGTCCTTTTACCAGGCCGGGGCGAAAACGGTGTATCTCAGCAGTCTGCCTTTGGAAACTGCCGTAATCTCTCTGGGGGAACAGTGCTCCGTGTTCGTGGGAATTACGTGGAGTGGGAAGGAAAAGGAACGTTTCTGCATAAACGAGAATTGTCCGCATAGAATTTTTTAAAGGAACTTGCGGAGGTTTTTGGTGGCAAAAAAAGTTGTAATGATATGCGTCATGGCATTGCTGCTTCCATATATAATAACCCTGGCATGGACAGGCAGAATCGAGGAAAAGAAGCAGGTACCGCTCATTACCAGCGGAAAAAAGGTGATTCTGGACCGGAAAAACGGGGAATCCTATATGGACGTGGAAGAGTATCTGCCCGGAGTCGTGGCGAAGCAGATTCCGGCGGAGTATGGGAAGGAAGCGCTGCGGGCGCAGGCTGTGATCGCCAGGACGTTTATTTACCAGAAGATGAACGGTCAGGACGAGGTGAAGGAATCGGAGCTTCATATGGAATATCTGGAGGAGAAGCAGATGGAGGCCATGTGGGGAAGCGAGTCATTTGTGACGTATTTTCAGGCGGTGGAAGAGGCCGTGCGCTCGACGGCGGGCGAGGTGATCACCTATGACGGCAAGCTCATTGAGCCGCTGTTTCACCGCGCCAGCACCGGGATGACGAGAACCGGAGATGAGAGCCATCCGTATTTGCAGGCGGTGGCCAGCAAACGCGATGTGGAGGCAGAAGGCTACCTGACCATGATGACCTGGAGCAAGGAAGATTTTGCCGGCAGGATTAATCAGATCGCCGACAGCGTGCCTGTTGATGCAGGCCAGCTTCCTCAGTCCATTCAGATCATCGTCCGCGACGACGGCGGTTACGTGGGACAGATTCAAATCGGTACAAAGGTGTATACAGGAGAGGAGGTCCAGTATGCGCTGGGGCTGCCGTCTCCGTCTTATACGCTGGAGGAGTACGACGGCGGAATCCGGGCGGTCTGTCAGGGCGTGGGCCACGGTTACGGTCTCAGCCAGTACGGGGCGAAGTGCATGGCGGAGGAGGGAAAGACCGCGGAAGAGATTCTTGGATTTTTTTATAAAAATATTGTTCTGATTTCTGAATAACTCTTTCTCCTTTGGTAAGAATATTACCGAGGTGATAAACGTGAAAGAGAAAATGAGTCAATTGTTCAAGGATAAAGTATTCCTTGTCCTGTTGGTTTTAGGCCTGCTGACTATAGTTGCTGCGGCAGGAGTCATTACCATTCAAAGAGGAAACAATGACGGCCAGAGTCCATATCTTGAAGTTCCGGACCAGAAGGGTGTCATTGCAGAAGAGACGATACCACAGGAAAACCAGGTAGCAGTTGCCGGTGATTCCAACGCTGAGCAGAATCTGGATGCGGATACACAGGTTGCTGATTCCGCCAAGGCTACAGCGAAAGCAGAGACAGAAGCTAAAAACCCGGCGGTTAAGGCCGGAGCGGAAAAGGAGGCAGCCGCAGCGCTTGTCCTCAATTTTAACGATGCAACAAAGATGGCATGGCCGGTATCAGGAAATGTCATTCTGGATTACAGCATGGAGTCCACCATCTATTTCCCGACTCTTGATCAGTATAAATGTAATCCGGGCATCGTCATTCAGGGCGCCGTGAGCACACCGGTCGTAGCACCTGCAAACGCAAAAATCCAGGAGATCGGTTCTAATGAAGAACTGGGTAATTACGTCATTCTTAATATGGGAAATGACTATACGGCTGTCTGCGGCCAGTTAAAGGAACTGCAGGTAGTGGAAAATGAATATGTCGCTCAGGGCGACGTTCTGGGCTATGTGGCCGAACCTACGAAATATTATTCAATTGAAGGCGCGAACTTATACTTCGAGCTGGAGCACGAGAATCAGCCGGTAGATCCGCTGGATTACATGCAGTGAGAGCGTGCGGACCGGACTGTACCATACGGTGAAGAAAAGAAGGCAGGGCAGAAGGCTTATTGAAGTTTTCTGTTCTGTTTTTTTGTGTAAATGGAGATGGGGATGTGGTATAATATAAATGAGGTTTGTGAGCGGTATTTTTATGTGTGGCCGTCAGGAAAGGAGAAAAATAATGAATTACGATATACTGAAGAAGAATTTTGAAAAGCATGGATTTCATACGTCATATTTCGAGACAGGGGAGGAAGCGGCTTCCTACATAAAAGAGATGGTGAAGGGGAAGGCGGTGGCGCTGGGAGGCAGTGTGACGCTGCAGGAGATAAAACTGAATGAGATTCTGGAGGGGGAGTGTGCGCTGACCTGGCACTGGCTGGAACCAGGGGCAGAGACGCTTAAGAAGGCGAAGCAGGCAGAGGTCTATATCTGCAGTGCCAACGGGGTATCCGAGACCGGAGAGATAGTCAATATCGACGGGACCGGCAACCGTGTTTCCATGACGATCTACGGGCCTCAGAAGGTGTACTATCTGGTAGGCAGAAATAAGATTTCGCCCGATATGCACAGTGCACTCTTGCGTGCAAAGAACGTGGCGGCGCCGAAAAATGCGCTGCGTCTGAACCGGAAGACGCCCTGTGCGGCGAATGGAGGGGACCGCTGCTACGACTGCGACAGTCCGGAACGCATCTGCAGAGCAACCGTCATCCAGGATCGCCCCTGTAACGGTATGGAGGCAGAAGTCGTGTTTATCAACGAGGATCTGGGCTACTAAAAGTAACAGTTCAGCCCTCGCTTCTGGCTGTCGCGGTCTGAACTGTTACTACTAAAATGTTATAAAAAAATAATAATTTGTTCATATGTGAACTAAGGTAATATGCTATAATAAAGACGAAAATAATGTGACGGGAGTGCGGCTATGAACATATTGTTTTTTTTAACACCAAAGTGTGAAGTAGCATATATTTATGAGGACGAGACTCTGCGGCAGGCCCTTGAGAAGATGGAGTATCACAAGTACTCCGCGGTACCGATTATCAGCAGAACGGGAAGATACATTGGAACCATCACAGAGGGCGATATGCTCTGGGGAATCAAGAATAAGTTTAATTTAAGCTTAAAGGAGGCCGAGCGCGTAACCGTGGCGGCGATCGACCGGAGACTGGACAACCGTCCGGTATATGCAAACTCCAACATGGAAGATTTAATCGACAAGGCGCTGAACCAGAACTTTGTTCCGGTGGTAGATGACCAGAAGAACTTCATCGGAATCATCACCAGAAAGGATATTATTCGCTATTACTACGATAAGTCCCAGGAATGCAGTCAGGCGGCACAGGCCTGTCGGAACGCGGGAGATAAGGCACGGCTGGTGCTGGGATAGGAATTGTGAAAAGAAATCACGGATAGGAAGCAAGGATTTGTTTAAAACGCCTGTCGGCGGGAACGGTTACTTCTGTAACTGGTGTTTCCCGGCGGCAGGCGTTTTTTTGTTGTGTTTATGCTCTTGTCATTTTTTCTTTCTCTTCGTTTAGCAGAGAGATGGAGTCGGCAAAGGTATTGTCGATCACTTTAAGCAGCGTGTCCTGCTCCAGAGTCGGGGAGTAGTAAAAACCCTGCTGGTAGTCGCATCCTGCGTTCGTCAGGATATTTACCTGATTCTCGGTTTCCACACCTTCTGCGATGATATTTAAATCCAGGTCCTTGGCGATGTGGATCAGTCCCTCGATCACGCAGCGTGACTTCGGGTTCGTCTCCAGCTGCCATACGAATAAACGCTCCAGCTTCAGCGTGTTGACCGGAAGCTCCAGGATTGTGGCTACGCCGGAATATCCGGAACCGAATTCGTTTAACACCAGCTCTACGCCCATGTCGGACAGTTCCTGCAGCATGATGTTAATGTTTAAGTATGCTGTGGTCAGGGCGCTTTCCTGGATCTCGATGGCAAGCTTGCCTTTGGGGATCTGGTAAGTATCGATGACGCGTCTGACCTCATCCAGAAAATCTTCCTGCAAAAAGAGGATAGAAGATATCGGGAGAGCGATGGAATCGAATTCCCTGCCGGCCTCGGTGAGCTTTGCGATACATTGGCCCACTTTATCCAGGGCGAAATATTCGAGGGAGCGGATCTGGCCGGAGTCTTCAGCGATCGGAAGAACCTCGCTGGCTCCAATGAGTCCCAGCCCCTTGATGAAGATGCGCATATAAAACTCTGCGCGGCTGAACTTTCCGGTTTCCATATTAAGTGTAGGGCGGTAACGGACCTCAATCTCTTCTTTTTCAATGGCGGTCTTTAAGTATAACGCGATGGTATGGCGGCGAAGCAGCTGCTTCTGAAGCGTACTGTCGAACATAATGGCCTGGTTCGGTCCGCCTTCTTCTGCTCTTAAGACTGCCAGGTCGAGACATTTTAACAGCTCGTCCGGTATCGCAGCGTGTCCCGGATAGGAACACATACCCATCTGAACGGAACAGAGGCAGTCCGTTCCGTTCACTTTCCAGGCGTGATCAAACTGTTCGGCGATCTCTTCTGCAAGATCGGATGCCTGTCCCTGTGAATACTGGTCGAGGATTATGATGTATTCCACGCCGATGTAGTGATAAACAGGTTTTCCTGTCTTTTCTTTTAAATAGGCCAGAATCTGGCTTAAAAGGTTCTCACAGTAATCGTAACCGAATACCTGATTTAATCGCTTGAAATTCTCTATGTATACTTTTAATACAACTCCACGGTCTGAGGGTGTATCCATGACTTCCGACAGGTGCCGGTAGCATGCGTCACGTTCCAACTTGCTTTCTTCCGCCCTTTCAGTGATCACGGGCTCGGATTCTACCGGTGACGGAGTGGGGATTGTCTTCTTTTGAAACCAACTCATGTGGTCTGCCTCCTGTTTTTGCAATTATTAACTTTATTGTAGTATAAAACAGGCGTGAAATCAAGGAAGATTTCGGTAAATATTGAACCTACTTTACGAGAAGCATGACAGCTCCCAGCAGAAACAGAATCACGCCGGTCAACCGGTTTAAAAGTTTCGGATCTGCTTTGTTTGCGAAAACGGCGGCGATTCGGGCAAACAGGAAGGTAAACACGATACAGAGTACAAGCAGGAACAGATCCGGCATGCCGCCGATGGCAAAATGGGAGAGGGAGCCGGTCAAAGCCGTGAACGTCATGATAAATACGCTGGTTCCGACAGCGGTCTTTAATTCATATCCCAGTACGCTTGTCAGTAGCAGAAGCATCATCATACCGCCGCCTGCGCCGATAAATCCACAGATGAAACCGACCACAATGCCGCTCAGTATGGACTGGATCAGCTTTTGCCTTATGGTCTTGGATTCCTGTGCGTCTTTGGTTGTGAGGACCGGTCTCACTATGAATTTAATGCCCAGAAGCATGGTGAGGAAGACGGATGCGTTCCCCATGGCGTGATTGGGAACCAGGGATGAGATGTAGCTTCCAATCAGGGTGAAGATTAAGACAGCGGCCATCATCACGATACCGTTTCGAATATCGAGGTTTTTGTGTTTTCCGTAGGTGTAGGCCGATACGGCGCTGGCGAGAACATCGCTGGCCAGAGCGATGCCGATCGCCTGATAAGCAGGGACTCCTAAAAATGTGATGAGCATGGGGCTGATGACGGCCGCCGCGCTCATTCCGGCAAAGCCTGTGCCGAAGCCGGCTCCGAGGCCTGCAAACAGACATACAATGATTTTTACTAACATGGTAAGACCTTCTTTTCTCTTGTTTTCTTGTTTATTCCCGCGGGCAACGAGCTATGTGCGATGGAGGCATGAGCTTTTGGCGACTGCTGTGAGGGGGTAAATACTCTGTTGCTTGCTGCGGGGGAGTTGATTACGTTTGTTTTAGATTATCCATCATCCGTTTTAATAGATCCGAGAACATATGCCGTTCTTCCTCTGAAATCCCGCGGTTCAGCCGTTCGAAGAAATCTTCCTGTGTCCGTTTTAAATCCCGGGCGACAGGGGCGGCGGCATCTGTCAGCTTTAAATGAATTTTTCTGCGGTCGGCGGTGTCCTCGTGACTCTCTAAGTATCCCAGACCCGTCAG
This sequence comes from Hungatella hominis, assembly GCF_014288005.1. Lineage (NCBI taxonomy): Bacteria > Bacillati > Bacillota > Clostridia > Lachnospirales > Lachnospiraceae > Hungatella > Hungatella hominis. Next base: position 112,861 of record NZ_JACOPB010000001.1, read on the forward strand.
CGACTCCACGGAAGCGGATACCCCTGATTTCGCCAGCATGCGGAAATAAGAGATGTCCTTTGCTGTGTCGTAATCCGGATTATTGTAGAGAAACAGAATGATGTCGGCATCCATCAGCGATAAATGGTGCCGTGCGGCCGCGGTCTGAATGACCTGATTGTAAATCTTGTGAAAGGTCTTTGCTCCGGATAAAATATCGCGTGTCTCCATATGATTCACCTCTTTTTCTGTGGATTTCCGCGAGCAGCCAGCCGGGGGCCGGGCTTGTAAGAACGAGCATATGGCTGTTAGCATAGGTATATGGCTATTAGCATGGACATATGGCTGTTAGCTCGAGTATTTGGCGACTGCCGCGTGGGTCAAATACCCTGCCGCTTGGAACGGAGTATTTGACTGATAGAGTAACAGTTACAAATAGTTTTAAAATGAACTGTTCTTTTTAGAACTATATCAAAACGTTCTGGTTTTGTCAATAGAAATACCGGTGAAGAAGAAAAGGAAGAAGTAAATTTCAGGATATCGGGGAATGATAACCGTGAGGTGAAAATATGAAATCAATCTGGACACAGACAACGAAAATACCTGGAAGAAATCCGCTTCCCGGTAATAAGAAAACAGAGGTTGCAGTAATCGGAGCAGGACTCTTTGGTATTCTGGCGGCCCATTATCTGAAGGAACAGGGAAAAGAAGTGATTGTGCTGGAGGCCAACCGGATCGGAAGCGGCCAGTCGGGATATACGACCGCGAAGATTACATCCCAGCATAACCTCATTTACCAAAAGCTTGTAAACACCATGGGGGAGAAGCATGCCGCCGCTTACGCCATGGCGAACCAGCAGGCTATTCGGGATTATGAGAAGTTAATTGACAGATACCGCATTGCATGTCATTTTGAGAAGAAGGATGCCTATTTATTTTCGGTTAATGAGTCGGAAATTCTGAGGCAGGAGGCGGACTGTGCTGCACGATGCGGCATACCGGCTTCCTTTGTCCGGGAGACGGAGCTTCCGTTTCCGGTTCACGGGGCGGTGCGTTTTGCAGATCAGGCACAGTTTCACCCACTGGAGTTCATCGAAGCGCTCTCCGGGGATTTAACAGTCTATGAGCGGACGAATGTCCGTGAGGTGAAGGGGCATGAGATCATTACGAACAGAGGTGTGGTGAAGGCGGGTCACATTGTATTTGCGTGTCATTTTCCATTTGTAAATATACCGGGCTTTTACTTTCTGCGGATGTATCAGGAAAAGAGTTACGTGATGGCGCTGGGGCCTGTAAAGGAGCTGGAGGGAATGTATCTGGGGATTGATAAAAACTCCTATTCCTTCCGGAGCGCGGGGGATACGCTTCTTTTGGGCCATGGAAGCCATCGGACTGGAAAGTGTCCCAAAAAGAATCCTTACGAAGAGATGCGGCGGTTGAGAGAACATTTTTATCCGGACACGGAGGAATACGGAAGATGGTCGGCGGAAGACTGTATGAGTGTGGACAGTGTGCCTTACATCGGCCATTTCTCCGGCGTGCTTGCGGACTGGTACGTGGCAACGGGATTTGGAAAATGGGGCATGACAACGGCAATGGCCGCGGCCAGGATCGTGACAGCGCAGATTATGGGAAGAAGGACGCCGTACGACGAGGTATTTACTCCGCAGCGGTTCAGGCCAAAAGCGGCGGCGTCCACATTTCTTTCCCATGCCGGTTATTCTGCGGCCGGGCTTATGAGTGGCGCTATGCCAAAGGTTCCCCGGTGTCCTCATCTGGGCTGCAGGCTTGTATACAATCGGATGGACGGGCGCTACGAGTGCCCCTGCCACGGATCGCAATTTGAACAAAATGGAAAAATATGCGTTGGCCCTGCACAAGAAAGCCTTCCTTTCATAAATTGATATTAGAAACTTATCATATTGAAAGGAGTATTTCATCCTATGGATTGTTATACGAAACAAAGATGTCCTGGCTGCCAGGCGCCGCAGGGCGCTAAAGGACGTCAGGATGTTCCAATGGGCCCAGGCCCGGTGATACGCCCGGATCTTCCTCTGGGATCTGGCCCGGCCGTTCACCACGATTCGGCGACACAGCCGAATATGCCGATGGGGCCAGGACCGGCGATGCCGCCGGAGATGCCGATGGGGCGTGGAGGCGCAACTCAGCCCAATATGCCGATGGGGCGCGGGGGAGCGACGCAGCCGAATATGCCGATGGGCCCGGGGCCAGCAATGCCGCCGGAGATGCCAATGGGGCGTGGGCCGGTAATGCCGCCAGAAATGTCAATGGGGCGTGGAGGAGCGACACAGCCGAATATGCCGATGGGACCAGGACCGGCGATGCCGCCGAATATCCCGGCAGGATGTGGACCTAACATGCGTTCGGAGATGCCGATGGGACCAGGGCCGGCGATGCCGTCGAATATGCCAATGGGGCGTGGATCTGCAACGCAGCCGAATATGCCCATGGGACCAGGGCCGGCGATACAGCCGGAAATGCCAATGAGCCGCGGATCGATGATGCAGCCGGAGATATCAATGGGCCGTGGATCGATGGTGCAGCCGGAAATGCCGATGGGTCGTGGATCAATGATGCAGCCGGAAATGCCGATGGGTCGTGGATCAATGATGCAGCCGGAAATGCCGATGGGACGCGGATCGATGATGCAGCCGGAAATGCCGATGAGCCGTGGCGCAATGCCGCAGTCGAATGCACTGATGGACTCAGGTACGGTCGCTCGCCGGGAGGTAATGTCAGGCCGTGAATCAGCCGTTAGCCCAGAAATGCCGACGAATTCCGGTTCTATGAATTCATCCTGTGATATCGATCAGTTTCCAGTGGCTATGGCATACGTTCCGTGGCAGCGCTGGCAGCAGGTCTATCCGGTTGAAAAAGCAATGAGCAGAGGGACAATTTTCCCGGATCTGGATAAACCGTTTTCCATGGGGAGGTGCAGATAATGGCAAATACCGATATGAACTGCAGTGCTTTGCTTCAGGCAGTCTATGAGGCGAGCTTCGCTATGGACGATGTGATTCTCTATTTGGATACTCATCCCAGTGATCAGGATGCGCTGAATTACTACCAATATGTATCAGATTTACGGAAACAGGCAATGGATGCCTATGAGGCTCAGTGCGGCCCGCTGATGTTTGACGAAGTCCGGTCCGATAGTTACTGGACCTGGGTCAATAATCCGTGGCCTTGGGAAGGAGAGTGCGGCTGATGTGGAGATATGAAAAGAGATTACAGTATCCGGTAAATATTACTACACCGAATCCTAAGATGGCGACGTTTATTATGAGTCAGTATGGTGGACCAGATGGTGAAATGGGCGCTTCCATGCGCTACTTATCCCAGCGCTACGCCATGCCATATAAGGAGTGCAAGGGACTCCTCACGGATATCGGAACGGAGGAACTCGCTCACCTTGAGATTGTAGCGACGATTGTTCATCAGCTCACCAGGAACTTAACGCCGGAGCAGATTGTGGAATCTGGTTTTGGCCCTTATTACATTGATCACACCACGGGTATATGGCCGCAGGCCGCGGGCGGAATTCCGTTTAATGCCTGCGAGTTTCAGTCGAAAGGCGATCCGATCACCGATCTGGTAGAGGATATGGCGGCAGAACAAAAGGCCCGGAGCACCTATGATAACATTCTGCGTGTAGTGACGGATCCGGAGGTCTGTGACCCGATCCGTTACTTAAGGGAAAGAGAAGTGGTGCATTTCCAGAGATTCGGTGAGGCGCTGCGGATTACCCAGGATAATTTAGACAGTAAGAATTTTTATGCTTTTAATCCCAGCTTTGATGTAAAGAATAATTGCTGATAAAAAGGGAGGGGCCGGCAAGAGGGGGATTCTTGCCGGCCAGAGTATGAAAAAAAGTTTTGTTTGGTTTTTCTCTGTTACATGTATTACTATACATGAGATATGTGAAGAATTTTTGATGAAAATATGAAAAAAATGTGTACATTTGAATTGGGACAAGTAACACCATAGCAGTTGAAACATTTACTCAAGATATTGTGTATACAGTATTTCAGCTTATTGTATGTTGTGACTTTACAGGAAATCTGGTATATTTGTAAGAGTATTGTAAGAGCAAATGAGACATAAGGAAAGAGGGGACAGGCATGATTTTAGTAGTAAAACGTGATGGGGCAATCGTAGAATTTCATCTGGAAAAGATCTCCGAAGCTATAAGGAAGGCGTTTAAGGCGACGGGGAAATTTTATACGGAAGATATTGTGGAACTGCTGTCGATCAGAGTGACGTCTGATTTTCAGGAAAAGATGAAGGGCGACCAGATTGCGGTCGAGGATATTCAGGACAGCGTGGAGAAGGTGCTGGAGGAAGCCGGCTATACGGACGTGGCGAAGGCATACATATTATACAGGAAGCAGCGGGAGAAGATCAGGAATCTCGGTAAGACAACGCTGGATTATAAAGATGTGGTGGACAACTATGTGAAGGTGGAAGACTGGCGGGTGAAGGAGAATTCTACGGTCACATACTCCGTGGGCGGTCTGATTTTAAATAACTCAGGCGCGGTTACGACTAATTACTGGCTGACGGAAATCTATGATAAGGAAATTTCCGAGGCTTATATGGGTGGTGATCTTCATATTCATGACCTGTCCATGCTGACCGGTTACAGCTGTGGCTGGTCTTTAAAGAGGCTTCTGATGGACGGGCTCGGCGGAATTACAGGAAAGATTACGGCGGCTCCGGCGAAGCATCTGGCCACGCTCTGCAATCAGATGGTCAATTTTCTGGGAATAATGCAGAATGAATGGGCGGCCTCCCAGTCATTCTCTTCTTTTGATACGTATCTGGCGCCCTTTGTTAAGGCGGACAACCTCTCGTATGACCGGGTGAAAAAGTGTATGGAGGCATTTGTCTTTGGCGTAAATACGCCCAGCAGATGGGGGACTCAGGCACCATTTTCCCATATTTCCCTGGATTTGATGGTTCCGGAGGATATGGCATCGCAGAAGGCCATCGTGGGTGGACAGGAGATGGATTTCACCTATGGGGAGTGCCAGGCGGAACTGGATATGGTGGACCGGGCATTTCTGGAGACTATGCTGGAGGGTGATGCCAGCGGACTCGGTTTTCAGTATCCAATCCCGTCCTATGGGCTGACTCCGGACTTCGACTGGTCTGATAATGAGAGAAACCGGCTATTGTTTTCGCTGGCTTCCCATTACGGTACGCCGTATTTTACGAATTACGTCCGCAGCGGACTGAAACCGGGAGATGTGAGAATTTCCTATGATGGGGTAACTCCTGATTTACACGAGCTGCGCAGCAAAGCAGGCGGTTTCTTCGGATATGGGGAACATACAGGATCGATCGGCGTGGTTACGATCAATTTGCCGAGGATTGCGTATCAGTCGAAGAACGAGGCGGAGTTCTATGAGAAACTGGATAAGATGATGGATCTGGCGGCGCGTTCCCTGCGGACGAAGCGTGAGGTGATCTCCAATTTACTGAAGAACGGCCTGTACCCATATACGGCCTGCTATCTGTCTGATTTCAGCAACCATCTTTCGTCCATCGGCATTATCGGGATGAATGAGGCCGGCCTGAATGCACCGTGGCTGGGAGAGGGCATGGAATCGGAGAAGACGAGACAGTTTGCCGCTGCCATATTAAATCATATGAAGGAAAAGATCGTGGGATACCAGCTGGAATACGGGGATCTCTACGGTCTTGAGGCGACGCCGGCTGAGTCGGCTACCTACCGTTTCGCCATGCTGGATAAGGAAAAATTTCCTGGTATCAAGACGGCGGGGCACGAAGGAGATGCACCGTATTATACGAACAGTACGAAGCTGCCTGCGGACTACGATGGTTCCCTGGAAGATGCTCTGGCGAATCAGGATCAGCTCCAGCCGCTTTATACGGCAGGAACCGTGTTCCATGTTTATATGGAACGCGAGTTTGACGACTGGAAGAAGGCGCGGGATCTGCTGCACGACATAACGACCGGTCATGATATTCCTTATTATACGCTGTCGCCGATTTACTCTATCTGCCAGTCCTGCGGATATCTGCCGGGAAGGCAGAATGTGTGTCCCAAATGCGGAGGGCGCGCCGCTGTCTACAGCAGAATTGCCGGTTATTACAGACCGGTTCACGACTGGAACGAGGGGAAGGCACAGGAGTTCAAAAACAGAATCATGTTCCGTGTCTGAGTTTTGGCTATCCTGTAAGCAGCAGTGAATTTTCCGATTATGCACATCTAAGGTATATTCGCATATGATATAGTACAAACCTGATAAATTAAAGGAGATCAATCATATGTGTTGTTGTAATAATAGATGTAATGTAAATTGTGGATGTAATTGTGGATGCGGTTCCTGGAGCTGTGGATGCGGAAATAACAATAATAACAATAATAATTCCTGCTCATGCAGACCGAATGACTGGGCTAACTGCCAGTTCCGCCGCGGCTATGCTGCAGGCTTTAACGCAGGTTATGAGACCGGCTTCAGAGATGGCTTCTGGGCAGGCAATAATAACAACGTAATGCCGATTACGGCTCCTGGCACCGCTGCTGAAGGCGGATGCGGATGTGGCTGCCGCTAATCACCTCGTAAAAATGGATATTCGTTGACACGATAAGATCCGCCGGCACATTGAGTGCCGGTGGAAACATTAAACAGTAAACAGTAAACAGTAAAAAGAAAAAAGAAAAGCCAAAAGCCAAAAACAGAAAAGCTTTTATGAAACGCAGAAATGAGCCGTTTCATAGAAGCTTTTTTCCTGCGTTTCCCCTGCGCATATCTGAAAACCCATTCCACCCGCTGCCCACTCCGCTTCGCAGCATATTAAGCCCCTATACAGTCAGCGCAGCCCGCTGCACCTCCTCCATTGGGACTCAATTTCCCACAACGTGTGACTTACAGCTGACGAAAAGCAATTTTCAAACACACGCAGGTTTTCAAGAGCCGATCATCCGAATAAGAAAAAATAATGACAAAAAAAGGGAATATAGTTTGGTGATATTGCACATTGTAAAACTGAATACATTATGCTAGTCTATATACAAGTCATTGAGGTTGTATACAAATTAAAAGATTTGAATACATTTAGAAAAACAGACCGGGATGACGGAATAACTGACCAGACCAAAAAAGAAATAAGTAAAGGAGAAACAAATCATGAACATGGATTACTTAACAGACAAGTTTTCGCTGGACGGAAAAGTTGCACTGATTACAGGTGCTTCCTACGGAATTGGTTTTGCAATGGCAAAGGGAATGGCTGCAGCCGGCGCAACGATCGTGTTTAACGATATCAAGCAGGAATTAGTAGATAAGGGAATTGCTTCCTATAAAGAAGAGGGAATCGATGCTCACGGCTACGTATGTGACGTAACCAATGAGGCTGCTGTGAATGAGATGGTAGCCCGTATCGAGAGCGAAGTCGGCGTGATTGATATTCTTGTGAACAATGCCGGTATTATCAAGCGTATCCCGATGTGCGATATGACCGCTGAGCAGTTCAGACAGGTGATTGACGTTGATTTAAATGCTCCATTTATCGTTTCCAAGGCAGTTATTCCGTCTATGATCAAGAAGGGACACGGCAAGATCATCAACATCTGCTCCATGATGTCTGAACTTGGACGTGAGACTGTATCCGCTTATGCGGCGGCAAAGGGCGGCTTAAAGATGCTGACCAGGAATATTGCGTCTGAATACGGTGAATTCAACATTCAGTGTAACGGCATTGGACCTGGCTACATAGCGACTCCTCAGACTGCTCCGTTACGTGAGACACAGCCGGATGGCTCCAGACATCCATTTGACCAGTTTATCATTTCCAAGACACCGGCAGGACGCTGGGGAGAAGCGGAAGACCTTGCTGCACCGGCAGTATTCTTAGCTTCCGATGCATCTGATTTCATCAATGGACACGTTCTCTACGTAGACGGCGGTATCCTGGCTTATATCGGCAAGCAGCCGCAGTAAATGACTGGAAACAGGGACCGGCGGGAACGGTAATGCTGCATAGACGGCAATTGACCGTAAAGAAAGGTTATGCTATACTATGAGCACCCGGTGTACTTAAGCCTGGTTATAAAAGAACGAATATTCATGCCATGATTCTGTTTCCGGCAGAGCTCATGGCATGTTTTTTAGAAATGATGACGGAGAGGTGCCATGGAAGAGAAGACGAAAGCCTATAAAAACCGCGGGGAGCTCGTTTTTGAGACGTTAAAGCGGGAGATACTGGACCTGGAGCTGAAACCGGGGCAGATGATCAGTGAGAATGAGATCTGCGAGCGTTTCGGCGTTTCGAGGACGCCTGTGAGAGAAGCGGTCAGAAGACTGCAGGAGCAGGGGTTTGTCATTTCCGTGCCCTATTCCGGCACTCAGGTAACGCTTTTAAATTTGAACAATATCAAACAGATGATCTATATGCGCGTGGCGGTGGAGACCATGGTCATGCGGGATTTTGTGGACATTGCGACTCCGCTGTGGATGGAGGAGGTCCGCTACATGATCAGAAAGCAGCAGGCCCTCATTCAGGAGAAGGGATTCGAGCCGGAACAGTTCTACCGCATGGATGCGGAGATGCACGCTATCTGGTTCCGGGCCACGGACAAGATGAAGCTCTGGGATATGATTCAGGCGCAGCAGCTTCACTATACCCGGTTCCGTATGCTGGATTTCGTTACAGAGACGGATTTTACCAGGATCATACGGGAGCATACGGAGCTCTTTGAACTGTTGGAGAAAAAGGATATTGCCGGGCTGGAGCGTTCCCTGAAGGAACATCTCTATTACAGCATGAAACGCATGAAACACCAGATTGATGTGGAATATAAAGATTATTTTGAACAGGAGGAATAGACGATGGCGAAAGTATCGATTACCGTAAAAGATGAAAATGGCGCGGTAAAAAGCTCTGTCTGCGGTGAGGAACGGGCCGTTCTCGTTTACGAGGGCGCGTACGGCGAAGGAGATACCATCACATTTACGACAGACGCAGTGAACCAGCACTACGTGGTTCGTGTGGATGACACCATGGATGAGGCGCTTGTTTATATCACGAAGCCGGAAGTGGTTTATGGGATCCCATTTGATGAGAAGAAGGTTTCCTATAATCCAAAATCATTTGCCGGGGAGAAACACTATCTGACCATGAGAACAGCGGAGGCGTATGAGACCGCGGCTTACCGCAATCTTGCAAAGAACGTGATGGACCAGCACGGCGATCCGGGATGTTATCCCCATGTGTATGCGAATGTGGAGACACGCGGCGAAGCGGTGTTTGCAGCGCGCAATGCCATTGACGGCGTGGTTTCCAACGAATCTCACGGTGAATGGCCGTATGAGTCCTGGGGAATTAACCGTCAGGATGATGCGGAGATGACCCTGGAATTCGGTCGTCCCGTGGATTTTGACAGGATTGTTCTCGTTACGAGAGCCGATTTCCCTCATGATAACTGGTGGGTAAAGGCGACGTTTACCTTTTCCGACGGCACCACGGAAGTGGTGGATATGGAAAAGAGCGTGAAGCCTCATGAGTTCAGAATTGAGAAAAAGGGAATCACCTGGTTGAAACTCAGCGATTTGATCAAGGCAGATGATCCGTCTCCGTTCCCGGCGCTGACGCAGATTGAAGTTTACGGGAAGTAAGAGACTGCAGGAAGCAGGAGAAAATGAAGTGCAAATATAAGGTACGCAGCCCCGCCGAGGTCTGCGTACCTTATTTGTCAATTTCTTGTAACAGTTCAGACGGCGGAAAAATCAGTGCAAAGGCGGGCGTTAAGCTTGCTTATAAGACCGTTTTTGCACTGATTTTTACATCGGATGGAAATCCGATGCTTCTTGACCGGATTTTTCGGTCAAGAAGATGAGCCGTCTGAACTGTTGCAATTCCTTCACGATATTTGAAATTTCCTCTTTCCCTTTTTCCTTTATTCGAGTAAAATGGTACTATGACAGACACCATTGAGGGGTGGTATAATGAGTCATAATAAGGAGGAAAACATATGGAACTGCTGTTTATGGAGCCTGTGTTCAAGGAAGCAATATGGGGAGGCACGAAGCTTCGCGACGTGTTCGGCTATGAGATTCCAAGTGATACGACAGGCGAATGCTGGGCTGTGAGCGCCCATAAGAATGGAGACTGCCGGATCGCCGGCGGTATGTATGACGGACGGCTGCTGAGCAGCCTGTGGGAAGAGAAACCGGAGCTTTTCGGGAATTATCCGGGAGATCAGTTCCCTCTTCTCGTCAAGATTATTGATGCAAAGGCGGATTTAAGCATTCAGGTTCATCCGGATGACGAGTATGCGAAGGTTCATGAGGACGGATCGCTGGGAAAGACAGAGTGCTGGTATATTCTGGACTGTGACCCGGGGACGGAGATTGTCATCGGCCACCATGCAGGGAGCCATGAGGAGATGGAAGCCATGATCCGCGGCCATCAGTGGGACGAATTTATCCGCAAGGTCCCGGTGAAGAAGGGCGACTTCTTCCAGATCAATCCGGGATGCGTCCATGCCATCAAGGGCGGGACTCTGATTCTGGAGACCCAGCAGAGCAGTGATATTACATACCGTGTCTACGACTATGACAGACTGTCCGATGGAAAACCGAGGCAGCTGCACGTGGAACAGAGCATTGCGACCATTGAGGCGCCGTTTAAAGAGGCCTCCTGTGACACCTTTACGGAAAAAATACCGGGGGCTGTGCACACGCACCTCATTACGTGTCCGTTCTATTCTGTGGACAAGTATGAGATTGACGGCGTGTTTACCAGGGAATTCAGCCGGTTTTTTGCCAATGTCAGCGTGATCAGCGGCAAAGGCTATGTAAACGGAATTCCGCTGGAAACGGGACAGCATTTTATCGTTCCGGCAGGAGCTGGAGAATTGAGATTTGAAGGAAAGATGTCGGTGATCTGTTCCAATCCGGAGTCAGGGACTCTGTAGGAAGCTGCGGCACATCGGGATTCAGATAAAGGAAGAATACAGACAGGAGGAGTAATGAGATGAGACTTGGAGCATTAGAGGCAGGCGGGACTAAGATGGTTTGCGCCATCGGCAACGAACAGGGTGATATTTTTGAGCGGGTTTCGATTCCGACGGAGACACCGGAGATTACGATGCCGAAGCTGATTGCATATTTTAAGGACAAGGAGATCGAAGCGCTGGGAATCGGCTGTTTCGGTCCCATCGATTTAAACAGAAAGTCGGAGACCTACGGATACATTACCACGACACCAAAGCTGAAATGGGCCAATTATAATATAGTAGGCGCGTTCCAGGAGGCGCTGGGTGTACCGGTTGGCTTCGACACGGATGTGAATGGTTCTGCGCTGGGTGAGGCGACCTGGGGCATCACAAAGGGGCTGGAAAACAGCGTGTACTTTACCATCGGAACCGGAGTGGGCGCCGGAATCATTTCCAACGGAAAGCTGCTCCACGGCATGCTTCATCCGGAAGGCGGCCATGTGCTTTTAGCGAAGCATCCGGACGACACGTATGCGGGAAAATGCCCGTATCACAGAAACTGTCTGGAAGGACTGGCTGCGGGACCAGCCATTGAAGAGCGCTGGGGCAAGAAAGGAATCGAGCTTGCAGACAGGAAGGAAGTATGGGAGATGGAGGCCTTCTACATCGGCCAGGCCATCGTGGATTATATCGTGATCCTGTCTCCTCAGAGAATCATTCTGGGCGGAGGCGTTATGCATCAGGAGCACATGATGCCGTTGGTGAGAGAAGAAGTGAAGCGCCAGCTAAACGGCTATATCCAGACAAAGGAACTGGAGGATTTGGACAGCTACATCGTTCTTCCAAGCCTGAATGACAATCAGGGAATCATGGGAGCCTTAAAGCTCGCCATGGATGAACTGGAGCTGGCAGAGTAAGCGGGTAATTGCCATTTTTCTCCTAGTGATAAAGCAATACTGGTATGTTATGATACGCTTTGTAACAGAAATGTAACAATTTTGTAATATACAAGGAGGACTTTATCATGAGAAAGTTACCATTATATGTTCTGGCAGCAGCAACCGCACTGAGTATCGCCAGTGTACCGATGACGGCTCACGCAGCGACCTTTCAGGTAGTTGGAGGCGGCAATGGTATGAATAGTTATATGACTAACTGCAGCGGACAGACCGGCAATTTGGCAAATATGTTAAGTCAGCTGGGCGCGGGTACGGGCAGCAGAACCAGCTTGGGCTGCGGTCTCGGTCAGAACTTAGCGGGTAACGGATCCTGCGGTTACGGCCAGGGCTGTGCGGACAACGGATCCTGCGGCTACGGTCAGGGTTGTGCAGACAACGGATCCTGCGGCTTCGGTCAGAGCTGCTCCGGCAACCAGAACTGCATCAACAGTCAGAGCTGCGGCGGAAATCAGAACAGCGGTATGAACGGACAGAATTTTCCTTTCATGATGATGCGTTAGAGCACTTTTCAAACACGCTCTGATTCACGGTGTGACTACGGAAGAAAAACAGCGTTAGAACGAATAGAATAAAAAGAAAAATGATACATAAACAGAAATAAAAAGCAGAGAAAAAAGCAGAGAAAAGAATCTCCGCTGCACAGATCGGAATGTGCGGCGGGGATTCTTTTTTTCTCCTGCGATTTTCTTCTGAAACAGGAATACGGTTACCATTCATGGCCCCGTCTGCCCTGTCTGGTCCGTGAATGGTAACGGAATACGACACATCCCCCAATCTGCCTATTGACTTTTAATTTCCACACCGCTATAATCCATTACGTTTAAAAAGATAAACACACTTCTAAACACACTTCAGGGCAAAACAAGGAGGCTTGGAAAGATGAAGCAGATATGGGCCATATTTCTCAGAGATATAAAGAACATAGGAAAAAATCCGGTGGCGGTTATCGTAGCGCTGGGAATTATGATACTGCCGTCGCTGTATGCCTGGTTCAACATCGCGGCGAACTGGGATCCTTACGGTAATACGAAGGGGCTCCGGGTGGCTGTGGCCAGTCTGGATCAGGGGACACGGATCGAACAGCTGGACACCACCGTAAATATCGGTGACATGATTATTTCCAATCTCCATGAAAATGATCAGATTGGATGGCAGTTTGTGGATGAGGAACAGGCGGTGGAGGGCGTGAAGGCGGGCCGTTATTACGCCTGTGTCATCATTCCGGAGGACTTCAGCGAGAAGACGGCCAGCATCTTTACATCGAACGTTCAGAAGCCGACGCTTCAGTACTATGTGAATGAAAAGAAAAATGCAATTGCCACGAAAATAACGGATAAGGGCGTCAGCACCATCCAGCAGCAGGTGAATGAATCCCTGATCAGCGCTTCCTCTGAAGCTCTGGGAAAGGCATTTCACGTCACCTACGGTACGGTGGAAGGGAAGAAGGAGGATCTGGCGGATGAGATGGTGTCCTCCATGAAGGATGCCAGAAATGACCTGGTTTTGATGGGCAGCTCGGTCGGCGCATTAAAGTCGTCTCTGACTGCAGGAAAAGGTCTTTTAAGCAGTGTTCAGGCAATGCTTCCGGATTCCAAAGAGCTGCTTAAGTCGGGGCAGGACACGGGAGCGGAGGCCAGCCGTCTCATCCGCACCTCAGAGGATTTGTCCGACACCATGACAGACAGCGTGGGAAATGTGCTGGACATCGAAGATGGCCTGATGGACTCTGTGGACCGCTCGGTCCGCGATGCCATTGACCGCTGGGACCGCGATACGAACGCGGCAGCAGGGGAATTAAACAAGGCCTCTGACGTATTAAATACACTGCTGAATGTGAACCAGAAGCTTTATGATCTGGTGAACAATTTAAAGGAGAAGATTCCCGGACCGGGAAAGGTTCTGGGCGTGCTGTCCGATATGATTACCAGCCAGATCGACAGGCAGAAAAATATGATACATATGATAGAGACGGCGGAGGACACGGCCTTAAGGACGGGGAAGCTTCCGGAGGACGCCAGACAGGAGATCAGGAAATCACTGGAGGAGATGATGGATCAGGGGGCGCGGATTACGGATCAGTATCACAGCCAGGTGAAACCGGCCCTGACGGCAGGACTGGACAGTCTTTATGACAGCATTTCCGCCGCGTCCGATTACGCCGTCGGTATTAACGGGCTTCTGCCGCAGATTGACGGCACCTTGACTCAGACCACGGGTTCCTTTGACAGTCTGATCGAGACGCTGGACCAGACTGCGTCCATGATCGCGGCCGGTGAGGAAAAACTGGACCGCATCATCGATGAGGTGGAATCCGTGGAGGAGAGCGAGCGGCTGGCCAAGATTGTGGAGATCATGAAAAATGATCCGGAGACCATGGGGGATTTCCTGTCATCCCCGGTGAATCTGGAGGAGAATCAGATATATCCCATTGAAAATTACGGTTCGGCCATGACTCCGTTTTACACGATTCTCGCCATATGGGTGGGCGGCCTGGTCCTGGTGGCTGTTTTGAAATGCCGCGTCGTGGAGGACGAGAAAATTCATGGCGGAAAGGCGTATGAAAAATACTTTGGAAGGTACTTCATCTTTATGGTGTTCGGTGTGGCGCAGGCGCTAATCGTGTCGCTGGGAGACCTCTACCTGCTGAAGATCCAGTGCCTGGAGCCGGCGAAATTCGTGCTGGCGGCGGTTCTGGCGAGCGTGGTGTTTGTCAATATCATCTACACGCTCACCATCTCCTTCGGCGATGTGGGGAAGGCCCTGGCGGTCGTCCTGCTCGTTATTCAGGTGGCCGGGGCAGGGGGTACCTTCCCGATCGAGGTGACGCCGCATTTCTTCCGTATGGTCAATCCGATGCTGCCGTTTACACACGCCATTAATGCCATGAGGGAGTGCGTCGGCGGTATCTACGGAAATGCCTACCGTGAGGATATGGCAAAGGTCCTCTTATATCTGCCCATCTCCCTGTTTGTGGGCGTGGTTCTGCGAAAACAGGTGATCAGGATGAACGATTTCTTCGAGCGCAAGCTGGAGGAAACCGGGGTGATGTAGGTTTAACAGCCAGCTTCGGCGGCGTGGCAGCGCGTTACGGCCCGGTAGTGGAAAATCATGATTCCGCCAATGGTGAGGGCTGAAAACAGAGGGAACAGAAGCCAGACATACGACAGGGAAAGGCCGCTTACGATCAGACTTCCCAGTACGGAGGCGGCCAGCCCTCCAGCCCGCAGGGACAGGGAGAGAACCGACATCATGCTTGCGCGCTGGTCATTGCCGACGGCCTCATGAAAGATTGTATTTTCAATCAGATTCCCGGCGCCCAACACAATGTAGACCAGGACGAAGAGGGCCAGAAACAGCCAGACCCGGTGGGTAAATCCCAGGGCGGCGACGCTTAACACGAGAAGAAAACGCAGGAACCAGTATGTACGCCAACTCTTTTGTGGTGTGAGCACTGCTTTTTTGGACTGCATGGCTGCCTCGGCCGCTTTACTGCCGATGGTGACGCCTAAGTAGCCCAGGCAGGTGACCACACCGAAGATCCATCCCAGTTGTTCAGGGAGAAATGTCTTGAGCGTCGGCTGCCAGTAGACTTCTACGGTACAGAGAAGCAGCCCGTAGGCGGCAGACATCAGAACAATGGTGATGACCGAAAGGCTGTTTCGGAGGGAGTGATACAGGCCCCGGAGCTGCTCCTTAAACTGGAGTGCTGGGGAAAGGGGACTCCTTTCACGGGCAGGCTCCTTCACAAAGCAGGCGGCCAGAAACAGGATGAGCGTCTGTATGGCCAGAGCCAGGATCAAGAGAAGATTATAGGAGCCGTCCAGAAATCCCAGGATACCGCCGGTAATGGATCCGAGAGCCAGGCCGACACTGTCGATGACAGCCATGGTGCTGTTGATCTTTTCCAGATTCCGGCCCTCCTGCTCCCGGAGATACGCCTCGATCTCCAGTGCCTCGATGGAGCCGGAGCTGAAAGCACGGCCGATACCCTGCATGGCACACGCGGCGGCCAGCATGAAGAAATGGCTGCTGAACATAAGCAGGACGTAGTTTGCCATCATGAAACAGGCAGACAGTAAGAAAATTTGTTTCCTTCCGATCAAATCCGCCATAATTCCGCTGGGGAGTTCCAGCACGACGACCATGACGGCAAAGATTCCGATGCACAGCGACAGGTTTTCCAGGGTGGCGCCGTGACTTAACAGCACGAGGGAGAGTACCGGCGCGAGAAGTCCGGTACCGAAGGCATTGGCCCCAAATAACAGGATGTGGCTTCGTTTCATGATGGCTGCTCCTCCTTTTCTTCCGGAATTGGACTGTGGGGATATGCTACCAGGCCAAATTCCCAGGGAATCGTGTCTTCGCCCGGAACCGAGTGTGCATCGGTGAAATCCAGGATTAAGTGGTACAGCTCCTCCGCATCTTTTTTCGATAAATGGACGACTCCGCTGGAAAAATCTCCGGTCGTCATCACATCAGACTTATCTTTCGCCCGCTTTAGACGGTCTTTAAAACCATTCCAGAGTTCCGTCATGATATAATCCGACAGATAGAAGCGCTCTTCCCTTAAATCATCATCCAGATTCCCGCCTATGGAGACGGAGACCGGAAGCTTTTTGTAGTATTTCGCCTGGATTCCATGGATGGATTCCGTGTGGTCCAGCTCCAGCAGGCCCAGTTCCTCCAGCTTCCTGATATGGAGCGAGACGGAAGAGGCCGATATCTTTAAGACATTCGACAGCTGCTTGGGGGTCATGGGCTTACCGTTTACCTCCAGGGCCTTTAGAAGGCGCTGACGCTGCGGGTTCATATAGATATCCATTTGTTTCCGGGTAGCCAGTGTTATCATTTTCCGTTCTGACATAAGATCCTCCTTTACGGCAGACCGCTTTTTGCAGACCGAAAGAACAGAATCTTCCGATGGGGCGGGGCGGTGTCGTTTTTCCATCTGTATAGATGTTTTTTTGCAGTATATATTACTATTATTATAACGTTACATATTGTGTAATGTCAAGATGGATTTATAAAGCTTTTTGGCCTCCTGTTTTGTGCTGTTTTTGAGATGGATTTGACAGAACAGATGTATAAAAAAATCCGAACCGGAGCCGATGAATGCTTATCGGGTTCCGGTCCGGATTCTGGGTGCGGATCACATGATTACTGACCTTCGTTCACGATTTCCTGCAGAACGTTGATAAGATCGTAGATCGTGTTAATCTGCACGTTCCGTTCCAGGATTTCATTTTTCAAATCGATGGAAAGCGTCTCGAATTTGGCCTGGACGGCGGGAGCAATATAGGACATGTTCATCACCTCCTGGTTAGGATGTGTAGTGAGAGGATAAGATATACGGATTGTGAAAGAGAATTTGACTGAAATTGCAATGTGAAAAAATACCGGAAATCCTTTTTTAGAGGACTCCGGCATTTTTTATTCTGGTGGTTCTGAGTATACCATTCAGGATAAGAGGAATGCTCCAGTTATGAAAAACTAGAGCATGGTTATACTGGTCACATACGGTTCACCGTTTAGTGGCTGATAAATATCTACGACAGCAAACTGTGGGTTTAAATCTTCTGTCTGCGGTTCTGCGATTGTCATGAATTTGTAATTGGTTCCATTTACTACCTGCGTTGCTACGGCTATGGGAGTATAGAAGAAATCGTTATGTCTTCCGATTGCATTAAAAAATATGAAGGAGTCATATGGCGTAAGATATGACTGATAAGACCATCCGCCTGGCATGTGTCACCTCATGAACGTTAGTTAGTACAGTATATGCATTTTTTTTGAATTGTCGATTCCTATTTTACATAATTTGACGCTATATTTTCGTACAGGCGGCAGATAATATAGGGTGAGGGAACAGTTTCAGGGCGTAAAAATAACATTTGTGCACGCTTTTATACATTACCGCACATTTTTGTAACCATAAAATGGATATTTATGGTATAATTAACCATATGGTCCACAACAGGAGGATTCCATGCACGTTTTTAATCCGGTATTTTATGATGAATATAACCTGATGAACTATCTGGATTTTGCAGTTATGAAGACGGCGAAGCTGTATCCGGATGTGCTGAGGGAGGAAATTTATCTGCTGTTTTATTTAATAAAAGATAATTTCCAGGCAAATATGAAATATCTGAGAGAGAACAATGTAGACGTGGATTGCTTCGGCTTCCTGCCTGTCAGGAGAAATACCAGGAACTCCGTGGAAGCGTTTTTTGACATGTTTAATTTGATTAACGCTGAGAATTATATATCCGTTCTGCTGTACATGAATGATAAAAAGAATAACCGATACGACGATCTTTATAAGAAATATGCGTTTAAAGGTGATTTTACGATTATCAGCAAGAGGGATATCGCAAAAGATCATGGCTTAGGCCGGATTACTGATGATGAGAAGATGGCTAAAATCGACCAGGTGGAGAGCGGATCCAACAGTTATATTCATCCGAGTATCTTTATACCCCTTTATACGCCTGCGGATATTGAGGCAAAGGAGGAGATCCTGCGTGATTTGCTCCGGGTCAATACCTGGCTGTTAGGCGGCGCATACCATCAGCTGTGCTGCTTTATATTGAACAAATATGGCTCACTGAAATCCTTTGAATGCCTTCACTGCACGAAGAATGCGGCGTGTTTTGAATGCTTTGAAAATTATTATGTTTCATTTAAAGAGATGATTGAACAGGAACTGTTTCCGCTGAGCCAGGAATGCGGCAGTGATGAACCATTTAAAAATATGAGGTAAAAACTATATGAAATACAATTTCGCTCACTTGATTTGTGTGTGAATGAGATGGAACGGGCTTGTTGAAGTTTTACGAGAATTCCGGCTGGGATTATTTGCGTATAAAAAGATGGGGGCGGAACATACATATGGAAGTAACCGCCTGCCGAGTAGCGAAGTGGAAAGTATGGAGCTGCTGAATCAGAAGCTGGAGAGCCTGGAGCTTTGCTTTCCTCTGACGAAAAGATAAGGATTGGAATGATGCCGCATCATTCCCGAAAGGAACGATATGGAGTTAAAATATATTGATATAGGATTAAATTTGATGGGAAAGCAGTTCGATTCAGACCGGGAAACGGTTGCAGCCGATTCGTTTGCAGCCGGTGTCGGCTTTATCGTGACGGGAACGGATCTAAAATCAGACCGCGCGGCGGTCGATTATCTGAAAAAAAGCAGATTTGAGCATGCATGGTGCACCTGCGGAATTCACCCGCACAATGCTGACCGATGGGACGAGAATTATAAGAAACAGCTGTTGGAGCTGATTCAGCGCAACCGCGGAATCGTGGCCGCTGTGGGGGAGGCTGGCCTGGATTACGACAGAATGTTCTCCACTAAGGAAAATCAGAAACGGTGTTTTTCGGATATTCTCGACATTGCCGAGAGCCTGGAACTGCCGCTTTTTCTTCACGAGCGGAGCGCGGAACAGGACTTTATAAAATTGATGAAACAGCATCAGGAGCTGTGCCGGAGAAGCGTTGTGCATTGTTTTACCGGTTCAAGGGGAACGGCATACCGGTATTTACAGCTGGGATGTTATATCGGAATCACAGGCTGGATCTGTGATGACAGGAGGAACAGGGAGGTAGTGGAGGCCGTCAAAAGCATCCCCCTCGACCGGCTGATGATCGAAACGGACGCGCCCTATTTGACACCGCTGAATATCAAGGGGCTGCCGCGGCGAAATGTTCCGGTAAATATAAAATATGTGGCAGAAAAAATTGCCGCAGTCAAAAATACAGACGTTGAAGCCGTGGAGCAGGCAGCGCTTAGAAATACCAGGCAGTTTTTCAATCTATAAACGGGTTAATGGATTGTCATATGCAGTGAAATAAAATGTGGGAGGAAACCAATGTCAACTACATATTATATAGCAAACAGAAAGAGAAAAAAAGAGTGCGGGGAATTTAAGAAATTCTGGGAAGAAGAATGGTTTCCGGAGATTACAGATAAGCTTTACCAATTCTGTACTGGGACAAACGGTGAGATCGTAAATAAAGATCTGGCAGAGAGCATCACAGAAGATAAAATGTGCGGGTTTTCCTGCACGCCGCTCAGCAATACCTTATACGAGGAGGCGTTTCTTACGGTGAATAAGTCCGGCGTATTCTGGCATAAGTGTGAGGTGGAAGGCGTTCTGCTGAACAGCCTCGAGGAGCTGATTAAATTTTTCTCGAAGAAGGCCAACCAGGAGACGTATTCGCTGGAGGATCAAAATGGACGGGTATGCACCCTGAATGATTTGATCAGGGAGCTTAGCGGGAAATAAAATGGTACAATTCATCATATGGATTAGAACCATTGGGCACTTTTACCGGGGGTCATATAAATCTTTTTAATATACAATGGATAAGCAGCAGGATTACCGCTGTAATTGGAGAGTTACTATGGAAATATTCGGAAATATTATAGTATCAATAATAACTGCATCATTAACATTCATAATAACGCATTATGAGATATATAAAAAACGTTCAACGAATAAACTCGAGATATCCTATAATAAATTCTATTATCCAGCTCTTGTATGGGGGGAAAAACTTAATTTTACGTGTACGGCCTATGATAATTATGTGAGCCAGGTAAAGACTAGAATAAAAGCTTATGATAAGTATGTTACAGGAGAAACCAAAAAACTATTTAGTAAGCTCGAAGAATCACTGATAGATCATAAAGGTACTGTAGCTGCCTATGAAAAGTTTTACAAAGATATTAAGCACAATAATCAAAAATTGAGAAGTGAAATTGGGTATATAGAACCGAATTATATTGAAAAATTTATAGCTAAGAGTACAACAGAGAAGTTCTCGACAGTACTTCCTATTATTTATATAGCATACGCTCTATTTACATATGCCAGTGTAGTATATTTTGGCATGAATAATAGGCTTACTCTATATTTTGTTGGAATAGGCGCTGTTATTTTGTTTATCTTGGCGATTATTTTTATAGTAGTAGCAATTATTGAACTAATTAACGATATAAAAATTTTTATAAGAAGAAAAAAGGTAGTTCGTAGGGTTAGAAAAAAAGATTTATATAAGTATAAGTGATACTTCATTTTCAAATAAACAGAAGAGGCTAAGGGAAGTAGCTTAAAAAAGAAACAGCATACTTTTGTTGGGATAAGGGGAAATATACGCTCTTTATGGCTGTTCTCCTGCATGTTTATAAAAATGGAAGGGCTGTGGAAAAATGGAATTAGATCAATTCCATTTTTTACAGCCCCTTTTTGAACGGATTATCTGTATTATCAAGAAGGAAAGAGATAATTTCTGCTATGATTTTTGGCCTGGTCAGAATGCCCAGATTTGTTTTGCCAAGCTCATAATCAGCATAGGTTCTCTGGCTTATATGCAGGAGATTAGCAATGAGTCAGAATGAGTGGAACTTCTGAGATTCCCCAATTGCCTAGAGATGCAGGCTTGCCAGGTCTGCTGTTTATAAAAGGAAATTGGATGAGATCAGAAGGTGGTTAGGCCATACGACCAAAGAAATGACGCTTAAATATCTATAGAAGTAATAATTGTCTTCAACTGTCTTCAAAAAATAAGGCGTTTTTGGATAATAAAAAAAGTGTCAGAAGCCTTATAAATAAAGACAATCCAACACTTCTGTGTGAATCGGAGTAACAGGATTTGAACCTGCGACCTCTCGGCCCCCAGCCGAGCGCGCTACCAAGCTACGCCATACTCCGTTTCTGGTCACTATGGTATTATAGCAGAAAGTTTGCGATTTGAAAAGTATATTTGTTGAAATATTTTATATTTTAAGATATGATGGTAAGGACGATATGATTCATGGAGAAAAGACAGGTGAGAAAGAATATGAAACCGATCGTGAGTTTTGATGTAGATATGACACTTTTGGACCATAAGGACTGGACGATACCGGACAGCGCCATGGAGACCCTGGAACGGCTCCGGGAGAATTACACCATTGTGCTGGCCACCGGCCGTGATATGGATTCCAGCTTCAGCATTGTGTTAAAGGAACAGATCAGGCCGGATGCCATCATTCATTTGAATGGAACGAAGATTACGGTGGGGGACACGATTATTTACGAGCATCTGTTTGATAAGGAACTGATGAGGCAGATCATTGCCTATGCACAGAATGATGCAGCCTGCAGCGTGGGAGCCAGTGTGGGCGGGTATGATTACTACGTGCATCCGGAAGTGGTGAACCGTCACGATACGGATCTGTGGGGAGAATGCGGACGCCGGTTTGCGGACCCGTGGAAGCTTCCTGATTTGGATGTCAGGACAATGGCATACATTGGAGATGAAAAGGGCGCAAAAGCCATGGGGGCCCGGTTTCCCGAGGTAAATGTGCACATGTTCGCGGAAAAACGGGGCGCGGATGTGGTGGAGAAGACAGCCAGCAAGGCTATGGGGCTGATCCGCCTCTGCGACTATTTTAATATCCCTCTTTCCAGTACGGTGGCCTTTGGGGACAGCATGAACGATTACGATATCGTGAAGACGGCAGGCATCGGAATCGCCATGGGAAACGCCATGGAAGAGCTTAAGGAAGCCGCGGATTATGTGACTGATGCCGTGAATTCGGATGGAATCCGCAATGCCTGTGTGCATTTTGGGCTGATCCGGTTATAAGGGTGTGTGGCATTACTTTTATGATACTATACAGGGAAGGAAATAAGTAGCATGGCAAAACATTATGATATCTTTATCATAGGCGGCGGGCCCGGCGGTTATACGGCTGCGTTTAAGGCAGCAGGGCTGGGGCTTAAGACTGCAATTGCAGAGAAGGAAAAACTGGGCGGGACCTGTGTCAATAAGGGGTGTATTCCGACGAAGGCTCTGCTTCATGCCTCCAGTATGTTTGCGGCGTTTCAGAGCTGTGATGTATTTGGAGTATCGGCTGATTTCATTTCTTTTGACTTTAAGAAAATGCAGGACTATAAGAAACGTTCTGTAAAAGAGTACCGGAAGGAAGTTCGGGAATCGATTGAAAATGCGGGGGTCGACTATATCGAGGGAACGGCGACGATCCGCCGGGGACGGACCGTAGAGGTCAACAGTCCTTCAGGTAAAGATTATTACGAGGCAGATCACATCATCATCGCAACGGGGGCAAAACCGGTGATACCGGATATTCCGGGAGCGATGCTGCTGGGCGTTCTGACGAGTGACCGGCTGCTGGCTTCTGATACCTGGAATTACGATCGTCTCACGATTATTGGCGGCGGCGTGATCGGAGTGGAATTCGCAACGATATTCCAGGCGCTGTGCTCCCATGTGACGATTATCGAAAGCCGGGAGCATTTACTGGGACCTATGGACAATGAGGTTTCCGAGGTCCTGGAAAATGAACTGAGACGGAAAGGAATCGCTGTCCAGTGTGAGGCAAAGGTCCTGGAAATCCGCGAGGAGGAACAGGGACTCATCTGCGTTTATGAGGCGGATGGAGAGGTGCGGACGATCCGTTCCGGCCAGATTCTCCTGGCAGCAGGCCGAAAGCCGAATCTGGACGGACTTTTTGGACGGGATGTCAGCCTTGCCATGGAAGACGGATGTCTTAAGACGGATTCGGAGTTCAGGACCAGTGAACCCGGCATTTACGCCATCGGCGATGTGACGGCCGGCAAGATGCTGGCTCATGTGGCGGCGGCCGAGGGTACTTATGTGGTTGAAAAGATCGCGGGCGTGCATCACACCATACGGCTTTCCGTGGTTCCGAATGGCATGTTTGTGGAACTTCCGGTCGTGCCGGGATGTATTTATACCGAGCCGGAGATTGCTTCCGTCGGAATTACGGTGGAAGAAGCGAAGGCCCATAACATGAAGGTGCGCTGCGGGCGCTACTCCATGAGCGGTAATGGCAAATCCATCATTACCAGAGAACAGAGCGGATTTATTCATCTGATTTTTGAGGAATATTCCGGAACCATTGTCGGCGCTCAGATCGTCTGTCCGCGGGCCACTGATATGATCAGTGAGATGGCGACTGCTATCGCAAATGGCCTGACAGCGGATCAGCTCATGCTTGCCATGAGGGCCCATCCGACTTACAGCGAGGGCATAACGGCGGCAATCGAGAATTATTATGAAGCAAAAGGAGACGAAAGGTTATGATTCAAGAGAGAATTGCAGCATTACGAAGCCTGATGGCGGAGCGCCAGATTGACGCTTACATGATTCCAACCTCCGATTTTCATGAGTCGGAATACGTGGGCGATTATTTTAAATGCAGGAAATTTATAACTGGTTTTACAGGGTCCGCCGGTACGGCGATTATCACGCAGACAGAGGCGAGACTCTGGACCGACGGCCGGTATTTCGTACAGGCGGCGAAGCAGCTGGAGGGAACCGGCGTGCTCCTCATGAAATCGGGTCAGGAGGGCGTTCCGACCGAGGAAGAGTATCTGGCAGAGGTTATGCCTCAGAACGGAACCCTGGGTTTCGACGGCCGTGTCGTCAACAGCCAGCTGGGAGAGAAGCTGGAAGAACTTCTGGAAGACAAGCACGTGAAATTTTCCTGGAAGGAAGACCTGGTGGATCTCATCTGGGAAGACCGTCCGGCGTTATCTGCTGAACCGGTCTGGATTTTAAAAGAAAACTACGCGGGCAAATCAGCAGCGGATAAGATTGCTGATTTAAGGGAAGCGATGAAGAAGGAGAAGACCACGGTCCACGTCCTCACCACGCTTGATGATATCGTGTGGCTGTTAAATATCCGTGGAAATGACGTCGTCTGCAATCCGGTAGTCCTTTCCTATGCATTGGTGACGATGGAACGGTTCTATTTATTTATCAATGAGGCGGTTCTGGACAGCGAAGTGAAATCCTATTTAAAAGAGCTGGGCGTTACCGTGCGGCCGTACAATGATATTTACGATGCGGTGAGCCAGTTAAAGGGCCAAAAGGTGCTTCTGGAGACAGCGAAGACCAACTATGCGATCATCAGCAATCTGGATGAATCCAATGCAGTTGTTGACCGTATGAATCCGACCGCTCCGGCCAAAGCAGTCAAAAATCCGGTTGAGATCGAAAATATGAAGAAGGCCCATATCAAAGATGGTGTGGCTATGGTAAAGTTTATCTGCTGGCTGAAAAAGAATATTGGAAAGCAGACGATCACCGAGCTTGACGCGGAGCATTACCTGGATAATCTGCGCGCAGAGCAGGAGGGGAATCTGGGGCTTTCGTTCCATACCATATCCGCTTATGGGGCAAATGCGGCGATGTGCCACTATTCCGCGACGCCGGAGAGCAATGCGACTCTGGAGCCAAAAGGACTCTATCTGGTAGATTCCGGCGGACAGTATTATGAGGGAACAACCGATGTGACGAGAACGATCTCCCTGGGGGAGACGACGGAAGCAGAACGGGAACATTTTACCCTGAGCGTCATCAGTATGCTGCGTCTGGCCGCTGTAAAGTTCTTATATGGGTGCAGAGGACTTACCCTGGATTATGTGGCGAGAGAGCCGCTCTGGAGCAGAGGGCTGAACTTTGACCACGGAACCGGCCATGGGGTAGGTTACCTGTTAAATGTTCACGAACGCCCCAACGGTATTCGCTGGCGTATGGTGCCGGAGCGCCAGGACAACTGTGTACTGGAAGAAGGCATGGTGACTTCAGACGAGCCGGGCATATATATTGAAGGCAGCCACGGCGTACGTACGGAAAATCTTATTGTCTGTAAGAAGGCAGAGAAGAACGAATACGGCCAGTTTATGGAATTTGAGTTTCTGACTTTTGTGCCGATTGATTTGGAAGCACTCGATAAATCCCTGATGAACGAGCGGGATGTGGAACTCTTAAACAGCTACCACAGCGCAGTATATGAGAAGATATCCCCGTATTTGACAGCGGAAGAGGCTGAATGGCTGAAGGAAAATACGAGGGCGGTATAAGCAGGCGTAAATAAAAAAGCATATAAACGATATAAGGCGGAGCCATGCGGTGTGGATCCTGTCAGGGGCGGTGAAAAATAGATTTTCATCGTCTTCCTGACGGGAATTCACGATCGCTATGGTTCCGCCTGTTTTTGGGTTATTTCTTTACGAAGCCGCATCAGAAGCGGAATAATCGCTTCCCAATCCTCTTGATCCAGTTCTTTCAGCAACTCCACGGCCCTGCGGAACTGTGGCGGTTCCGCCATTTCGGTATCAAAGAATTCCAGCGGCGTAATTTCCAGGTAATCGCATATTTCGAAGAATTGTTTCATGGAAGGCATGGAGCGGCCAGAGGAAATACCCTGAATGTAACTCTTATTTTTACCAAGATCCAGACTCATCTGGTATTCCGAGACATCCTTTTTCAAACGGAGCTCTGTAATTCTGTTTCTGACAAACTGTTCATTCATTCTTATCACCTCTATGGTTAATCATAAAGGATAATCTTTCCCAACATTCCGTTTTATATGCGTAATAATGGCAGAAAAATCGGTTGCATATACGGATAAAAAGCGTTATTATATAAGTTAGAAAAACGAAAGAGAATGATAAAAGAAAGTGCGTGCCTATAGGGCGAGAGGATGTCCGATGACAGAATATTTAAAAAAGAGGAAGGATAAATGGTCCTGGAAAAACTGGGCTTTTTTATGCGGCCTGATCTATATCCTGATTATGGCGGGAATGTTTGGCTTCTGCCGAATGCAGTCCGGAGGGGCGGCAGGCGGCTTGATTGCGGCTGTGTTTGTAGTATCTTTGGCGGCAATGGCCGTAATGATTGTGATTTCTTATCCGGTGAGAAGGGAAAAGGAGATAATGCAGGAGTGTGGCCAGGAGCAGGACGGGCAGGAGGTGCGGGATGCATTGTACCGGAGACTGGGGGAGTTTGCCGATACGATCCTGTTTGAGTATCGATACCGGGATGGAGCGATTCTATTTACACCGAACGCTTCCGGTCAGATAGAGATTCCACTCTTAAAGAGCGTGCTGGAGAAATACGTGAAGCGTCCGCCGGCGCAGGGCGAAAACAGATGCTTTGAGTTTCGTATGAAAGCGAATATGGAAGAATACCGCTGGTGTATCTGTCACGTCAGGGCAGAGTACGATGGGGCGGACACGCCTGTTTGTCTGATCGGAAAACTGGATGATATCACCAAACAGAAGGAGCGGGAGGAACAGCTTCTCTTCCAGTCCACCAGAGACGGTTTAACCGGCGTGTATAATAAGACGGCATTTGAATATATGATGGAAGAAACCTTAAAAAGAGGCAGCCGCGGCTGTTTATACATGATTGATATCGATAATTTCAAGGATGTGAATGACCAGTACGGCCATCCGGCCGGGGATAAGATTCTCGTTAAAATCGGAGAACTGCTGCGTGAAATTTTCCGGGATTCCGATTTGATTGGCCGGGTGGGAGGCGATGAATTCGTGGTCTATTCCGAGTGCGGCGAGACGAAAACGAGGGCGATGAAGCTTTTAAACGGCACAGCGGATTTTACGAAGGAAGGTGAACACCGGATTTCTGTGAGTATCGGAATCGCCGCAAGCACCGGGGAGCCGGACGAAGAGTATCAGGAACTGTTTTCCAAAGCCGATCAGGCCATGTACCGGGCGAAACAGGAGGGGAAAAATCGGATTGCCTGGTATGAGGAGTAGGCGAGAAGAAGAGAAATGAAAAGGGGATTGGAATAAGGATAAGAAAAAATGGCTGCGTTGAAAACGCGGCCATTTTTGATGCAGCAGGCAGTATGATGGGGGAAATTATAAGGAGGGATTTCTAATTCTGATCGTCGGGCAGATCTACCAGAGTGTAGGCATGATTGATGCAGGGTAAGAAAATTTCGATAATGTCCGAGGTGCGGATTTTTAAACTGGACGTATTGATACAAGGATGACAGCCGAGAAATTCCTGTTCAAGAATAGCCTTGTCAATCAGCAGGCGGACACGGTTTCCTTTATCATTCATCAGGCCCAGAACGGAGACGGAGCCAGGCGTTATGTTCAGATACTCTTCCATAAATTCCGGTTCTGCAAATGAGAGTCTGGCTGATCCAATTTGTTTTGACAGGACTGCCGTCCGAAATTTTTTATGTCCCGGGATCATGAGAAGATAAAAACTGTTTTTCTGTGCATTGCGCAGAAATAAATTTTTACAGATATTTGTGTTTAAAAGCGCATCGATATCATGGCATGCTTCTATCGTAGCGGTCGGATCATGATCCAGACGCTGATAGGTGATTCCCAGCTTGTCCAGGAGATCGTAAGTGTGTATCTCTTTATTAAGACGCCCGGCAGGATTTGCGGGCCGTCCGGTATATAGGGTGCGGTCTAAGTTAAAGTCTGGTATGGGGGTAACACATTCTACAGGAGTAATATTTGTCATATGGAGTGCCTCTTTCTGTTTGAAATCTGTCAAAGGAGTAATAAGAATCCTGGTGTTATTATACTAGAGTGTGGGAAAAATGCAAGTGTAAGCAGAGAGGTAAGCAGAACGGTAAGCAGAACGGACGGAGGAGACGGACAAATGGGCCGTGAACTGTAACTGATACAGGATTGACGGGGCAATGTTTTTTTCGATGGTTTTATACAGCGTCTTGTATTATAATAAGTTCTATAGAGGGAATGGTTATCGATTGATTGTAACGATAGAAAGGCTTTTGCTGAATATTATATTTAGGAAGTTATCATATTTGGCAGTTTAGCAGCGGAAAGTGTTGGAGGGAGCCAAATACGCCATGAACATAAAAGAAGAAAAAGGAAGGCAAAATCAAATGATTGAAAACCGGCTGAAAGCGGAAAGACCAAGAGTAGTGACAGAAAAGGCGACAAAAGGAAAGCGTGATGATAAAGCTGCAAAAGACAGCAGTTCAAGGCAGGAGAAGAATAAAGTGCCCAATACAGGCAGGAAGATGGGACGAAAGCCGGATTCGGGGGAGAAATCGTCGGATCAGAAAAAAGGGCCTAAAAAGGAGCAAAGAGCAGGCGGAAAAGGAAAATGGGGCAATGACAGCCAGAAACCGAAGTACGATACAGGCCGGAACAGTGCTTCTGGCGGGAACTCCAATTTACAGAGCAGGGAAGGAATAAAAGCGGACAGGCAGCCAGTCAGAAAGAATACTTCTGCATGTCCTGTGTTTTTGCGCTGCGGCGGATGTCAGCTTCTGGATATGCCTTATGAAAAACAGCTGAAGATCAAGCAGACAAAGCTGGAGGAACTGTTGAAGCCCTATTGTAAGGTGCAGCCAATTATTGGAATGAAGGATCCTTTCCATTACAGAAACAAGGTACACGCTGTTTTTGACCATGATAAAAAGGGAAATCCCGTCTCAGGGGTGTACGAGGCGAATACTCATCGTGTCGTTCCCGTGGAGTCCTGTCTGATTGAGGATCAAAAAGCGGATGAGATAATTGGAACCATCAGAGGCATGTTAAAATCATTTAAGATTAAAACGTATGATGAGGACACGGGATATGGTCTCCTTCGTCATGTTTTGATACGGCGGGGATTCACAACGGGTGAAATTATGGTCGTTCTGGTCACCGCTTCTCCTGTATTTCCTTCAAAGAATAATTTTGTACGGGCATTGAGAGAAAAGCATCCGGAAATTACGACGATTGTTCAGAATGTAAACGGCAGGGACACCAGTATGGTACTCGGTGACCGGGAGAATGTGCTGTACGGCAAAGGCTATATTGAGGACATCCTGTGCGGCTTCCGTTTCCGGATCTCTTCTAAATCATTTTATCAGGTAAATCCGGTACAGACAGAGGTGCTCTATCGGAAAGCGATGGAGCTGGCCGCACTTAAGGGGAAAGAAACGGTGATTGACGCGTACTGCGGTATTGGTACGATTGGGATCGTGGCAAGTCAGGAGGCAGGCCAGGTGATCGGCGTGGAATTAAACCGCGATGCAGTTCGGGACGCAGCTCAGAATGCTAAGATTAATGGGATTAAGAATGTGCAGTTCTATTGTAACGATGCCGGTGCGTTCATGAGCAGGATGGCGGACAATGGAGAACATGCTGATGTCGTTTTTATGGATCCGCCAAGGAGTGGAAGCACGGAAGAATTTATTCAGGCGGTAGTTAAGATGAAACCGGAAAAAGTGGTCTATGTGTCATGCGGCCCGGATACGCTGGCCAGGGATTTGGCGGTGTTTAGGAAGATGGGGTATGAGGCGAAAGTGGCGTGGGGGGTGGATATGTTTCCGGGGACGGAGCATGTTGAGTCGGTAATAATGATGCGGAATTGTGGTTTGAAAGGGAAATAGAGGGGGTTAGACCACAAGATATAGTGGTTTTTGGCGAAAAATCGAGGAAAAGAGATTGTCGCACAATTAAAATCAATACGTTTAGGTACCATATAAAAATATGTCGATAGCAGCCAACAATAATATTCAGAATACAGGTTGCTTTTTTGTACACTTTGTTATTTGATGTTTACCAAACAAAAACAATGCTTGTTTCGAAACGTCACTGTGCATTACTGCTCAAATTTTTGAGCATAAGAGGTTCGAAATTTGTTGTATTTTTAAGCATTTTGAGTATAATAGAAAGGTAGGCGCTTATACTCGGATTAAGTGTATCCTTATTAAAGTTCAATTCTTGCCTTATATGGTAACTATAGTAGACCTTATGTCTGAAATGATTGAAACGTTAAGCAACTTATTAAAACCCGATGAAAAGGGGAAAAAGAGTTGAATATTATTTGATGAAACGAGAATATTCCTTGTTATGATTTTTTGGGAGTGAAATGCGTCTCATGAAAAAATGAGTAAGGATAGTACATTATTATATGAGCTAAGAAAACTGGGGTAGAGCCTTAATTCTATCGAACTCTAATAGTCAAGCAAAAAGGAAAAGGAAATGATACCTTCACCAGAAATACAGCAACATCTCAAAATTGTAGATATAGTGCCAATTGAATATAAGGACTTTCTAACCTATTGTAATATTACTGGAAAGATATTTTCTTATGAAATTACATCGGTCGACTATGTTGCTTATCGTTCACAATTCGGTCGTGATAAGAGTGAGGTTAAGAGGCTTCGATCCATTATTGAAGCTGGAATATTGTTGGATAAGTCAGAAACTGAGACTAAGGAAAGATTGGCTTTTTTTACCCCAAACGAAGAACTTGTAATCGAGGGGGTAGAGAAGATAGGTGAGAAATCGAGTTTAGATGCGCAAACTATAGTTAGGATTTATGATGCAGAGGTCAATCAGGTAATTTACGTTACTGATGATACTTCTGAGCTTAAGAATACTGCAGAGGAATCTGAACCTACATATGCCGATATTTTTGGCCTAAATGCTGATGACTATGCCGATATTATGGTAGAGACAGATCTATACACCGTATACTCTGTTTCGCTATCGTTGCGGTCCTTGAATGCCCTTAGAAAAAATGGCTATCAGACTCTTAAAAAGTTGCTCTTGTCGACCCCATTGAGATTAAGTCAAATAAAAAGCCTTGGCGCAAAATCTATTAGGGAAATTGAAAACGGGCTGAGGTATATTTCCCATAAGGGAATAGGACAAAAGATGGCCTCATCATTCAACCCCGTTCCTTCTGTTAGGTTAAAAGTTGTCCGGCCTATAATTGAATCAATGCTTTGTGGGAATCAATACATACTGGATGAACTGACTGAAAGTGAGAAAAGCTTCTTTGCTAAAACATTAGCGGCTGCAGATGTGTTGGAGAACGAGTTATGCATTGAATTATTGCGTGGAGATCGGTGGGAATATGTTGAAAGTATTATCAAAATGTTTGCAGACTTCAATTATAAGATTACATTCAACCAAAATATTGTGGACCTTGCGAAGTGTGCTATGGCTAATTGGGACTGCGCAATCTACTCTAACGAGTTACTTCCTTTTATGCGCCTCTACTGCGTTTTTCAAAATAGGCTCGTTTCGCAGGAGTTTAAACCACTCATGAAGCAAGGTGTAACGGTGGAACATTATGCTGATTTAGTTGAAAACCAGCTGGAAATATTAGAGGGAAATGTCAATGTACTTGCAAATGAACTAACAGCATTCCAGACCTGGATGGGGGAAGCTGAACTTACCGGGCTTTGTAAGAGGGCATTTGACCAGAACGATTGTAAGAATACTCGTGTTTTCGATGTGTTATCTGAGCGTGCTTCTGGTCGCACACTTGAGGAAATTGCTCAACAATGTGGCTTGACCAGAGAAAGAGTGCGTCAGCTTGAGAAGAAGGCTTTCGAAATTATTAACAGCCGACTTTCAGAAATTAGATATAATCTTTTGGGTTTGATTTCAGCTTATCGTAATGGAGAGCACGTTCTCCTAAAAGATGAGATTATAGAGACCATCGGTGTAAAATATGGAAATATTCTTTGGCACTGCGCAACACGAACTGCGGATAAAGGAAAAACATACTTGCTGGACACCAATATAGCACATTATGACAGTAATTATAATGCAATTATCGTATTCAGCAAAGAAGGTACAGAGAATGCGCTTCCTGACACTGACAATAGGATCACAGAGGAAGTTGTCAACAGTCTTCCGGATTTGATTGAAACAGCTGATCTGAAAAGAGAACTTGAATCCCGAGCACGTGAATACAGCCTCTCTCCGGAACTGTTTATGCTTGTGGCTGCAAAACAGTACAGAGAAACGGGACTTTACTCCTATAAAGAGCGGCTTACTGTCGTTCAAATGTGCGACTGTGTTCTGAAAAAACGTTTCCAGAACGGATATAAAATTGCAGACCAAACGGACGGTGGGCAGTTTGTAAAATACCTAGTTGAATTCTTTGGAGAAAAGGGGTATATGACTCCCCGCGCTATTGACGCTAAAGTTATGGACTATGGCGTTTTAATCGACAGAGGCAAATATATCCACAGAGATTACATCACCGTAGATAGAAGCATTGTTGATGAGATCTTCGCATATATTGAGTCTAGCCCCAAATCGGCACTTGCATACTATGAAATTTTTGCAGCACTTGAGGATGTGTTAAAAGGCACCGCAATAACGAACCGCTATGCTTTGCAGGGGATTATGAAGCTGTATAATTGTCCATATGCTTCTCACCGGGATTACATTTCCAAGGAGCGCAACGTAAATGTAGCGGATGAACTTAATGCCTTTGTGGAGGCTGCCGGCATTTTACACAAGTCTGAAATCTTTGCGGAGTTTCCCGGCTGGAAGGACTATAACCTGGCTTTCGTTTTGCCCCGCTGTCCTGACGTCATTGGCTTAGACAACGGTTACTTCATGCATGCAAGCAAATTGACTATTACTGAAGATGATCGGGATAGAATTAAAAAATATCTTGATACGAATATTCACGACATTCCTGTTTCCGCAAGATATTTGCAGGATGAGTTTATGAATCTTTTTCCGAAGTTCATGATTAGGAATGATATACAGAGCCATGGAAAACTGTTCGGTATTCTTCAGCATATGTTTGTCCAAGATTACCATTTCTCCCGTCCTTATATTGCAAAGGAAAATATTGGAGAAATAACAAATAAATTTGTTCTGCTTAAGCACCTTGAAGGCATGGATACTATCGAGCTTAATGACTTTGTTGATCTTTGCAAGCAGAATGCCGTTCATTATGTGAGCCTTTCGTATCTTCTTGATATAATGCAGCCTGAATTCGTTAGAGTGGATGAAAACACCTTAAGGAGATTTGAAAGCATAGGAATCAATGAGGGGATGTATCAGACTATTTCCGATAACATCACTGAGGCAACCGCAGCACATAATGGATACCTTGCAGTCGTAAACATCAAGGACTTTAGCTGGTATCCAACGCTCAACATTCCTTGGACCCCATTTTTGTTGGAAAGTATTGCTAGTATAATTTCCGTGGGAATCAATACGATAAAGATGATGTCGTCATCCTTTGAGGTGCCGCACTCGATTTTCGTTTGTGATGATTATGCTGATGACGACTGGAATAGTCTTCTGGTTAAGTTGCTCAAGGCGGAACACGCAATAGAACCTTTCGTCTCCAAGACTGCCGTGTTAGAGTGGCTGCAAGCAGAGGGGCTATGCAATGTAAAGTATCCCGCGTTCTTAGATACAGAAAACCATATATACTTTGATGAGAATGGAAAGTTGAGGATTGAATAAGAATGGCCGAAGTTAAGCGTATGCCGTCACTTACGATGGACGAAGTGATTCTTCTTGTAGATACATATTTTCAGGTTAAGGACATCACTGCGTCAACTATAAAAAAGGAGCTTATTCAGGAATTAAGTGATAGTATGCGCGCACTTCCTTTTTTTCCGGAGTTTAAAGAATCCCCGGCGTTTCGATCTTATTCAGGGATGAATATGTGCTTGTCAAGAGTGGCATCTGTTGATCCATTCAAAATATCATTGTTTGGACGAGGTTCCGCACGTCAAAGAAGGGTTTTCGAATATTATTCCAGCCGAAAGGCTACATTGCATTCTGTTGCAAATACTATCAAGGTAATAGGCTGTTTAGATTTTCCTATTCTTCCCACCTATGAAGATAACATCATGGGGATGCTTCTACCTTCTTATTATGAACATTTGGAGCAAAGTGATAAGATAGTTAAAAATGCCAGAAAGGTAGTTCTTGCGCAGGGAAAAACCAAGTGCTTTCTCTGTGGCTGCGATCTTGAGGAAATTTATCTCGGGCGAGCCAATGAACTACTGGAGGCACACATTACGTTGCCTATAGCACAGATAAGTAGGCGAGAAAAAATAACATTGTCCGATATCTTGTTCCTATGTCCGACATGCCATAAGCTTGCGCATACGACGCCGGAGCTTATAGAGGAGCAAAACCTACGAGAATTGGTTAAAGGAAGATAAATTTATATGTACAACTACGAATGGGATCTCGAAACGGGCGGATACATCCTTACAACAAGGATAACAGGAGTAACTAAGGAAGTTCGCCCCGTTTTTGCAGAGGAACTAAAATTTCTTGAGATGGATAAGAAATATGAATGGGATATTCCCGATTGTGAGGAACCTATTATGTGGGCAGAAGGTCGGCGCTACATGTACCGTGGAGAACTGGTAGCGGAAGCGGTTGGGGGTGGCTTATATTCCATGCCTGTAATGAAAAGTGTTATTCGCAACCTTTCTCTGAAACCCGTCGATCTCCAAACAATGGTTCTTAAAAACGAAAACCTTATGAATGGTCTTGTGCAAAGGACACTACGCTTTGTTTACGATACATATAAGCAATATGAAGATAAAGTGAGCATTTTCTATGTTGCGTTTAGTGCTGGTAAAGACTCTATGGTAATGCTTGATATTGTCCAGAGAGCTTTACCACATGATGCTTTCGTTGTTATCC
The DNA here is from genome assembly GCF_014288005.1 of Hungatella hominis. Lineage (NCBI taxonomy): Bacteria > Bacillati > Bacillota > Clostridia > Lachnospirales > Lachnospiraceae > Hungatella > Hungatella hominis. The sequence continues at coordinate 148,050 of NZ_JACOPB010000001.1, forward strand.
ATGGCGATACCACAATGGAATTTAAAGCAACTTACAGAGCTGTGGATGATGCAAAAAAAAGATGGCCTCAGTTAGAGTGGTATACCGCGCGAGCTCCTTTTGATGCAACAGAATCATGGCAAAAAGTTGGTTATCCAGCACGTCGATTAAGATGGTGTTGTAGTGTTCACAAAACTGCGCCGTCTATTCAGAAACTGCGTGATATATACAGAGAGAAATATCCAGATAGCAATAAGCCTTTCAAGGTTATGGTGTTTGACGGTATTCGTGCTGAAGAAAGTGATGCTCGTGCTGGATATGCGATGGTATCTGAGGGTAAAAAACACGCTGTCCAGGCGAACTGTAGCCCAATACATGAATGGAATACCACAGAGCTGTTTATTTACATGTTTGCGAACAACCTTCCTATTAATGAACTGTATCGGTATGGCTCACACAGAGTTGGTTGTATTCTTTGCCCAATGGCTTCCGAGTGGTATGAGTGTGTACTAAACCATGTCTATCCTGAGGAGGTAAAGCCTCTACTCAACATTGTCGATAACTCAACAAAAAAGAGTTTTGGCAGTCGGCAAGATAAAGAACGCTATCTCGAGAGTGGCGGGTGGAAATCTCGTGTCGGTGGCAAGGATATTGTTATTGGTGAAAATAAGATTACCGAGATAAAGAAATCTAACAGAATTCTTTATGTCATAAAAAATGGCAATTACCGATGGGACAAGTGGATGGCGACTGTCGGTGACTTGGTTAAAACAAGTGAGACAACATACTCGATAAGCTATCATGAACTTTCAATGGAGTTTGATGTAAGAGTGGATGAGTCGTCCACTTTACTCACGATTCCCGTATTGATTAAGTCAAAAATAAGCATACGATTCATGTACTTATTCAAAAATGCTCTTTATAAGGCTGCGTACTGTGAGAATTGCCGTGAATGTATGGCCGAATGTGCATTTGGAGCTCTGACAATTACTGACAATGACATACAGATTAAAGGATGTAGGCATTGCGAATCATGCTTGGATTCATCGAAAGGGTGCATCGTTGCAAAATCACTAAGTATAACAGGAGATGGAAATAACATGAGCGCATCAAATATTAGCAGATATCAGAATTTTGGATTTAGGCAGGAGTGGCTTGAACTTTATTTTGAACTGGGCGACGCATTCTGGAAAAATGATCGCATGGGAAAATACATGATTATCGGTTTCAAGACCTGGTTAAAAGAGGCGGGTATCACGGAAAATAATGCAATCACCGTTTTGGGTACGAAGTTAAATGAATTAGGAGTTGATATGCCAGCAACCTGGGGGATTATCTTTACTAACCTCGCCTATAATTCTCCGATTATCAACTGGTATGTACGAAAGGTTGATTTAAATCGTGAGATTACCAATGATGAAATGAAAATTCTTCTTGGAGATTTTTATTCGCCAACTGTCAAGAAGAATGCTCTTAGTTCCCTGAAAGAAACTATCCGCCTATCCCCGATAGGCTGGCTTATCGGTCAAGGTAAATGTGAGATGAAAGGCAAAGTAGTTACATCTATTACTCGATATGGATGGCAGGAACCTGATTCGCTGGTAATGTTGTACACACTTTATCTATATGCAGAACACAGCGATAGCCTCTACAGCTTTACGCTCAGTGAATTGATGGATGACAGCGATGAAAGAGAGGCCATGAGCCCAAGATTAATCTTTGGCCTGGACGCCGAAATACTGCGACCTATTCTTCAGGGCTTGGCCCACGATTACCCAGATTATATTCAGGTGGATTTTAACAATAATCTGATGGAAAATATCTTCCTGAACCGAGATAAGAAATCAGCAGATATAGAAGCTCTGCTATAAGGAGGAGAACAAATGCCTACGAGGTTATACCAGGATTACATAAAGGTTGATCCTAACTTTATTCCGGTATTCAGTAGTAACAGCGACCGTGTTTATCCGGATAAATGGCAGTCTTTTTATCCGCATGATAGCTTTAAGACGATTCTTACAGGCGTTGTGCAAATGCTCGAAAAGAGCTCTGCGACAAAGGACATGCCGCAGTGGATGAGTGGTGCATACGGCACAGGTAAGACCTATGCGTCTTTTACAATCAAACACATCCTAGAAGATCAGCTTGAAAGTGTGGAGCCTTACTTTACGCAGAATCATATGGAGGCTCTTTGGGCTCGAGTAAAAGGTATTCGCGCAAAGGGCAATATTCTTGTCGTACATAAAAGCTCATCTGCTGGCATAGACAGCCAAAATAAACTCTTTAACGCGATCACAGCCTCGGTGCGTGAAGCACTGATTTCCAGGGGCTACATTTACCCTGGCTCCGTCAGTCGTTACGACAAGGTTCTTTCTATCCTGAAGGACCCCAATTCATCCTTCAATTTTGCTGGTGCTTTTAATAAGTATAAGGCGAGATTTACAGAATATCCAGCCCCGGAAGATGTGATTGCTGACCTGGAGGAGCTCCCGCAGGAGGACACTATAGACCTTCTGGATACCGTTATCCAGATTGCAGAAGAAGAGAACTATAACTGGTCTTCCACACCAGAGGAGGTAATTAATTGGTTGGAAGATGTCCGCATTGGCAATGATCTCTATGCCATAGTTATGATGTGGGATGAGTTTACCGAGTTCTTTAAGAACAACCAGAATAATATAACCGGATTACAGGAGATTGCACACGCTGCCCCTCGCATTCGTTTCTATTTCTTCCTGATTACTCACAGCGATGTGAACCAGCTGATCGCCGACCAAAATGCCCGCAAAATTATGCAGGCCCGTTTTGTATCCAATCAGCTTCGCCTCGGCGAAAATACTGCTTTTACACTATTGGGACAAGCGCTCAGGCATGTAACTGATCTTCAACAGGAGTGGGATGGGGTTGTCGATACGCTTTGGGCATCTGTAAAGCGTGATAGCGTTGACCACATCAAAACTAAGGATTCCTCATTGCTGGATACAGATTTTAAAAACCTGTTCCCGATGCACCCTTATACCAGTTATCTTCTCAAATTTATCGCCCAGGATATCAGTTCTAACCAGAGAACGATGTTCCAGTTTCTCAGTGGCGACTATACTGGCAATGAAGCAGACAGAACAAACTTTAAGTGGTTTATTGAACATTTTGGGTTTGATTATGGTGCGTGGAACCTGCTTACTCCTGACTATCTTTGGGATTACTTTTTCTTTGCTGATAATGTTGACTTGGATGGCTCCTTTATGGAAGCTATCAGCCATTACAATAATTTCGAGAGCGTTTGTGGTATCGGAGAAAGCGGCGATAACTGTCGAAGAGTGCTGAAAGTTGCTTTGCTGTTGTCTGCGCTTCACACAAAAAATGGCAGCGTAAGCCGTTCCGGTGTCACATCCTTGTTGCGTCCAACTGCCCAAAATATAAAAGCTTGCTTTGTTGGAACACCTTTGGAAAACAGAGTGACCGAGTTCCTTGAAGTTTTTGTTAAAAAGGGCGTTTTAGGTTCTGTCGAGGACTTTAATGATACCCTCTATGTTATTACATCCGTCGCAATTGACAAGGATCGGATGGATAAGATGAAGGAAGATGTCCGCACGGAATTTCCGTTTGAAAAAATAATTCAGGATTCTACATATGGCGTAACAAAGCAGTTTGCCCCCAACGGATTTATGGCTGAACGTTGCGATGTAACGGTGATTACACCCAGTACCGCGAGAAACGCCGCCATCAAATATACGGTTGAAACCAATAAAATCGCTGTGTTCTATCTCTTTGCAAAGAACGAGGCGGAGCAAGGGAAAACTGCAGACGCCATTAGGTGTGTCTTTACTGAGATTTCTGAGCGATGCATAGTTGTTGACTTCACATCACTGCCATTTACCGAGGAGCGCTATGAGCGTTTTGTGGAGAGCAAGGCTAAGGAAAAATATTTTAAAAGCAGTCCGAACCAGCGAGATCAGATGAATTATGCAAAGAAGAGCTGCGAAGCCACTGTTAATGAGTGGACTCGTGCTCTTGTTACGGTTGCTCTGCGCGTTTACAGTAGACCTATGGAGTCTGCTGTTATTTCAGGTGGAACAAATCTTCGCAAGAAATTGACAGAGATGAATACGAATTTCTATGGTTGCGGACTTGAGGAAATCTCTCTGAATGATAAGCTCTTTGCCTCAAGTGGGTTTAAGGATGTTGTAGGTAAGATTGCAATGGGGAAAGAATCCATTCCAAACAACTATTCTTACCTGAAAAACATCTCAACCGTACTGGAACATGATGGTATTTGGTCAAACCCTGAATATTGGAAGGCTCAGCCTGAGCATGTTGTATCCAAGATGAAGCTCGCTGTCGAAGATATCATCCGCAAGGGCTTTGATAATAACAGTATGGTTTGCGTATCTGATATATGGAAAGCACTTACTTTGCCGCCGTTCGGCCTTCTTCCCTGCACGGGGGCTGTATTCCTTATGGCGTTTTTACTTAAGGACTATGCGGATACGAACTATTATAAACAGGATGTTAATAACAACACGGTCAGTCTTAATTATTCGGACCTGAGCGAACTTATTTACGGTGTCATCAAGGGGCTTCCTAAAGCAAAAGACCAGTACATTGTGCGTCAAAAGCCTGCCCACACCTCGTTCTGCAGAATTACAGGCGAGATTTTCAAGATTGCAAAGGATAAGAGAAACTCCATCAGTGATATCTCGAAAAATTTGAATATCAATCTGACCAACAATGTTTACCCTCTTTGGTCGCTTGCGTCCTATGTCGATGAGGAGATGGATGAGCATCCTATGCATGATGAGCTGATTCAGACTATTCAGCTGCTTTGTGAATTCGTTAATCCCGAACAACTTATTACGCGCGATAAAACAAAGGTTGCAGAGGAAATTAATGACCTATACATGAAAACTCCGGGTATAGATGTTGTTCTATCTTCTATTGTTCCGAGTGAGTGTCGGAAAGCCGGTATGATTTACTATATAGCCTTGCAGAAGCCAGAGCTTGCAATGCTCACCGCCAAGCTGAAGGTTGATAGCAATGAATATTTGGCTATGTTGACTCAAAAACTGTCTTCTGACTCCTCTTATCTGTGGCAGAAAGGTGATATCGACCATCAGATAGACAATCTCTATGTTGATTTCCGTCTGATAGACGCAATCAACGGCGTGCTTGCCACACCACAGAGACGGTACCAAGAAGCTCAAGAGGGACTTGTTGAGAAGCTCAATTATATCAAGGTTCCTGACGCAATGATTGAAGAGTATCATAGCAGTCTCAAACCGATCCTGCAACAGTTCTATGCAATCAGGAATAATGCAGTGACCGATAAGAGTGCGGCTGCGAACCTTATTGTCGGTATGACAGGGGACTTCCTGTCCTTCTTTAACAATCAGTTTGAGACCTTTGCTGAGGCTATCAAGCTGAAAGTAGACAGCAGAGTTACTAGTGAAGAACTTGAACACTTGTTTAGCAATGTTCCTTCCGGCATTCTGTTTAAGAAAGTCGATGAGTTTACCCTCACCATGAAACAAGAGCTTGAAAAGTTTCGAAAGAATCAGAAAATTGGTAAGCTTTTTACGTCATGGAAAACAAAAATGTCTACGAACTCTCCGGCTGAATGGTCGAAGGTTAATGGCATTCCAATTCTTTGTATGTTTCCGGATGACATTACGACAGCACAGCAGGTATTTGGGGCATTAAATAGGACGCTCAATTTGCCGTCAGAGGAAGCTATTGATCATGCAATCCAGTTTATCAATAGTTCTAAATTGGATATCCTCAGTGATTCAGCCAAATGTACAAGTGATTTTATTCAGTATTTCTGCGATGAGTACGCATATGTCGTGGAAGATGCTGACATATTGCGCGATACTCTACGTGAAGTTGCCGGAAATGATGTTTATGAGTGGTACTCTAAAAAAGCACAGTGTAGGTCTGCATTGTGTGAAATGGCTACCAATCGTTATAAGATTAAATACCGGGCCAAGGCGAAAGAAAGGGTTCATACCCTTACTGCCGAACAAGCACAGCGCTATCTTGAAAGCTTGATAGAGAACGATCCTTTGTTGGGGATTCGTATTCTTCAAGAAAAGTAATCTCTGGGGGGAGAGAAACGATGATTCGGTTTGAAGATATTGACGCACTGAGAAATTTTCTTCGTAAAGATAAAGATGAGGTTAGTCTCTGCCCTTTGCGATTTATCAATGTAGATTCCATGGAAATGTGGGTAAATGTTAAGAAAATGCTCCTTTCTATGTCCAAGAAGCATGTTTGCCTGTCTTCCTTCTGTCTGCAAGATGATACTACGCCCAATATGCGTAGATTTACCTCAAGTATAAAGGCTATTACAGAGAACGTCTGTGTTTCGCCTCTTTCTGAGTATCTGCGCGTTAATCCGGATATTGCAAAAAGCACAGTTATGGAATTGATTGCGAGAGAGTATCCAGGAAATAGTGACGGCAAGCTGCGCATTTATGTTCCAATGTATCGAATGAAGGATATTCTTCAAACCATTTCCAGCACGGATCCTAGAAAGAAGGATTGTATTCTTCTTCTTTCTACAGGGGAAGACTCAGACTACTCACTGACGGTTATACAGAAGGAATTGAAGATAAATGTTATCGGAAATGAAATTTTTGGATTTAAGCAGTATCTTCAATATTGGGAACAAAATCCAGATAAACCTTTAATCTTGCACACTGAGAATGCAATTTACTTCGTGGATAAAGTATTCTTAGATAATGTACAGGTTCTTGTTACTGCATTTGATTTGTTGTCAACATATTATCACCTGCCATCTGTTTATAATGAGTCTGATGGAACAGATGAATACTGGAAACGACTGGTAATATCAGTAGCTTCAGAGCAGTCATTTGAAACTGCGTGTTGTCATGAGCTCCTTATCAATAGATATACGTCCAAGTTATTCGATAAGTGGACTTCTTTTGACGATTTCCAAAGATGGTTACTTTGGCTATGGACGCGGATAAAGCATCCGGGCGGTTATCTTGAGCAGTGTGTGGTAAAGAGCAAAAGTATCGAGGATTTTAAGACGTTAATTTTCGATAATATCGTTAGCCTAATCGGCAATACGCAGTATAGTTCCTATTATTCTGAGCGCAAGGCATTGATTCAGAAAATGCAGCTTCCTGTTCCAATGTTTTTTGTGCAGTTAATTGCCCGGCTGTCTGTTCTTGATAAGCTGCGTGTTTTGACTGATCTAAGCTCCAAAGAGAGGGAAGTCATTTTTAATTCTCTTAAAGATGTTTCTGGGAGTGATCAAGCAGCTGCTATAGAAATACTAAAATTAACATACCCGGCACTCAGTGACTATTTGTATGAGACAGCCGATAGTGTTGTGGAGGACATGCCGGCAGATATAGCAGATTATTTTGCGCATTATCGGTGGTATAAAGCGGCAAATATTCTGCCAAAAGTATTTATGGAGCGTGTACAGGCTATTGCCGCCCTAAAGGGTGTCCCTGTATATGAACTCAAGGCACGTAATTTGATTGTTTCTGAAGAGTATGATGATAATACTGCCATTATTTTTGCTGACGGTATGGGGGTTGAGTATATTAATTATCTTTACTCAGTTCTGAGTCAATTAAAGGACGAAGGCTATCAAATCCGTACAAGAGTAGGATATTGTAACCTCCCATCCACGACTGAAATGAATAAGGATTTTCTTATAGGAAAGCGCGTTGTAGAAGAGTTATCTGATCCCGATGAAATGAAACACGGAAAAACTGCCTATCCTCGGACAATTGAGAACGAGCTGTTTTTCCTTAACTGTCTGAAAGAGAAAGTTAGGGCTGCATTCAGCTCTGATATTAGTCGTATAATCCTTACGACAGACCACGGAACCAGCCGCATGGCCGTTCTCGTTCGCTCCACCGAGTTTGACAAAAAAATACCGCCCAAGGGCCATACAATTTACAAATATGGACGCTATTGTGAAGGAACAGATATGGCAGCAGAAATAGATACAGCGATAGAATACGGCAGCAAGTTAATCTTTGCTGACTACCGAAGATTTGAACAAAAGGGCGCGCCGATAGACGAAATTCATGGAGGTGCGTCACTTGAAGAGTGGCTTGTTCCTGTTTTCATCATTGATAATTCTACAATTAGAAAAGCAAAGGTTGTTATCACGATTGTTCCGCCTGTTGGTCAGCTTCGGCCTGATTCAATGACCAAGATGGTTACCGTAAAATTTTTGCTTGAAAAGCATAGTGGAAATGATGTTTCCGTTCGTATCCATGGACAGAAAATACCTTGCCGGGTTACTGATTGTCAATACGAATTCAATTATAAGCCAGAGAAGAATGAAACTGTTGTTGATACGAAAGTTTATGTAGGTCCAGAGAATATCGGTGAATTTAAGTTTTTCGTAAAACAGGGAATCGCCCAGAACAAGAAGTTTGATTTAATTTAGTTGGAAGGAGGCTAAAATGGATAACAGTTATTTGAGTGCTCTTAATGTTCTCGAGACAAATCATACTCAAGCAGATATCGAGGAGCAGCTCAAGCGATATTTTGGAGATATGCTTGTATATAAGTCTCCTTCAAACTCTAAGTTTTTTTCCGCACTCAGTCTTCCCTCATTTATGCGTGACTGGTTAGTAATGCGTTTTTCAGATAGTGAGGGACATATTGACAAAGAGGAAGTCTCTTCATACGTTAAGCGGACAATCCCCAAAAAGGAACAATGGAATGATTTCCAGGTGGAACTATTGCATAATAATCAATCTGTCAGGTTTCTTACTAAAGTCAAAATTGATTTTGATACCGCTAATAGGCAAGCGCTATTTTCTCTCCCCGAATTTGGCGTTCCTCAGAAAAAAGGTGAGGCAGTTGTAGAATGGCACGTTATTGAGAAAAATAGAGATTATCTTCTAACTCCGACGGAAGTCTGGGGAATAGTTGAGCTCCTTTGTGACCTTGATGATAGCGGAAAAAAAACAATTATTAAGCTGGTTGATTTCACTCCTTTCTGTCCTTATACGATTGATTTAGAGTTTTATAAAGAGATGCGTCGATACTTCAGTGTAGGAGAATGGCTTGATGTGCTTTTAAGTGCAATCGATTATAATCCCGCTGGATATGTGACTAAGAAGCAAAAGTTATCAATGCTTAGCAGATTGCTTCCCTTCGTCGAAAAACGTATTAACTTGATTGAACTTGCTCCAAAGGAGACGGGTAAATCGTACCTCTTCTCTCAAATAAGCAAATATGGATGGTTGGTCAGTGGCGGAAGCATATCAAGAGCGAAGATGTTTTATGATATTAGCAAAAAGACCCCCGGTCTTGCTTCTAGATATGACTACGTTGCATTTGATGAGATACAAAGTATTAAATTTACAGACGCAATGGAGATGCAGGGAGCACTAAAAGGATATCTTGAAAGTGGAGAATATCGTGTGGGCGATTATCGCGGCGTAGGTGACGCGGGACTTATATTACTTGGTAATATCGACACCGAAAAAATGAATGTGGATCAGAACATGTTCTCTGACTTGCCGGAAATATTCCATGAGTCGGCACTATTAGACCGCTTTCATGGGTTTATTCGCGGTTGGGACATTCCGAAGATGAAAGAAAGTCTCAAAGCAAACGGATGGGCGCTTAACACAGAGTATTTCGGTGAAATCATTCATATGCTTCGAGATGAACTTGTGTATCGTGCTGTTGTTGATGAGCTACTTGAGCTGCCTAAAAATGCTGCAACACGTGATACTGAGGCAATCAAACGCATTTGTACAGGTTTCCTGAAATTGATATTTCCAAATGTGACGGACGTATCCAAACTGACGGATATTAATGAGTTTATCACATATTGCTTGGAGCCCGCCTTGGAGATGCGCCGTGTAATAAAGCGGCAGCTGGGAATTATCGATTATGGCGAATTTGGTCACTCAATGATTCCAAACATTAAAGTTAAGGAGGAATACCTCAATGCCTGCAAAGACTTGTAAGTATTGTAATGCACCTCTAAAGAGAGATTGGATCGCGCTCAATAAAAAACTGATCAGTCCTGAATTGAACGAGTTCATTTGCATAAGCTGTCTGGCTGATGACCTTGATTGCGAAGTTGAAGACTTAGAAATCAAAATAGAAGAATTTAAGGAACAGGGGTGCACTCTTTTCAAGTAGAGGAGATATATATGATTTATGCAGATAATGCGGCAACGACAAAATTGGATATTGAGGTCTTTGAGGCAATGAAGCCATATTTGCTGGATCAGTATGCCAACGCTTCGCAGCCATATTCTTACGCACGGACTGCAAAAAAAGCGCTCAAAGAGGCGCGGGAAATAATCGCGCTGTCAATAGGCGCCAAGCCGGAAGAGATTTATTTTACTTCTGGCGGCACTGAAAGCGACAATTGGGCGATAAAAGGAACGATGCTTTCACCTGGCGAGAGGAAAGAGGTAATAACCTCGGAGATAGAGCATCATGCCGTACTAAACTCTGTTGAGTCAATTAAAAATCTTGGCTTTTCAGTTAGATATCTCTCCGTAGATTCCTTTGGAATCGTTCAGCCTGAAACACTTCGACAGACAATATCAAGTCAATCAAAACTCGTTTCGGTAATGTTGTCAAATAATGAGGTTGGAACAATTGAACCGATAGCAGAATTGACTGAGATTGCTCATTCACAGGGAGCTTTTTTTCATACAGATGCGGTGCAAAGCATTGGTCATATTCCCGTTGATGTGAAAGCGCTTGGTATTGATATGTTATCTGCTTCTGCACATAAATTTAACGGTCCTAAAGGCGTAGGTTTCCTTTATGTCAGAGAAGGAGTGCGAATTCTTCCGTTCATTGATGGTGGAGCTCAGGAATACGGCAAGCGCGCTGGAACAGAAAATGTTGCTTCCATTGTTGGAATGGCAGCAGCTCTTGAGCGAAGTTGTTCTAACATTGAGTATAATGCTTCATACTTAAATCGACTGGAGACACTGTTGCTGTCCATTTTGACTGAAGCAAAAATCGATTATTTGAGAAATGGAGCCGCGCTTTGTGTTCCCGGGAATATAAGTCTATCTTTTAAGGGCGCACGAGATGAGATGCTGTTACATAGACTCGATTTAATGGGAATATGTATTTCTACCGGTTCAGCTTGCGACAGCAAAAACACACAGATTTCCCATGTGCTGCGCGCGATGAACATTCCTGAAGGATATGCACCAGGAACTATCCGCGTTTCTCTTGGAAAGGATAACACTGAGGAAGATGTTAGGAAAATAGGTAATGCCCTGATAAAAACTTTGAGGTCCATCCAGCAATAGGGGGCTTATATGGTTAATAGGAATAAACTTCGATTATTGTATTTATATCAATATCTTGTTCAAAACACAGATGCAGCTCATCCGTTATCTACGGTTGAACTTATTAATATACTTAAAACGCAATATGGACTTTCAGTGAGTAGAAATACAATTAGTGATGATTTGAATGTGTTACATGATTGTGGCCTCCGAATTGAGCACTACGAATCTACTCAAAATAAGTATTATTATGATGGACAAGCGTATAGTATTGCGGAACTAAAATTGTTGGCAGATGCCATTGCATCATCAAGATTTATCACGCAACGCAAAAGCGAATCGCTTATAGTAAAACTATCAACACTGGCCAATGTAAAAAATGCTTCAATGTTACAGCGACATGTATATGTTGCAAACAGGGTTAAATCTGATAATGAATGCGGCTATTCTAGCGTCGATGCGATAAATGAAGCTATCCACTATAAGAAGAAGATTTTATTCAAATATACAGAGTTCGATGAAGATAGACATAGGGTTGTATCAAACAATGGAAGTGAATATATTGTAAGCCCATATACCCTCATATGGGATGGCGCTTACTATTATGTTTGTGGCTACTGTGATGAATGCCAAACTATGAGAAGTTTTCGACTTGATCGCATTGAATCGAGTCTATTAATCCTTGATGAGTTTGCGGTTATGGCTCCTAGAGATTACAATCCTGCTAATTATCGCAAAGCGGTCTTTCGTATGTTTGAAACGGATGAACCTATCGAGGTGGAAATGGTCTGTGATATCAACGTAATGCAATATCTAATTGACAATTTTGGTGTTGATTTTATTACAGAGCCGATTGACGAAAAGACATTTAAGGCCAAGGTCTTTGTATGTACAAGTGCAATATTTTTTCGATGGGTATTTGGATTTGATGGTCTGATTAAAATATTAAGTCCAAACAGTGTTGTTCTTGAATATAGGCAAATGCTAACTCGTGCGCTGGAAGTCTAATAAAACTATTCATTCTAAAAACTGTTGAAAATATAGTATTCGTCAATATACTCTAGAAAATTGTATGTAATATGTTTGTCTTGGTTACGGCGATCTTTTGTCTGTTGATAAAACAATGAGTGAATACAGAAAATATAAAACCAGAACCCTTAGTAATGGGGAAGGATTATTTGGATTAAATAAAAAGCTGGAACAGAAAACGGATGAGAGTTGAACGGTTGCTTTGATTCGTGGTGTAAATAAAGTAAGAAAAGAAACTTGAAACTCCGCCAAGGGCGCGCCACGTCTTTTATACATCATTATTATCCGCTCAACACACTGCGAGGTTTGTGTCGAATTGTGTCGGAAATAGGGATATAAATACTTTAATAAGTATCAAATAAATATTTGGTATGAGAAGAACTATCAAGAGAAACTTATAAAGACTTCAGATACATTAAGTGATTTATCAGCTGCATATTCAATAAGTTTTCCTAAAGATTATTTCTTCGATGGTATACTCAGTAAATATCCGATTATTGTGAACAATTTTGATTTGACAGATAGTGATAAACTTATGCATCTCTTGTATCTATGCACCCCTTTTGCAGAATTAGAATATGATTATTTGCTTCTCTTATTTTGCAACAAACCTAATGTGTTAATTCCTAGTGGGCTTAAGATTCCAAAGAATTTTTTGGGGACACTAAAACAATGTGTCGAAAATGATGATGAGTCTTTGGTAGATGAATTGGGTCTGCCTTTTCCTATAGAGGTTACATCGCAGATTGTGGATTGTTTTGCCAATGTATATGATGTTGAAAAACCTGCTGTTACAGGATACGAAAATGTTGACCGTGTAGGCGAACTGTTATGGGCTTTCTCAAAATCTAGACAAGTGCTAACTAACTATCAGGATGAAGCGTATTTTATTAGTATTGAAAAGAAGTATAAAGACGAAATTTTAAAACTTCTTAGTGATATTAGCGACAAAATTGTAGATGAGCATTTTACTGAAATCTCAAATATTTGCAAGGCTGTATTTGAAGGAGATGAATTTTTGGATGTAGAACTAAATGCATTTTACAATAATCTCAACAGCCTTTGCTTGAATTAACTCCAATTAGCATATTTTTAGGGGAATTTTAGAAATGAGAACGCAGTGGCTGGAGAACGGAGAAAAATCTGAAAAATCAAATTAGGAGGCTCTAATTCACCTAAATGACAGGACAAATAATGAGTACTAAAATAATACGGTGTCCAGTAGGGCGCGAATTACAATGGCTTCTCAAAGGGCAACCTGCGCCTTTCGGGAATCTTTTTACAGCCTCAACACACTGCGAAGTCTGCGTGGAATTGCGCCGGAAAAATGAAAAAACGATTAAATAAACGAATATAAAATTCTAAAAAATAAATTGGCGGGAGGTATTATTGTGGATCAGGATCCTTTCAAAGAGTACCTTATACAAACAGAACCAAATAAAAGAGATAAGGGATATGCCTGGCACACTGCAATCGGATTGCAGGCGGTGGATGGTTTAAAAACTTCTAAATATTTGTTGGATACTGCGATTCAAAATATTGAAGGGCAGATAACGCTTGATGAAGCTCAGAAATTATTGGATGCCTATTATGAAGAAAACCCAAGAACTGATGAGAATGTAAGAACAGAAGAGGCCGATAAAGTTTCTGTGAGAATTGCAAAGCTGCTTTCTGAAAAAGCATTTTCTTTCACACCGAATGAGTATCTATCTATTCACAGGAAATTGTTTGCTGGAATCTATGGACATGCAGGAAAAATCCGTGATTATAATATTACGAAAAAGGAATGGGTATTAGACGGAGAAACAGTTCTTTATGGAAGCGCATCGGAGCTTAGAGCAACATTAGAGTATGATTTTTCGCAGGAGAAGAATTACAGCTATAAAGGATTATCGATGGATGAGATTATTCATCACCTGGCTATTTTTGTTTCAAGATTATGGCAGAATCATATTTTTGGAGAGGGTAATACGAGAACAACAGCGGTATTCTTTATCAAATATCTGTGTACTTTAGGATTTGATGCAACGAATGACATTTTTGCGGAGAATGCATGGTATTTCAGAAATGCTCTTGTTCGAGCTAATTATAATAATCTGACAAAAGGAATTCATGAGACTACTGAGTATTTGGAATTGTTTTTAGAAAATTTGTTATGTGGTGAACATCATGAACTGCACAATCGGACTTTACATGTAAGTGGACGATATAAACATGATCAAAAATCGGACATTAAAACTAAAAAATCGGACATTGAAACTAAAAAACCGGATATTCATATATGGGAAATATATGGAGAATCGCTGGAGGCGTTTACATCAAAAACATTGGTCCATATTCAAAGTATGTATAATTTCTTTGGAGTAAACGTTGTATTTGGCAGATCAGATATGCAGAAGATAACAAAGCTTGGTGCTAGCAGAGCCTCTGATTTGCTGAAAGATTTGGTTCATGCACAGATTATAGAAGCAGTTGCTGGATATGGTAAGGGGAAATACAGGTTTTGTAAGAAATAAAGAAGAAAGCGTGCATCGGATATCTATACAACCAGTACTGATTATGAATTGTATTAAGCAGTAATATGTCATGATTTTACGCCAAGGACAGACTATGCTTTTTGCATATCTGAATCACCGCTTCCATCAATACGGAAAGTATTGTACTGTTGTCCAAACTATTGTCGATTGATAAATTAAAGGAAAGCTAAAACGGAATACACTGGAGAGTTGAACGTAATAATAGGATATTCGAGGCAGGAAGAGTTTTGTGGATTAGATAAGTATTTTTGACAATGGTATAATGCGAAGTGACAAAGACTTAGAGTTTCCAATGTATCACGACCTGCTCACTTGTGGCCTGCACCTGTGAAACAAGCGTGTCAAGCACCCGGCACTTATCGTCAAAGTCAACGGACTCCCAATCTTTGAGATAGCCCGTTATGCTATCGACCTGCGAGGACGAAACGGAATTAGCAATCAGATCAGCCACCAGCTTCACCTGTGTCTGCCGCTTCGCGTCCAATTCCTCGATGCGGCTGTTGGCGTATTGTAGCAAGGTGGGATTTGCGCTCGACAGCGTATCCAGCAGTTTTTCAATCTCGCCCTCGGTTTTGGCAAGCGCGGCGCGGGCGGCGGTCAGCTTCGGATTGTAGCTTGCGGCTTTGCCGCCCTTCAGCGTTTGGAACACCCGCATTTTCTTAACCATTTCATCGTAAATGGATTGTTCCAATTCATGCTTTGTCAGAGTGCCCGCGCCTTGGCAGCCCTTGTTTTCCGTCCGTTGCTTGCACCGGAGATATGTAGTGCCATTGGGCGCGTTGAGACTTGCGAGGGCATATCCGCAACAGCCGCACTTGATTTTTCCGGCCAGCCATGTATTATGGCATTTGCGGCCATTTTGGAACGTGGTGTTCTGTGACAGCTTGTGCTGGACGGCCAGCCAGAGCCCCGAGGGAATCCGGCCCTTGTAGGGCGCGATGACGAGGATCGGCTCCTCACCCTCCCGGCCCTGGTACAGATAGCATCCAAACTCGCCAGTGAACAGCTCCGGCGGGCTTTCAATTTTTACGCCCTGGGCCTTGAAGTATTCGTAAATATCCATATCAGCCTGGACGTAAACCGGGTTCCGTAAAAGCTGGGCCAAAAAACCGCGCTTGAGCGTTTTCCCATATACCAGAATGTTCTGCGTGGTGAAGTACCGGGTAATGTCGCCGTGTGAGTGCTCCGGCTCCGCGTACATTTAATACATCATCTTGGCGTAATCCATTTCCGCGTTTTCCACCATCTTTTTTGTTTTAATCCCGTCCATGACGATGGGCTCCAGGTCAAAACCGTAAGCCGCCCGGCCACGCATATAGTAGCCTTTGGCACACCGGGAGTAAAAAGCGTCCGTGACTCGCATTTGGATGCTTTCCCGCTCCAGTTGGGCAAACACGATGCAGATATTGAGCATGGCCCGGCCCATGGGGGTTGAGGTGTCAAACTTCACCGTGCAGGAGACAAACTCCACATGGTACTGCTTGAATAGTTCCATGAGCTTTGCAAAGTCCACGATGGAGCGGCTGATCCTGTCCAGCTTGTAGACAATCACCCGCCTAATCAGTCCGGCCTTGATGTCCCGCAAAAGCCGCTGGAAGTCGGGGCGGTCAATGTTCTTGCTCGAAAATCCCTTGTCCTTGTATTCCTTGCCCTCACCGCCTTTTAATTCAAATCGGCAAAACTCAAACTGACTTTCAATGCTGATGCTTTCCTTTTTGTCGATGGATTGTCTGCCATAAATTGCGTCTATTCTGTTATCCATAATGAGCTCCCTTCCTGTTGGAACAGGAGCCTACCTACAATTATATTATAACTCTGCTGGTCCCCTAGCATAAGGATGTCACGGAACGGCTAACCCCGCCGCCCGCTGGCGTACTTGCTGAACACATCAAAAAGACGATGCTCAATTTCCTGTTTTCGCTTTTCCCGCTCCTTCGGGGGAAGAACAGGGGTCATGTTTTTGATGATGATTGTCCGCTCTCCGTAAGCGGCGGTTTTGACCTCGCTATCATATTTCACTGCCTGCAACATAAAATCCCTCCCATAGTCTCAGGATCATTACACATGCGCCGAAGGGCCAGCACCGTAAACGTGCTGGCCCTTCGGCTTGGTTCCACCTCTGGACAAAATGTCTCGAAGCTGATAAAGAACAGGAGCACCGCGCCGGTGTTTTTGGCCCGTCATAAGACAACAAGTAGCGGCACGACGCTCCCCGCACAATCGGAACGGTTCAGCCCGGAGGGACAGGCGGTCAGCCTGTCCAGGCTCGGATCGTGGCCGTGGGACGGCCCGTCCCACTTGCGGCGTTGGTGTTATCCGCTCGTCCCCCCGTGGAGAGGAAGTAAATACTTCTCTCTACTTATCAACTGGACTTAGGGCCTGTTTTTTACCCCTGGGGTTAAAAGTTTTTTAAATATTTTTTCATGGTCTCCAGCCCCCGACTGATAGAGACAGAAACGCACTTTACACTCACGCCCTCGTCAGCGGCAATCTCCCGGAGCGTCTTTCCGAGAATGATGTGCGCGTCAATCCTCCGGCCCTGAGTATCGGGCAGGGAGTTGAGGGCATGGCACAGGCGCATAAACCGGAGCAGTTGGAGCCCGTCAGTTTCCGACAAGGAGATGTCCAGGATTACAAGCTCGTAATTATGCCGATTAAGGCGCTCGATGCCGTCTATCACCGACAGGGTATAATAAGCGCCGGTGCCGTACTCAGTCAAGGCGTACTTGATGGCTTTACAGTTTTTCAAATCGCTATCAATAATCAAAACTCTCTGCTCCGCGTTCATAGCGTAGTCCGCCTTCCCTGTTTATGGCTCTTTGCACTTCTGGACAAAATGTCCAAAAGTGACGGACAGCCTTGTTTATAAAATCTTTCTGTGTAACTCGTTACGCCTTATACCAATAAGGCGGCCTACGCCAAATGCTTATGGTAGATATTTATTGAATGCATTTTATGAAGTATGTAATATTTATTCGTTGAAAAGTCAAATAGTTTTGTGATTTGCTAAAGAAATAGCAGCACTGCTGATATAATGATGGTTATTGCGGATAGTCCCTTGCTGTACTCCCAAACCCGTTTCCCCCCAAAACTTGAAAACGGGTACACTGGCAGAGCATGAATTAGCAAAAAGTTTTTTCCAAAAGATAATACATAATGCCAAAATGCAAATTGTTCTTTTTGTAGGGCTGCCACACCAATCAGAAGCAATATCGCCAGCCATTCAAACAGGCCCTCTATCCCCATATCACGCCGAAAGTCGATGGCACGCCGATAGGAAACCGGATAAAACCGTCCCACAACGGGCCAGATTCCTCCCAGGACTGTCACCAAAATGGAAATGAGCAAGCCACCTCTGGTAGTGGAAAAATACCATTTTTCCCTTGAAAATAGAGTGCCTAGCAAGCCGCCAATTAGGGCGGTCGTCAAAAGCAGAAGGGTTGCTCCGGCGCGCAGACCAAAGTCCAGCGGAGAACCATCCAACGCCAAAGTGGGAAGAATGACGAGCAAATTCAGCAGCGCAAAAATACCGACTTCTTCAATCTGCGAATGGCTTTTATATGGTATGGTACTCCACAGGTGAAATCCTGTAGCAATGGCAAGCGTGCTTTTTAACCATAGGCGTATGGCGCTGGGTAAACCATAGTATTGTAAGAGCTTTATAAAACCAGTGACGTGGTAACCGTTATTTTCAAAAAGCTTCCAGGATGCTACATTATCGTCCCTAACCGTAGCAGTTACAGTTTCACAGCCCTGCTCTCTGAGATAAGCTGTGGCCCGTTTATAAAGCGCTCCTCCATTTCCCTCTCCTTCAAAGCCTTTTTTCACATATCCGGTTTCCACATACCCGATCTTTAGATTGTTTTTCGCCGGGAAGATCCGGAAGGAGGCCATTCCAACAATCTGATCATCTACAATGGCCAAAAATGCCTGTTTGGGTTTTTGAAAAGCCAAACGCTCAATTCGCCCAAAACTTGGTTTGCCTGTTTTCCACGCGAGAGATGCCTCGTCCTCACGCATCTCTCTCAATTCTATATTCATAAAGTTGTGTTCTCCTCCATCTTTTTCAAAAATTGACCAAACCACTCTATTTCAAAGTTAAAAGAGGCGATCCCGTAGTCCAATGTTGCCATCTGATACCGGAATCTGTCCATTGACTCTTTGTTGTACGCAATACTCTCGAGGTACGCCGCCTCGGATTTCAAAATATACTCCCGTAATGTTATCAGCTCTTTTTGCTCCGCCACTAGCTGTGAAAGATATGCTTGAACAAGAGGTCCCCTTTTTTCGGAACTCAACGTGCCTAAGAAAAATAGTTTGACCAACTCGATATTCTTCGCCTTTTTGTGGTTCATAGGCTGTTCCTCCCACTGAAAAAAAGCGTCCCGTCCCTCATCTGTAATGGTGTATGTCTTTTTGTTTTTCCCTTTTTCCACATGTTCTGTACAGGATATCATGTTTTTGGCAAGCAGCTTTTGCAGAGCAGTCTGAAAGCTGCCCGCGCTGTCTGAGCACATAAGAGCAAGATGATTTTTAATAAAGCTCCGCATCTCATATCCTGACATCGCTTTTATCATAAGAAGTCCTAAAATTATTTTTTCCAATCACAACACACCCTCTCTTTTAGACATATCTCCTATAGATGGTATCATCTATTTTAACGATTGTCAAGCATAGGATAGAAAAAGAGAGGGAAAAGCAAGCTTAGACCGCCTGATTGGAATAAGGTTTAGGATTTTTTAGAGAGGAAAAAGCGTTTGCGTATTTCTCCATAGAAAAACCTCCGTGAATTGTTATTTACGGTTTTAGTATCGCCGTTATCACACTTCTAACGGAGTCCCACGAAAGAGGATATACGAGGGGGAGCAAACGCCGCCGAAATGCACACGTTTTCCGGGGGATGCGCTACCGGCAAGCAGGGCAAGCGTATAACGCTTGCTATTTTTGCCGCCCCGCCGGGGCCGTAAAAATGCTTGTTGGGGTTGCTCCCCAAACCCGTCGCTTCTGGACAAAATGTCCAGAAGTGATGGCTGCGTCCCCGGCGCTATCGCGCCTGTTCCTTATCCCTGCCGGGGGCCGTGATCCCCAGCAGATGGTCGATGTTCGTCTTGACGGCCAGGGCCTCCCACATATCCCGCTGGGCCGCGTGGTACTCGGCATAGAGGGGGGCCGGGCCAAATATTCATAAGTGTGGACAGTATCAGGGCAGAACCGGGGCGGGGCATAGAAACATACCGCTTCCCTCGAAACAGGCCCCGCAAAGGCTTAAAACAAGCGGGTTTTCAGGGGCCTAATTTTCCACGCTCCGGCTCTAAATGTTACGCCTTGAAGTCCAAAACAGGGGTAGTCCATAGAAAGATACCAGCCCCGCGAAGCCTTGATACAAGCGGCTTTTTTAGGGCTAAAAGCTAACAGGACAGCCCTCGCGTTTTGTGTACTTTCCGTTTTCAACACTCTGCCTTTAATATGTGAGTTCAACCTTATCCCCCCGCCCTTTTCCAATCATGGAAAAGGGGGCGGCTCTGGAGGATATATACCCACAGGAGCCATGTTGACGTATCTCGTCAACCTCTGGACAAAATGTCCAGAAGTAAGCGGGGTTAAGCTATTGACAGGACAATCCCGCCCTGCCTATATTGTGTCCGCCACAATTTACCTATGTACGCAAAAATACCGCCCATTGTCTCCAATGGCGGCGTTTTGTTGTAGGTTGGCCCCTGTGTTTACAGTTGTTTTATTATGCCTTTGTCAAGAACCTTTAGTTAAATATAAGAATGAAGGAGGCAGAGCTATATGTTGTGTAAAGTGAGGTTTAATTATAAAGTACACGCCTTTACAACTTTATAAATGGTACCCTTGTTGCTGAATAAAGTGTTTTAAGGCCGTTACAATGACATTTGATTTTATGCTGGTTTCGATGTTTTTACGAAAGTGGCATAAAATACCTGTTTGCAGATCTGCTCGCTGAGGGCAAACCGTAATTCCTGTACACTTTCATTGCAATGGTTTGAAAATGATTCTTCCTTATATGGAAGCAGCTTCATGACACAGTAACTGATGTTGATTAAGTTTACCAGCATTTCTATCCCTTTGCGGTTTCGTACCATATAACTGCAAAATGACCAGAACGTTTTCTGCTCATAGTAACTTACCTCGATATTCCAGCAGAATGAGTACAAAAATAGCGGGATGTATTTCATCCAGATGCTTCCGGTCTGGTTCAGAGGGGCTTTTTCCTGCCATGCACAAAATATTTGCAACTGTTCTGAGAACACCGTGCTGAAAAACAAACGACGGGAACCGCTACTTTTTTCTGAAGCGGTTACATAGGCCAGTACCTCCCTTGAACCAAAAATATTTGTGAGAACACGGCGGACTCCTGTGTAATAATCTCCGATTTTTTCTTCGGACACGGCAAAATCCGTTTTGATTGAAAGACGGCGCCCATGTTTGGCAGACCTCTCTTTTCGGCCGGTAGGCGCAGGAGCCAGGTCATAGATTACGGAATCCAGCCTGGCATTGCCGATCAGCAGCGGCTCAACACCCTCCCTGTACAGGAAAGCCGACAGCGAGAGGATGACGGAACGGTGGCTTTTCATAAAACCGCAGCCTAATAGCAGCAATGCATGTTCGATGGTGTCCCGCACTGTGATTTCCGACCCATCGAAGGTATGATAGCAGATGGAGTGCGGGACTGTTTTCATTGGGTCTACATAAGTGATTTGAGAGAGGGGGATTCTGACTTTTTCGTCCAGTCCCATGGACAGTTCGATACACTCAGTTTGCTCTGTGTTTACAGGCGCTGACGCCGCTTTTTAAAATGTCAATCCCCCTGTCAGCATGGCTGGTCACGAAGATGATTTTTGCCTGAGACCAAAGGGTGGCAGAAGCAGTTTGTTGTATACTGTTTTGAAATAATAAAGTGACGCCAGGGGGAAACTCTGTCCTTCTGGTGTCCTAAGGTATGTGACACGATGGCACTTGGAGAGAACATCCCATTACGAAAATATTATAAATACAGAGAAAAAATAGAGTTTTTCTTGCTTCACCAACTCCAGTTTGCCCTGCAGTCTAAAAAGCTATATGGTGACGTCATTCCAGTAATTCCCCCCTTGACATTGAGAAGACACAGTGTTATACTGATGTATATAACAGTATAACACTGCATTATGTTACATAGAAGAAGGAGCAACCGTGAAGATTACCGTATCGAATAACTACGAAGGCCCTATCTATGAACAAATCAAGCGGCAGATCATTCACTCCATTTTAAATAGCGAGATTGTGCCGGGTGATACGTTGCCTTCCCTCCGGTCATTAGCAAAGGAACTTAAGGTTGGTGTTTTGACGATCAACCGTGCGTATACGGAACTTGAGAACGAGGGGTATTTGGAAACGGTTCAGGGAAAAGGCTGTTTTGTTGCCGAAAAAAGTTCGGAGATTATCAAGATGCACCTGCTGGATGAAGCAAAATCGCTTATGGGGCAGGCGGTTCAAAAGGCCCGGAAAGCAGGAGTTGATGATGAGGAGATGTCTTCTTTGTTTCAAGAAGAATTAAGGAGGAGTCAAAATGAATAAAATGCTGGAAGTGACAGCACTCTCAAAGTCCTATAGGGATTTTAAACTTGACAATCTTACCTTTTGTCTGCCGGAAGGGTTTATCATGGGGCTGATTGGCCCCAATGGGTCAGGTAAGACCACCACGATTAAGTCCATCCTCAATATGATTGAACCTGACAACGGCAGCATAACCGTGTTTGGAAAAGATCATATTGCCCAAGAGCAGGAGATTAAACGGGATATCGGCGTAGTATTTGACAACAGCTACTTTGTAGACGAGTGGAACATGACCGATGTGGAAACGGCATACTCTCTTTTTTATGATCAATGGAACAGCGAAACATATTGGTCCATGCTTTCGAAATCTCGTATTTCAAAAGAGAAGAGGGTAAAAGAACTGTCCAAAGGAATGCAGATGAAGCTTATGCTGGCCTGCGCCTTTTCTTATGACGCGAAGCTGTTAATTCTGGATGAACCGACCAGCGGCCTGGATCCGGTTTCCCGTGATGAGCTGCTGGAGATTCTATCAGGATATATTGAAGATGGACGGCACAGCGTTCTTTTTTCCACCCATATCACAAGCGACCTCGAAAAGATCGCGGATTATATCACCTGTATCAACCTTGGAAAGCTGATTTTCACAGGCAGCAAAGAGGATTTTGTCGAGGGATACCGCATTGTAAGCGGTGACAAAAAGACATTGACAGAGGATCTGGAGAACCGGCTGATTGGGGTCAGAACCTTTGCCACAGGCTACGAGGCGCTCATTCGGACGCAGGACTTACCGGAATACCTGCAGCCCGAGGCCATTCACGCAACGATTGATGACATAGTAGTATTTGTAAGCCGACAGGCGGAGAAGGAGGCGGGGCGATGAATCTTACCGTGAAATGTATGAAGCTGGATTATCTGCTTCTGAAACCCTATTTGAAATCCATTCTGCTGGTGCTGCTGGTGCCGCTGCTCATCACTTTTTTTACAGGCACCCTTTTTGAAGGGCTGTCTTTTGCAGCAACGGTAATGGCCATGACCACCGGCTACACCTTTTCCGTAGTGGAAAAGAACAACATGGAACGGTTTTATGGCTTCCTTCCAGCGAAAAAAAGCGCTTTGGTCATTGGAAGATACCTGGTTATATTTTTGATGGGGCTCCTGGTGCTGCTGGTTACGCTGGGAGTACAGGCGGTTATTCTGTATTTTAAGAATTGCGCCGTCACCCTGCCGGATATGGTCGGAACCTTCCTTCTTTGTACCATACTATTCTGCATCTATGCAGGTATCCAGATTCCGGGCTATTATTGCTACGGTTCCATCAAAGGCAAGATGTTCATGTTTATTCCGACAGTAGGTTTTTTACTGTTTTACTATATTGTACGTCTGTTTATGGGAGATATAGATAGCTTTAACCTGAGTTTTAACACAAACAACGCCATGCTTTTGTTGGGCGGCGCAGGCGTTATTATGCTCATTATGATTCTGTCGGCAGCTGCCTCCATTCATATTGTTCAAAAAAGAAGAGCGTGAGGTGAGATTTACAATGTGGGAAATGATTGGAATAATCGCCTTAGCGATTGGCGCTATTGTAGTACGAAACATACTGATTAAAAAATTCCGTACGCGGAATAAGAAATAAGTTTCAAGAAAACCATTATAAAACTTCATCAGTAAAAGCGTCGGTTTAAGATCCGGCGCTTTCAATTTTTAGTCGTGCTGTAATAGGTTTGACATCTGTTATGTGCTTCAAGTATTTATCAATGACTTCATCAATCTTATAATCTTTATCCCATTTTGCATTATAGGCAAATAATATAAGCCCTCTTGTGCGAATATAAGAATTATCACTGTCAAGCATATCGCTTAACCTATCCATATATGGATAAACACAATCCGTTTCTTCACTCTCTTTTTGCAAATCCTGTAAGGCTTTGTATGCAACATTATTATTTTTATCGAACAACAATTCGAATATTTCTGCTATATCTGCTGACACAATAATCCCCCTTTTAACTTCTGATTTCACGGCTTTGCAAACAGGAATTGTAAGTGCGCCTTATCACAATAGAGTGCTCAATAGATAACGCTTAATGCCTCATTTAATTGACAGTTATTCAACCTCCGTCTTATTTACAAAGTCCAAATTATAACGCAAAGCACCGTGGTCTCTAAATATCGTTGCACTTGTAATACGGATTGCCAAAATAACGCAGTTTTCATCCTGCTCATTATTTGCATCGTCGTACCAGTCGGCAAATACTTCACGAAGTTTCGTTCTTAGCGTAGCGTTTTGGGGATCTAAAACCCATCCGAGGTTTTCTCCAATACCGTGTCCGTATATCCCCTCAAAGCAAACTGAAAACGCAACCTCTTTGTTTTGAGCAATCTGCTGCATTTTATTTGATTTTGCTGATGTTGTAACATAAAACACGCCATCTTCATAATAAGCGCTCACATCACGGACACTGGGGCGGGGGAAACCATCAGCACTCAGTTCTGTCGCAATAGTTGAGAGCGCAAGGGCATTATCTTTCTTGTTTCCACAACTCTCTTCGATTAATTTCATTCCTTCTTCATACCTGTTCATTGTCACGTCCTCCATCAATTTCAATTTGTTGCTCTGATTATACCAAATTGGCCGTCGCGCTACAAGATTAAATGGCGAGATTGACGAAGTGCTTGCCACAGGCACTTAGGGTATTGGGATTTCGTACCTCATTCGCTTGCCGCCTGGCAACTCCATCGGCAAAATGGTGGTTTTAATTTGAACCATTGTTTTCCAGCTCCCCAAATGGCAGTTGACAACGCCGTGGGGGGGATATAGGAATTGTAAGAAACGGCCTTTCGCGGTAAAATAAAATGGAATTACGCATCCGCCGTGAGGTTTCTGTGACATTTTGCAGGTATTATATTATAGAGTCGGGAGGAATTATATATGAGGATATTAGTGGTGGAGGATGACCGCCTTTTGAATCACACGCTTTGCTACAATCTTTCAGTTGTAGGATATAAAGTAGACGCCGCCATGACGAAAGCGGAGGCCGAGGCGCTTTACGAAAAGCAGGACTATGATCTGGCCGTGTTGGACGTGAACCTGCCGGACGGAAACGGGTTCGACTTTTGCCGGGAACTGAAGGAGCGCCGCCCCGACACCGCCGTAATCTTCCTGACGGCCCGCGACATGGAGAGCGACATGCTCCGGGGATTCGAGCTGGGAGCGGACGACTACGTGACAAAACCCTTTCCCATCAGCGTGTTCCGCAAAAAGGTGGCCGCCCTGCTGGCCCGGATGCAGAAGCATTCGGCCCGCGATTGTTTCGACGATGGAAACCTGCTGATCAACTTCACGGAGATGAGCGCCACCCTGGCGGGAGAGGCCATTTCCTTCACGCCGCTGGAATACCGGCTGCTGAAGGTGCTGACGAAAAATCCACAGATTGTACTCACGCGGCAGGTGTTATTGGAGAAGTTATGGGACGCGGACGAGAATTATGTGGACGAGCACGCTCTGACCTCCGCCGTCAGCCGCATCCGGGGAAAAATCGAGGGCAGTGGGTTTCAATATATCAAAACGGTATATGGCATGGGCTATCTGTGGATTGGAGGAATGAACAAATGACAGTTCAAAAAACCTCCGTCAATCAAATCTGCGCCTGGACAGGCGCCGTTCTTTTGCTGCTGTCCGGGATCTTTATCACAGTGCTGTACCGGATTACGGAAAATAGGGAGGCGGTCTGGTGTACCCTCGTGTACCTTCTTCTGGTTTTGTTGTGCGCGGCCATCTTTATCGCCGCCCTGCGCAGGAAGCTGACCGGATTCTCAAACAGGCTGTGCGGGCTGCTGGACGGGATGGCGGCAGGGAGCAGCGAACTGCCGGAGATAGAAGAGGAAGAGAGCCTGTTCTATAAAATCAATCACCGCCTGACCCGCCTCTATGAAATCATGGGAGAAAACCGGCGCGGCATCGCAAAGGAACGGGCCGAGCTGCAGGAACTGATTTCCGATATAGCCCATCAGGTGAAAACGCCCATTGCCAATTTGAAAATGGTGAACGCCACGCTTTTGGAAGAACCCGTCCCGGAGGAAAAGCAAAAGGAGTTTTTGCAGGCGGTGGGGGGCCAGCTGGACAAGCTGGATTTTCTCATGCAGGCTATGATCAAAACCTCCCGGCTGGAAACCGGCGTTATCTCCCTGGAGAAAAAGGAGCAGCCCATCTATGACACACTGGCGGCGGCACTGGGCGGAATCCTGCTGAGTGCGGAGAAAAAACAGATTGAGGTTCATGTGGATTGTGAAGAAGAGCTGTGCGTATCCCACGACCGGAAGTGGACGGTTGAGGCGCTGTTCAACCTTTTGGACAACGCCGTAAAATATACGCCCGCCGGGGGCAGAATCTGCGTCTCGGCCGAATACCGGGAAATGTATTTGAAGATTGATATTGCTGATACAGGAATAGGTATCGCAGAACAAAACCAGGGAGCCATTTTCAAGCGGTTTTACCGGGAGGAAGCGGTGCGCGATGTGGAGGGCATCGGAATCGGCCTGTACCTGGCCCGGGAGATTATCACCATGCAGGGCGGGTACATCCTTGTATCGTCCGGTCCTGACCATGGTTCCATTTTTTCCGTGTTCCTGCCCAGGCGGTGAAAGCTTAAATATTACGGGATTGTGACATTTGAGTGGACCGTAAAGGGTACTTCGTGACATTTCTGCGAGAATTACTCTTTATAATTACACCATCACCAGGAAAGGAGGGTAGTTTCCATGAGTATTTTACAGGTAACTGATTTGAAAAAATATTACGGCGCCGAACCGGGCGTCACAAGGGCGCTGGACGGCGTAACCCTCTCCATCGAACAGGGGGAGTTTGCTGCTATTGTGGGCACCTCCGGCAGCGGCAAATCCACGCTGCTGCATATGATGGGCGGGTTGGATGTCCCCACCTCGGGCAGCGTCGTGGTGCGGGGGAAAGAGCTGTCCAAAATGAAGGACGAGCAGCTGACTATCTTCCGCAGGCGCAACATCGGCTTTGTCTTTCAAAACTACAACCTGGTTCCCGTGCTGAATGTCTATGAAAATATCGTTCTGCCCGTGGAGCTGGACGGCGACCAGGCGGACAGGAAGTATATGGAGGAAATTGTGCAAATGCTGGCTCTGGAGGATAAGCTTCAGAGTATGCCGAACCACCTTTCCGGAGGCCAGCAGCAGCGGGTGGCCATTGCCCGGGCGCTCATTGCAAAACCGGCCATTATCCTGGCTGATGAGCCCACTGGAAACCTGGACAGCCGGACAAGCAGCGACGTTTTGGGCCTGCTGAAAACCACCAGCCATAAATTCCATCAAACCCTTGTGATGATTACCCATAACAATGAGATTGCCCAGCTTGCCGACCGTATTATCCGGATAGAAGATGGGAAAATTGCAGGATAAGGGGGCGTACACATGAAAGATATTTTATTCGGCAACAATAACGCCTCTGTCATCAAGCGGTTATCCAACCGCTGCTTTAAGGCCGGAAAGAGCCGGAATGTGATTGCAGGCGTTGCCATTGCACTGACAACCCTCCTGTTTACTGCGATTTTCACTCTGGGTTCCGGGCTGATGGACACCGTGCAGGACCAAAATATCCGCAGGCAGGGCGGCGACGGGCAGGCGGTTTTAAATTACATCAGCGACCAGATATATGAGGACGTTAAGGACCATCCGCTGATTGATAAAATCGCCTATACCAAGGCGGTTTCTTACCGGCTGCAGTATCCCGGTATGGAAAAATGGCCCTCTGATCTGTGGTATATGGACGATATGGCGCTGGAGTTTGCCCGCTATACCCCTACGACAGGACGCCGGCCCCAGGCGGAAAATGAAATCATAGCTGATACCAGAACGCTGGAGACCCTGGGCGTACCGGCAGAGGTCGGCCAGACGGTCACTCTTCAATATGATATCAAAGGCATGCAGTATACCACCGATTTTACCCTGTGCGGGTTCTGGGAGACAGACATGTTAAGCAGCATCGGCCGTTTGATCGTGTCCAAAGCCTTTGTGGACGCCCAATCGGGGCTTTTGACCTATACCTACCCGGAGGACAACGACTATTCCGGTATTGTAGCTGCCTATGTGATGTTCCGTGGCGGCGGGGCGGTGGAGCCAAAGCTGCAGAAGCTTCTTTCGGAAACCGGATATACCTGCGATATCATGGGCGGCAGCCCGTCCGACAGTAATTATGTCATTGCAAGGGTAAGCCCTGCCTATCAGGGCGGCGAATTACTGGGAAATCCCGCCCTGCTCCTGTCCGGACTTGCCGGAATCTTGCTGATTATGGTGACGGGATATCTGATTATTTATAACATTTTTCAGATATCCGTGATTCAGGATATCCAGTCCTACGGCCAGCTGAAAACCCTGGGAACCACCAGCCGGCAGATCAGGCGGCTCATTGGCAGGCAGTCCCTGCGGCTTTCGGCCATCGGCATCCCCGCCGGCCTGCTGGCCGGGTTCCTGATTGGAAAGGCTCTGATGCCTTTTTTGATAAATGGTACGGTTTACAGCGCTGAAGCCGGCGTGAAAGTGTCCGCCAATCCCTCTATCTTCCTCGGGGCGGCCGCCTTTGCCTTCTTGACGGTGTGGATTAGTGTGCGCAAGCCGGCAAAAATCGCTGGCTCCGTCTCCCCCATCGAGGCGGTCCGCTTCACGGAAAGCGACGCCGGGGCATTTCGGAGAAAGGGGACGGCAAGCAAAAAGTCCACCGGCGGCGTAAAAATCTACCGCATGGCCCTGTCTAATTTGGGGCGAAACCGGAAGCGCACCCTGCTGGTGATTCTCTCCATGACCCTGAGCCTGGTATTGTTTCATACCGTGTTCACTCTGTCAAGAGGCTTTGATATTGAAAAATATGTGGCGAAGTTCGTAAACAAGGATTTTGTTATCTCTACCGCCGACTACTTCAATTATAAGTTTGAGACCAGCGAAATGGAACTGACAACCTCCTTTGTGGAGGCAGTCAGGCAGCACGAGGCCTTTTTAGACGGCGGCGGCCTGTACAGTACAAGAACGTTGGAGGAGGCCTTCTCCGCGGAGAGTGGGGCCGTGTCCAGTTATAACAAGGACGAAAAGGGAAATCCCTATGTCCAGTTTTTCGGTGCGGACGACTTCCTGCTGGAATCTATGGAGGTAGTGGAGGGAACCATTGACTGGGAGGCTCTGAATAGGGGAGGCTATGTACTCTACGGACTGGCCTGCGACGATAAGGGAAACGTCATCGACAATCCAGCCATCCATCCGGGCGACACCCTCCGGTTCCATCATGTGGCGAAGGATGGGCTGAACAACACCATAGACGTCACCTTTGATTTAACGGTGATGGCCAAGGTGCGGATCAACGAAAACACCGATACGACCCGCAATACCGGCGAGGCGCGTTTCTATCTGCCTACCGAACAATTTCTTCCCCTTTGCAGGACCCCCCACATGGTCAGCTATCCCTTTAACGTCAAAGACGGAGCTGAGGCGGACATGGAGGCATTCCTAAGGAGCTATGTGGAGGATGTGGAGCCCAGGATGAATTATGACTCGAAGGAGACCTATATCCGCTCCTTTCACGACCTGACCTCTCTGATTGTCACCATCGGAGGCGCGTTGAGCATGATCATCGGATTGATCGGGATTGCAAACTTTGTCAACTCGGTTCTGACCAGCATCATCACCCGCCGCAAGGAGTTTGCCATGCTGCAGAGCATCGGCATGACTGGAAAACAGCTTAAGCGGATGCTCGCCTGGGAGGGCGTATATTATGCCATTGGTACTATCATCGCCTCGGCTGTGATCGGCACTCTCTTTTCCGCCGTCGCCGTCCGGGCCATCGCTGGTGGGATTTGGTTTTTCACCTATCGGTTCATTTTCTGGCCGATGTTGGTTGTATACCCGTTTTTGATTCTGCTGACAATGATAATTCCCACGCTTCTGTACCGGGGGATCGCAAGGGACAGTATCATAGAACGGCTGCGGCAGGGTTAATACTCAACTGTCTCTTGCAACTTCCAGATTGTTGGGCTGATAAATTGGAAATGAACGGGGTAGACCGTCTGAGGCGTTGGTCTCCCAACTATTTAAAAACAATGTCGGATTTTTACTATATCAAAACAGAAATTTATTATATAATTCCCTCGGAAGAGGAATGGGCCTAAGGCGGTGTGCGTTGCAATGGATAAGACTTGACAAATTTTTGATTTTTATGAAGTATACTCAAAGAAAAACAGGCCCGACAGATAACGTCTCCAGTGCAGGGCTGTTGGCCGGATAACATTGTGCCAAGCCGCAATCGTCGTATCCGCTCATATGAATATAACAGAAAACATGACACTCAGATGACTTGTTTGATATGTTATTCTAAAGAGAAAATGGAGGTTTGTGTTATGATTGAATCGAAATGTGGGATCCTGTGCAGAGAGTGCGGATACAAGGAAGAAATGGGAGGCAAAGGCTGTATACATATTGAGAAGCCATTTTGGGGCGACGGCGGCAAACGGATTAAACAATGTGAATGTTGGGCGAAGGGCAGGTGATTTTATGGCTTCAAATCTGGAATTTGTAGAATATGTCTGTGATCAGATCGGCGGTGCCGGGAGCATAACCTATAAGAAAATGTTTGGGGAATACGGCGTTTACTGTGACGGCAAAGTGATTGGAGTAATTTGTGACAACCAGTTTTTCGTGAAGAAGACTGCGGCAGGCGCGGCCCTCTGTTCAGACTGCGAGGAGGCTGCGCCCTACACCGGCGCTAAGCCGCATTTTATCATCGATAACGTAGACAATCAGGAACGAATGGCGCGATTCATCCGAGCCACCTGTGACGAGCTGCCTGCGCCAAAGCCGAAAAAGAAGAAGTAACATCAGGGGGAGATTCAGCGTCGAACTGGATCGCCCCTGCTTCTTACCAATACAAAACATTTAGGAGGCTGCCTATGAATTGGGAACCGTGGACAGGCTGTTACCAGATAAGTGACGGCTGTGCAAACTGCTATTTTTATGGACCGTATGCCAAACGCTATGGTCAGAATACGATTCTGAAGACGGATAAATTCGACTGGCCTATCAGGAGAAATAAAAAGGGCGAATACAACATCAAAGGGGATAAGATCCTCGCCACCTGCTTTGCCACTGACTTTTTCCTGCCCGAAGCGGACGAATGGCGGGGAGAAGTCTGGGCCATGATCCGGGAACGGACGGACATTGATTTCTTGATTCTAACCAAGCGGATTGACCGGTTTCCGGTATCCCTTCCCTCTGACTGGGGCGAGGGCTATGACAATGTGAACATCGGCTGCACAGTGGAAAACCAGGCGCTGGCTGATTACCGGCTCCCCCTGTTTTTATCTTATCCGATGAAGCGGCGGTTCATTGCCTGCGCTCCGCTTCTGGAAGCAATCGACCTGGCCCCCTATCTTCATGGAGTGGATCATGTTACTGTTGGCGGCGAAACGGGGCGGGCAGCGAGAGAGTGCGATTACAAGTGGGTGTTGAACATCCGGGAGCAATGCGTGCAGGCGGGCGTGACTTTCTGGTTTAAGAACACAGGCTCACTTTTCCGGCATGACGGCATTGTAGAAAAAATCAATCCATATAAGCAGACCGGAATGGCAAAAGAACTTGGTATAGATATTTCAGACGGAAAAAGACTGTTTTAATGCCTTTGGCAGGAGGTGCTGATGTTAGAGCTAAGATTGTTAAACGATGAGGATATATCGCTGGTAGAAGTTTGGCTGAATAAGGAACATGTAAAAAAGTGGTATGAAATACCGCATCTTGGGGTTTCCATCAATGACTGGCTCTATGAACTGAAAGAGCGCAATGGGGAATTCAAATGGTTGACCCACCTCATCGTACTGTGGGATGGGTGCCCGATTGGACTATGCCAATACTATAGATGTGAGGACAGCAGGGAGGAGGATTTTGGAACACTGCCAATAAAAGGTTCTTACGGCATTGACTACCTCATAGGAGAAGAAGCCTGTCTCGGAAAAGGTTTGGGTAAGGAAATGATTACATCACTTGTGAATGTGGTGTTTTCTTTTCCGGATGCCCAGCGGGTAACCGCGGACATAGATAAGACGAATAAGGCGTCTGAAAGGACACTGTTATCATGTGGCTTTGAGTTATTAGATACCGGAGGCAGCCGTTATGTTTTGAATCAAAGATTGGATAAAACTTTTCGTCAGTATTGTAACGAAATCGCAAATCCAGATAATGGAGAAATAGGAGTTTAGGAGATTATTCAACTGTACAAAGGTACCCTGA
This sequence comes from Hungatella hominis, assembly GCF_014288005.1. Lineage (NCBI taxonomy): Bacteria > Bacillati > Bacillota > Clostridia > Lachnospirales > Lachnospiraceae > Hungatella > Hungatella hominis. The sequence continues at coordinate 180,712 of NZ_JACOPB010000001.1, forward strand.
TTGCGGTAAAGGATATGAAAGAAAGCAAAAAAGTCCGCTTTTATGACCCGGATTACCATATGATTGGGGCTGCCGGGAATTTGAAAGGAAGGCCGTGGCTATGATAGAGATAAATAAATTTAAAAAAACATTAGAAGATAATGAGGAACGCTTTCCTCTGTTAACTCTTGATGAATTTTTTAAAGGAAATACGGAGGAGGATTCCATAGCTCCAAATCAATGGGAAGAGGGGCGCCCTCCGCTTGCTGAAATATGGGTTATGCTGCAAAAAATTGAGTTAATGCCTAATATAGCATGGGTTCGTGTCGCTTTGCATGATGACACTCAAATTGAAGAAAACGATGAGGAAGAAGTATTAACTCTTGCGGGAGACTCAATCATATTATGTACGAACATGCAGCCGTCTGAATTGGAAAAAATGGTTAATTGCAAATGGTTATGTTCTGACGGCGTAATTGAAATAGAGCCTTCAGAATTGGACATTTATTCATGCATACCATCAATTCCAGAAGATTTTAAATGTTTAGAAATTGTATGGGACTAACTCAAATGTTTCCGTTCAGCGAATAGATGGCTTGAGGGGGACACTTGAAATAAAGTCATATAACACTATGAAGAGAGAGGGTATGAATATGATTACGCCAATGACAAAAGCATGGGAAACGGAACTGTTGTGGTCTGAGGAGGAGCTGACCAAAAAGAGTAAAATGAAAAACGAGGGGGGCGGTCTTTTAATTCTGGGGATTGGGGTGCTGGCTCTGGGAGTGCTTAACCATTTGCTGCTACATATTATCTATGAAAGCGATATGATATGGATAGCGGTTACCATCGGCTGTGTACTTCTGGGCATCGTCCTAACCGGATTCGGCATAAAACTAATAACCAAAACCGGCGCCTCCGTTGCAGAGATGACCGCCAAAGACAGCGGCTACAGTACAGAAGAAATTATGGAATTCTACAGAGAATGCCGCAGGTCAGATTCGCTTCTGTTGTCTTTGACTCCCCAGCCCACGAAAGAGAAGGACTTTATAAAGGTTGGTTTTTTGACTAAAAACTGGCTGCGGCTGCCAGACAGGCTTTATCATGGAGTCATGCGGATATCGGATATGGCTGTTATCTGGTATGAAGAGTCTGCGCTTCCCGGTTATGACCCTGGTGTTTTCGTCATAAAGAGTGATGGAAATATGCTGTATGTGAAATGCAAACCTGATATAGGAACAGAGTTCGTGGAGGCACTTACCAGCAGAAATCCCGAAAGTATTACTGCGCGGTGTTTTACGTTTGAGGGGAATAACTATGATGCATTTCAGAACCCGCAGAATACAGCAGACCTTTATCGGAGGATACATCAGGCTTAAGGTTAAGGGAATATGAATATAATACAATACTCAAATAAAATGGATGAATATTTAAAGAATGATGATGTAATTGATTATGAAAACGAAGCGATTGCTGGACTGGCTGTTACATTATTTCAAAAGGCAGATAATGAGTTGGCGTTTATTAAAGCAGCATATGAATTTGTCCGGGATAACATTTCGCATTCGGCAGATATAAATGAGAATACCATTACATGCACTGCGTCGGAAGTGCTAAAAGCTGGTCATGGCATTTGTTTTGCCAAATCCCACTTGTTGGCAGCTTTATTGCGATGCAAATCTGTTCCAACCGGCTTTTGTTATCAGAAGTTAATTTTAGACGATGAAACAGCCCCTTTTTTGATATATCATGGACTCAATGGTGTATATATAAAAGAATACAAAAAATGGATACGGCTTGATGCAAGAGGAAATAAAAGTGATGTGAGCGCACAGTTTTCTATCAAAACGGAACAGCTTGCATATCAAATTCATCCCCAAATGGGAGAGGCAGACAGTTTTACTGTATATCCTGATCCTGATGTAAAAGTATTGGAAAATTTAAGGAGGAGCAGGACAAGAGCAGAGCTTTGGGATAATCTCCCTGCTGAACTTGAATATAATATATAGGCAGGAGAGTTGATTTAAATGGGAGTCAGATCTTTTCCACAGATAAGGAACGGCTTAGTGGGAATTGTGGGAGGAAAATTAAATGTATGATAATTGGAAGAAAAGCAATAAAAACTGGAAATCCCGCCCGATTCCCGCCCAGATTTCATAAAGACTTGGAGCACAATATAAGAATAGATAAAGCAACGTGACATATTCGGCATTAGAATTTAGAGTATAAGAAACAAGAATATTCGCTTTAGGAGAAAAATTCGTACTCAATAATTTTAAATTATGCAAGCAACACGACGGAAAGGAAACCCAAAATGAACAAACCTAAAAATCCACTTTTATCAGTATTCACCGTTTATGCGATATGCTTTTTCTTCCGCTTTATCGAATATTTTTTCATACAGACTGATCGTTCTTTTTGGGGTGAAGCATTTATCCATAAGCTCGCAGGAATCGTAGTCTTGTGCGTAACCGTCAAAGTATTTTCTTTGCGGGCGCAGGAAATCGGCTTTATAAAGCGGGACATTATCAAGCGAATCCTGCAAGGATTGGTATTCGGATTCGCCGTGTTCACTGTCGCCTATGGTGTGGAGTTTGCGTTGGTGGCCTCGCGGGGCGGTCAACCAGCCTTGCAGCTCTATGTCAGCAGCTATGACGTGGACGGAAATATCGGTAATCAAACAGGGCTGTTGTTCTTTGCCATCTGCATATTTGGCAACATCATCAATGTAGTGATGGAGGAAGGCGTGTTCCGTGGCCTGTTCCAGAAGCTGTTGGAGCAGAAATATAAGTTTATCACTTCGGCTATCATTGGTTCCGTTCTGTTTGGTGTGTGGCATGTTATTGCCCCCATCCGGCAGTTTACTGAAGGCGGCAGCCTGGGGGGAATGCTTGCAAATATTGCAATGCTGATTTCCACCAGTGCCATTGTGGGCTTTCAGTTTGCAATCATGACTAAGATGACCGGCTCACTCTACATGGCGATGGACGCGCACTTTGTCAATAACGCCATTGTTAACATGCTGCATATGGTTTCTGATACCGGAGTGGACGAGCTAATGTTTGTACGAATCAGCATCGCACAGATGTTCTCGGTTGTGGTTGTACTGATTGTGTATACCATGAAAAATCCGACAAGTGCTCATCAGGCGGATAATGTGCACTTCCCCTTTAGTCATTCTTAATAGTGGCAAGCAGGGTGCAACGGTACACACCGTTGCGCGTTTGTCCATTTTCTGCTATGCGAAAACTGTTCAAACCGCTTGTTGAGGGCCGCCCCCAATCACCGGCAAGGGCCGCTGTCGCTGCCTTGCGAACACTTCATAAGTGAAGTGGCTACACGCCCTTGCGGGCGCTGAAAACGAGAGACTTGACCGGCTAAAAGAAAGTATGCTTATAGCGTCCGGCAGGACACGCAGTCGCCGCGTTAGGGGTGATAAAAAAGGCCGCCGCTGACGGCTCATGCACACCGGACTAATGAAAAAATCGGAATCTATTTAACAGAAAAAGGAGCGATTAGATGGAAGAGGGCTTTTATCGGTATAGAAGAAGCATATATTATGGTTCTTACGACGAGAAACAGGTTTCGGGGCGGCTGTGGATTTCAAAGTTGAAATCATACAATATTCAAACAAATCGTCCGATCTGTGAAGATGATTGGGCGGTTATATTGTGTGACAATCACAGGATATTGGAACCAGAGTATGCGGATTTGCAAGCAATGCTTTTGAAAATGGGATTGTTCATGAATCTCAACACAAAGCAGGCAGTTGATTTTTCTATGGTGGAGGAAAGGCTTTCTATTTCTTTGCCTAAGGAGCTAAAGCAAATTTATATGGCGATCCACAATCATGAGGAGTATTTTACGAGCGTAGAGCACTTTCTTCCGCTGAATGAGATTTACATCGAACAAGGAATCATTGTTTTCTTCAAGAAAAAGCGAGCGCCGCTGGCCGGATATGATTTGGATAGCGGACGTCTAGCATTTTATTACAAAAAAGAGTGGAAGATAGAGGGACATTATATTTGCTGTGTTCAGTTTTGTGTGGGCAGAATGCTTGTAATCGCACTGGAAAACAAACCCGTTGTGAAAAAGGCAAGATGTAAAGGTAAATTTGTGACAACACTTGATATCAAAAAAGAATTAGAGTGTTTTTGTAATGAAAAATATCATCTTTTATCAGAGTTCAATATGGATGGAATTGCAATTATGTATTCGGACGAAAAACTACTTGCATGGATTCGAAGCAATGGGTTTTATGCAGATATTCATGTAGGATCCGTTGATGAAACACATTTGGAAGCATTTGGGGAACACTTGGGACAAACAGTATGGAAGTAGAAACAAATCAATTTCAATTTGAAAGGAGTATCATTATGGAAGAATTAAAATCTATTATGGAAAAGTTTGCCGTGTCTGGTTGGGATTTAATATCTATTCCTGCACAACAATGGTTAGACGGAAAAGCTGATAAAGACACTTTAGTATCAGCAATCAAACAGGCAGACGAAGAATGTGGAAGCTGTGGTTGCGAGTTAGACTCATTGTATAAAAGAGCTTTGGAATTGATTTAACAGCACCATCAATTCCGGTCAATAGAGAAGTTGAAAAAATAAATTGTTAGATAGCAGGAATATTGATGGTGATATCCCAGGAAGCGAAGGAGATGATGATAGGATGAAAAAGGTGTTAAGTATTGCCGGGTCAGATTGCAGCGGTGGCGCGGGTATCCAGGCTGACTTAAAAACATTTTCGGCCCACGGAGTATTTGGAATGAGCGTAATCGTATCCGTTGTTGCAGAAAATACAAGCCGGGTTATTGCAATTCAGGATATCACGCCGGATATGATCTCGAAACAGATTGACGCGGTGTTCGAGGATATCGAGGTGGATGCCGTTAAGGTCGGTATGCTTTCCTCGCCCGCGTGCATGGATGCGGTTGCCGCAAAGCTGCTCCAATACAGACCGGACAACGTTGTAATTGATCCGGTGATGGTTGCCAAAAACGGGTGTCCACTTATGGACCCTTCCGCGGTAGAGCATTTGATTAAAACCGTCCTCCCCCTTGCGGATGTTTTGACGCCCAATATACCAGAGGCTGAAAGAATAGCGGGGATGCAAATTCATTGCATTGCAGACATGGAAACCGCTGCGAAAACGATCCACAGGATGGGCTGCAAGGCCGTCGTGGTAAAAGGCGGCCATGCCATCGGAAATGCCCTTGATGTTCTGTTCGATGGACGGAAGTTCTATCGGTTTGAAACAGCGCGGATCGACACGAAAAATACCCATGGGACAGGCTGCACCTTTTCCTCGGCCATTGCTTCCCAGCTAGCAAAGGGCCTGGTCCTCCAGGAAGCGGTTCGTCAGGCAAAAGAATATGTGACCACCGCTATTGAGCACTCCCTTGCAATTGGGAAGGGCTGTGGCCCGACCAATCATTTTTACAGCCTTTACCAATATGGCCTGCCTGGATTCGACAATGGGAGTGGGGCAGTATGAAATATGATTTTACACTCTACCTTGTAACAGATCGAACTCTCATAAGTACGCAAACACTCCCAGAGGCAGTTGAACAGGCTATTTTAGGCGGCTGTACCATGGTGCAGCTTCGGGAAAAATCGTGCGGCTCTCTGGACTTTTACCAGCAGGCAGTGGAGGTCAAGGTGGTCACGGACCGATACCATATCCCACTCATCATAAACGACCGGATTGACATTGCGCTGGCGGTGAAGGCCGCCGGCGTGCATCTCGGACAAAACGATTTGCCGGCTGCCAGGGCACGGGAAATTATGCCGCAAGAGATGCTGCTGGGTGTTTCCGTTACAACTGTCCAGGAGGCGCGGCAGGCACAGGCTGACGGGGCAGATTACATTGGCGTCGGGGCCATGTTTCCCACGGGCACGAAAACGGACGCAGGCCTTGTTCCGATGGATGAATTAAATGAATCCGTCAAAACATGGAACTGCCCATCGTCGTGATTGGCGGCATTACCTAGGAGAACGCACCGCATTTTCGCAGCTGCGGAATAGATGGATTGGCAGTCGTTTCCGCGATTCTAGCCCAGCCCGACATCAAGCGGGCTGCGGCCGAGCTGAAGACAATTTTTTGTGGAGGGGGAGCAGATGAATTTCCGCGGGGCAGTATTTGATTTGGATGGCACACTCCTTGATTCTATGGATATATGGGAAAACATTGATATCGCCTTTCTGAAAAAGCGTGGGTTACCCGTGCCCAGCGGCTATGTCACAGAAATTTGCGCCCGTAGCTTTATAGAGGCCGCAGAATATACAATCGACCTGTTTCACCTGTCTGAAAGTGTGGATGCAATCATCCATGAATGGAATGAAATGGCCGCCTATGAATATGCGCACAATGTAACACTATCCCCGTTTGCTGCGGATTATCTCCGGCAGTTGAAACATGCGGGCGTAAAATTGGCTGTCGCAACCGGGCTTCCCCAAACGTTATATGAGCCATGTCTGAAAAAGAATGGAATCTATGAACTGTTTGACGTTCTCTGCTCAACAGATGATATGGCACGCGGAAAGGAATATCCTGACATATTTGTACATTGCGCGGATCGGTTGGGTGTGGCGCCGGAGCAGTGCCTTGTCTTTGACGATGTTCTGCCTGCGGTCAGAAGCGCAAAGCAGGCCGGTATGATGGTCTACGGGGTCTTTGACAAATATTCAGAACACAATATGGAGGAAATCAAAAAAATCGCAGACGGCTATCTGTTTGACTTTCACTCCGCCCCGTTTCCTGCTCCGAGGTATGGACAGATGGCAGAATTGTGGGATCTCTATGATATTACCAGAAAGAAAACCGGGGCCACAGTGGAGCGCGGACAAACAATCCCGGACGGATCATATCACCTTGTGGTTAGTGTGTGGATACGAAACCGCCATGGAGAGTTTTTGCTATCACAACGGCATCCTGATAAGCCTTATCCACTGTATTGGGAATGCACGGGCGGATCCGTCCTCGCCGGCGAAAGCAGCCTGGAAGGGGCAGTCCGTGAGGTGCGGGAAGAATTGGGACTGGTGCTCGAACCGGGACATGGCCGCTTGCTGTTACAAACACGGCGAGAGAGGTTCCAAGACTTATATGATGTTTGGCTGTTTCATGCGGACACGCCGGTATCCTGCTTGCGGCTGCAGGATACAGAATTCGAAAGGAGCTCGAACATGAAATAATCCTATACGGTTATATCAGCAGCCGACTTAACACCGCAAGAAAGTTTTATGAAGATATATTCGGATTAGAGGTATTCTAGGATTGGCAAAAATATAGCATTTACTTGCGGGGGCGTTTTGTGTTGGAAAGCTGCCTCTGACAGAATAGGAACAGATAAAACTGAATAGAGGAAAATAGAATGTCAAAAAATCAAGTTATGATTAGACGTTTTAATACAAAGGATGAAAATCAGCTTTTTGCTCTGCTTGAGCGGGAGGGAGAAGGATGGAGTTGCTACTGGTACGGTGAGAACAGGGGGGAATACGCAAAAGCCTTAGATAATTCTATTAACTACCTCCTATTTTCAGAAAATGAGCTTTGCGGCTATATCCGTTGCCATGACGATGATGGGTTTGGAGTTTACGTTTATGATCTCTTAGTGGATAAATCCCATCGTGGCAAAGAATTTGGCAGACTGCTTATGGAGCAGGTATGCAATGATTTTTCTGGCAAAGAAGTATATGTTCTGGGCGGTAACTCCCCTTATTACGAAAAGCTGGGTTACGCTATTGAGGGAACAATTTATATTGTAAAACCGAAGAAACAATAGTTCTTATATGCTTTTGGGTAAATGCTGTACCCGATAAATTTAGAAGTTGGAGGTAAAATATGCAAACAATCATTGTGCTATTAAATCCGGGAAAACTGGAAAATGCTGATATGGATTTGAGCTATTTTGTACCAGACCGCATTGAGGAAGTATCAGGTTCCTTGATAAAAAGCAATGGATATGATTTTATAGACACAGAAGACGGAGAGCCTGGGCCGTTAATGGGTATTTGGTTAGAAACAGAAAATGCAAGTGCAAATTGGCATATCGTGAGTGAGTTGCTTCAGAGTGAAAAGTTCAAAGAAAATGATTTGTCACTGTCGGCTCAGATATATATTTCTGAAAGCGACACTGCTGATTTAGAGGACTGTATGCTCGTTTTCCCTAGTAATAACTTCCAGTTTGAAAGGAGCTTTAATTTCGTGTATGGCCAAATTCGAATTGCTTGCTGTTTAGTAGAACCATCGAAATAAAGGAGAAAGAAGCATCGCTATCATTGCCTTTTGCGTAAGAAAAGGCATACTATGACAAGCGGCAGGTTTTTCACTATGATATGATTTTAACTGGGAGGTGATAAGTATGCTCGCATGGAAATCATACAACGCGCTATTGATTACATTGAGGAAAATCTAACGCAGGAGTTAATCATCGAAGAATTGGCCGGGGTCGCCGCTCTGTCGCCCTTCTATTTTCAACGGCTGTTTCGGCGGCTGGTCAAAACGCCGGTGCGCGAGTACACAAGGCTGCGTCGCTTGGCAAAGATCTGTGAGTTGCTCCGCGATACGGACAGAACTGTGCTGGACATCGCGGAGGAATACCATTTTTCCGGCCATGCCAACTTTACGCGGGCCTTCAAAAAGGCATTTAACATCACACCGGACGAAATGCGCCATGTGCACACGATGATGAATCAATATGTCAAGCCCAATCTATTACTCAAATATGTAATGGTAGACGAAGGTGTTCCCCTAATTGCAGATGGCATCGTTTTAGAGATTGTTCGGAAAAGGCTGGAGCATCCAAAGCACATGATCGGTATTGCGGAAGAAATCCCAATTTCCGACATTATGGGAGGGCAAGACAGCGGCATTTCGGTGACCGGCGCTATGTGGGACAAGTTTCACAGAATGAAACCGACCATCAGCGGTTTGCTGCCGGGCGGTAAAGAGTGTGGCGTTGTCTATATGGGTGAGGCAAAGGAAGGACACTGCATGTATCTGGCGGGCGCGGAGGCGGCAGCAAATCCAGCACGGGATTACGTTATTTACGAGTTTGAGGCGGAAACCTTTGACGAACTTGTTACATCCACCGTATATATCGCGCAAACCTTTGTAGAGCGGTGGATGGAAAAACACAGCTTGCTGGCAGGCGAGTTTGCCGTTGAAATGTATGCCGCTGCCGGGGAAGGTGCTGCCTGCATGGAAACCTGGCTGGATTACAAATCTCTTGCATCGGAGGAAATATGAAGGAATGGAACAAGGCTTTTCCAGACGACAGGCAGCCGGACGACAATCAAATTGCCGACTTCATTCGCACCCCCCTTTGGAGCAGCATAAATGATTATCTCTGCCGGGCCTATATGACCGGGCCGAAATACAGTTATAGTGGCTGCTCCATGCAGCAGGGATGGAATGTAAAATACAGTAAAAGCGGCAAATCCCTTTGCACCCTGTATCCAATGGACGGATACTTTACCATGCTCGTTGTGATCGGCCCGAAGGAAATGACCGAAGCGGAGCTGATGATGCCCTTTCTTTCGGAACCTGTGCGAAGTGTATTTGCCAAGACAAAAAACGGTCGAGGTGCCAAGTGGTTGATGCTGGATATTTGTGACTGGGAGACACTCTTGGATGCCTTGAAACTGATCGCGCTAAGACGGAAACCAATAAACCACATTGAAATGGAGGATGAAGATGGCAAGAATATCTGAAATCATGGTGAAGCAGCAACCAGAAAAGCACATGCTCACGGTTCGCAAAACCATAGACTTTTTCACGCAGTACGCCGGTTTTATGGAAAGCGCGGTGAACAGCATTCTCTCGCTGATTGAGGAAAACGCCGCTTTGCCCAGCAGCGGCCCCATCGTGTGCTTTCATAACATGGAGCTGGAAACGCTGGATGTGGAAATCGGGTTTGAGGTAGCGCGGCCCATCCCGGTAAAAGACCCGGTGCAGGCGTCAATCATTCCTGTACGCACCGTTGCCACCACCATTGACCGGGGGCCGTATGAAAAGCAAGACCCTACGCTCGAAGCTCTGATGCAATGGATTCCCGAAAACGGCTACAAGGCGTTGGATGGTATCTATTACCACTATCTCAATGACGAGCAACAGCCGGAGAGTGAGTATTTGACGCAGATGTTCATTCCAGTGAAATAAGTTAGTAAGGTTTCGGCGGAGAAGGCGCATGAAAGAGGTTTATCATGGATGGTTTAAATGTATTGAACGACAACTTTGAAGTGGCGAACAATAGCTTTCTATACTATTTGCATGAAGAAAACTTTTTTCATGAAACAGCGTTTTCCGAATTGTGCAGCAGTTTATCCGCTCTATGCCATACCCATCCGCACGATAAAGTGGTTTCTGCTCAAATTTGCCTTATATATGGGCAGGTACTTAGACATATCATTTATCATTTTGATCCTGGCGATTTGAGCCAGATTTCTAACTTACCTTGTAACTACAACGAAGAACTGGAGACGCTGGAACGCATCATTACAAAATATTTTTCTGACTGATTTAGTTTCATCTTCTTGGTTTACGGCGAAATAAAGGAGCACACAAAATGAGCGATATCATGGAATTTGCAAACAGAGAAGAATTCCGGCAATGGCTTTCTGACCATTGCCTGTCCAAAGATGGCGTTTGGCTTCTGTTTGGAAAAGCAGGCGGGCCAAAAACAATCAAGGCAGGCGAAGCGCTGGAAGAGGCCCTCTGCTTTGGCTGGATCGATGGACAGATGCAAAGCATCGACGACAAAACCTACAGGAAATATTTTTCTCCGCGCAGGGAGAACAGCAAGTGGTCGGAGAAGAACAAGGCGTTGGTGAAAAGCCTGGAAGAGCAAGGGCTGATGACCGATTGGGGCAGGGAGAAAATAGAGGAGGCCCGAAAAAACGGCCAATGGGACGCCCCCAAAACCCCAACGGTGACAGAGGAACAGATCGCCTTTTTATCAGCGCTGCTAAAAGATTACGAACCAGCTTATGCAAATTTTCAGGCGATGTCTTTATCTGTAAAGAAAACCTACACGCGGGCATATTTTGACGCAAAGACAGACGCCGGCCGGGAAAAGAGGATCGCATGGATGGTCGGTCGGTTGAACAAAAATCTAAAACCTATGTAAGCGTTGCATTCGCCTGATAGGTGAATGTTGTAAACAGAGCGTTGACAAATCGGAATTGAATGGGAGGTAAAAATGAAAAAGTTCAAACAATATGGCCAGCGAAAAGAGGAGGAATGGGAGTGGTTCCCTTGGCTCCCTTGGTGGCCACCTGAAACCCGCCCGCCATTCAAAATACGAACCAGGCCAGAAGATATTGCACCATTCTTTTTTGTAGAACATCACCCTTATGCCTTATCGCTTTTACTAAAAATCAGTGACGGATTAAAAGCCGATACATTCCGCAAGATAGGACTTAAAGGCAGTAGCAAAGACTGGGAAACTCTTGTAACGGGATTTATTGAAGAGTGGGAGGAAAACAATAGCGGCGTAGATATGTTTCATTTCGATTCGGATGAAGACGTTTTTTGTGTATATTCCCAATATATAGATGACATCAGTTTGTTTTCCAAGCTACTCAGGGCGGCTTGTAACGATGAAAAGCGGCTGTATCATTATCTTGACCGTGGTTTCCAAAAATTAAATGAGCAGAATTGACTGTTGTATTTGTGAAGCGGAACACCATGAGCAATTCCAGCTTGTCGGGCAGAAAAACTGAAAATTGTTGATAAAGAAATTTTAGGAGCATTTTGAGATGGTAGGAGTTTATTTCAGCGGCACAGGAAACACCAGATATTGTATCGAGAAATTTATTTTTGACCTGGATCCGGATGCGGCCTGTATCGGTATCGAACACCCATCAGCGGCACAGGCTATGGCACAATCGGATTTCATTGTTCTGGCATACCCCATATATTTTAGCAATCTTCCTAAAATAATAAGGGATTTTTTAGAAAGCAACCGGATCGTCTTTTCAGGAAAAAAAGTCTTTATTCTTGCAACCATGGGCTTGTTCAGCGGCGACGGCACGGGCTGCGCCGCAAGACTGCTGAAAAAATACGGCGCTGAAATCGTTGGGGGCTTACATCTTAAAATGCCCGATTGCATTGGCGATGAAAAACTGCTAAAAAAAACGAAGGAAGAAAATCGCATCCTTGTGAAGCAGGCGGAAGAAAAGATAAAAAAAGCGGCGCAGGCATTCAAAAGCGGCCAGGCTCCACGGGAGGGGCTTTCATTTCTATACCACATGGCGGGACTATTTGGGCAGAGGCTGTGGTTTTCTCACAAAACAAAGCAGTATTCCGATAAATTGAAAATCAGCTCTGAAAAATGCGTGGGCTGCGGCGTATGCACGAAGCTGTGTCCAATGGGCAATTTGTCGATTGAAAATCAAATGGCGGTACACCATAACCGATGCACCATGTGTTATCGCTGCATCAGTCATTGTCCCCATCAGGCGATTACGCTGTTAGGCGATACTCTGCATGAGCAATGCAGAATTGAAAATTACCTGTAACGGGTAAATCAGAAGCACCGGTTCGTTCGGAAAACAATTGATAAAAGTAGGAGGATCTACACATGGAGCGTTTTTATAAAGTGCTGACAAGTGGGACAAAAAATGAAGCGTTGCCCGAGGAATTTGATTATTTCGGGAAGCTGATCGGCAGTTGGGACATCGACTATGTTGACAACAGTACTTCCCAGGTACTCAAAGGCGAATGGCATTTCTCATGGGTGCTTGAGGGAATGGCGGTACAGGATGTGATCGTCCTGCCCGGCTTTGAATACGGAACAACCCTTCGGGTCTATAACCCGGACACACACGCCTGGGATGTGGCCTATTGCTACACAGGAAGGATCATGCGGCTGGAGGCGAGAAAGCAGGACGGAATCATCGTCCTTACAAACCTGGAGGACGAACGGAGAAAATGGGTCTTTGCCAAAATCGAGGACGATTGGTTCCATTGGCAGGATGTTACGGTGGAGGACGGCGAATGGCAGGTCAAATTTGATTTATATGCCCGGCGCATGTGATAAGAGTTTTGTTTATAGCGCAATCGTAGCGTTAGATACCCCGAGAAATCGGAATTGACCAAGCTGGAAGCGAGGGATGCTTCTTGAACGCAAGTTCAAGAAGACGGCTTTAGCAATAAATCATTAATTGTGGGGGCTTTACCTTATGATATACGTAGAATGCGGAAAAGAACAGGATTATTTTATTGCTTTTGTAGAAAATGCTTTAGGAATATTGGCTAAAGAGGATTATGCCTCTTTTATATCTCTATTTGATAGTAGTCGGTTGTCAGAACACGACCTGGTTTTGGCTCTTAGATATTTAGACATATCCTGTCCTATATTGAAAATTGATGACCCGAAATTAATAAAAAACAAGAAACAAAATACCTGTTTATTTGCTTTTAATGATAGCAGTGGGTATCACATGGACTATGACTTAACAACAGATGGTGCAATAAATGATTTGACGATTCAAATCGAATTTTTGAGAAAGGCAGACGGGTATATAGCGGTTCTTGACGATTTGCATACCCTATAATATTTTAAGAGTATAACTTCCAGTTTATAGAGGAATTGAACGGAGCGACAAAACGGGATTGATAAATACAAGTATAAGGAGAACAAAAATGGATATAGCAGATTTTAAAGAATTTAGTCAGAAATGTTCTGAAGAATTACCGAATGAAATCGGCAAAATACTCCAAAATGCAAAAGGGGAAAAATCTTGTTCGATTGGTTTTATCACTACCGATGACTTTTATGGTTTCTATTTGTCATGGGACTACAATACTGACATAGATGAGTATTATGATTGGGAAAATGGAGCTAATCCAGATTTCTTATATCAGCCACTTGTTGATACTGTTGACGCTTGTAAAGAAATTGATTTTTGCAGTCCGTCAGATGAAAAGTGGAATTTTGCTGAAACCCTACTTTCTGTATTGGAAAAGAATATCAAGGAAATACCAGACGAAATATTTAAAAAGAATGGTTTTAAAAGAGAAGATGTCCTGTTTTTTGCTACAATGGGAGATGGAGATTATATTGAAGAAATGATTGAAACATCTGTAAAAATGTTCAATGCCAAAGAAACTCTTGAGGCATATGGATTGACACAGTAATCTGACAATTCCAGTTTGTCAATAGTATCGTATATGGTTTAATTGAGGAATAACAATTCCGGTTTGCCGGACGGATTCAAATTTGTCAGAAGAGGTAAAGATCACGGAGGACGCAGGACGGAAGGAGGCGGAGACATGAGCCGGTTACTATTGCTTGAAGATGATTTGAGTTTAATTGACGGTCTAACCTATTCGCTGAAAAAGTACGGCTTTGAGATAGCCGTTGCCCGGACGGTAAGTGAAGCGGATTCCCTTTGGAGCAGCGGGAGCTATGATCTTTTGATTTTAGATGTGTCTCTGCCTGACGGTTCAGGCTTTGACGTTTGCAAAAAAGTGCGTCAAACATCTAAGGTGCCCATTATGTTCCTGACAGCATCGGATGAAGAAGTAAGCATGATCATGGGGCTGGATATAGGGGGTGACGATTACATGACTAAGCCCTTCAAACTAGGCGTACTCGTTTCCAGGATCCATGCGCTGCTGCGGCGCGCCCAAAATTTCAGCGCGGCGGAGACGGAAATCACATCCAATGGGATCACCGTATTTCCATTGCAGGGCCAGGCGCGGAAGGGAAAAACCACGCTTGAATTAACGGCTGCCGAATACCGCCTGCTCTGTCTGTTCATGCAGAATCCGGGGCGGATTCTCACGAAAGAACAAATCCTGGACAGGCTGTGGGACGGCAGCTATGTGGATGATAATACGCTGGCAGTCTATATCCGCAGATTACGGACAAAGATCGAAACCGCCCCCGGAAATCCCCGGCTCCTTGTAACGGTAAGAGGGATGGGCTATAAATGGAATGTCACGGACGGAGACCATGGGATATGACTATTTTTACGAACAAGGACATAAAAAGGCTGTTTCTTATACTTTCCTGTGTGCTAGCTTCTTTTATCATCCTGTCGCAGTTATATTTCTGGTTTGCCGAGGGCACGCCTAATCGGATATTGCTTTTGCTGTCTCTGCTTTTGTCAGCGGGCATTTTGATTTGCTGTCTCCTATATTTTCGCCGGCAGCAGCAGTTGATTGAAAACGCCATAACCCAAATCAACCGGTTTGCTTCAGGCGACGGAGATGCACGGATCGACAGCGGAAGCGAAGGCAGCTTGTTTAAGCTGTTCCACGAGGTCAACACACTGGCGACCACACTGGCTGCTCACGCGGCACGGGAACAAAGCACAAAGGATTTTTTAAGAAATACCATTTCGGATATTTCTCACCAGTTGAAAACACCCCTGGCCGCGCTTGATATTTACAATTCCCTTTTACAGGAGGAGTCCGGGGATAAAGAGGCGGTCATGGAGTTCGCCTTAAAATCCGAAAAGGAGCTAGAGCGGATCGAAACACTGGTCCGGAACCTCTTGAAAATCACAAGGCTCGATGCGGGCGCTATCGTGATGGATTGGCAGATGCAAAGCATTTCGGAAATGATGAACGCACTGAAAGCCTCTTTTGAAACACGCGCCAGACAGGAACATAAGGAGCTCCTGTTATCCGGCCCATCCGATGCCGCACTTTTTTGCGACAGGGACTGGCTGATGGAAGCGGTAAGCAACCTTGTGAAAAACGCCCTGGACCATACAGATGAGACTGGCCATATCTGGATCGAGTGGAGCAGCCTGCCGACCATTACACAGATTATTGTAAAGGACAATGGAAGGGGGATCCATCCCCAGGATATCCACCATATTTTCAAGCGGTTTTACCGCAGCAAGTTTTCAAAGGATACTCAGGGGGCCGGATTGGGGCTTCCGCTTTCAAAAGCCATTGCGGAAGCCCATGGCGGCAGCATCGCGGTTGACAGTGCTCCCGGCAGCGGGAGCACCTTTGTATTAAATTTTTTGAACCTTACGAAACTGTAAGCCG
This sequence comes from Hungatella hominis, assembly GCF_014288005.1. Classification (NCBI taxonomy): domain Bacteria; kingdom Bacillati; phylum Bacillota; class Clostridia; order Lachnospirales; family Lachnospiraceae; genus Hungatella; species Hungatella hominis. The sequence goes on from NZ_JACOPB010000001.1 coordinate 196,708, forward strand.
GTTTTCATCGGAGCGTAAGGGCGTCATGTTATACTACCTGTTAGAAAGGTGGGATAAACATGAAATCATTACTGCGAAATCGGTTTTTAAGGCATTCTATGCCACGCATTTTCTTCTTTGGTATGATGGGAGCCACCCTGTTTGTGCACCCCTCATTTATAGTGAATGGTGCGTTTTATGCCGTTGCCGGCTATCTGCTTTTTGTAAGCGTGTTCGGTATCGTAGACCGTATCCGCATAAAAGGCAGAAAGAGCCGCCGGGATTATGCGGGAATTATCGTTTCTGCCGTACTGCTTTTGTTTGTGGCAAATTCGCTGGTATTTGCCCGGTACCTCGCCCATTTGGCGCCGCTCTGTCTAGGAGCGTTCCTCATGTTAGAGGGCCTGTATTATTTCAGCGTTTCACTTTGCGGGCCGGAAGGATGGCAGCGCGGCATTCTGGCCGTATTGTCTATCCTTGTGTTTTTAAGCGGCATGAGTGTTGTACTATTTACGCTTGGATTCGGTGTTCACGGTCTGTTTGGGCTGTCGGCTGTCTCTGGCATTGCTTCGGGTCTGTCATGCGCTTATGCGCTTACAGCCTGTCTGCTTTATAGAGGAAAAACAAAGCGGCATATAGAAAGTGAGGAAACGATATGAATTTGTTAGAAGTCAAAGGGGTTTGTAAGACCTATGGGGACGGCGAAACGGCAGTCAAGGCGTTAAAGGATGTGAGCTTTTCCGTTCCCAAAGGCGAATTTGTCGCGGTTGTCGGTGAGTCCGGATCAGGGAAAAGCACACTTCTCAACATGATAGGCGCTCTCGACACACCCACATCGGGGAGCGTTCTGATCGACGGCAATGAGATCTTTTGCATGAAGGATGAAAAACTGACGATCTTCCGCCGCCGCAATATTGGGTTTATCTTTCAGGCCTATAACCTGATTCCGGAACTGAACGTGGAGCAGAATATCACCTTTCCTGTGCTGCTGGATTATAAAAAGCCGGACCAGGCTTATGTGGAGGAATTACTGACGGTTCTTTCCCTGCAGGACAGGCGCGGCCATTTGCCACGGCAGTTATCCGGAGGACAGCAGCAGCGTGTGGCCATTGGCCGTGCCCTCATGACCCGCCCCATGCTGATCCTGGCCGATGAGCCCACCGGAAACCTGGACAGCCAAAACAGCGCAGAGGTCATATCCCTTTTGAAAACGGCGTCCAAACGCTATCAGCAGACCATTATCATGATTACACACAACCGGAGCATCGCCTCCACGGCCGACCGGGTATTACAGGTTTCGGACGGTGTTCTGACGGACTTGGGAGGGTATGCGGAATGAAAAGTTATCTCTCACTTGTTTCAGAATACGCAAAGGTACACAAAAAGAAAGGGCGGCTGACCATCATTTGTATTGCCATATCGGTTATGCTGATCGTGGCGGTGTTTGGCATGGCGGAGATGAGCGTCACGGCGCAAATTGACGATTACATTCGCAAAAGCGGAAACTGGCATGCGATTGTAACCGATTTATCGGACGACGTTGCGGCAGATATTGGCGGGCATAGCAGCGTCAGGGTATCCGGCTGGATCGGAGTGGCCGAGGATACGGAATATGCCGGAAGTCCTCTGCTCGTTCAAGGCGGAGAGCAGGCAATCGCCGAAGAGATGAATCTGGTTTTATCCGAGGGAAAATACCCGGTATCCGCCCAGGAAGCGCTGCTGGACGAAGGTGCTTTGACGCAGCTTGATATTTCTATAGGGGATACCATTGAGATTCCCTTATCAGGCGGACAGACCCGGCCGTATACGATTACCGGGTCATACAAAGATTTTTCAAGCCTAAAGGGAGGCGGCGCTCACGGGCTGTATCTTTCGGTTGCGGGGGTTCGGGCGCTGCCGCCGGAAAGCTGGATGGAATATTACTATATACAATTTGCCCACGGAAGCAATATCAACCGGGCCGCTTCAGAAATCATTGCGGAGTACGGTCTTTCGGAGGAACAGGTCTCCATAAACAAGATGCTCCTGGGTCTCATGGGGCAGAGCGACGACAGTTCCATGGTGTATTTATATATTACAGCAATCATCCTTGCCCTTCTTATCATGGCGGCCGGAACATTTATGATCGCCAGTAGCTTCAACATGAGTATGTTGGAAAGGACACAGTTTTTTGGGCTCCTGCGCTGCATGGGCGCAACCAAAAGGCAGGTTAAGCGGTATGTTCGTGCGGAGGGGCTGCGTTACAGCTTGATCGGCATCCCAATCGGCCTTTTGGCAGGCTGCGGCATCGTTTGTCTGGCGGTCATTTTCTTAAATACGCTGAACTCTCAGTATCTTCCGGAAATGCCTCTCAGGATCAGCTGGATTGGGGTACTGAGCGGGGCGGCGACAGGCTTTGTGACAGTCATGCTCGCATCTCGTTCCCCCGCCAAAAAAGCGGCGGCGGTATCGCCTCAAGCAGCTGTGACCGGAAATATCGATTACAAAAACAACCTGAAGATTCAAAAAGCATCCAGTACCAGGCTGTTCCATGTAGATACCGCCATGGGACTCAAGCATGCCTTTTCCAATAAAAAGAGCATGGTGTTCATAACGGGCTCTTTTGCCATCAGCATTGTACTGTTCCTGTGCTTTTCTGTTCTGATTACATTTATGAATCATGCGTTAAAGCCGTTACAGCCCTATGCCGCGGATATCTCGATTACAGGCGCCGACAACTCTGTACGGCTCGGTCGTTCGCTCATGGAAGAACTCAAAGCGCTTTCGGGCGCCAGCAAGGTATATGGGCGAATGTTCCTCTATGACGTGCCTGCGACAACTGGCCAGAGAGGTGGCGCCGTTATCCTGGTTTCCTATGACGACCCGCAGTTTGAATGGGCCGAGGGCATGTTGACCGCAGGAAACGCAAACAGCGTGAGGGATGGCAACGGTGTTTTTGTGTGCTTTTCGGATGATTCGGCCTGGAACGTCGGCGACCGTATTGCCCTCGATATTTCAGGGGAGATTACAGAGGTGGAAATAGCAGGCGTCCTGTCGGACTCACCATTCCAGGGGGCAAACAATGAGTGGGTTGTGATTTGCTCGGAAGACACCTTCACCTCACTGACCGGCATAACCGACTATACCATTATTGATATGCAGGTTGAATCGGATATCTCCGGGCAGGTCCGAAGCTTGTTGACCTCCGACCTGCATATGCGGGATAAGATACAAAGCAATGCCGAGATTAAATCGACCTTTGACGCGATGGCTGTATTCGTCTATGGATTTCTCATTGTCATTGCACTGATTGCGCTGATCAACATTCTCAATACAGTGCGTGCAAGTGTTTCCAGCCGCATGAACCATTATGGCGTTATGCGTGCGGTGGGGATGTCCGGAAGGCAGCTAAAAAAGACGATCATAGCGGAAACCGCCGCCTACGCCATCACAGGCTGCATTGTGGGAAGCGTTTTAGGACTTTTACCGCACCGTCTGTTTTACGGACTTCTGATCACGTCAAACTGGGGCGGCGTCTGGCAACCGCCCATCGCTGTTTTAGCTGTCACGGTACTTGCCGCGTTTTTGACAACATTCGTTTCCGTCCACTCTGTCGCGGGGAAGATAAAGGAAATGAGCATCGTGAACGTAGTAAATGCCGGGTGAGAAAGGAAGAGAATAACAATATGATTAGGCTTAGAAAAATGGAACAGACGGATCTGCCCGTTTTCAAGAAATGGCTGGATCCACCACTTCATTGTGGAGCAGGAATGACAGCCCGTCGGCTTTTGCCAGTATTACGCCTGCCGGGACAGCAACGAGCTCTGGGGAGGCTACACGGCGCTGGGCGGGTCTTACAGCATCGATTACATGATCGGGGAACCCGGCTTCCTCTGCAAAGGCCTTGGCAAACGGATCGTGGTGGACTTGACGGACCGGATTGCCCTCCACCCTGACGCCAAAAGAATTGTGGTGCAGCCGGAGCCGGAAAACAAGGTGTCCTGCGGTCTGCTGCTGTCCTGCGGCTTTGGGCTAAATACGGATTAAAAAATCTATGTAAAACGCTTACCTTGAGCCGCAGGTAAGGAAAAATTGTTCGATAAATAGGGATTTGTGCATCTTCAGCGGATAAGGCGCGCAGTTGAATACAAGGAGGCGGTATTGTTTGAAAGAGATTTCTTTAAATGATAAAATTCTTTATGACCTTCATGGTATAAAAATTCATCCCAAAATGTTTATTCGAGGCGAAATAACATATACGTCTGTAGAAACCTATTTAAACGGTTATTTTCGGGGATTAGAACATTACTCGGGTGTAAAATTGGAAGATAAAATAAAGCATTGGTATGAGAAAAAGGTAAATCAAAACTCCTCTTGCTTTTTTACAGCCTATGTTGAGTGCTTCTGCAAAGAAAAACCAGAAGAAGAACGCATTCATATTTTGATTGATTTAACTGAAATGTTCTTTCAAGAAAATCCAGTATGGCATATAGCAGGTCTTATAGGTGACAAATCGAAATTTTAAATAGAGAATGAATAAACCTAAGGAGGTTAAAATGCGTGATGAAGTATATCTCTCAAAGAAAGAATACCTTGAAATATTAAAGGTCCTGGACATTATGGTTTGTATTTTGGATAGAAGCGAAAATCGAGATAATGCAGACAATAGGGCATATTCTTTAGCCATTGCATGTGCTGAAACTGATATGGCAAAAAGATTAACAAGTGTACGGAAGTTAGTAGTGGAGTTAATAACGCCTAAAGAACTTTCTGAACTTGATGATTCAGGAGTATTTAATTATGAAATACCACAAATACCTTATGATGCTGGTTTACATAAGTTGAGAGAGCAGTTAAAACCATATTTAGTGAAATATGAAAAATATTCCGAATAAAGTATGTTGTCTATCTGGCGAATTCCCGTTTGCCGGACGGATTCAGATTCGACCGAAGAGGTAAAGATCACGGAGGACGCAGGAAGAAAACAAAATTGATAGGGTGGTTGATTGGTTCAGCCGCGGTGATGCTTTTGTTGCCATGGGCCGCAGTTACTTTTGCCCCAAGCGATGCCGGCATGGCAATTGCCCTGCTATTGTTTTTCGCCATCGCCCCGATCTACTCCATTATTTTAGGGATTTTACGGGAAAACACATCAAAGAACTGTGGAGCCTGCCTGTCATGGCCGCCGCTCTGTTTTTGCTTGGTACATGGATTTCCTTTGATCCGGGTGAAGGTGCATTTGTCTTATACGCGTGGGTCTATTTGGTCATTGGCATGGTCTCAATGTTGTTCTCTTCACGGCTCAGTGCGAGAAAACAGCAGTAATTTTATAGAATACGCTACCTGCGTTACGGTACAATCTCTGAGGGCCTTCAGGCCATCTTTGAGATAGCAAAAGGGTTATAAAGGATCTGAAAAATAAGAAAGGTTGGGAATAACAATATGATTAGGCTTAGAAAAATGGAACAGACGGATCTGCCCGTTTTTAAGAAATGGCTGTATACGCCCCACGTCGCCAGGTGGTACCACGATCCGCTGGATTGGATCAAAGAAGCCACGGCGCAGGACGGAGAGTTTTGCTGGATTCACCACTTCATTGTGGAGCATGAAGGACAGCCCGTCGGCTTTTGCCAGTATTACGCCTGCCAGGACAGCGACGAGCCTTGGGAAGGCTACACGGCGCTGGGCGGGTCTTACAGCATCGACTACATGATTGGGGTACCCGACTTCCTCCGCAAAGGCCTTGGCAAACTGATTGTGGCGGAATTGACAGACAGAATCGCCCTCCACCCTGACGCCAAAAGGATTGTGGTGCAGCCGGAGCCGGAAAATAAGGCGTCCTGCGGCCTGCTGCTGTCTTGCGGCTTTGTGCTTGATACGGAAAAAGAAATCTATGTAAAACGCTTGACTTGAACAGCAGTCGGAAAAGTTGCTCGACAAATTATCAATTTGAGGAGACGAATATGAAATATACAAGCACATTGATAGCAGTAAAGGATATGGAAAAGAGCAAACAATTTTATCACGATGTTTTAGGGCTTAATGTAGTTGCCGACTTTGGCGCAAATGTTACATTGGATGGCGGAGTTGTCTTGCAAACGCTTGATACATGGAAGTCCTTTATCAGAACGAATAAAGTTGTTTTACCCAACAACGCAGGCGAACTTTATTTTGAGGAAGATGATATGGACGCTTTTTGCAATCATCTGAAATCTTTTACAATAAGTTATGTTCACGAATTGTTTGAACATCGCTGGGGGCAGCGAGTGGTTCGATTTTATGACCCTGACAAGCACATTGTTGAAATAGGAGAAAAGTTAGATGCGGTTGTTCTTCGCTTTGTTGAACAAGGTTTGTCAGCAGAGGAAACAGCGAACAGAATGGACATACCGATTGATTTTGTTGTATCTTGTCTTGATAATAAATAAAATTTCAGCTTGACGGGCAGAAAAACAGAAAATTATTGATAAAGAAAATGTAGGAGCATTTTGAGATGGTAGGAATTTACTTCAGCGGCACAGGAAACACCAGATATTGTATTGAAAAATTTGTTCATGGCCTGGATCTGGATGCGGCCTGTATCGGTATCAAACACCCATCAGCGGCACAGGCTATGGCACAATCGAATTTTATTGTTCTGGCATCCCCCATATATGAGGGATTTTTTAGAAAACAAACGGAGCGTTTTTTCTGGGAAAAAAGTCTTTATTCTTGCAACCATGGGCTTGTTCAGCGGCGACGGCACGGGCTGCGCCGCAAGACTGCTGAAAAAATACGGCGCTGAAATCGTTGGGGGCTTACATCTTAAAATGCCCGATTGCATTGGCGATGAAAAGCTGCTGAAAAAAACGAAGGAAGAAAATCGCGTCCTTGTGAAGCAGGCGGAAGAAAAGATAAAAAAAGCGGCCCTGGCATTCAAAAGCGGCCGGGCTCCGCAGGAGGGGCTTTCCTTCCTATACCATATGGCGGGATTATTTGGGCAGAGGCTGTGGTTTTCTCACAAAACAAAGCAGTATTCCGATAAACTGAAAATCAGCGCTGAAAAATGCGTGGGCTGCGGCGTATGCGCGAAGCTGTGTCCAATGGGCAATTTATCGGTTGAAGATCAAATAGCGGTACACCACAACCGATGCACCATGTGTTATCGCTGTATCAGTCATTGTCCCCATCAGGCCATTACGCTGTTAGGCGACACCCTGCATGAGCAATGCAGAATTGAAAATTACCTGTAACAGGCAAATCAGGAGAAGCACCGATTAGATTGGAAAACAGTTGATAGAAGCAGGAGGATTTACATATGGAGTGTTTTTATCAGGCACTCACTAGCGGAACAAAAAATGAGGCGTTACCCGAGGAATTTGATTTCTTCGGAAAACTGATCGGCAGCTGGAGCATCGACTATGTAGACAACAGCACTTCCCAGGCACTCAAAGGCGAATGGCATTTTTCATGGGTTCTTGAGGGAATGGCGGTGCAGGATGTGATCGTCCTGCCCGGCTTTGAATACGGAACAACCCTTCGGGTCTATAACCCGGACACACACGCCTGGGATGTGGCCTATTGCTACACAGGAAGGATCATGCGGCTGGAGGCGAGAAAGCAGGACGGAATCATCGTCCTTACAAACCTGGAGGACGAACGGAGAAAATGGGTCTTTGCCAAAATCGAGGACGATCAATTCCATTGGCAGGATGTTACGGTGACAGAGGACGGCGAATGGCAGGTCAAATTTGACTTATATGCCCGGCGCATGTGATAAGGGGTTTTGTTTATTGCGCAATCGTAGCGTAAGACACCCCGAGAAAATAGGAGTAGTAGCATGGATAAAAAGGAGATTTCAACAAAAAGCGAACTGAACAGAAGTATTGAAAATACAAAAAAGGGGTTTGAGGAAAGTTTTGAATCAGGAACCCTTTATAATAGACAGACACAGGATAAAGCACACCTTGAGCAAATATTGCGTTGCCTAAAAATAAGCGACGGTATGAGAATCCTTGATTTGGGAACAGGAACGGGATATTTTGCATTTCCTATCGCGGAACGATTTTCTAAAACAGAAGTAATCGGTTTGGATATTGTCGAGCGGGCATTGGATAAGAATCGTAAAAAGGCTTTAAATGACGGGTTGAAAAATATTTCATTTGTAAGCTATAACGGTCTGACATTTCCATTTGCAGATAAAGCATTTGATATGGTTATTACACGGTACGCCCTACACCATTTCCCGGCTATCAAAGATACCTTTCGGGAAATTAGCAGAGTATTGAAACCCAACGGGATGTTTTTCCTATCCGATCCGGCACCTAATGAAGATGATACGGAACGATTTGTAGATGCGTATATGCAAATGAAAAAAGACGGACATATCAAATTTTACAGCAAAAAAGAATGGCAGGATATTGGAAAAATAGCAGGTTTTAACTTAGTGGACAGCTTTGAAACGGGGATTCGTTTTCCCAAGAAAAAGCAGACATCTTTAGAGTTAGACGATATTTTGAATAGATATGATAAACAAGTGATAAAGGGGTATGGATTAGAGATTATCAATGATGAAATTTGGATAACCGAAAGAGTAAACAATCTCTTATTTAAGAAGTTATAACAGCACTTAACTTCCAGTTGAACGAGGTGAACAGATAATGATGAACAGGTGGTATCAATGAACACATCAATATGGGTGCCTTGGAGCATCGTTTTTATACTTTGCATTATTTCAATTGTTTTATTGTTGGGGAAAGGCAGTTTTTTGATTGCCGGCTACAATTTGCTACCAAAAGAGAGAAAGCAAAAATACAATGAGAAAAGACTTTGCCGTGTTGTAGGGTGCGGTACAAGCGTTATAGCTGTTATTTTGGGGATAGCGGCATTCTACCGGTTTGAAATGCCTGCAGTTATATTCTGGATTATTCCGTGGGGATTGTTTGGAACAATAGCGGTCGTGGCCATTTTAGCTGATACCATTTGCCGGAGGAAGTCATGAAAGATATTTATGAAAAATTCGCATTTGATTATGACGAATTTGGACCCATTGAAAGCTATTTAGGAGATGAGAAAAACTTTTTCCATAAGCTGTTCACTGAGCATAACATCAAGACCGTTTTAGACTGCGCCTGCGGAACGGGGCAGCATTTGTATATGCTATCGCAGCTGGGATATCAGACCTGGGGCTCCGATTATTCTCACTCCATGCTGAAAATTGCCGAAAAGAATTTGCATGAGCGTGGGTGCGATATCCCGTTAACACAATGCGACTTTCGTTACTTGGAAAGAAAGTTTGATGTCTGCTTTGACGCGGTAGTATGCCTCACTACGTCTTTGCCTCATTTACATACGGATGAAGATCTGCTGTTTGCAATAAAGTCCATGAAAAACAGGCTCAATAAGAACGGTCTGCTCGTCTTCACATCGGGAACCACGGATTACACGCTGACATTACCTTCTATTGAGGTAGTCGTAAACCGTGAGGACTTTTCAAGAATATTTGTGAAGGAGCATGACGGCCGTTTTCAGACAATTCATGTATTGGACTTATATCATAGTTTACAGCGCACGGAAGAAAATCAATATGACATTGTATATCGCATTTTACTGGATAAGGACTATCGGATGCTGTTGTCTAAGGCTGGGTTCACCAATATTAAAATATATGGTGATTATGATAGGAGTCCCTATGATGCAGGCAGTCGGAGATTGATTGTCGTAGCGGAACTGACAACATAAACGAGTAAGATAGAAGGCTGTGAAACGGATGAATGACGATCAAATAAATACAAATAAAATGTTAATCGGCGCTTGTGGTATTTTTTGCAGAGCGTGTGATCATTATTTTGCCAATACAGAGGAAGGGGCGCATCTTCTTAATAAAGGCAATATAAAAAGGCGAGTAGAAGCACATCCGTGCATGGGATGCAAGGCAGAGGATGAAACTAAAATCTGTATCTATTGCGTTGGCTGTGAAGTAAGGCTATGCAGTATAAAGCAAAAGGCAGGGTTATGTACGGAATGCGTCCGATATCCCTGTGATAAGTTAAAAAGGTTTCACTCAGGATTAGCGCATCATAGGGAAGCGGAGAAAGCTCTTGAGGAAAACAAAGGAAGCACACTGGAGCAGTGGTATGCACTGTCCGAAAAAAGGTGGACATGCCCTTCCTGCGGACACCAATATAGTTATTATGAACAGAGATGCGTTCAGTGTAACGCCTTGCTGAATGGCCTGGAACCTGATTTGAGATAGTGCCCTCATATGACAATTCAAAGAAATTACTTATACGGTAAGAGGTAACCATATGAAAAATCTGTTGATTGAGTACATTGGATATGAAAGATTCCAGAACGTTATCAAACATGTAAACCCGAAGTACGTTTCCTGTATCATTCAACTGAACCTGGAAGGCAGCTGGGTGTCGGATTCACCATATCTGCATACGTTCGACGGGTTGGAACAAGTACATCAGCAGATAGAAGAGCACGCATTGGAAAAGGCAATGCTTGAAATTGAGTACCGCTCAATCAAGACCTTGGAGCGTATTCTGCCCAATGGGAAAAAATTAGTACAGATTGATTTTGAGAGATAACGTATATTCCTGTTCGTTTTGTGAAGTTCCGGCAGCCATAGGAAAATGAAACCTTGACTGATTTTTGATATTTATCATTTATGCTCAGAGAAAGGAGGCGGTTTTATGGCGTATAAAATAATGGTGGTCGATGATGAGAAAATGCTCACCGGCCTTCTCTCTGATCATCTGAGGGACAATGGATATCTGCCCTATGTGGCAAACAGCGCGCAGGAGGCATTAGAGCAGTTGGGGACAGAACCTGACCTGATTCTGCTGGATATCAAAATGCCCGGTATGAACGGCCTGGAACTGTGTAAAACGATCCGGGAGCATGTGGCGTGCCCCATCGTCTTTCTGACTGCCTTAGCCACAGAGCAGGACACCATCAACGGGCTTATGACGGGCGGGGACGACTATATCACAAAGCCGTTCAGCCTGCCTGCCCTGACAGCCCGGATTGCGGCCCATTTAAGGAGGGACGTCCGCAGAGCGAACCCGGCCAGGCTTCTTTCTTCTCATGAGCTGCTGATAAACCTTTCAGCACGGACCGTGCATTATCAAAAAAATGAAATCCCTTTTTCCAGACGGGAGTTTGACATCATCGAATGTCTTGCCACCAATGCCGGCCAGGTCTTTGACCGGGAGCGTTTATACGAAGCGGTCTGGGGGCTGGAGGCAGAAGGCGACAGCGGCGTGATCCGGGAGCATATCCGCAAAATCAGGCAGAAATTAAAGGAACTGACGGGCAAAGAATATATCGAGACGATCTGGGGGGTGGGATACCGGTGGAACCGTTAGAAAGGCTGAAGAAATCCATGCCTCTGCGCAAAGCATTCTGCACCTACGTGTGTGTGACCTTCCTCTGTGTCCTGTTACTGTCTGTTCTTACCATATGGCTGTGTATCTCGGTTCAAAACTATCTTCTGCCGGTATCGGATGAAGTGGTTTTAACCATATGGGAATCCTTTGATGATGACAGAACCAACAAATACGCTTTTAATATCAAGATGGGGGAATCCCCCAAAGAGCTACCCTTTCTGATTGGCGTTGGAGGCGTCAAAAAGGCAGTACAGGACGCAGAATACGCGGTTACTGCAATAGAAAGAAACTGCAGCTCCTTATCCCCTAAGCGGCGGCTTCTGTATCAGACATGCGGGATCGTCATGATTGCAGGGCCGGCCGGTCTTTCCTTTGGGGGGATCCTTCTGTGCGGAATCCTGTTTTACAAAAGGAAGCTGAAACGTCCCATCGAAATACTGACGGACGCCGCTGAGCGGATTTCCATGCAGGATCTTGATTTTAAAATACTCCCTGAGAGCGGAGATGAGCTGGGAAAGCTCTGCGGCTCCTTTGAGCAGATGCGCAGGGCGCTGCGGGAAAATTATCAGAAGCTGTGGGCCACAGTGGAGGAGCGCAAGAGGCTGCAGGCTTCCGTGGCCCACGACCTGCGCAATCCCATCGCCATCATAGAAGGCCATGCCGAGTATTTACAGATTAACCTGGCGAAAGGAACGCTTGGGGTGGAAAAGATGTCTGCGATTATTGGAAATATTCTGCAGGCGGCAAAGCGGCTGGAAAGCTACACGGAATCCATGCGTACCCTGGGCCGCTCGGAGGAGCATGAAGTACGGCGGAAAGAGGTATCCTTTGAGGAACTTTACAAAGACTTAACTGCGGATTTGTCTATCATCACTGCAGGGCGGGGCATTTCCCTTGTCTGCCAAAATGACATTGGGGAAGAGCAGGTAAATCTGGACGCAGATGTACTATACCGTATTTTGGAAAATCTCATTGGCAATGCGGTCCGTTTTGCCAAACGTGAGATCCGCCTTTCCTTTTCCAGTTCCGCAAAGGGCCTGGAGGTCAGGGTAGAGGATGACGGAAACGGTTTTCCGAAAGAGGTGCTGAACTCTCAAAACGGTTATTTTGTACCGAAGGGCGGAGACAGGGAGCATTCCGGACTGGGCCTTGCCATCTGCCGTATCTTGTGTGAAAAACACGGCGGCTCCCTGCGGCTTTCTAATGGAAGAGAGGACGGGGCAATAGTACGATTTTCTCTGGAATATTGACTGATTTTTGATATTTGCCGTTTATAATCTCCTTACAAACCGTTTCCCCAACCATGAGGATAGCGGGTAAGGAGGTTTTTTATGAGAAAATTTTTCTGTTTTGTACTTTGTGCCGCACTGCTGGGCTCCCTTGCTGCTTGCCGCGCGGGCAGTACTGGCGGTACGGGTGGTAAACCGGGCGGCGATGAGCAGCGAGGGGGAGCGCTCTCCCTGGACGATTCTTTCGTAATTGATAATCCATTTGCCGAGGAACAGCCTCAGAGCAGCAGCTTAAGCCATGGGATGCCGGTCACCGATCCTGAAAAAAAGCCGGAAATAGTGTATACCGGCGGTGAATGTACGGTGAATTACGCGGTCAGCGCCTCCGGGATTGGCCGGGACTTCGGCTTTCTCTTATATTTGGACGGCGTTCCCCAGCCATATAAACTGGAGCCGGACGGTGAATATGCTTACCTTCACTCCGTCAGTCTGCCGGAGGACACGGAAGATCTGCCATTTACATTCCTTTTTACCCCTGTGACCGGGACAGAAGGGGAATCATCTACACTGGCGGTGACGAGCCTGACCAATCCGCGGTTTCAGCCGGATATGGAACAGACCTCCTCCTATGGAGGGTATCATAGTCCGTTGACTGCCGAATACCCCGTCAACTTTACAGCCAGTCCTCCGCCTTTTCACCAACAGGTGGCTGTGAATCCTTGTATTTCCAATATGGTCCGTCAGACTCAGCTGGTCACAAGCGATTACCTGGAAACAAGAGGCTGGAGCCTCGCGCAGCTGAATGAAGGGATTTTTCAGTTCATCACCTATGACGGGGAGGTACGGTATGACAGCCTGGCAGTTTCCGGTGATGCTCCCGCAGCCATTCACTATGAACTGGCAGGGATACCCGGTATGCGCTCACAGACCACGTTCTATATTGACCATATGCCCATTGCGGATGACAGCGGAACACTGGTGTTTGAAAATACATTTACGTCCGGTGAAGTGCTTGCCTATGACTTCGGGATTGACGTCCGAAAGCTGGACGGCTTCCGTACTTTTTACGCGGTGACTGTGCCTCTTGACACAGATGACTACCCGGATTTTCCCATTAGTACCCTAAAGACAGATTCCATTTTATTCTATCAGGAGGCGCAAAACAAATGAAAAAACGGATTTCGATTCTTTCTCTTATTCTTTCTTTGATGCTTGTATTTACAGCCTGCACCGGACCCACAGCACTGCCGGATTCCTCAACGGACAGCAGCCCGGTGCCTGAATTCCAAACAGCGGCCGCTGAGCCTGAAGTCAGCATGAGTACCCTTACGCCGATGGTTTCCAAAACCACTGCAGGAAGCTTATCTTTTAAAGGCTTTACCACCGGCAATATCCCCGGAGACATCAAAAACGTGTACAATGGCGGTGGAAGCAATGTACTGGTGACCACCTCCAATACCCTTTACTTATATGATCTCTCCCAGGACGCCGTCACTGCGAAAACAGAAACCGGTACAAGCAGCCGCACCTACAGGGAAGAGCACTATAAGCCTGTCCGAAACGGCTTTGTGGGACTGCTTCTGGATTTGAACAGGCCAGGGAGCGAAAGCGGGCTTTTGGAAGGAAGCAGCGTCCCCGACGTTACCTGCATTTTCTATGACTTACAACTGAACAAGATACGGGAAATCAAGGTACTGGAAGTGCTGGCTGGTGTGATGAGCGAAGCTGACAAAAGCTTTGGTGTGCAGGAACTGCGGATGATTGATGTATCGGACGATGGTTCCAGGATTGCGGCGGGCAGCCTATCTGCGCTCTACTTGTATGACATAGAAACTGGAACCGCACGCCAGATTGTACCGGAAAGCAAAAATATGATACCAAACGACGTGCGTTTCGCCGGAAATTCCCGCGTTGCCTTCGGCGGCGCCTATCTGCCCGCCGGCGCTTCCGAATCAACCTACTCCTATGGAACCGTGAACATCGATGGCAGCAACCTCCAAATCCATACCCCGGAAAACTTTCGGGCAGGAGAACTTCCCGGAGCCAGGGATTCCTTTGTGCTGGTCGGTCAGGACATGCGGGCAGTATCAGGACAGCTGCTCATTCATCCCGCCGACGGAGCGGCCAGAACCATAAAGCTTGCCACCGCCAGGGAAGGCGATATGGCGTATCTTTCCGACGGCGGCAAGTATTTTGCCACATCGGTCAATGGGGATAAACTTGCAGTCCGTATTTATGAGATGGAAAGCGGCAGCCTGGTTACTGAAACTTTCATTGCCGAGGATGATGTTACCTTGATTTCCCGCGTGCCGGACGTGCGCATTATAGACAGCCTGCGTACCGCCATTATTATTTATGGTCAGTATGTGAACACACGGATAAAGGTTGTACAGTTTTAAGTTTTATAAAAAGACAGGGGAGGCGGCTGTGTTTTGATTGTGACAATGCGAGGACTGACCAAGCGGTATAAAGACAAATATGCCCTGCGGGATTTTTCAGCGGAACTTGAAAACGGCGTATATGGTTTGATGGGGGTCAACGGGGCGGGGAAAACCACGCTGCTCAGTATCTTTGCCGGTATCCTGCGGGCGGATGGCGGCCAGGTGCTGATCGACGGCAAAGAAGCGGGAAGCCTGGGCGCGTCATTTTATTCCCATATTGGCTTTTTACCCCAGACCACCCAGTTTTATAAGGATTTCACCGTGATGGAGTTCCTGCGCTATATGGCGGCGCTCAAGGGCATTGATTCCAGGGCAGGTGAAAAAAGGGCGGAGGAGCTGCTGAAAATTGTCAATCTCACTGATCAGGCTGAAAAAAAGATAGGGGCGCTCTCCGGCGGAATGCGCCAGCGCGTCGGCATCGTCCAGGCCATGCTGGGCGATCCCTCCATTCTGGTGCTTGACGAACCCACTGCCGGTTTAGATCCCCAGGAGCGCATCCGTTTTCGCAATCTCATCGGTAAGTTTGCCGCCGGGCGAATTGTGATCCTGGCTACCCATATCGTATCCGATGTGGAGTCTATTGCCAACCAGGTGATGATGATGAAGGACGGCCGCCTGCTTCGGCAGGATTCGCCTGCCCATTTAATCCGGGATATGGAGGGCAAAGTATGGCAGGTAAAAGCAGATGACGGGAATGCCGAAGCCTTTTTAAAGCAGTACAGGGTGAGCAACATCCTGCGGGAGGAGACGACAGTCAGGCTGCGGATCATCAGCGACAGGCAGCCCTCAGTTGACGCGGTGCAGCTGCAGCCCAATCTGGAGGACGTATTCCTCTATTATGCGGGAGGAAGCGAGACATGGTAAAGCTAATCGGCTATGAAATAAAAAAATGCTTCTTAAAAAAGTCAATTCTGCTTCTCCTGATGGCCTTTACCCTCGTGAACCTGGTTTCAATTTATGGAACCTATCGGGACGATTCCAACTTTGACGAGTTTCCCCGGTGGAAAGAGCTCTATCCTGCATTTTACAGGCAGTTTAAAGGGGAGATGACGGAAGAGAAGATCAGCAGCCTTCTCTCGCTTTACCGGCCTGTTGAAGCAAGGATCGATGACCGGACGGCAAGCACTGCGATGGACGATCCGGATACCTATACAGGGAATATTTACAGTGACTACTATTTTTTGAACTGGAACTTTGTAAAGCCCATGGAGTATCTCTATACCTATCAGATGCAGGCGAGTGAGATCACCCGGTCTGCCCGGTCCAATCTTTTGTTCTACTCTGATGTTGGAAACGACTATGAGTACAGGAAAAACCAGATCATCGCCGGGCTGTATGAAAACCGGAACGTCAGGGAGTTCGAGTTCACCGGCCTTTATCATTCATTCGTCCATTATGATTTCTCCATCCTGCTGGTACTGCTCCTGAGTCTATACGCACTTGCCGGCGTTTTTGTATCAGAAAAGGAGAGCGGGATGGAATATCTGCTGCTGACAACAAGACAGGGAGGCAGGAGAACAACGATGGCAAAGCTGATTGCCTCCACTTTGTTTGTATCAGTTGTGAGTCTCTGGTTTATACTCACAGATTTTTTTGGATTTGCGGCTATTTATGGTACCTTCGACGGCGGCTCTTTGCCGGTCTATGCTCTTGAAAATTTTGAACAGTCTGCTGTGGGGATGCCGCTTGCAGAATATGCCGTGGTTTCAACGGCGGTTAAAATACTGGGAGCGGTCATTGCAGGACTAATTTTCCTGTTTCTCTCCCGGTTTTTCCGAAGTGCGCTGTTTCCCCATGTATTGGGGCTGCTGGCAATCTTTGCACTGGCATGGTTCTTCGGACGGTATTCCGCCTCCAGCCATTTAATTTTGAAAATATGCAACCCGTTTACACTCCTTCAGTGCCGGACGGTCTTCCGGGTAACAGAGTTTGTAAACTTCTTTGGCATTCCGGTACTGACTTATCAGGTGACGCTTCTCATCGGCGCTGTGTGGTGCGCGCTGCTTATGCTGGCCATAAGCGTATTTGCAGGAAAGAATGCGGCCGGGAAAAGTGGTTGGCTGGGTAACGGTGGGAGACTGGGGAAAGGTAGTGGAGTGCCATGGAACTTTTTACATTTGAATTAAAGAAAATGCTTATGAAACGCCGGGGCCTGCTGCTGATTACGCTGTTTTTCCTGTTCCGGCTTGGTTCCCTGGTTTTGCTGGATTCACCGGCCAATCGCGATCTGGAGCTTTACAGGGAGGACTATCGTTTTTACTTATCGAAAGTCGAAGGTCCGGTAACCAGGGATACTGCCGCCTTTTTAGATGAAATTTCTCAGAAGATTGCAGAAGCTGGAGTGGAGCTTCCAAAACTTTATAACAGCTTCTATGACGGAAATCTTACCCGGGAGGAATTGCTGGTGCAGGCGGCCCCCTATGAGGAGAGGCTGGAACACAAACATGGCTTCCAGCTGCTGTATGATCAGTTTATCTATGCCAGGGAAGACCCGGAGCGCCGGTATCTGCTCTATGACAACGGCTGGAACGGTCTGCTGGCGAAGGGCAGGCTGGACGTCATGTTTGTGAGTCTGCTCCTGCTCATCATTACCCCCATGCTCTGTTATGAATACCAGTGCAGTATGGATGTACTGAACCTGACAACACAGAAGGGGGGAAGACGGCTGACGATGATCAAGCTGCTGCTTGCGGCAGGTGTGGTGACAATCCTTAGTCTGCTGAACAGTACGCTGGAGTACGCTTTCTACGGGGTGCGGTATGGACTGCCGCATGGAGACTATCCGCTGCAAAGCCTCCCATGCTATTCCGGCACGTACAAAGCGCTGACGCTTACCAAAGCCTTCCTGTGGATGGCCGCAAGCCGGTGGTTTGGGAGCCTGCTTTTTACAGCGCTGATCCTGTTTCTGTCCGTTCTGATTCAAAAGTATGCACTGACCCTGATTATGTCCTCTGCCTTGCTGTTACTTCCGTATTATGCCATTCAAAATGAAACAGCCCGGTGCTTCCTGCCAGGCCCGCTGGCCTTTCTGCTGGGGACCGGATTTCTGCGTGGCGCCGGGAGGGCGGCAGATCCTTTGCCCCGGCAGGAAAGCGTGTTATTCTGCGAAATCACAGGAGAGGTGATTATACTTCTCACTGGCGCTGCACTGTTTCTTCTGGCAGTCATGCTCTATGTGATATTCCGAAGGAACTCTGCCGCATGGAATCATGGCGGGAAGGGGGGTAAAGGACGGGGAGCCGTGGCTGTGCTGTCCCTGTTGCTGCTTATAAACATGACAGGGTGTGCAGACGGGCACCGTAGCGACGCGGGGTATGATATTTACAATGCGGCGCACCGCAGCAGATTTGAAAATGAACGTTACATTGTCTGGTTTGATGAAACCGCAGAAACCCTTCTCTTCGAGGATAAGGGGACCGGGCGGCGGGACCGGCTTGTGCGTGATCCGCTGCTGCTGTCGTCAACCATAGGGCGGTGCATCTATGGCAATGGGAGATATGTCTACTATTTCCGCAATGACTACAACAAATCCGGCCGGTATGAATGGATTGAACGGATCCTGCTCATACAAGTGGACTTGGAGACGTTTCAGGAACGTATTGTATACGAGGACGTCCAAAGCTCGTTTGAGCAGGTCTTTTTGGGCAGCGGAATCAACACCCTGTTTGATGCTGCGGCCCGGCAGGGTACACAGGCTTTTCTGGAAGACGTTTGGGCGTTCTTCCTCAGCGGCAATATGCTTTATCTCCTGGGAAACGATATCCGAACCATGGATTTGCTTACCGGGCGTATGGACACGATTGAAGGCCCCTGCCCCGTGAAGGGGAGTCTGGCTTTCGACGGGCAGAAGATTTATTACACCACGGACCGGCTTGAGGTGGCAGCCTATGATGTTCAGACCGGAGAAACCGGCGTCATTCCCGGCCTGATTACAGAATTTTTCTTTTTGACAGATCACCGATTCCTCTACATCAACCGTGCGGATGAATACCGGCTTTATGTGATGGACAGAGCGGATGGGACGGCTTACCCGCTTACCGACCAGCCTGTTTTGCAGTTTGAGGTGGAAGGAAAATCAATTGTTTACACAGGCCGGCTTGACAGAAAGGCGTATTGCATCAATGAAGAGGAAGCAGATGAGATGTCGGCGGCTGAGTCTGGTTTTTAGAAAGGACCTACAAGCTTGAAAAGATCTGTTTTTATTTCCCGATGATGGAGAAACAGCTGGAAGCCCTTGAGGAGAAGTGCAGAACATATGACGTTGATGAGGTAACAGATTATCACATCAATATCTGGGAATTGGATCAGTTTCTGCCACCGCGGCTCACATTTAGGGCGTTGAACCAGATTGTGATGGAAGAGTGGAAGGCGATGGCAGACAGCGGCTGGGGAGAAGAACTGTTTTACCGGCCTATTCAGACGGAAAAGGGTGAGATCTATATTGGATTCTGGGATACAGATAATAATGACAATCTGTTCATAAAAACGGAGTTAAATACGAAAAAGAACAAATGTTCTGAAAATGTATTGCGATCTCATATCAGCTCCTGTATAATAGCAGTAGAAAGAGGAGTATTGGAGACAGCATTATGAGACAGTCTGCTCTGTTTTGCCAAATGCAGAGGTGTATGTGAATGCAGGCGCCGTGGCATTCTATAAGGCGGAAGGATTCTACGTTGAAAACAGCATGACAGAGAAAGTAACTGGGGAACAGGAATACCTGATGGTGTTTCATGAGAGTGATGAAACAAAAGAATAATGCAGTAAATGATAATGAAGCCAGAAAGAGAGAGGTTTGAAAATGCTGATTCATTTTAAAGATATGGAAAAACGGGAAGTGCCAGGAATTAGGGTTGGAATTGTATGCGCAGGTGATGAAGAGTTAGCTCCTTTTTTACCTGTAATTAATAATTGCAAAATAACCGAAAGAGCCATGCTGAAGTTCTATGAAGGAGAGATTCAGGGCATAGAAATTGTCGCTCTGTACTCTGGAGTATGCAAGGTAAATGCTGCAATAGCGTCACAAATTCTGATCGATGTATTTGGAACCAATTTAATTATTAATTCAGGAACGGCAGGTGGAATGAATCCCAACCTCGAACTGTTTGACACGGTAATTTCTACAGAAGTCTGCTATCATGATGTTGCACCGGATATTTTAACCGAATTTCACCCATGGATGAAAACAGTGTTTTTTGAAGCAGACCGTGAATTGATAGAACGATCAAAAGCCGCTGTCAAAAAGATAGAGCCAGCAGGAAACGTATTTTGGGGACGAATGGTAACAGGAGAGTCATTTATAACTGATGAGGGACGGCAGAAGATTAATGACGAATATGCGCCTTTTACAGTAGATATGGAAACTGCAAGTATTGCCCATGTATGCTATGTAAACGGGATACCATTCATTTCAATTCGATGCGTTACTGACACCGATGTGTGTAGAGGAATATGTAATTTTGAAGAAAACTGCGCCAAAGCCTCGATGATTGCAAAGAATATTACAGTGGCTTTATTAAACGAACTTAGAGGTTAAAATGAGAAATTGTCTTGTTGGTGAGGAAACTTAATTAGGTGGATAACGGGATCTTAAGAGGAGCGATATGGAAAAGTATGAATTAATAGATATGCAAAAATTTGACAGAGCAGATTACTTTTATTATTTTATGGGCGTAGGAACTACGATTGAGTTTACCGCAAAAATAGATGTCACGAAAATGATTGAAAGGTGTATAAATGATAGCCTTAATTTTCAGGCAGTTATGTTGTACCAGCTCTATAAAGCGATAAACACTATTGAAAATTTTAAATATGACGTATTAGAGGGTAACTTGATTAAATGGGATAAGATAGTGCCCACATTCTCTTCGATGAATAAAAACAGCAAATTATTTTTTATACTTTATGCAGATATGCAGGAAACTTGTGTTGAGTATAATGAACAATATCGAAAGACCGTAGAGGAATATGCAAATTCTACCACGATAGTTCCGCAAGGAACTTTACCTGAAAATATATTTAATGTTTCGTGTATACCATGGCTGCATTTTGAGCATTTTTCTTCAAATTCAAAAACAATGGAAAACAAGGTTGCAAAGATGATTACCTTTGGTAAGTACGAAAAAATAGATGGATGTTTCGTATTGCCATTGACGATACAAATATCTCATGCGATTGCAGACGGATATCATGTAGCTTTGTTCTTTGAAAAATTGCAGGAAGAATTGAATTTAATGTAAGCGTTTTATAAAACAGAAAAATGTTCTTAGGACAGCAGATTTTGAACTATATCATAAAGTCTTTAGAAAAGGATGTGATATTATGGCAACCTGGAACCCATGGCATGGATGCAGGAGAATTAGCCCGGGCTGTCTGAACTGCTATGTATACCGCAGAGACGCTGAATTTGGAAAAGACAGCAGCATCATAGCCAGAACATCCAGTTTCGATCTGCCGGTCAAGCGGAATCGAAAAGGAATATATAAATTACAGCCGGATGAGGGAGCCGTGTATACTTGTATGACCTCGGATTTCTTTGTAGAAGAAGCGGATGAATGGCGGCCCGATACATGGAAGATGATCCAGGAGAGAGGTGATCTGCACTTTGTGATCATTACAAAACGAATCCAGCGCTTCCAGGGGGGGCTTCCAAAAGACTGGGGAATAGGATATGACAATGTAACAATCTGCTGTACGTGCGAGAATCAGAATAGGGCTGACTATCGACTCCCTGTCTTTCTGGATTTGCCAATCAAACACCGGACGCTCATTCATGAACCGATGCTGGAACGGATAGAAATTCGCAGGTATCTGGCAACCGGATTGATTGAACAGGTTACCTGTGGTGGGGAGTCCGGCCCAGAGGCCAGGATTTGTGATTACGCATGGATCCTAGATACCATGCAGCAATGTGTGGAGTATGATGTTCCTTTCTGGTTCAAACAGACAGGCGCTAAATTCAAAAAAGGAAACCGTGTCTATCAGATTGAGCGGAAAGACCAGATGAACCAAGCGGAAAAAGCTGGGGTGAATTACAGATACGAAAGAAATAATATAATTAAATAAGAGATACAGGCTTGCAACTCAGGGGCCGTAAATGATAACAGACAGTGGAGGGAAAGACAGCGCAGTATGTAGGGAAATTGTAAAACGTGCTGGAATACCATTTTAGATTCATCATAACCTGATAACAGCAGATGCACCTCAGACCATTTACTATGTGAGAGATATTTTCCGGAAGTTGGAACTGGAGGGGATCACCTGTTGTGTGAATTATCCAATCTACAAAGGTCAGAGAGTCACCATGTGGTTTCTGATCCCTATGAAAAAATTCCGACCGACAAGGCTTTAGAGATATTGCTGCCAAATTTGTAAAGAGAACTCCTGCCAGGATCGCTTTATTACTACCGGTGTGCGATGGGCGGAGAGTGTAAAGCGAAAAATATTCGAGGTGTTTTTGAAAATTTTGTATCGGATCCCAGTAAGAAGATCATCCTGAATAATGACAATGATGAGCAGCGCATGTTGTTTGAGAGTTGCACATTAAAAGGGAAAAGAATCTGCAATCCGATTGTGGACTGGCGGGACTCAGATGTGTGAGAATATATACGCAGCGAGAGCTTGGCGCTTAATCCGCTTTATGATATGGGATTCTACTGAGTCGGCTGTTTGGGATGTCCCATGACAGGGCAGAACCGTTGGACAGAGTTTCGCCTATACCCAACCTACCAGAGGGCGTATATAAGATCCTTTGGGAAGATGTTGGACGCTATCCATGCTGGCGGAGGAAAGATGAAGTAGAAGACGGAGGAGGAGGTTTTTTCGTGGTGGATGGAGGAAGAGACCATCGAGGGGCAGATGAGTTTGTTTGATATGCCGGAGTGGAAAATTGAAAATGAAACATAGAAAAAGATAATAGGAGCTGCAGTGTCAGCCCATCGGAGTAACAGTAGTTTAGAATAGCAAGTCAAGCTCCGGTGGATACATAGAAAGTTTTGACTGGGTTTAGTAATTACTGCTAAGAATAAAGTCTTTAGAGAAGGTTCTGAGGGTTTTATTATTGGCACTAATTTTGCCAGCAATGCATTTCTTAGTCTGAGATACGAAAGGTATCTTCAAATCTATAAATCTATGATATAATTCTAATGCAGGGGAAGAGTGGGATGAAAGAATCAGTCATACACTCGGATCTGGCAGGGAGGACAGCGTGTCCGCCCGGGGCCAATTCTGTCCTGTGGACATCATTTTTATACACTCGAGACATGTAGATGTGGAGATAATACCCCAAAATATAGTAATATCTTTTTCTAAAGTGTGCACTCAAGGATAATGTTTTGCTTAAAATAAAATCAATGAGGGATATTATCAGGCTGTAGAAGTTATAAGAAAAAAATTTATTGACATAAAAATCAATAGAGATTTTTAAAACTCTGAATTTTAATGATTTGGGCTAGAACAATCGGTTTTTCAGCCCTGCTATGCTATTTTGAAAATTTTACCGGTGCATTCTCGTGATTTAAATCGTGAGTTAACCGGCTGGGTTTGTTCCGGATTCACTTTTGCAGCATGTAAATATATGTGTCTGTCGGCACGGCTCTAAAAAAATCCATTGTCAGTTTCCTGACTGTAACATAGTAAATCATCTTAAATAGTACTTGAAATAGTCAGACATTTTTCTATACAAAAACAGAACATACATTCGAAACTTTATTGCACAATTCATGCACATATGGTATAATTGATTTATGGAAAAAGTATATGAAATATCAGAGAAAACAAAATTAACATATGGTCGCGGATATGTATATTCTTTACAGTACCATCTTATCTGGTGTACCAAATATCGGAAGAAGGTATTAACAGATGGAATCGATATTCAATGTAAGGATATGCTGACAGAACTGGCGGACCAGTATTCTTTTCAGATCCTGGCGATGGAGGTTATGCCGGATCACATTCATCTGCTCCTGGACTGCCGCCCACAGTTCATGATATCAGACATGGTCAAAATCATGAAGGGAAACCTGGCCAGAAGGCTGTTCTTAGACCATCCGGAATTAAAGAAACAGTTGTGGGGAGGCCATCTCTGGAATCCATCTTACTGCGCAGTGACTGTCAGTGACAGAAGCCATGAACAGGTGAAACACTATATTGATTCCCAAAAAGAACGGTAACAGGGGAAAGAGGATGAACAGGGCTTATAAGTATCGTGTCTATCCGACTGCAGAGCAGGAACAGCTTTTGACGGATACATTTGGAAGCTGCCGGTTTGTTTATAATCATTATCTTGCCCTGCAGTCGGAGAACTATCAGCAGGGCAAGGCATACAGGAATAAGACTGCCTGCAATAACGACTGCAACCGAATTCTCAAACAGGAGCAGCCATGGCTAAAACAAGTGGATAAATTTGCCCTGACGAATGCCATCTATGCGCTGGATTCGGCGTACCAGAGATTTTTCAGGAGACAGGGTGGTTATCCCAGATTCAAGAGCAGGCATCACAGCCGTATGTCCTACACTACGAACTATACGAATGGAAATATTGCCGTACTGGCTGGTGAGATCAAGCTGCCAAAGCTTGGGAAGGTGGGGGCAGTTGTGCACAGAAGGGCACCGGAAGACTGGCGTCTGAAACAGGCCACGGTATCAAGGGAAAGTGACGGCAGTTATTATGTGTCAGTCCTTTACGAGTATGAGGCTGCGATTATGCCGCAGGCAGTTAATCCAGAGCAGGTGATTGGACTGGACTATAAATCGGACGGATTGTATATGGACTCAGATGGCAGGTGCTGTGGCATGCCTCATTATTATAGAAAGAACCAGAAGAAGCTGACAAAGGCGCAGAGGAAGCTGAAAGCGAAGCAGCTGCAGTCAGTAAATTACCGGAAACAGCAGAAGAAAATTGCCCGTATTGCAAAAAAGGCAGCCAATCAGAGAAAAGATTATCTGCACAAAAAATCAACTGAGATAGCCAATCGGTACGATTTAGTGTGTGTGGAAGACTTAAGCTTGAGGGCGCTGGCAAACAGAGGGTTCGGGAACGGAAAAGCGACCATGGATAACGGGTATGGATCATTTCTTACGATGCTAAAGTACAAACTGGAGGAGAGAGGAAAGCGTCTGATCCGCATCGAAAAGTGGTATGCATCCTCGAAGACCTGTAGCCGTTGCGGTGCGGTCAAGATGATGCCGTTATCGGTCCGCCGTTATGAGTGTAACTGTGGAATGAGCATGGACAGAGATTTAAATGCTGCGATTAATATCAGAAACAGAGGGTATGAGATATATCTAAAGGCAGCATAGAAGTAATCATAGACTGTAGGGCCGGGACGGTCCGAACAGAATAATCAACGCCTGTGGAGCTGGCATAAGACCTGTTAATAGAAGGGCAATTGGCGCTGAAACAGGAAGCTCGTGTATTTATACATGAGTATGTTCACTTATTTAAAACAGACTCATTAATGAAAGTTGAAACTGAATTTCACCATAAAAATGTAAAGAACAGGAGATAAACAGTATGAAACAAGGTTTTTTAGAACAAGAATCAAAACGAGTAAATGAGGCTGCAAGGAAAACACTTTTTAGATTGTTCTTTGCATACGTCTGTATCATTGCTGTCCTTTATTTTCTTTTAAAGGATTCCTTTGATTTGAGTGATCCTTCCAGCAGAGAAGTGCTTTTTTATCTGGTTATTGGTTCAGGGATCATGCTGCTTGCGGTAATCGTGGGATTTTTTAAAACAAGACGAGCAGTCACGAATGGTAAAAATCTAATTATTCCTTATGGTGAAAATACAAAGGAGGCAGTGGCGGAGCTTATTGATCAGGAGGCCTCAGAGGGAAAGATACAGGTAGAGGAATACATTTATGAATTCGCGGAGGGGAAAAAGCCACATGGAGAGAAAATCGTACTGACGCCTTCTTATCTGCTGCTTTGCGGGAATAAAAATAAGATAACGGTAATTCCTCGTGATAAAATCTACTGGATCGTTGCCCAGGTTGGTCAAAAGGGAGGTTCTTTCCGTGTACAGCTGTTAATTTTTACAGAAAAGAAAATTTTCAATATGGTAGGAGTTGATATCGAGCACGTTGTGGGGATTGCGGATAAGATATATCAATACATACCAAATGTTTTTAGCGATTACGACCCCTTTATATTGTCATATGAACTGGAAGAAGTATTTGCGAAAGACCGGGCGGAGTTTTTAAAGTTCTATGAAAGTGAAAAGATGAAAATGAATAAATGAATAAATGAATAAATGAATAAATGAATAAAAGCATAAACGAATATAAGTAAAAACAAATAAATACACAAACAATCACGAATCCATCCATAAAGATAGCCTGTTCATAATTTAAACGGAGGTAAGAATGAAACATACATTTACCGCACTAGTCGAACGTTTTGAAATGCAGGGAGGCTGGTACTATGTTTCTGTTCCAACGAAAATCAGCAAACCGCTTGAATTGCTTGGTGGTCACCGGTTTGGTTTTATTGCGGTTACTGCTAAAGCTGGTAATACAAGTTGGCCGACATCGTTAATGCCGAAAGGGGATGAAACGCATATTATCGCGCTGCCCGCGAAAGTGCGTTCAAAAGAGAAGATTACTCTGGGTATGGAGATTGAAATATCTTTTGAAACGAGGGTAAGAGAAAGTAAACGGGAGGAATTCACATAACTTATCAATGCTCAAAGTATGTGGGAATATTGCTATGAAAATCAGACTCATGAAACCATCCGATAATCGGTTTGCACTCAGCCAAATTTATGAGGAAAGTTGGAGATATGCATATAAAGGTATAATACCACAGGCATATTTGGATAGTATTCCAACAGGCCGGTGGGCCGCCAATTTTGATCAGGCAGAAATGAATACGATTGTCATGATTCAAAATGATATTTTTATCGGCACAACCAGTTTTTGTAAGTCCAGATTTCCGGAATTTAAGGAATTCGGAGAGATTGTATCACTATATTTGTTACCTGAGTACATGGGGAACGGGTATGGAAAGCATTTGCTTAATGCTGCGGTAGAGGGATTAATACGTCTTGGTTACCGTGACATATTTTTATGGGTACTGGAAGAAAATTATAGAGCAAGAAGCTTTTACGAAAAAGCTGGTTTTACACCAACCAATCGCTACTTAAATGACAGCATTGGAGGAAGAGATCTGCGGGAAGTTCAATACCGTTTTTGCACCGATTCGTGTGTGTAAAGTTTCAGACTGTAAAATGCATAATCTCAGTCCGAAGCAAAGGAACCGTCCACTCCTGGAACACATGCGCGAAGTGTGCAGGGAGATCGATCCGATAAGAAAAGATTAGTAGTTTACGTTACCGTTCACTCCCCACCGGACTGCGGTGCCCCTGGTGGGGAGTGAACGGTAACTAGTTTACAGGCCTCCGCTATCTAGCCGAAATCCCAGCCTTGCATCCCCCATCAGAATATGCTATGCTGAGTATGCTCTAGCCAGACATACAATACCATGCCGCGCTGCGCCGTCAAGGCGCCGGGCATGCTTATAGGGGGTGTATAATACTGCAGCTGGTAATACCATATTCAGGAAACAGGAATGTATCCTGTTTTTTTTGTTCACATAGGAAGGAAACCATTTCCTCTGGCAGATTAGAGCGATGAAAGAATTTCACAGAACAGCAGCCATCTTGAAATATGATGATGAGACTGGAAAACTTAATAATATTCCTGTTCATAAACAAGATCACGAGAGCGGGAAGATTCCATTTACCCTTTTAGCGGAAGAATTGAATTGTGCCAAAACCCGGAATTGCGAGGACGAAGTATAATATCCAATAAAAGCGGATGGAAGGAAATCAGGTGTTTAAATATCCGGGCGCAATGGATATTTGAATGCCTTTTTTTTATTCGGGTAAAATAACGAAGACATCAATAATCATTATCGGAGACCATAATCGGAGGACATCATGAGGAAAATAGGAAAACAGCTTATTACGATACAACTGATTGACAATTATTGCGCGTGGCTTGTGGGCTGTGAAAAAAGTGAGAAGACCATTCAAAAATACCGGTATCACCTGATCCAGTTTATGAAATATCTGGATTGGAGGCCAGTGACAAAAGAACGGGTATTAATATGGAAGAAATATTTGAGGGGACATTACGCGCCAATCTCTGTAAACGGCGCGCTGACGGCGTTAAATGGCCTCTTTCAGTTTTGCAACTGGAAGGACTGTATGGTGCGCTTTTTAAAAATCGGAAAGGCTTCTTTCTGCCAGGAGAGCCGGGAGCTGTCTAAGGAAGAGTATGTGAGACTGGTCGAGGCGGCGGCCCAAAAGGGCAACGAGAGACTGGCGCTTGTGATTCAGACCATCTGTGCCAGCGGAATCAGAATATCGGAGCTTGCCTATATCTCAGTGGAGGCGGTTCAGAGAGGCAGAGCGGAGGTGGAGTGTAAGGGGAGAGTGAGAACCGTCCTTTTGACCAAAAATTTGTGCATCATTCTGCAGCAGTATGCGATGAGAAAAGGAATCACAGAGGGGGCAATATTCAGAACCAGAAACGGAAAGGCGCTGGACCGCAGCAATATATGGAGGGAGATGAAGGCACTGGGCGCAGCGGCATGCGTAGAACGCGACAAGATATTCCCGCATAACTTAAGGCACTTATTTGCAAGGACGTACTATGAGGCAGAGAAGGATCTGTCAAAATTAGCGGATATTCTGGGACATCAGGATATTAACACGACGCGGATCTATACGATGGAGAGCGGAAACAGACACAGACAGCAGTTGGAGAAATTAGGGCTGTTGGTTACATCATACAACCGACTATCTCTTTTGTTGTAAAATATAGAAATAAAAATAAGAATTCAACCTGATTATACTACATATTAATTTTAAAATCTATATTTTCCTACATTAATTTTTGTTTTTCGACACAAAAAGCAGACCGAACAAATTAAAAATTTCGATCTGTCTTATAATCATGCAATTTTTTGATCGTTTCTGCGGTTTTATCCGCAGAAACGATTTTTTTTTCCTTCTTCTTCCAATATTTTACAACAAAAGAGATATTCGGTTGTAAACCGGGACGGAGAACGAAGGATGAGGAAAATCAGAGAACCGTGCGCCCTTTTGATTTTATTGCTGTTGATTTGTTTTCGCCCCTGTATGCCGGTGTATGGAATGGAGCTGCCGGCGCGGGTGGAGACTTCCGGGGTGAATCCTGAAACGGAAGGAAAAGATAACCGGGTGATGGGAAGCAGGATTCCAGTCTATGAAACTCTTGGAGAAGCATTGATCCGTAAGCTGAGTGAAGATCAGGGGGCAGCCGAGGGGAAAAATACAGGAATTACTTTTGATACGGTGGAAGAGGCCGTTTCATTTGGCCGTTATTTTTACCGGTACGTATATTGGGGGAAACAGGAAATACGGCTTGCGGCAGGAAGGGACGCGGAGGGCGTCACCATTTATGCGTGGTGTGATGATATCCAGGAGGCCGTCAGTCAGCACAGGCAGGTAGCTGCAAAGCTGGAAGAGACCGCAGCCGGCGGTTTTGGACTATCAGATGGAGAGAAGGCGGCATTTTTTTACGATTGGGTATACGAAAATGTGGACTATGATGCGGCCATGCAAAATAAAACGATTTATGATGCTGTGATGAAGGGACAGTCTGTATGCTGGGGCTACGTTTCCACATACCTGGCGCTGTGCAGAATGGCGGGCTTGACCTGCGAACCGGTTTATCAGGGGAATCACGCGTGGAATCGGGTATGGATTGATGGGGGGTGGAAATATTGCGATATTACATGGGACAAGAGCCTGGGCGAACACAGGTGGAAGCTGATCCCGGAAGAAGAGATGGAGAGAGATTCCATGCACGAAACGCTGTGACCGGACACGGGACATGCCGTGGAACAACCTCGAACCGAAAGTGCCGCAGGATGACCGAATTCAGAAAAGCGGAGAGACGGCGGCGGGTTCAAAGACGGATGATGAAGCTTGTGACTGTGATGAGCACGGTGGCGGCTGTCCTGACAGCGGGATATTCCTTCGTTTCCGAAGGGGCGCTGGAACCGAAGGAAATTCTGGTACCGCCCCTCGTCATCACCGTGTCCGAGGAGGAGACTCCCGTAGGTTCGGGACCTCCGCCTGCAGCCATGAAGGAGCCCGCCCAGAGCACCTCTGAGGCCGCCGCCATTCCTGCACCTCCCACATACCTCGGAGAATTCGAGATCACCGGCTACTGCAGCTGTGATATCTGCTGCGGGAAAAAGGACATAAAGCTGACAAAGATGGAGACCGTCCCGAAGTCAGGCTATACCATAGCGGTGGATCCGCAGGTGATCCCGCTGGGGAGTTACCTCGAGATCGAAGGGGTAACCTACAGGGCGGAGGACATTGGACAGGCGATAAAAGACAGGAGCCTTGATATCTTTTTCTCCTCCCACGAGGAGGCAGTCGAGTTCGGGCGGCAGAAAAAGGATGTGTATTTAAAATAATCCCTTTCGAGGGTTTACATAGATAAACAAATGAAATTGGAAGGATAACAGGATGAAAAAAAGGAAGATTGCATTGACGGCGGTTGTACTTGTCACGGCTGCCATACTCCTTTCGGAAACTCAGACCGGAATTGCATATGCGGTGGAGGGCTGGGAGAGTGCCGGCGGAGAATGGAGGTATTTAGATGACCAGGACCAGCCGGTGACTGATGTATGGAAGCAGTCAAAGGAAGCCTGGTTTTACCTGGATTCGGCCGGACAGATGGTAAAGGACAGTTTTATTGACCGGGACAACGGCCTGTATTACGTGGACGCAGATGGAAGACGCGTTCAGGGCAGCTGGGTCTGGTCAGATGGAAAACGGCAGGAAGGTTATGAGGAAGGCTGGTACTATTTTGGCAGCAATGGAAAGGCATACCGGAGAGACGGCGGTTTTAAACGTGAGATAGGCGGAAAAACATACGTGTTTGATGAGAGCGGAAAAATGCTCACCGGATGGCTGAATGAGGAAGGCCGCCCTCTGACAGAGGATGAGAGTCCATTAACAGAGGGCGTATACTACGCCGGTGAAGATGGAGCGCTGTGGAGCAGCACCTGGCTCGATTACGGTTCCATGGAGGTGGGGGCCGCCGATGAATTGGAAAGCAGCGTAACGGGACGGGATTACACCGAGTATAAAGAGCTGTGGCTGTATTTTGACAACAACTTTAAACGGATAAAAAGCAGCGGAGACAGGGTGAAGCAGAAGGTGATTAACGGCGCAACCTATGGTTTCGATGAATACGGAATTATGCTGCCGTGGTGGAGCCGGGTAGCCAGCGTCAGCGATGCGGACAGAAGCAATCCCACCAGCTCGGAATCTGCAAAATACTTTGCAGGCTATGACGGCGGGCGCCTGCTGCGAAACACCTGGTTCTGGATGTGCCCCTCCGAAAATCTTGACGAACAGGATTACAGCAACGGGGAATACAGCTGGTGGTATACCGATCAGGACGGAGAGGTTTACCGGAACCGGATCAGGAAGGTCAACGGCAGAAATTACGCGTTTGACGGACTCGGAAGAATGCGTACGGGATTCGTTCTGTTTGATGGAAAAGATACTTTTGTAGCCCAGTATGACACGGATGACTGGACTTCTGAAGATTTTAAAAACGGAGACCTTTACGGATTGGAAAAGGCGGATTTGTACCTGTTCGCGCCGGATGAACTGAATGACGGTTCCATGCAGACTGGCGGGGATATAAAGGTGGAGCTGTCCGATGGAGTCTTTACCTTTGGATTTGGAAGCAGCGGCATCGCTTACGGCAACCGGAATAAGATTCGCAAATGGAAAAATGCCTTCTATATTAATGGCCTGAAACTGGAAGCGGATAAAGAGTACGGGTATGGTGTCGTTCAGGAGGACGAGGACATTTACCGGGTAGTCGATACCAGGGGAAATGTGGTATCCGGACAGAAGAAGATTGTAAGAGACAGGGATGGAGGCTGGCTGATCATCCTGAACGGGCGTTTCGCCGCCAGGACAGACGACAGCTCAAAGCCGAAGTGGCATAACGGCGAGGAAGGCGAGGGATTTTACCACTACGACGGGAACGATAAGGACGATAAGTATTCCGGAGGTCTCATTGCCGGATACGATTCGGAGCCGGTTCTGGATCAGCTGCCCGCCGAGGAACGATTGAATTTTGAGTAGAAAGAGGTTGGAGACAATGAATGGATTTCGAAAAGGCAGATTGCCGGCAGTTATGGGAAGGCTGCTTCGGAACGTAAAGAGGGGCACCGCACTGCTGCTGGCAGTCACCCTGACCCTTTTGCCGTCGGTACCGGGCACGGCCATGACAGCCTGGGCCGCGGGCACAGAGCTTCAGCCTGCACAGGGGATGAAGACCAATGGCGGCGGATTGACGACCGCTTATAAGTGGAATCAGGGATCGGCCGGAAAATTTGACATAGAAGGCATCGAAAATGCTGCTTTAATCGGTTCTGATAATCCCTACACGGGAGACCGGTTGAAATCCGTTATCACCACGTATGCCCACCAGGGATATGAAACAGTGATACAGAAACAGGGCGGCACAGGAGGAAGAAAGAATGTAGCCATATCAACCAACGGCGGAGTGCAGACGTTTGACGACCTGGGGGTTGAAGTACAGATGAAGGTCTACCCCAGTCTGGATCAGAAATGGATTTTGGTGGACTACATTGTATATAACAAAACCAATGCGGATAACCCGATTCAGCTGGCCAGCGGTACGGACGTACAGGTGGGTGGAAGAAGCGGCGCGGGCGCGGGAGACCCGGCGGACGCCTCCACTCTGGAAGCCAATAGCCGTGGGTTTCACATGGTCAATGAACAGACGCAGCAGACCTTTGACTGTATCTACAATGACAGCAGTCTGGGGGTGACAGAGCCTACGACGAAATGGGTAGGACAGTACAGCGCCAGGTATAATTATTACTTTACGGATGGACCGCACAGCGTTTCGAATCAGGATTCGGGGCTTACCTATTCCTGGACTATCCCGCTCCGTCCGTATGAGACGGCAGTCCGCCGGGTGGCGTTTGGAGCAAAAGGGCCGTCCTACTATGTATCGGCCGCCCACGGAAACAACAGCAATGTAGGCGCTTACGATACACCGTTGCAGACGATTGAAGCCGCAATTAATAAGATTGGCAGCAATGTAGGCTATATCTATATACAGGATTACGGCGAACTGACGTCAACGGTCAACATTCCGTCAGGCGCCAATATCACGTTTATGAGCTCAGATTACAACCGCTCAGGAACGCCGATCGACGATATCATCACACTGCAC
Source organism: Hungatella hominis (assembly GCF_014288005.1). Taxonomy (NCBI): domain Bacteria; kingdom Bacillati; phylum Bacillota; class Clostridia; order Lachnospirales; family Lachnospiraceae; genus Hungatella; species Hungatella hominis. Next base: position 230,007 of record NZ_JACOPB010000001.1, read on the forward strand.
AGAAGTTCCAGCCTGGTGTCGGGAGCGATGTTTGCTACCAACGGAGGCACCATGCGTTTCAGCAATCTTGTGCTGGACGGCAGCAAGGCCGGGGCAGCAGGCAATACCGCTCCGATCCTAACCGGAAACACCGGAACGATCGGTGTGATGAGCGGGGCGGTGCTGCAGAACAACAAGGTATCCGCACCCGGTGTGGGAAGCGCCATTCAGGCAGGCGGAAGCGTAAACCTGGAGATGAATTTCGGAACGATTACCGGTAATGTCACAAAGGACCGGGGAGCCGTGAATTTTGAAAGCACGGGAAAATTTACAGTACAGAACCGGATCGTGATTGAGGACAATACGAATGAGGGCGGCGCAAAGGCCAATGTCTATCTGGCCGCCGGCAAATACATGACGGTAGAGAGCGACTTGGATACCACGAGCATCGGCGTGACGACCGCCCAGCTGCCGGAAGCATCGGCCGGTGGCCTTTCTACACAGGCCAATCAGGAAGTAAAGATAGCTGTGCCGCTGACGGGAAGCGCGGTGAATATATCGCCCAGTCCGTTTGTGGATAACTTTTTCGCAGATGGAGCAGGCAGTGACGGAACCGGACTCTACATAACCACCGGCACGGCCAATTTACAGGGAGCGGGAGCAAACCATGACAGAAACACGGTATTGAAGAAAAATGGCTATCAGATTACATCCTTCGTCAAAGATGTAAACACAGGCGGCGGCATTGCAGGAGCGCCTGCGATACCGGCGATTACCCGTGGATCGGGTGAGGCGGTAGAGATTGCCGCGCCGCCGCAAGTGACAGGATATGAATTAGAAGGCGTGACCATTGATCAGGGGGCATTTACCTCGCTTCAGGCTCAGCTCACACCGGGAAGTGATTTTGGAAAAGTAACAGGAACCATGCCGAACCAGGATGTGACGATTGACTACGAGTACAGAAAGGTGGATTCCAGCATTAATTTCGAGGCAAACGGCGGAACGCCGATACCGCCTTCCCTGACAGGAATGGCCGGCAACAGTGTCAACGCACTTCTGCCCAGTGTCAGCCGATATGGATATCGGTTCCGCGGCTGGAGTACGGTAAATGACTGGAATAACCCGAGCTTTATTACGGAACTGCCGGCAGTATTTCCGGATACACCGATTACGTATTACGCGATTTTTGAATCGGACCCCAATGTGAAATTTAACTATACTGTGGAATACTCCAATCAGAACGGATCGATTGTATTCCAGACCAATACTTCGGAAAGTGCATACAGTGTGGAAACGCCGATCCAGGCACAGAAGAAAACGATACACGGCTACGTATGGAACCTGGGAGACTCAGGAACGACGCCGGAGACGTATAACTTTAACGGGTCCAGCGTCCCGATTGGTACGTTTAACGGATCAAGCGGGCAGTTTGAAGGAAAGATGCCGGGGCAGGATGCCACGGTGCGTTACCGCTACCGGGTGGACTACGGCAATACGGCCGCGCAGTCGCAGCTTACGGTACGCCATCAGACTGTGGGAGGAGCCGTCGTCTCGGCCGACCAGACCAGCGGCCGCTATCCGGAGGAGGCGATTACCGCCGGTCCGGTGACGAAATACGGGTATCAGTGTGTGGAGGCACGGATTGACGCCGGGGATACGGCAGACGATGCCGATGGAAATCTGGTCAGCGCCCTCACCGGTGCATTTGACGGGAGCTTCCAGTACCAGGGCGTGATGCCGAATCAGCCGGTCACCATTACCTATATTTATGAACCGACAGAAGAAGGCTATCCCCTGACCGTGGAATATGTGGACAACCAGACACAGGATGACAGACTGAAAAATATCAGGGAACCGCTGCGCCACATGCATCAGGCGGAAGAACCGGTAGGACTTGCCTGTGCGCAGGGCGGAATGGAATACCAACAGCCTTACGGCTACAGCCTGGCGGCCAGGGCCATCAGCCCGGTGACCAATAAGATCAGCTGGAGCGGAAATGATTTTACGGGAACCATGCCGAATGACAGTGTGACCGTGAAATACAGCCATAGCCGTACCGCATCCCTTTGGGCGGACATTACCTACCGCGCAGGAGCCGGCGGAACGCTATCCGCGGCGGACGGGATGTCTCCGGATGTACAGGCTGTTGGAAACGGCAGCTTCCGGACCAGTGCCCTGATCGATGACGGAAGTGACCAGGGAGCGGAAAACGGCTATACCCTGAAAACTTTGACAGACAAAAAGCTGATGCCGAAAGGCGATGCGAACAATTATTACCGTTTTGAAGGATGGTTTGTGGATGCAAACAACAATGGAATGCTTGACGGCGGTGAGACGCTGCTTGGAGAGGACTACCATATTACCGGTAATACGGTATTGACGGCTTATTTCGGAGAAGATCCGGATAAGTGGGTGGATATCCGTTTTGAGGCGGGCGCCCACGGCACCATTAATACGGGAGAACCGGTGAGCCTTCATACCACCTTTGACAAGAAGTGGGGAGACATCACAGGCAGCCTGCCGCAGTACACCCCGGAGGTAAATTACCTGACCGTGGGCTGGTATGCGGGATCAACGCCTGTAAATGGGGAACTCGGTCTCGTAAACGGGCAGACGTATACCATCCGTTTCCGTCCGGACCCCGATGTATTTGGAACGGAAGTGGCCCAGCCGGAAGTGCTGGCCGGTTTAAACAGCCAGGGAAAAGGCCGCGTCACCGTGTTCCACACAACGCAGGGATATCAGTATATTCTGACAGACACAGACGGTAAGATCCTTAAGGTGCTTCGTGGAAATGAGCTGTCCGGGCGCGTGGTGTTTGATGACCTGTATCCGGGCGCGTATTACCGGATCTATGAGGCCGATGAGAATACCCTGGTCCAGGCCGGCGGTCAGATCGACGAGATCACGGAGCCGTTAAGCGCGCCGGCAGAGGCGCTGACACCTGTACTGGAGACGAATTACCAGATTATCTACGATGAGAAAGAGGAAGGCAAAACCTGCCTGGTGATCAAACCCTCGGATCCTGATTCGGAATACGCGGTGCTCGACAGCAATGGTCATGTGGTGGAAGTGCCATCCGCGAGTGCAGGCGGCTGGAAGAAACCGGCCGGAAGCCCGGCTTCCCTGGAATTTGCGGGACTGGATTATAACCAGGAGTACACGGTGGTGGCCCGCCCTGTGGGACAGACGGACATTACGGCGGAGAGCCGGAGAGAGGCAGGAAGCGTTATAACAACCGATCCGGGCGCAGAACTGGAACTGCCTGAATATATCGTTGAGGCGGTAAACGGACAGATCCTGCAGGTGGCGGAGGAAACCGTCGGCGAAGAGCGGTACGAGAAAGCCCATAAGGGTGACCGGGTCAGGATTACGGCCGATGCGGCAGACAGTGCGGGAAATCCATTTTCCCACTGGGAGACGACCATCGGAACCGCCGGAAATCTGGGCGATAAGACAACCGCCCGGGAAACCAGCTTTACGATGCCTGGCGCCAATGTGGTGCTGACCGCAGTCTATAAAAAGCCGGTCGCCTCACCGAGCAACGCTGCGGTCGTGGATGAGGTGAGAGGCGGGAGCCGGAAGGAAACAGCGCTGGATCCCAATGAGATTCCAAGGCTGGAGGAAGAACTGACGACGAACGCGGACCGGGAGCTGATCGATGTAAACCGCGCCGATGTGACGTATAAAATCGTGTACAGAAAGAACGCAGTCAAAGCGTCGGAATCCAATGCGGTAAAAGCCTCCGGCTACTACGACCAGAACCATGAGGAGGCCTATAAGGGCGCCTGGGGACTGGATGTGCTGGCGGAACGGTATGTCAATGGAAGAAAGGTGGCCGGGACCCCGGAACCTGAGGCTTCCTTCCGGACTTACATACAGATGGGAAAAGACGATATCGACATGATGGATTACCAGCTGTATGAAATAACAGAAAACCCGTCTACCGGTGAGACGGAAGCGAGTCTGGTTGATTTGGACTATGACCCGGAGACCACGGGAGGGCTCTTCACCTTCACGGCCCATATTGGAAGCCGGTATGTGATGGTATATAACCGGGCGTACCGCGTGTTCTTCATAAACAGCGTGGTCCTGCCGATTGAGAACCGGTACCGCTATTCCTTTAAGGTCCGCCGCGAGGAGGCGCCGGATGACATATATTACAGCGACGCGTACGGCCAGGTGGCGGATCAGGTGGAATACTTTGTGAGCCCCACCGGAGCGGAATACAGCTATGAAGGATGGAGCTATGACCAGAACCGGTTTAAGGAGTTTGACCCCTCCGGAGCGATCCGAAGAAAGATGTACGTGTACGCCTATTATAAGGATAATGTAAAAGAAGTGGACGATATCAGAAAGAAGCTGGAGGAGGCGATCCAGGAGGCCATACGGATCAGCGATGACCACTTCCTGAAGCTGGAAGAGAGCGGAAAGCTGAAAGACGCAGTGGAGGAAGCGCTGGAGATTCTGGACCATGAGAATCCAAGGGCAACGGCCGGTCAGCTGGAAGCGGCTCTGGAAAAACTGAAGGAGAAAACCGTGCCGTATGAAAAGATCCTGGATGACCGTTACAACCATTACGACGAGATTCAGGAAGGCGGAAACAAGGGCGGCAACAAAGGCGGCGGCGGTGGCGGACACGGAACAAAACAGAATCCTTTTAACACAAATACGCCGAAAAGCTACGTAGTTGGAACCAACGGAAACTGGGTGGAAGTCAGCGCGCCCGAGGGAGAAGAGAGGCAGATGGCCTTCGTTCTGACCGGAGGAATGCGGTTAAGCGGAATGTGGGCGTGGATCAAGTATCCCGCGGACGGAAGCGGCAATCCATCAGACAGGACCGGCTGGTACTATTTTAGTGACAAGGGAATCATGCAGACCGGTTGGATCAGGGATAAGGCCGGAAACTGGTATTACTGCAACACGGAAAAAGAAGGCAGATTCGGCAGAATGCAGACCGGATGGCACCACGACACTGCAGATGGAAACTGGTATTACCTGATTCCGGAAGGCGGAATGATGGCTGTGGGCTGGCGAAAGATTGGAGACAAATGGTACTATTTCGAAACGGCCGGGGCCGGGGTATACACGTACAACCCGACTAAGGAAAACTGGAATTTTGGCGGAGGAAAAGGAAGGCCGCTGGGTTCCATGTATAAAAACGAAAAAACACCGGATGGCTTTGCAACGGACGCTGACGGTGCGTGGATTCAGTAGGAGGAACTCGATGAAAAAAAGATTTAACTTGAAAGCAAAGCTGGCGGAGCTTCTGGCGGCAGTCATGGTATTTTCCATGGCTGCCCCGGGTAATCCGGCGTATGCGGTCAACTATGGGGAGACGTCTGTCATTGAATTCGATCCCCAGGCGGGCCCGGGCCTGATCCATTCCAGCTACAGCGGCGTGCCCAGAAGGGCAGACGGGGTCTCCTTTGCTACGGGACAGGCAGGGCATCCGCTGACGGACTCTGCCGATTTTAACGGAATTCCCAGAGAAGATTTTGGGTCCGGACAGAGGCCGCAAATCCCGGAATTTAATGTCGCGTGGGACGGCTACACGTTTGATGGCTGGTATAACGAGGCGGGAAACAAGATTCTGTCCCTGCCGTACGCATTTCCCTATTCGCAGGTGAGCACCTACAAGGCTGTGTGGAAAGGAAATGCGACGAGTCCGTTTCAATTTACGGTGATGCACTACCGGGATTTAAATACCGGCAGAGACAACAACAATAACGGCGCCGATGAGAATGCATGGCCGGCGTCCGGAGCAGAGGATCTCTGGAAGTTTTATGAGTCGCCGGACTGGACGCGGTCGGTTATGGCCAATACCCCGATCTCTGCCACCTATAGGAGAGATATTCCGGGATACCGCTTAAAGTCCGTGCTGATAAAAAATAACCGGGTGCGGAAGTATGAGGAAGCCAGCGGCCAGGGAAGTCTGGATGGCGGGGCCTCCATCAACTCGGCGACAAACGCGGTGCGCGGCAATATGCCCAATGACAATCTGACGGTGGCGTACCGGTATGAACCCGATCCGACGAAGAAATTTGCGGTGAACGTTGAGTATGTGGATTTCTCAGGAACGCCCATCAAGACTCCGGACACCTTTACATTTCCGGCGGAGGCGGAGATCGATATCGCACCCGCGCAGATCAACGCTTATACGCTGCAGAGCAGCGAGATAAAACCGGGCTTTGAGGGGACGGATGACTTAGCAGGCCAGGGAATCTATTCGGCGGCGACTGCGGGCTGCCATTTTGACGGAAATAACCATTTTAAGGGAAAGATGGCGAATCAGCCTATAACAATTACTTATAAGTATGCAATTGATCCCAATTTCCATACGAGGCTTCAGGTAAAGAGGCTGGATAACCACGGGAATCCGCTGGAGGACGATGAGATACGGGATATCACCCCTGCGTCTCCGGTCGTGATCGATGTGGAACAGAAGACGGGCTATGATTATCCGCCCAACATTCGATGGGACGAGCATTTTACCGGAAATCAGAACAGTTTCGATCCCAATGCGGAAACGCTTACCCTAAACAGCGACATGCAGGGCGGGATCGTGACGATTACATATAATGAAAACCTGTCGGACGAATCGTACTGGGCAAAGCTTGAGTATTATAACGGCAGCAACGGATCCATCTCCGGGGCGACGGCTCCCCGTTTTAAGAAGCACGGGAATTATACCATCGAAGAACTGACGGATGGCATCGCGGCTTCTCCGGAGGCCCATTACGTGTTTGACGGCTGGTACAAGGCCAATGGAAATGGAAGTGATAAGACGGGAGAGCGGCTGGAAGGAAGTCTCTCCATAACCCAGGCGACGAAGCTGTTTGCAAATTTTGAGGAAGATCCCAATGAGTGGTTTGACTTAAGCTTTGAAGCCGGAAATCACGGATCGCTTACCGGAGTGACCTCGATTCACACAGAAAAAGGAGTGCTGTGGACCTCTTTGAATCTTCCGACTCCCGTGCCGGATACGTATTATACGTTTGCAGGATGGTTTGATGAGAGCGGAAACCGGGTACAGGACAGCCAGACTGTATTGGCTGACCAGCATTATACGGCAAGGTTTGTTCCGGTCAGCATGCCAGACGACGGAATCCTTGCAATGCCGGATGCGAGAGGTACTGTGGCTCAGGATGGGCGGGGAAAGGTCTCCGTATCCGGAGCAAATGAAGGGCGCAGATATGCGCTGACGGATGAGAATCACCGCGTGCTGGCTGTTAAGACTGGCGTTCAGCTGCAAAGCAGCGATTTTATCGGATTGTATCCGTGTACAGCCTACTACGCGTATGAGCTGGCCATGGAAGTGAATCCGGCCGTCGGAACGATCCTGCCGGACAGCGTGGATCCCCTCGATTTCGGACCGCCTACCCGGGTGACTGTACCGGCCCTGGGCGGCAATTATCAGGTGGGAGCAGATTCCTTAGAAGGAAAGATGCGGATTACCATCGACCCGGCCGCGCCGAATACCCTATACGGCATTCTGGATGCGGAAGGAAACGTGATACAGGTTCCGGGAACTGATGGAGACGGCTGGATTGGAGCCGCCGGTTCCGCGGGAGCAGTCTCCTTAGGAGGCCTGGAGCCGAATCAGCTGTACACGGTCACTGCTAAACACGCAGGAGAAACGGCTTCGGCTGCCGACAAACGGATAATGGGAACACAGGTAGCCGTTCTGGGCAGTGATCAGCAGGAGCAGACGTATACCGTATCCCTGACAAACGGCGGATACATCGATGAGATAGTAAGAAACGGCACAGCACTGGAAATAGAATCACACGCTGTGACCGCTGTCGTAAGAAAGGGAGACATAGTAAAGATTAATGCAGATACCACGGATGGAAACGGACAGGCGTTTAAGCAGTGGAATACCCTGATTGGAGCCCCGCAACTCTTTGCGGCGAGAAGAAATCAGCCGGTGACCATGCCGGGACAGAATGTCGTGCTGCAGGCCGTTTACCAGTCGCCGCCAACGGCCACACCGGGCAATGCATCGGTGGAGTTTTCGCCGAAGGATGGTAAGACAGCTCTGGATTTATCCGGGAACTATCAGGAGAGCCTGATACAGGCGCTGACTGCCAACACCAGCGATCAGACAGCCATGACACAGGGAATCGATGTGGAATACACGGTGAAATTTAACAGAAGGCCGCCGAAGGCTTCGGAATCCAACGCAGTGAAGCAGGAGATGGGAGAGGACGGCGATCTCGTGAAAGTGCCGTGGACGCTGACCTCTTCCCTGACAAGAAAGGTGGGCGGAACCAATAAGGAGCTGCCGGAAGACGGAAACTCCCAGCCGGATATCCGGGTGTACGGTGTGATCGACAACAACCTGCTGGGATATTTAGACTACAGGCTCTGGAAGATCGATGACCCGGAGGGGGCGCCAAGCTGTACGCAGATACCGATGGAACCGGATCCCAACAGCGCCGGTGAGACATTCCGGGGCACCATATCCTTCGATGCCGCGGTTGGGTCCACCTACGTGCTGACGTATTTGAAGGCGCATGAAATAACAATTATAGACGGCAAGAGAGCAGCCGTTCACCGGGTGAAGGTGAAGTCAGGCACCGCGCTGGAAGACACAGAGGAATTTAACGACCTGGCTATTTTTGAAGACTACACAGACCCGGTTACCGGAATTGTATACGAGTATCAGGGACTGGGAGTATCCGAGTCTTCGGCAGCGTACGATGTTTCGGAACCGGTCACACGGTCATTGACCCTACATGTCCGGTACCAGGCCGCGGATGATACAGAGTGGCAGGCGGCCAGGCGGAAGCTGATGGATCAGATCGCTGTCGCACAGGCGCTGATGAACAATACGTCGGTCAGTGAGGAAAACAGACAGCTCTTAAGCGCCGCGGTGGATACGGCGCTGGAAGTGGTAAACAGAGTTTACCGGCCAACGCTGGAAGAGCTTTTACAGACCTATGAGGAATTAAAGGGAATCGTGGACACCATCAGTTCAGGCGGCGATAATCCCGATAACCCGGATAATCCCGATAACCCGGATAATCCAGACAATCCGGATAATCCAGACAATCCCGATAACCCGGACAACCCAGATAACCCGGATAACCCGGACAACCCGGGTGGAAATGGCTCCGGCGGTGGTTCCGGTTCCGGCAGATCGGGCAGAGTCCTGGGACCCGGCCAGTCCTTTAACCGTTACAGAACGTATTTTAACGGAACAGACGGTTCCTGGGTGCAGGGCGAAAGCAACCGATGGATGTTCGTCCTGAAAAGCGGCGCGAAAGTCAAAGACAGCTGGGTGAATGTGAGGTATGAAAATTCGCAGCAGCTTTATACGTATCACTTCGATTCGGAGGGCTGCATGGACACGGGCTGGTATCAGGATTCAGAGGGGCAGTGGTATTATCTGGTCCCTGATCCCGGAAGCGAGCAGGGACGTCTGAAGATCGGCTGGTATTTTGATCAGGACGCCGGCAAATGGTACTATTTGAACCAGTTTACCGGAGGAATGCTTACAGACTGGCAGGAGCTGGGTGACGGCTGGTATTTCTTTAACCCTGTGAGTCAGCCGGGGCGTCCATACGGATCGCTGTATGTGGGTGAAATCACTCCGGATGGGTATCCGGTAGATGAAAACGGCAGATGGATCAGAGAAACGCCGTAATGGTCCGCTGACGGCAGAAATGATTGTGGGAACACCGGAGAGCGGAAAACAGCAGAACGTGTTCCCACTTTTATTCCCGCGGACAATGAGTCGGGCGGGCGCGGGCACCTGCGGGTCCGTCTGATGACTGCCGCGAGGGTCAAAAACCAGTGGAGAGAGGATAGATGTATGGTAGAAAAACAGGAACTGGAGGCACGGTTTAAGGAGCTGACCGGCACGGACCGGGCGGGGATCATGCTGGTTCTGATTCACGGACAGAAGGAGGAGAAGCTCTTCGGGCAGATTATTAACCGCTATTTGAGAAAGCCGGTCTTATTTTACGGAATGGACCAGCTGATCCTGAAAACAGACGAAATTTGTGAACGGATTGGTACCCCCATGCTTTCCATGGCTCCCCGTTTTTTGCAGAGAGAGGAAAAGGAACGGTACCAGGAACTGTCCCAAAAGAAAAACGAACTGGAGAAAATGGCTGGAGACTGGCACAGAATGTCTGATCTGTTACAGGCCCAGGCGCCGGCGGCCAGGGAAATTCTTGAGATTCAGGTTCTGTTCCGAGGCAATGCCACGATGCAGGGAAGGTTCCGGTGTCCGATTACCGGCAGAAATTACATCAGTTTTCGCAGTGCCCTGGAGCTTCAGCGGATGCTCAGAGAGGTGGAAATCCAATTTTGTACCAATAACCAGTCAGACAGCAAAGTGTCCGGCCTGGCCGGATCAGGTAAGATCTTAAACAGAAAAAAAGGAAGGGTCCTATGATATGCAGTGAATGCAAACGAAAGAGAAGACAGCAGGACATGGTCTGCGAGATATGCGGCGCATTGGATAAAATGCGGGAATTCGAGCAGTTTCAGGAAGAGATGAACAGGAAGTTTTTTTCAGAAAGGAACGAAGTGGAGGCGGTAAGGTGAATGAATATGAAATGATTATAGATGGGATGCATTTTGGGGTCAGCAAGCATCTTTTTGACAAGCATTTTACCATTCTGTGGGCGAATGATTACGCATACGGTCTGACCGGTTATACAAAAGATGAGTTTTATTTAAAGTATCGTAACCGGGTTGATGAGTATTACAGGAAGGACAGCGAGACGTTTGACTACATGTCCAGTAAGATAGAGGAAGCGTGGAAAAAGCAAAAGGAAGGCTACTTATTCGAGTGTCCGGTAAAACCGAAAAGGGGGAAGACGGTATGGCTTGCCATGAACGGCCGGTTTTCCGGGGAAACCTATCGGGGAGTCCCATTGATCTGGAATGTGTTCTACGATATAACGGACATACGAAGGAGCCGGAAGGAGCTGGAAGAGAAATCGGAACTGTTAATCAGCGAGCTTCAGAAGGTGGAACAGATGAAACAGTGGCTGACCTGCTTTGTATCAGAGTTAAACGAGGATGTCCACTCCATGGCCAATATCATTGGCGGGCTGTCCGACGTGGCAGTCCTCTCTCTGAACAATCCGAAGCGGTGTGAAGCGTGTTTGAAAGAAATAACGGTGACCAGCAGACAGCTGAGGAAAAAAGTCTGCGGCGCCAGCCGGAATTTTCAGCAGGAGGCTGGTTTAGAATATGAAGTATAATCGTGTGGAGGCGGCCAGGCGGATTAGAAAAAGGCGGAAAGAGCTTGGGCTGACGAGTGCAGAGGTCGCGAATAAAATAGGAAGGGCGAACCACTATTACGGTGATATAGAGCGCGGCACCTGTGGAATGTCCATTGATACCCTGATTGAGCTGACGGAAATCCTGGAGATTTCCTCCGATTACATCCTCTTTGGAAAGAGGACCGGAAATGAAATATCGAACGCCGCCAGGGCCTGCCGCATCCTGAGGCAGTGGGATGAAAGAAAACAGGAGCGCGCGGTGGATTTAATGAAATATTACCTGGAGCTGGATAAATGATGGCAGCGGCTGCGGTATCTCATGTATCGTACCTCAGCCGGTTGGGAAAGGAATTCCTGTATTCCGACGGCGTCAGCCCGGTTTCAGAGGTTTTTAATAAATCCATATTGCGTATACTCTCTTTATTCACTATAATAATTCTGTACAGGTACCAACTATGGCAGCGCAGATATTTTCACAGCTAAAACAGTTATTCCTGATTTATCATCTGACATACTATATAAAGTCATGATTTCATTCTGAAACAGCCTCGGTGATGTTTTAGGAAGTACATAAACTTGTTATTCGGGAGTGTACCCCCAGGGGGATCTGGAGATTGCCGGTCAGGTATACGACGGGACCGTGCTGTGGAAGGGAACAAATAGCAGAACTATATAATTCAAAAAACACGGACAGGACAATGATAGTATGAAAAAGTATTTTATAAAGTTGTGGAGAAAAATTCTAATTACAGGTTTTGGAATGCTTATAATTATCACCCTTATTTTCAATGCCATGCTGATCCGGCAGACTGCATATGAGGAAGGTTCCCGGCATTTGGACGAGTTATCCGCACAGATAGCCTCATCCATTGAAAAGCAGTCCCGTGGCCAGTGGAATATGCTGGATTTGTTTTACCGGTACTTTGCAGATCTGTCAAGTGATGACTGGACAGTATTGAACGGCTATATTAAGGATAAGAAGGAAGCTTTTGGATTTGACTCCTTATGTCTTGTGGATGAGGACGCAATGTATTACGATGGGGAGATGTCTTTTTCTCTGCTTTCGAACCGGGAAGTGACAACGACGCTGCTTACAGACCGGCAGTCGATTATACTCGATAATATGTTCTCGGCAGAGGGCAGGCTGATCTTTTTGATACCCATTGAAAAGCAGGTTGTCGGAGGAAAGACCGTCTGTGCATTGGGTGTGGTCTATAACAGCCGGAATCTGTTTGATATGCTGAATATTCAGGCATTTGACGGAGAATTAAGGATGTATATTATACATCAGGATGGCGTCGCGCTATTTCGCACCAGCCAGGAGAATATCTTAACGGGATATAATATAATTAACAGCCTGGGGGAGGCTGAGTTTAAGCGCGGCTCTCTTGACTCATTTCGGAATAATATACGGGGCGGCCGGCAGGAACTGATGACGGTACAACTGGAGAATCGGGAGTACTATCTGAACCATACGCCTGTGGAGGTGAATGACTGGCAGCTGGTCACGATGGTGCCGGTGAATGTGGTCAGCGGGCGTTTGATGCGCTCAACCATGATTACATTTCTATGCCTGTTTGTGGTAGGAACCCTGATTGTGCTTGCTTTTATCCTGCTCTATTCGGATTCCACGAGGAAGGTGCTCAAGGCAGAAGAGGCGGCGCGTAAAGCAGCGGAGAGTGCCAATGAATCGAAAAGCCGGTTCCTTTCTAATATGTCTCATGATATACGTACTCCCATGAACGCCATTATCGGAATGACAAGGATCGCACAGGATCATATAGAGGAACCTGTGAAGGTGAAGGACTGTTTGAAAAAGATTGATTTGTCCGGCCGTCTTCTGGTGGGACTGATTAATGATATTCTGGACATGTCCAAGATCGAAAGCGGTAAAATGTCTCTGAATAATGATACGGCGTCGCTGGTGGAATTGATGCAGAACCTGGTGAGCATTACCCAGCCCACAGTTTTTCGGAAAAATCAGATATTTAATATACGGCTTCATGATATCCGCCATGAGAGTCTGATATTTGATTCTCTCCGACTGAATCAGGTTATGATAAACTTATTGGGAAATGCAGTAAAATTTACACCTGAAGGGGGAAGCATCAGTCTGGATGTGACAGAAGAAGCTGCAGAGGATGAGAAGCTTGTCCATCTTGTGTTTAAGGTGGCGGATACAGGTATTGGTATATCCCGGGAGTTCCAGAAGAATCTGTTTACCTCATTTACCAGAGAGCGGGACAGCAAGATCGATAAAATTGAAGGAAGCGGTCTGGGACTGGCCATTACAAAGATGATCGTGACTATGATGGGCGGTACCATTACTGTCGAGAGTGAACCGGGCAGGGGGAGTGTATTTACGGTAGAAATGGATTTTCCCGTTGCAGGTGCACCGGAGGAGATGAGCCTTCCGGCTATTCATGTACTGGTGGCGGATGATGATCCGGACACCTGCCGTTCTGCAGCCGGCTATCTTCGTGAACTGGGGGCCAGGGCGGATGCTGCGTATGGGGGCAGGGAAGCAGTCAAAATGGTAAAGGAGGCTGTCTCTGATGGTGACGATTACCACATTATCTTTCTGGACTGGCGTATGCCGGATCTGGAAGGAACCGATACGGCAAGAGAGATCCGGGAGGTAGTAGGTGATGACGTTCCGATTTTGATTATCAGTGCCTATGACTGGAATGGGATAGAAGTGGAGGCAGGTGAAGCTGGTATTAATGGTTTTATCCAAAAGCCCTTCTTCAAATCAACGCTCTACCACAATATTCAGAAATATTACCTCCGTTGTGATCTGGAGCAGCCAAAGGAAGAGCTGGAACGAAATGCCCTGTCAGGCAAACGGCTTCTGCTGGTAGATGATAATGAAATAAATCTGGAGATTGCCCAGGAGATGCTGTCCTATACTGGTGCGGTGGTGGAGACGGCACGTGACGGGCAGGAGGCGGTGAAGCATTTCCGGAATTCACCGGTTGGTTATTATGCCATGATTTTTATGGATATACAGATGCCTGTTATGAATGGTTACGAGGCAACCAGAGCGATCCGGCAGATGGAACGTGCAGATGCCGGTCAGGTGCTGATCTTTGCTATGACAGCAGATGCCTTTGCAGATGATATTGAGCTGGCGAAACGTGTGGGAATGGATGCGCATTTTGCAAAACCGCTTGATATGTCCGCTATGTTGAAGGAAATTAGAAAAATACGCGGATAGCAGAGCAGAAACGGGGTCAAAATGATATTTGATAAAAAGAGTTTTAGTGTAGTGTTATGTATGCTGGCTATACTGGGAACGCTTGGGGGATGTTCAGCGCCTGGTGCGTCCGTTGTGGATGAGAATTTACTGGGAATGGCAGACTCCGGTACGGAACAGATGACCATCATTATCACATGTAATTCCAAACTGGATCATTTTGCGGCTGCTGTTAAGGAGCGGTTTCCTGATATCAGGCTGGTACAGGACTGCTATACGGGGCAGTACCGGATCAGCGAGCATATTGCCCGTATTGAGAATCATGATTTTGGAGATATCCTGATGGTGAAGGCAGGCCACATCCCCAAGACTGACATGTCGGACCATCTGATGGATCTGTCTACCCAGATTTTTCCGGCCCATTTTAACCCGAATGTACTTCAGGCAGATGAAGATGGCCATATTCGCCTGATTCCGGGGCCTTTAAGTTTTAACTGCAATATCTATAATAAAACATTGTTTGAGGAAAATAGCTGGGAGGTTCCGGGAGACTATGAGGAACTTTTGGCTTTGAGCCAAAAGATTGACAGGACCGGAATCCGTGGATTTCGGAACAGCTATTTTGACTCTGCCTCACAGAGCTACCAGATTTATCAGTACAGCGTCTTTTCCGCGCTGGACACATTGACACAGGTAGAAGGGCAGAACTGGCATAATAAACTTATGGCGGGAGAGAAGATTTCTCTGGAACCTATGGAAACTGCTTTTCAGGATATGCGGCGCATGATGGATACCGGGGCAGTCCGGGCCGAAGATATGGAGGTTACGCTCAACGCCAATCTGGAGGCAATGGCGAACCGGGAGGTTGCCATCGGCAGCGGGGAGATCGACCATATCCGGAGGCTTAACTCAAACAGTAAGGATGAGTTTTGTTTCATGCCCCATTTCAGTATGACAGATGGGCAGGGCTGGCTTTTGAATCTGGGATTCTTTTTCGGAGTCAACAATGAGTTGAAGCAGCCGGGCAATGAGAAGAAGCGGAAGGCAGTGATGGAACTTATGGACTTTATCGCCTCAGAGGAAGGGCAGAATCTTTTGGTGGAGGATGGGCTCGGTATGATGCCTGCTACCATTGGAGCCGTCATTCCGGACGATCCGGTACTGGACCAGATCCACACACATATAGAAAGCGGACGCTATATCATGCGGCCAACCTATGATATGTTTTCCTCTGTATTGAGCACGGATATCGGAGGATTTATACGGGGAGAGATAGACAGCAGGGAGATTTTGGATAAATGCAGCCTGATTTTAGAACAGGGGTCTGCTCCGGTGCAGGTATTAGGAGAGGCGGAGGAGGATTTTACCATTCCTCAGGCAGGCTGCTTAAAAGCAGATGCTCTCCGCGCGGCAACCGGCACGGACATTGCCCTGATTGCCGTATCGGAGGTGAACGGTTATGACCCCGTAGGGGGAACCAGGGCAAAGCTGTACAAAGGATTTGTCACCGAAGATGATATCACCCGAATGACACAGATTCATATGGATACGCCTCTTATGAGTATGAGCGTTTCAATGATGGGCCATGAGCTCCTGTCTCTTCTGGAATACGGAGCCACATCAGGACAGGAGCAGCAGGAGGGAAAGGTGAGCCGGTTTCATCCCTTTGCTGTCTCCGGCGTAAATCTTACTTATCATCTGGATAGAGAAGAGGGGGAACGTGTTTCCGGGGTGATTCTGGAGGGCGGCGGAAAACTGCAGCCGGACGCATTGTATACGATCTCCTATATTAAGGGAGCGTTTACGGAGGGGACATTAGACGGGACGGAAACCGGTATTACGATGACAGATGCGCTGCGGAATTATGTAATGACAGAAAAGCGCGTTGCCCCGGATAAAGACCGAATCCGGTTCAAGGCTGCAAAACGACCTTGAATTCTTTTTTGAAAGGTGTATAAGAAAAACTTTGGCTCTCAACAAGCAGAGCCAAAGTTTTTTCATTTTTGGGACGAACATATTACCGGAAATCATAATTAAACCTCCGCCCGCTCACCATTCTGTAAAAACCGCTGTTCAAATTCATCTACAGGCATGGGTCTATAGAAAATAAACCCCTGTATATAATCACATCCCAGTTCCTTTAAAAATTCTACATAATCCTTTGTTTCAACACCTTCGGCAACTGTTTTTAAATTCAGTTCTTTGGCGGTCTCGACAATATGGCGGACCAGAATTCGTTCCCTGGGGTCTGAGTAATTCTGGAACAGAGAGCGGTCAATTTTCATGGTTTTCAGCTCTGTGTTTGTCAAAACGCTGAAAGAGGAATAGCCGCTACCGAAATCATCAAGAGAACAGGTAAAACCGTAATCCCGCAGATGTTTCACCACGGTCTGCACCAGGTCTATCTGATTTAATACAATGCTTTCAAGAAGCTCAAATTCTATACAGTCTTTGGGACAGGGGACTTTTTCATATACTTGCTTGTATTCGTCAAAAAAGTAGCGGTAATTAAACATATTACTGGAAAGATTGACGCTGATTTTAATTTTCTTGCCATAAAGATCAATCCAGCGGTTAATGACACGGCATACATGTTCAAACATGTATAAGTCCAGATCGCCGATCAGGCCGTTTTTTTCCAGCTCCGGCAAAAACTCTCCTACAGGTATCATCCCTTTTACCGGATCAATCCATCGTACCAGTGCTTCGGCTTCCTTGACCTCTCCCGTTTGCAGATCTACTTTCGGCTGAAGATAAAGCTTAAAGTCCTCGTGCTCCATCGCCGGACGGAAATCCTGTTCCAGATTGTAATTTCCCAGATTCGAATCACGGTAAGTCAGCCCATATACCTCCATATGTGAGTTGCGCAGACGGCTTTCCGCGCTTTCTGTACGGCAGATATCGGCATTGTACTGTGCGGTAAGGAAATCCGGGGGATTGTGCCCAAGCCGGAATATACCGTATCCCATATATATTTTTCCGTACTGCTCACCGTAGGGCCAGTCGCGTATTCTCGTATTAATATCGATAATATAATGAAAGATATCGTCATAATCCTCCGGCATATGAACCAGAAGAAGATAATATCCTGAATGGATATGTGCTATATATTCTTCCGGTTTCAACCAGGACTCAACGCAGTCATAAATCATGGCGGTCAGGCGATCCCCGGCTTCCCGTCCAAACAGCCGGTTAAAAATGCGAAAACGTTTGATTTTCATGCTGACCAGGGCGTATTCTTCGGAATTCCTTTTACATAGTTCTTCATAACGTGTTCTTATCCATTGTTCATTTTTTAAATCAGCCATCGCGTTATCCTCTGTTTTCCATTACTTTTTATCAAATGAATATCTGTTTGGTTTATGAGATAAAATTCTGTTAAAGCCGGTGATTGCGAATTATATGTCATATTAGAAAGTTATCTTAAAAACATACGAAAAAGTTATAAAATCAGCTAAGCTGTCTATAACTATATCACAATTGTAACTGCCGGGCAATGTTGCAGACTAAAATTTTGCAAAATCGTTATATGATACCGAAGTCGTGCAGCGTGATCTGATCATTCCATGGTGCCCTGATTCTGCTGCTCACCGACTGCTGCCTGTTCATTTGCCTCCGACACGATCGGAAAGCTGGCGGCAGAGCAGCAGGGTGGAGGAAATAAAAACGAATGAAAAAGAGAAGAGGAGTCAGACTGTCGATACGGTCTGGTTCCTCTTCTCTTTTTTGTGAACGGCTGCTGTCATTCCGTTTCCTGTTTTCCTAAATATTCCTGTTCAAATTCTTCCACAGGAACCGGCTTGCTGAATAAGTAGCCCTGGAACAGATCGATTCCGCAGGCGCGCAGGACTGCAAACTGTTCCTCACTCTCGATTCCTTCCGCCACCATGCGGATTCCCAGCTTGAGACAGACCTCGGAGATGGATTCCACGATCGCCCGGTTCCTGGAATTCGTGGTGATGTGATCGACCATGCTCTTATCCAGATTTAACGCGTCGAAGCTCACCTCGGACATGAGAACGACATTGGCACATTCCGTGCCGAAATCATCGAGAGTAACCGTAAAACCTGCGTTCTGAAGCTCTGTGATTAACTGTTTGATGTTGAGGTTTTCCTCGTTATGAACTTTTTCCGTGATTTCGATCTCCAGATAGCCCGCCGGAATCCCAAACTGGTTACAGATGGCCAGGAGCCGTTCGGAAAGCGCCGCCTCCCGCAGAGTGCGGAGCGAAAAGTTGACGGATACAGGGAAAATCTGTCTTCCCTGATCCTGCCACGCCTTAAGTCTGGAGCACACGAATCGGAAAACATAGAAATCGATCAGGCTGACCGTATCGAATTCCTCCAGCAGAGGAAGAAATTCGCTGGGAGTAATCAGGACGCCAGGCTGCGGTGTGTAGCGGATAAGCGCCTCACAGCCTACAATCAGGCGGTTTTCCGACGAAATCTTAGGCTGAAAATAAACAAGAAAATGGTTTTCAGCGAGCTCCCTTTTTAAGGTTTCAGAATCGGATAAATGCTGCAGCAGCCTGTCGTTGCAGCGGCGGTATCTGCGGGACACAGGATTGATCCGGTAGAATGCCTTTTTATTTTCATACATTTTCGCGTCGGCCGCCGCGATGATCCGGCTGATGTTCTCAATGCTTTCCATCCATTGGGAGCCGATGGCAGCCTGGCAGTCGGAGTCATTCCGGAACCTGGCTTTCAGCTCACGCACCTGATTCAGGAAAACCTCCTGCGTGATGCCCGGACTGATGATGACAAACTCATCCCCGCCGATCCGATAGAAATCCGCCTGTGTGAAGGTGGATTTAATCCGTTTGGCACACTCGATCAGGACGCGGTCTCCGAATTCGTGACCGTAGTGGTCGTTGATGTCTTTGAGCCCGTTGACGTCCAGATAGACAATACCCACAGACTGCTTCGAATGAGCCAGAGCCCCGGTATCGACGATGTATTTATTTCTGTTGTAAAAATCGGTCAGTTTGTCGTAATAGCTTAAATGGGTCAGCAGCTGTTTGCTTTCCGAATGGCTTCGTGCCAGCATCAGGAAGTAGCACAGCGTCTGAAGCAGAGGAGCTATGTTCTGGATCCGGTCGGGCGGCGGATTATCGACTCCCAGATACCCGATCAGAGTGCCATCCTGCTCCAGAGGGGCGGCCACCAGGCTGGTAATTGACTGCGCATGGAGAATTCGGTATTCTTCAGGATCAGATTCCCGTATTTGCTCCATATCCTCGATAAACACGCACTCTTTTCTGCTAAAATAAGTCAGCCAGCGGGTGATCAGGTTTAGGGGAAGGTCTTGAAGATTCATCTTTTGCGATTCGACCCCGTGGCGGCACCATTCATAGTCATTGTACATTTTTCCGTCTCTTATGTAGAGGATGTAGGCCCGGTCGGCGGAAAGAAAACTTCCGAGGTGCTCCAGGACCTGGGCGATGGCGGTATCAATATCTTCAGTCTGATACAGTGTCTGGACACATTCCGTAATCATCTCATTGGTCTCCAGCGTCAATTTAAGCTGGAGCTTCTCCTTCTCTGATTCTGTGGTATCGAAGGCAAGCTCCATACGGGCAGCCCGCCCCTCCCATTGAATCAGCCGGTCTTTTAAAATGTAGTGGCGCCGGGTCAGCGGATTGGTGTATTCCCATGTGTAAATCTCACCCTCCTTCAGGATCGGAGAGGTACAGAATTCACACGGCGAATCGAAGCCCTGCAGGACTTTATAGCATTTCTGTCCGTCCATGGTATCGACGTGAAATGTTTCCTGGCCGGCTTTATTTACAAATAACAAGGTGTGATCTTCAAGGTCGGAGACGTAGACGAGTTCGGAAATCTCATTCATGGGACCGAGAAGGTTATCCACCATATGGGAGAGATGTTCCTTCCTTTTCCGGTCCTCCTCCTCAATATCTTGAAGCTTCTTCTGACGTCTGGCCTGTCCGGAGCTGTACAGGTAGAAAAAGAAGATCATCAGAACGAAGAAACAGTTTAACAGAAGCAGGCTCTTTTCTGCAAGAAGTTCTCTTTTTTCGGAAAACTGCTCTGCGGCAAGAACCGCCTGGTCAGCCAGATCAAAGTAGGATTCACTGTTTTTGAACAGAAGTTCCGCATCGCCGCCGGCCCGGACAAGATAGATTTCTTCCTTTAAAATGCTCCAGTCCGCTACCATCTGGAGAATCAGGTCCTGAAACTCCCTGCTGTCCATGCGGATCAGCCCGTGATCACCGTTTCCTGACTGCAGTTCATCGAGAATGCCGTCCAGCTTCGCAATCAGTAAGTCATTGGGAATGCCGTTCAGCTCCTCCTTGACGAGACGCTGGGTCGCACCGCGGACAATGCCGGCGTGGTTTATGACCCTGGCATTGCCCTGAAGATTATGAAGGCATGAAACCGAAAAAATGCTGGAAAAAACCAGCGCTATAGTAAAAATGACAGGAAATATTCTCTTTTGCATGAGTGCCTCCGGGTCCGCTATCATGATAAATTATACTGCCTTTAAGAGTACCATATTTAGCAGGCTGTTGCAAGGAATAAAGAGAGGACGAAGCGATTTTAGCCCCATCTTCTATATTGTAGACGCAGGAGCTCTGTGCTAAAATAGGAACAGAAACAGAAGGCCGCCCGGGGAGAAGGGAGTATACCGTGGACTTATTTTATCATGAGACATTTATGCAGAGTGAGCAGATGCCGATGGAGCTTCGCCTGCACCGCGGACAGATTAATTACATGATTCTGGAGCACTGGCACCGGAGCATTGAGATCGATTATCTGCTGGACTGTGAAGCCGATTTTTATATGAACGGGAAGAAGAAAGCCGTGTCCGCCGGAAGCATCACGCTGATCAACAGCGGGGATATTCATGCCCTGGAGCCAAGAGAAGTACCGGAAGATCCGGGGGATGAGATTCACGGTATTTCGTTGTTTATTTCCTACGAATTTCTGAAAAAGATATGTCCTGAGATCGATCAGATTACCTTCGAACTGGAGGGAGCGGAAGAACGGCTGCATGAACTGAAGGGGATCTTCGATGACCTGATCCGTCTGGAGCTGAGCCCTGCGGAAGAGTACGGCTATTTAAAGAAGAATGCGCTGCTCCATCAGCTGATGTACCTTCTTCTCACGTATTTTAAAGGACCGAAAAACAGCTCGGCCGTAAAAAGCCAGAAGTATATCGACCGCCTGCGCGTGGTGCTGGACTACGTGGAAGAGAACTACCAGGAACCGCTGACGCTGCAGGGGGTGGCGGACTATTTTAACGTGTCCATGGAGTATCTGGCGAGAATATTAAAGAAGTATACGGGCAACACATTCAAGACGCATTTGAATCAGGTCCGCGTCAGCAAGGCGTTCCGGGATCTGCTCGAGACGGATTACTCCATCCTGGAGATTGCCATGCGCAGCGGATTTCCGGATACCCGGTCCTTTATCAATGTTTTTCGGGACACGTACGGCATGACGCCTTCCCAGTACCGGAAAAAGAACCCCAGGCGGGAGACCGTGAAGGAAACCGTTTCTGCCGAATATCCGCCCCATATCAGGGTGGTGGAACCACAGAGAGACAACAATTAGTATAGGCCATGGCCGGCAGAATGCTGGAGCAGTTCCAGCGTCTGCCGGCCCTCTCTTAAGGAGCGTTTGAAAAAATGTCAAGAAACGTATCTGTTTTCAATAAATAATGTAAAGATTTCACAAAGTGAATCCGATACAATTAGAACATAAGACGCGTCCTTAACAAAAAAAGAGAGGTTATTTAAAAATGGAGAAAATTTCGTTAAAAGAACGGTTCAGTTATGGGTTGGGAGATTTGGCCTGCAATTTAATGTTTCAGCTGATTACAGCGTATCTGATGTTTTTCTATACCGATGTAGCGGGGATCGGACTGGGGGCCATCAGCCTGATTATGCTGGTCGCCAGAGTGGTGGACGCGGTCACGGATCCGATGATGGGGGTAGTCATCGACAAGACTCATACCAAATGGGGAAAAGCAAGGCCTTACGTGCTGTGGATGGCGGTTCCCTTCGGAATCATCAGCGCTTCCATGTTCCTGGTGCCGAATTTCGGCGGAACTGGCAAATTTATCTACGCACTGATCACCTATATTCTGTTCTGCATCGTGTATACAGCCCTCAATATTCCATACAGCACCATGCTGTCCTGCATGACGGATGACGTATCCGACCGGCTCTCCTTTAATATGTTTAAGTCTCTCGGAGCCAGTCTGGGCGGATTCATCGTCATGGGAGCGACCCTGACGCTGGTCGGCATGATCGGCCGGGGGGATCAGAAAAAAGGCTTCTTCGGTACGGTTGTTCTGTACGCGGCTGTAGGCATCATACTTCTGATGATCTGTTTTAAAAATACGAGAGAGCGGATCATACCGGAGACGGAAAAGGATTCCGTGGCAGGCGCTATAAAGGTTGCCGTCAAAAACAAATACTGGCTTCTGCTCTGCGGAATCACCTTCTTCACCTTTGCCGGCATGATTCTGAAAAATCAGTCCACCATGTATTATGCAAAATACTACTTAAACAACGAGGGAATTGCCTCCCTTCTGATGACGATTCCGACACTGCTCTCTTTCCTCATGGCATTTGTGATTCCGACTCTGGCAAAGAAGATCGGAAAACGCAACTGCATTCTGTCCGGCGGGCTGGCTACCATCGCAGGAAACCTTGTGGTGCTGATCTCCAGAACGAATCTGGCCGGAATTCTGGCGGGTACGGTCTTATGCGGAATTGGCCTGGGGCTGGGAATGGGAGTGACATTTGTCATGGGAGCGGAGACTGTGGATTACTCCGAGTGGCAGACGGGAAGGCGTCCGCAGGGAATCATGACCGCCCTCATGGGCTTCGGAGTAAAGCTGAGCATGGCAATGTCAGGCGTGGTAGGCGCCCAGATCCTAAAATTCGGCGGCTATGTGGAAAATTCGGAGCAGACAGAAGGCGCGCTTCGCGCGATTCAAATGAATTATATCTGGATTCCGGTCATTTTTTTCATCGTGGTGGTCATACTCAGCTTGTTCTATGATCTGGATAAAAAATATGAAAAAATTCTGGCTGAAATACATGAAAGGAGAAATTGATGGAGAAAAAATGGAACGAAGCAGAGAAGGAGGGCTACCGTCTCATTTACAATGAGGGGGGAAAGGATCTCGGAATCTCTTTCGGCAGTAAGGTGACGATTATAACAGAGGATGGCTTCGCCTTCAAGGATTTTCTTGGAACAGGAGAGCTGGCAGCCTATGAGGACTGGAGACTGCCCGCAGCAGAGCGGGCGGCGGACTTGGCTTCCAGGCTTTCGATCGAAGATATTGCCGGCCTGATGCTCTACAGCGCGCATCAGCTGATTCCGGCCAGGGGGCCGCTTTCAGCCGCTTTCGGGGGCACGTACGGCGGAAAATCCTTTGATGAGAGCGGAGCGGACCCGTGGGATTTAACGGATCAGCAGAAGGAGTTCATCGTAAAAGACAGGGTGCGCCACGTGCTGATTATGAAGCTGCAGGACACGGAGACTGCGGTCAAATGGAACAACCGGCTTCAGGCGCTGGCGGAAAACACCGGCTTTGGAATACCCGCCAACAACAGCTCGGACCCGAGGCACGGGGCGGGCGCTGCGGCGGAATACATGGGTGTGACCGGAGAACCCATATCCAAATGGGCGAATGGAATCGGCCTGACCGCTGCATTTGAGCCGGAGGCGGTAAGAGAATTCGGGGAGATCGGCGCGGCGGAATACCGGGCGCTGGGGATCACGACGGCATTGTCCCCGCAGATCGATCTGGCCACGGAACCGAGATGGATGCGGTTTGCGGATACATTTGGCGAACATACGGAGCTGACCGTGGAAATGACGCGGGCGTACTGCGACGGATTCCAGACTACAAAGGGCAGCGAGGATGGCTGGGGTGCGGACAGCGTCAATACCATGGTAAAGCATTTCCCGGGAGGGGGGCCCTGTGAGGCAGGACGCGACGGCCACTACGCATACGGAAAGTTCGCGGTCTATCCCGGCGGGAACTTTGAAGAGCATCTAAGACCCTTTACGGAGGGCGCCTTCTCGCTGAACGGCGGTACGAAGACGGCCAGCGCCGTGATGCCTTACTACACGATTTCTTACGGCGCAGACCAGACCTGCGGTGAAAATGTAGGGAATTCCTTCAGCAAATATATCGTAAACGATCTGCTCCGCGAACGGTTTGGCTACGACGGCGTCGTGTGTACGGACTGGGGCATCACCCACGATATGGGAAAGACGGAAGAGGAGTTTGCCGGAAAATGCTGGGGCGTGGAGACACTCACTGAGGCGGAACGCCATTTAAAGGCTCTGGAGGCCGGTGTGGATCAGTTCGGCGGAAACAACGATGCAGGGCCGGTGCTGGAGGCTTACCGGATGGGGTGTGAAAAATACGGGGAAGAAGCCATGCGCAGCCGCTTTGAACGGTCCGCCTCCAGGCTGCTCCGAAACATATTCCAGACGGGTCTGTTTGAAAATCCGTACCTGGATTTGGAGCATTCCTGCCAGGTGGTGGGCTGCAGGGAATTTACGGAAAAGGGATACCTTTCCCAGCTGAAATCTGTGACGCTCTTGAAGAACCGGGCCGGGGTGCTTCCGCTCAAAGAGCACATAAGGGTATATATTCCGCGGCGCCATATCCGCCCATACTTAGATTTCATGAGCTCTATGACACCGGATATGCATGTGGAACCTGCCGGCAAGGGCGCGGCCGCCGATTACTTTGTGGTCGTGGATACGCCGGAAGAGGCTGACGCTGCCATCTGCTTCATCGAATCGCCAGTTTCCGTGGGCTACGATCCGGAAGACCGAAAGCAGGGCGGCAGCGGATACGTTCCGGTAACGCTTCAGTACAGGCCCTATGAGGCGAAGCAGGCGAGGCTTCACAGCCTGGCGGGAGGCGATCCGCTGGAGGATTTTGACGACAGGAGTTATCGCGGAAAATGGAATACTGCGGCAAATGAAGAAGATCTGGATCTTGTCCTTGATACGAAAAAACGCATGGGAGACCGCCCGGTGATCGTGTCGGTAAACTTGAAAAATCCCATGGTGATGGCGGAACTGGAACCCTGTGCCGACGCGATCCTGGTGGATTACGGGGTATCCCCACAGGCGGTGCTGGACGTTATCACAGGCAGATTTATCCCCTGCGGCCTTCTTCCGCTTCAGATGCCGGCCGATATGGATACCGTGGAACGGCAGGCAGAGGATGAGGCGTTCGACATGGAATGCTACGTGGACAGCGAGGGCCATGTCTATGAATTCGGCTTTGGCATGAATTTTGACGGCGTGATTGAAGACGAGAGAACTGAAAAATATGGGAGACAGAACAGAAGGAGGACAAAATAATGGCAGGACAGTTTCAGTATGACAGCCTCCCGGTGGTGGAGACGAAGGCCGGGAAGCTCAGAGGATATCAGTGGAAAGGGACGTATATCTTCAAAGGAATCCGTTACGCAAGGGCGAAACGGTTTCAGCTCCCGGAGGAAGCAGAACCCTGGGAGGGAGTCCGGGAGGCGGCCTCCTATGGCTTCGTCTGCCCGATGCTGACAAGGGACAATCCGCAGGGCGAGCTTTTAGTTCCCCACCGCTACTGGCCTCAGGACGAGGACTGTCTGAGTTTAAACATCTGGAGCCAGTCTCTGGACCGGAGCGCGAAGAAGCCGGTGCTGTTCTGGATTCACGGCGGGGCGTTTTCCATGGGAAGCTCCATCGAGCAGAAGGCGTACAACGGAGAAAATATGAGTAAATACGGGGATGTGGTAGTCGTTACCGTAAACCACAGGCTGAACATCCTTGGATACTTCGACATGTCTCCTTACGGTGAAAAGTACGCTGGCTCCGCCAATGCGGGCCAGGCCGATCTGGTGGCCGCCCTTTTGTGGGTCAGGGACAACATCGAGGCATTTGGCGGAGATCCGGGCAACGTGACCATCTTCGGACAGTCGGGCGGCGGCATGAAGGTGAGCGGCCTGATGCAGACCCCGGAGGCCGACGGGCTGTTCCATAAGGGAATGATCATGAGCGGTGTGGCGGGCGATATTCTTCCCTATTCTACTGGCGATTCCAGACCGTTAATCCGGGCGATGCTGAAAGAACTGGGGCTTACGGAAGATGAGGCCGGGCGGCTGGAGACGATTCCCTACCACGACCTGGCAGCTGCGTATAACCGGGTCAGTCCTGCAGTCGCCGGAGCTGGCGGTTACATCGGATGCACGCCAAAACCGGACGATTTCTACAAGGGAGAGGGGCCGGCAGTTGGATTTACGGATCATGCGAAGACCATACCGGTGATGGTCGGTACGGTCTTCGGAGAGTTTGCGATGGCGCCGCTGCCCTTTAACAAGGAGCAGATACCAGAGGCAGAATTAGAGGCCGTTCTTGACAACCGTTTCCAGGGCCGTGGGAAGGAGCTGAAGGCCGTTTTTGCCGAGGCGTATCCGGGAAAGAACCCGGCGGACTTACTCACGCTGGATACAATATTCCGTGGACCGACTAAAGAATTTGTGCGGGCGCTGGCCGCCGCGGGCGGAAGCGTGTATTCCTATTTATTTGCGCTGGAGTTCCCGTACCAGAATCAAAAGACGGCGTGGCACTGTTCCGATATTCCTTTTGTTTTCCACAACACGGAGCTGGTTCCGGCTGCCAACATTCCGGAGGTGTCAGACCGTCTGGAGGAACAGATCTTCGGCGCGGTTATGGCTTTCGCCAGAACCGGGAAGCCAGAGTATGAGGGGCTGCCCCAGTGGCCTGCTTCGCGGGAGGACGACGAGGCGACCATGATCTTCGACCGTGTCTGCGAGGTCCGCCATAACCACGACGACCGCCTGTTAAAGCTGCATGCGGAAGCGTCGCCGAAGTTTGACCTGGCGGCCATGATGGCGAAAATGGGGGATGAGATTCAGCACTGACTGCGGTGAAAAATACGAAAGATAAATGGTGCATATCAAAGGGGGGAAAGCATTTATGCTTCCCCCCCCTTTGCCATATTCCCGACTCTGAACCTCAGACATGTATTATTTGCAAGCTGGCAGTATTAGTTATGTTGTCAGCATCTGTATATTTGATTGATTATATTATGTATTTATGATAGCATAAAATAAATAAATTGATAATTCCGGACGTGTCAGAAGGCGTGATAAATAAGGAGTGATAAATATGGTATCCAGGCAAATTTTAGACAGAATTGACCGTTATATCTGCATAAATTATATCGCTGATACGGCAGATGCAGAGCCGGCAGAAAGAATTCAGGAGCAGTACGGCAGTTATGTTCCGTGCATGAGGGAACCCCATGCGGAAAACAGGGAAAAGCAAATAAATATTCCGGATATTCTAAAAAAGAAATCAGGGACAGTTACAGAATCGTTGGCAGAGAGCTTAGAAGAGGAAGCGCCTTCGCGAAAGGTGCAGGCTTCCTTTTCCATAAGAAAGCTGGAAGATTTGGCGGCACAGACAGAGGAAAGCTTTTCTGTGTCTGTACTGCGTATGATTGACGAAAAAGGTATGACAGATGTGGAAGTTTATAAAAGAGCGAACATAGACAGAAGGCTTTTTTCAAAAATCAGAAGCAATCCGGATTATTCGCCGGGAAAACAGACAGCTGTTTCGCTGGCACTTGGTTTGAAGCTGAATCTGGACGAGACCAGAGATTTGCTTGCAAGAGCCGGATATGTGCTGTCCCACAGCAATAAATCAGATATTATTGTGGAATTTTTTATTTCCGAGGGTATATACGACATAATGAAACTGAATGAAGCGCTGTTTGCGTTTGGGCAGCAGCCGATCGGAGGATTATGAAAGAAAATGTCGCTTTTACGGCGACCTTTTCTTTTTGTTTATGTGGTAATCTCTTTTTATCAAATACAGGAGGTCGCCATTATGAGGAAAGGTTTGACAGAGATTATATTTATACTGGACCGCAGCGGTTCCATGTCGGGACTGGAGTCAGATACGATTGGAGGTTTTAATTCACTGATAGAAAAACAGAAAGAGGAGGGAAGTGAGGCCTGTATCACGACTGTTTTGTTTGATGACAAAATCGAGCTTCTCCACGACAGAAACAACTTGGCGGAGCTGGGGCCGATGACGGAAAAAGATTATTTTGTCCGGGGGAGCACAGCATTGCTGGATGCAGTTGGGGAAACTGTCCATCGTATGGAAACTATTTACCAGTATGCGAGAGATGAGGATATACCCGAAAAAACTATGGTGGTTATCACAACTGACGGTATGGAAAATTCCAGCCGAAGATATTCTTACAGCAAAGTCAGCCAAATGGTAAAACTCAGTCAGGAGAAGCGTAGCTGGGAATACATATTCCTTGGCGCTAATTTAGATGCGGCAGAGACCGCATGCAGAATTGGAATCAGACGTGATCATGCGGCAAATTATACGTACGACGGAAAGGGAATTCAGTGCTGCTATGACTCGGTTTCTATGGCTGTAAAGAGTATGTGCAGCAATAAAGAGTGTCCCATTGAGATACCGGAGTTTTTGAAAAAAGTGAGGGAGGATTATGAAGACAGATCCGGAGCAATGAAGAAATAAGGCGGGCAGTGATCCGGAAGGACTTATGCGAGAAGAGAGGAATTAATGGGGCGTGAATCCATTTTCATGGATTCACGCCCCATCATATGACAGCAGATATGGAAGGATCAATCATTCATTATTCGGTCACAACCGGATAACCTGCTCCGAGCCAGCCGGCTCCGCCTTCTTTTCCCATGCCTCCGCTTAAGGAATAGGCCTCATAGCCGAGCAGTCGGAGAATAGCCATGGTCTGGGAAGATGTCTGTCCGCTGTAGCAGTATACGACGACTGGTTTATCAGTCGGAATTTCGGAAAAATGTTCCTGCATTCCCTTGCCGAACGGAATGTTCATGGCGCCTGCGATGTGGCCCTGCTTATAGTCGTCCTCACGGCGGATGGAGAGAATCGTATAATCTTCGCTTTCCGCGTCAACCAGTTCTTTTAAGGCTTCCACCTTGAAATTAAAGGAAGCGATGGTGTTGCTGGTCGCCTCTTTGTAGTAATCGGCGATAGCGGCGGCGATGGCCGGATCTACTTCATAGGTGTCATCAGGAATGACGGCTTCCTCGGTGTCGATATAGGCTTCGTAGCCTTCTTCCTGGGAAATGCCGTTGTTCCAGCCGCTCTGAATGTTCGTAGCAAATTTTCCGGCTGCGTTTAAGAGGGCTACCGTCTGAGAGGAGGTCTGACCGGTATAGCAGTTTACATATACTGGCGTGTCATCTGGGATTTTATCCAGTGATTCCGCTACAGCAGCACCGTAAGGGATGTTCCACGCTCCTTTTAAATGTCCCGCAGCGTAGTCATCAGGCTTTCTGATATCGATGATAACCATGTCTTCACCGGCGTCGATTTTTGCAAAGAGATCGGCTACAGACGCCATATGCTTATCTTCCGGGAAGTTTTTAAAATAGTCAGTAGCGGCCGCAGTGACGGTATCCTCTGTTTTTGCGGCTGCTTCTGTTTCTGCACCGGAGGTCTCCGCGGGCGCTTCCGTGGTTTCTTCCATAGCTGCGGCCGTCGTCTGAGGGGCAGCCGTAGGTGCTTCCTTTACGGTCTTGGTTGCACAGGCGGTCAGACTGGCTGCCAGGGTGAGCCCAAGTAATACAGGTACAATTTTCTTCATAATAATTCTCCTTTTGGTGTTAGGATGCGTTTTTCTTTAACGGAGCAGATTGACCGGCCGGCATCTCAACCGGATTATCAGAGTTGGAAGACCATTCTAAATAGGCGCCGTCATAGATCCGGATGTTCCGGTATCCAGCCTCGTACAGCTGAACAAAGACCGGAGCCGCCCGCATGGACGTCTGGCAGTAGAGAATGATTTCATCCTCCGGATAAATTTTTTCCTCCAGGTAGTTAATTCTGGTAATCTGCGTTGTCTTAAATGTTCCATCCGAGAAGAAATTGGTCTCATAGGGAATGATCAGGGATGTCGGAACCTTGCCGACCTCTGCGTATTCCTCAAAAGAACGAACGTCTAACAAAATGGTGTGCGGATCCGGGTTCTCAGCCTGTGCGCGGACCTCGTCCATCGTTGCGAGCCAGTTGGCTGACGGCTCCTTCGCAGTAAAAACAGCCTCGGCCGGAGCTTCGATATCAGTGCTCAGCTGGATCCCGGCTGTCTGAATGGCGTCAAAGCCTCCATCCACAACCTTAACTTTCTGGTGGCCAAACATGAACAGACTCCAGAGAAGGCGGGAGGCGCCCATTTTATTGGCATCGTACGCCAGGACTAATGTGTCATTGGAGATTCCGTTGCTGCCCATTACCTTTTCAATCTTTTTCTGGCTGGTCAGCATATTCTTTACCGGAACATTGATAACAATGTCGGCGGTGGGAATATTGACTGCACCTGCTACGTGTCCCGCGGCATATTCCTCCGGGGTACGGGTATCCACAACGACCACGTTGGACTGTTCGGCGTAGCCGGGCAGGTCCTTCGTGGAGACGATCAGGGACTCCCCTTCGACAAAAGTATGGGAGCTGCAGCCTGTAAGAGCCGCTGCCAGAATCGCCAAAAACGAAAAGATTGTTATTTTTTTGGCAAATAAGCCCATAAAACCCTCCTTTATAAAGCGAGTAATGGTAGTGTGTAGTAAACGCTGTTGTTTTGCGTGAAAATAAGGGCCTCAACCTTATTTCCATGTAATTCCAAGTTTTATTATACTGTAACAGGGTTGATTTCTGGTATAAGAATCCGTTATATTATATCTGTTAATCGTATAATGCTAAAACTTTAACGAAAATCGTGATAAAATAATAACGAAAAAATGCGAAGAAATCATAAGGAGGCGGGGAATGGACCGATGGAAGAAATGGGCGGTGTTTTGTGCCGCAGCTGCGTACCTGGCAGTCTACATATTTGTATCATACCGGAATCTTCTCGTATTTCCATTTGTTCATTCGGATGAGAGCTGGCTGGCCGGTTTGAGCCGCGATATGCTGGCGGCTGGAAATTTAGGAGTGACAGAAAGCTTTTTTGATGCGAAGCCCCGGGTGCCCCACGCGATGAAAAGCCTGTTTCATCTCATGCAGATGGGAGCGGTCGGGCTGGGTGGTTTTTCTGTTGGAAGTGTGAGAATGCTTTCTCTTCTGGCGGGGATTATCTGCCTCGTTCTGTTTTATCTCTGCGTGCGCCGTATGGGAAGCCGGTGGTTTGCTCTGGGGCTTACTGTTCTGCTGAGCCTGGATATTCAGTTTATTTATGCCTCCCATTTTGCGCGGCAGGAGATTTTTATTGCGCTGGAGCTGCTGGTGTGTCTGTGGATTCTGCTTGGAAAAAAAGGGCGGCCGGGGACAGGAACCGCGCTGATCCTGGGAGTGGTCACAGGACTTTTTGTCGGGATTCATCCGAACAGCTTTTTGTGCGCGGCGGTCTGCGGCGCCATTATGGTGTTTGAAATCGTGAGGCAGGCGGCGGGAAAGGATAAAAAGGGGGCATTGAAGACATTGGGCAGTCTGGCTGCCTATACAGCGGCGGTGCTCGCGGTGACTGCCGTCTATGTTGGTATCAGTTTTCAGTTTAACCCTCATTTTCTGCCGGGCTACTTTTTGTATGGGAAAGAGGAGTTTGAGCTGTCGTCCTCCGGATGGGCGAGAGTCGGGGAGCTGTTTTCATTTTTCAGCGGCGTATACGGGCGGGATAACGGAACCTATTATCTTCCCGATGTGCGTCTGGAGATGATTGCCATGGCTCTAACGGCAGGATTATCGGCCGCCGCGTGTCTGGTCATGAGAGGGGAGCCCATATCTGAGAGTGAAGCGTTGGGAGGGGAGCGCGTTCCTGACAGCGAAGAGGATCGGTGGATTCAAAATACCAGGGTGATTCTCGAGGGGGCCGCAGGGCTTGCGGCGGGTATGGTGGTGATTGGCCGGTATAATCAGACGGCTGTCCTGTTTTTCTTCCTGTTTGGCTGGCTCCTCGCAGGCCAGGTCCTGCAGCTCTTCGAGAAGGCCGGCCGTACGATCGGAATTCTGATACTTGCGGCCGGTCTTGCCGTGGGGAGTATCTGGCAGATACAGAACCAGCGGCCCGGGGAGGCGGAGAATTACGCTTCGTATCTCGATCAGCTGGCGGAACTGGTGCCTGCGGATGCCCCCACAATCGGAAACCTGAATATGGAGTTTTATTTTGACAGAGGGATGCTGAAGGATTACAGAAACCTTCCTTACGTGGAAGGCGGGGTGGAAACGTATATCAGGGAAAATCAGATCGAGTATATCTGCTATTCTGATGAGCTGGACTATCTCTATGAGCACAGGCCTTACTTCCATGCGATTTATGGAAATGCAGCGTTTGTGAGGGAGCTTAAGGCGTTTTGTGAGACGGCGTGCAGGGAGGTCGGGCGGATTCACAGCCTGGAGTATGCCTCGCGGGTGAATTCCCTGAGAGGTGCGGAGGAATGGGGAACGGTGAGAGTGTATCGGGTGAAATAGGAAAAACAGGAGGACACTTAAGTCCTCCCACGGTCTCAGCCCTCGCAGGCTTTTAAAACACTCCTTGATACATTCAGGTATTTTCCTCCAGCATTTTTTCCAGCGTTTCTGCCTCCGGCA
Source organism: Hungatella hominis (assembly GCF_014288005.1). Taxonomy (NCBI): domain Bacteria; kingdom Bacillati; phylum Bacillota; class Clostridia; order Lachnospirales; family Lachnospiraceae; genus Hungatella; species Hungatella hominis. The sequence goes on from NZ_JACOPB010000001.1 coordinate 263,037, forward strand.
TCGCTTCTTTGGAAAAAACGGCGGATATGCCTTTTTTCTGTCTGGACATGACGGCGATATGGGAGCCGAGCGTGCGGGCTTCGCGGATATCGTGAGTTACCAGAAGGATGGTACAGCCGGTTTGGGCGGCCATGGCAGTGACGACGGGATATAAGGCCTTTTTGGTGGCGATGTCCAGGCTGGAAAAGGGCTCATCCATAAGGAGGACTTTGGGCTTTAAGGACAGTGCGCGGGCCAGCGCGGCGCGCTGCTTCATGCCTCCGGAGAGCTGGTGGGGATAGGCGTTTTCAAAGCCGGACAGGCCTGCCATGGATAAATAGCTTCGGGCACACTCTTTTCTCTCGGCCAACGTGCGGAAGAGTCCGGCTTTCTTCATGGCATAGGTCAGGTTGCCGAGAACCGTGTACCAGGGAAAAAGCTGATCGAAGCTTTGAAATACCATCATGATGTCTTTCGACGGAGCGGTGATTTCCGTTCCGTCTAGCAGGAGAGAACCGCTGTCCGGGCGGTCAAAACCTCCGATGAGCCTTAACAGCGTGCTTTTTCCGCAGCCGCTGGGACCGACGATGACAAAGAAATCATGATCGCATACCGTCAGGTTTAAATGGTCAATGACCGTATGAGTCTGGCTGCTTCCGGTGTAGGAGCGGCTGATGTTATGAATTTTCAGCATGGTTTCATTCCTTTCTAAACAGATTTCATCCCCCATTTGGTGAGCGTGCATTTCTCAATGACCGAGAACAGGCCGTCTTCAACCAGCATTCCAATGAAAATGACAAGAATAATTCCGGCGAACAGTCCCGCCGTGTTCATGAAGGTGCGCTGAGTCAGAATGTACCAGCCGATGCCGCCTTTGGCGCCTACTGCTCCAAAGACCATTTCGGCGCTGATGAAGGCCCTCCAGCCCCTGGCCCATCCGATGCGCAGGCCGGAGATTAGATAGCCCAGGGATGCGCGCAGGCGGATCTCTGCGGTGATAGCGGCGGAACTCATGGAAAGGCTGCGCCCCATATCCTCATAAATGCCGGGAACCGCGTTAAAACCGGCCAGGAGATTGACCAGAACCGGCCAGAGCGCAGAGTGAACCACAATGGCCGTTACCGCCCCGGTGCCGGTTCCGAACCACATGATAATTAACGGAAGAAGAGCCAGGCCCGGGAGCGGATGCGCCAGGGCGGTCAGGGTATCCACCAGACTGTATATCAGCCGGCTCTGTCTGGAAAACAGGGCCAGGACAACAGCCAGGACGGCAGAAATGATAAGGGAAAAGGCGATGATTCCCAGGGAGTACGCGGACTGCCAGATTAAGTCCCCCTGCGTGATGCCCTGAATCAGGGTGGCGCACACCTGTTCCGGGGAGGGAACCAGAAGCGGGGAAACGTTCGAGATCCGGCAGAATAGTTCCCACAGCAGAAGAAAGACCGAGATCCAGAACAGGCGCCCGGCCCATTTCTTTTTTGTTATAGTGTCTAAAAAACGTTCAGTCATAGTAAAAATTCCTCTTTTTTACACTCTAGTGGTGAACCACGTTGTCAAAAAACAGACTGTCTGCCGGCAGCTCCTCTGAGAGAAAGCCCATCTCAGCCATCTGGCGGTTGAAGATCTCCACTCCGTTCAGTTCGCTGGAATAGATCGTGCCGTCCCGGCCCATCTGTCTGTAAAGTTCCTCCTGAGAAATTCCATAGAGAGGTGCGAGAAGCTGGGAGGCTTCCTCCATATTGCTGTTGATGTAATCGATTGCTTCCTGAAGGGCATCGATGACTGCGTCGTAATACTCCCGGCGGTTGTCGTGAAACTCCTCCATAGCAACGCCGGTGATAAATGTAAACGGCTGCCCGACAATCTCCTCCCCCGTGGCCATCACGTGCATACCGCCATCGGACTCCTGGGTGATATAGGGCGGTGTGGAAACGTGTGCCGTGATCTCGGTCGCGGAGAGAAGGGCGTTTACGGAATCGGGATGGCTCATGGAGACCAGCTGGTTGTCCAGGGCATGGGGATCTCCCAGCTGCTGGCCGGCCAGCATGCATAAAAGTACGTGCTGGGTACAGGCTGGGGACAGGATCGAGATCCGGTCTTTGGGCGTCAGCTCGGTCAAGGAGTGAATGTCGTTCCGTGTGACGATGGCGACCTCATTGGAACTGATTCCGGTGGCATAACGCCATTTCATGCCGTTGTCAATGCCGATTAGGACCGGAGATACCCCCATAAATCCGAAATCGATCTCTCCGTTCATCATTCCTTCGCGGATGCCGGTCGGGCCGCCGAACTGCTTCCAGTTGATTTCCACACCGGGAAGCCTCTTTTCCAGAAGCTTCTGCTCCTTCATGATCTGAAGCGGGGCATAGGCAATGCCGTACTGCTCGGCGATCCCCACAGACGGCGCCTTTTTCCCGCCGCATCCGGGCAGAATGAGGACCGCCGCTGCAGAGAGAATGAGCAGAGCGGATCGTATGAATGAGGGGCGGTGCCTTTTGCCGGTGTTTAAATCAGCTCTTATGTCAGCGATTATGTCAGCGATTATGTTAGAGTTCATGTCTGTGCACATGTCTGTATACATGTCTGTGTTCATGTCAGTCTCCTTTATGCAGTCCATAAAAATTCGTGATCATCTCTTCCCCCTGTGTGGAACGGACGGACAAACGATGATAAAAATCATGGATATTGGCGGAAATATTTGCGTCATCTCCCCAGAGGACGGCGTGGCCGAAGCGGGCGGTGGCATTCTCCATGGCGGGGATGGTCTGGCCGGGGAGATAGTTGTAGCCGGCATCCAGCACGTAGGGCAGAGCCAGAAGTTCTTCTAAAGGTGTGATGCTTAAAATGTCGCCTGGCCGGCAGAATAAGAGCTGGACCGCGACACATCGTCCCTCCGCGGCCGCTTCCAGGCAGTCCATAGAGGGGGGCTCGGCCGGCATTCCGAGAGCGCTCCGTATCACGGCGCCCAATATGTCAAAGCCCGTTAAGAACGGGATAAAGACATCCTCGAAAGCGCCTCCGATCCGGCTGGCCAGTTCGTTGACCTGAATTCCGTCTTTTCCGACCAGCACCTGAAGATAGAAGGGGCCATTGGCGATGCCGAATGCGGCTGCGGTTCTGCGGCTGATTGACTCAATTTCCGCGTACCGGTCCATGTGAACCGTGGGAAAACGATGCCCGACGCAGACTCCGATATGGACCGGATCCGGATAGAGAAGGCGGTCCGTGACGGTCAGGATATGGAGCCTGCCCTCATGGAGCCATCCGCTGACCGTAATCTCCGTGCTCTCGCAGAATTTTTCTACCAATGCCTCCTGTTCCCGGGAATAGGAGAGTGTGTCCTTCAGATGGGAGAAGACCTCCTCCGGCGTATTGAGGCGGTAGATTCCGCGCTGACCCTGGGAATCCAGAGGCTTTATGACATAGGGAGACTGAAGTCCGTCCAGAGAGCCTGCTTCCATGCCCTGATGGATAAAACGAAAACGGGCGGCAGGAATACCGGCCTCTTTCAGGATTGTTTTCATATGCTTTTTGTTGGTTACGGACAGCGCTTCCCCGACCGACAGAAGCGAAGGCAGATTTAGGGCGCTGCTGACAGAAGCGGCCGTGTACACCGGCTGGTCCGTTCCCATGGTCATTACCGCGTCTGCGTGGTGCTCTCTGGCCGCCCGGATGCAGCCTTCTATATCGAAGGTGCTCACCGGTTCATGGAGTCCCGCATACCGTGCTCCGCTGGGCGATCTGGTGTAATCGGCCAGAATCGTGTCCATCCCCAGCGTCTTTGCCCGCTGGAACGCATGAACCTGGCAGTTGGAGCCGCCGAGGATCATGAGCCGTGGGGCGCGGATTCGCCGGGATATGCGGTAGAGCGGTTTTGCGCCGCGGCTGCAATTCCGCTTTGCAGCAGAGAAGCACGTATAATTTAGAAACAGCTTTGTGTACAGCCGCAGCAGTGAGAGTGCGCTGTAGCCGCTGATGGTTTTCTCTGCAGATTTCTTTTGAAAAAGAGCATGATTCAAATCCTCTTCGCCGTTAGATTCTCTCCTGTAAGGAATGGATACGGCCCGGACCGGTCTGGTGCTCCCTTTAAAAACAGAGGCGGACAGATAAAAGAATCCGTTGGGTTTCAGGCGGCAGGCTTCCTTCACTAAGTCGGCTGTCATGATCCGAAGGCTGCTGACGCGAACCCCTTCCGGCACGCCCAGAAACAGGGAGAAGAGGCCATCGCGCATGTAGCTTCCTGCCCTTCGGTAAAGAGAACGGCGGGAGACGGCGGGGACTCCGTATACGATGTCATATCCCTGTCGGATGGTGTCGTAAAGGGCCGCCAGCATTTCCGGAGGCTGTTCTAAGTCGTCGTCAATGGTGGCGTAATACCGGCACGGATCCAGGTGCTCCAGGCCGCAGAGTGTGGCGGCCTGCTGTCCGTAATTGCGGTCCAGAACCAGAATCGCGGTCTCCGGAGAACGGCATATCCCGGCCAGGAAAGCCGCGGTTTCCGGCCTGCCGCTGTCATCTACGATGCAGATGCGCAGAGTGAGTTTTTCAGAAAATAATTCCCGTATACGGTCCGTTAAAATCCCGATGGATTCCCGGGGCCGGTATACGGGGATGATGATGCCGAGATCGTAAATCATGGTAAAACTCCTTATCCGTTACACGAACCGCAGGATCGTTTCCGTTGTCCGTGCGATATCTTCATCCGTCAGGGCCGTGTGGACCGGAAGGCGGAGAAGTGTCTGATAACAGGCCAGCGATTCGGGTAAATCTTCTTTGTGGTATCCCAGCTTTTCCCCCATGGGGGAGGCGTGGAGAGGGACGTAGTGCGTTTTGCAGTCGATTCCATGGGCCGCCAGGGCGGGGATGAGAGAATTCAGCAGGGCGGGGTCCTGAAAACGGAGATAGAAAATATGGCCGTTTGGCCGGGCATAGGCGGGAATCTGCATACGCATGGCGATTCCCCTCTCCTCCAAGGGAGCCAGCTGCTTCCAATACTGTTCCGTCACGTGGAGGCGGCTGCGGGTAATCTGGGAAAGACACTGAAGCTGCGCCAACAAAAGGGCTGCCTGCGGTTCGCTTAAGGCGGTGCAGGAGCCGGGAAGATTCCAGGTATAGCGGGCAGCTTCCCCGTCTAAATATCCCGCCCGGTTCGTTCCGTGAAGGCGGTACTGGCGCGCATACTGCCAATGGCCACGGTTTTTGGTGATCATCAGGCCGCCTTCTCCGCAGACGGCATTTTTGGTGTGATGGAAGCTGACGCAGCCCATATCGCCGACGGTCCCAAGGGGCTGATCCTCATAATAGGCGTCCACACATTGGGCGGCGTCCTCGATCAGGACGATACCCGCCTCTTCGGCCAGTCTTTTTAAGCCGCCGAGAGGAGCGGAGACACCTGCGTAATGCATGGCGATCACGGCCCTGGTGCGGCTGGTTAAGCGATTGGACGCGTCCCGGACCGAGATGTTCTGGGTGTCGGGCGTGATATCGCACAGAACGGGCCGGCCGCCGTGGCGCAGTACGGCATTGGCGGCAGACGGGAAGTTAAAGGAAGGAAGCAGGACCTCATCACCCGGAAGCAGGCGCAAGCAGGCCAGAGCGGTCTCCAGGGCCAGCGTGCAGCTCGGGGTAAAGAGAAAACGGCAGCCTGGATAGAGGCTGTCCGCGCAGTCAAGCAGCCGTTTCATGAATAAGCCATCCGTCTCCAGGCCGGAAGCCAGGACTTCTTCTAAATAGGCGGATTCAAGAGGCGCATGAAAGCGGCTGTAAAATGAAATATCCATAATAATCCCTTTCCTCTACCGCGGCCGCCTGAATTATGATACACTATAGCCATCAAAGAAATGGAGGCGCTGCGTGATGCATGAAATCGATTGTCTGGGAGATATGTGTCCGATTCCCATCATGAAACTGAAACAATGCAGGGAGATTAAGGAACACGGCGGCCAGATCAAGCTGGTCACAGACCACAGCTGTGTGGTGGAATCCATAGGCAGCTACTGCCGGAAAATGCACTTGAAAATGGAGACAGTAGAGCCGATGAACGGAATCTGGGAGCTGTATATTACAGTCTAGCAGATGCTTTTCGTAACAATGGAGATAAAATACAGGATTATTTTTTCCAGAGCAGGATTGTTTTTGACCAGATGTGGATTGTATATGGAGTACACATCGTAATTCAAATCGAAATCCATGACGGAGATGATCTTTATCTGCTTCTGGTATACTTCCTTCTTTACTGTTATGTAGGGAAGAAACGCGGCTCCATGTCCGGCAAGAACTGTGCTCTTTACAGATTCTGTGGAGTCGAGATGGTACATCACCCGCAGGGTATCCAGGGGATGCCCTGCCTGCTTTAGGTACTGATGAAGCAGACGGTAGGAGCTGAACTGCTCGTTCAGCATGACCAGGGTGAATTTTTTAAGCTCAGACAGTGTAATGCTGTCCGGGCACCGGTAGTCTTCGCTCGCCACCAGACAGATCTTATCGCTGAAGGCCAGGTTGCAGACGAATTCAGGATTATCTGTGGCGCCCACGATAAATCCCATGTCCGCCTGCCCGTGCCCCACGCGGTGAATGACCTCGGTGGAGGGGACGGAATTTAAACTGAAGGAGTAGCTGGGATATTTGTGATTCACCTTGAACAGGGAGCAGGGAAGCGCGTAGTTGCAGGCCACGGGAGTGGCCGCGATACGAAACGTCCCGTTGTAGGATTCAAGGCTGGCGAGTTCCTCCTTTAAATTGGAGTAGGTCTCTAAAAATTGTTCCGAGTATTTCTGCATGACCTCTCCGGATCTGGTAAGTATGATCCCGCGGTTGGAACGTTCGAAAAGTTTTACGCCCAGTTCCTCCTCCAGCCGCTGCATCTGCTGGCTTAAGGCCGGCTGAGAGATGTGGATCGCCTGGGCTGCCTTGGATATACTCTGTTCTTTTGCAATTCTGGAAAACATGGAAATCTGTTCTAAAAGCATTTGATCCCCCCCTCATTATTTCATTTCTATTTACCCCGGTATTATTTCTATCATTCATTATACAAGAACGTTAAAAAAAACACAATATCGCCATAAGGATTGTTTATAGCAAAAAATTATACAGTATAAGCAACTTGGATAGTGAAAAAAATGACAATGTGCTATACTGTAGAGGTGTAGTAACGCGTTCAAATCCTCAAAAAACAAGAAAAAAGGAGGTGCAATGAATGCAGGAAAACGGAACAGAAACGACAGGAAGTATCCGCAGAAGCCAGACCTCAGGAGGCTCGTCAAGACCACGGAAGAAGAAAAAGAATCAGCTTCCCATTGGATTTGGAGTCTTTTTGGCTATCATAGTGATCGGAATACTCTTAGGATTTAAAAACGGCACGCTGGCTCTTTTCTGGGCGTTTGGGTGCTGCTTCGGTTTTATTTTGCAGAAGTCACGCTTTTGCTTTACCGCATCCTTAAGAGACCCGTGTATTACCGGATCAACGTCGATTACCCGTGCGGTTCTGATTGCATTCGCCATAACCACCATCGGCTTCGCCGCAATTAAATACGGCGCATTTGTAAACGGACAGGAGATTCCGGGTCAGAGTTATATCATGCCCATCAGCCTTGCCACGGCAGTAGGCGGAATCATGTTTGGTATCGGTATGGTAATCGCAGGAGGATGTGCTTCCGGCACGCTGATGCGGGTTGGCGAAGGCTTTGCAATGCAGATGCTGAGTCTGCTGTTCTTTGTAATCGGATCCCTGATCGGCGCCAGCCATATGGGATGGTGGACAGAGAACTTTATCGCAACTGCTCCAAGAATTTTCCTCCCGGATGTGTTTGGATGGGCGGGAGCAGTGATTTTACAGTTAGCAACGATCGGCCTGCTCTATATAGCGGCTGATTTATATGAAAAGAAAAAAATGGGAATTGAAGAGTAGAAAGGAGATATTATCATGGCAGAATTTACAATTGATTGTTTAGGCGAGGCTTGCCCGGTACCGTTAATGAAGGTTCAGAAGCAGTGTGAGAAGATGGCGGTAGGTGACGTACTGATTGCGTCGATTGACCACAGCTGTGCGATGAAAAATGTTCCGGAATGGGCCAGAAATCAGGGATATAACGTAGAGATTGAGGAAGTGGACGACGGAGAATGGGAAATCGTCATTGAAAAAACAAAATAGAAAGGCGTGGGTGACACTTTGAAGGCTTTTTGGGATAAAGTGAGTAAAAATCCATATTATAAAAAGATTTTCAAAAATCCATTTACATATGTCACAGGAGCGGTGCTGCTGGCCGTCTTCCAGATCGCCATGTTTGCGTCTACCGGTTCCCCCTGGGGAGTGTCCGGCATCTTTGCCAACTGGGGCGCATGGCTGTACCGTCTCGTGGGCGGTAATGTGGATAAGTGGTATTACTTTTCTTCAGAAGGCGCGCAGAATACCTTAAACAGCGGAATCCTGAATCATCCAGGATCCTGGCAGAACTTCGGTATCATCGCAGGAGCGCTGCTGGCTGCTCTGCTGGCCTCTCAGTTTAAATTCAAAAAGATTAAATCCTTAAAGCAGGTAGTGGCCGCCACGTTGGGCGGACTGCTGATGGGATACGGCGCAAGGCTTGCCGGCGGCTGCAACATCGGAGCTCTTTTTTCAGCGATCGGCTCCATGTCGTTATCCGGATGGGTATTTGCATTCTTTTTGTTTATTGGGGCTTTCATTGGGAGCAAGCTGTTGGCCAGGTTCTTCATGTAGCGTCGCAATATCGGAAATGAATCTTTGACCGCTGCAACTCTTTGACAGAATTGCGGCGGTTTTTGCGTCACGGGAAACTGTTTATGAAGCAGATGATAATCATAAAACATTTTTCCCATAGAACAGATGACAATCAGTACAGAAAGGCAGGAATTATTTTGGAAAAGAAAATAGAGCAATACGATGTGGTAATTATCGGCGGCGGCGCAGCAGGTCTGACGGCCGCCATCTACTGCGGCCGTGCGAGGCTGAAAACCCTGGTGGTCGAGAAGGCGCTGGTAGGCGGACTGGCTACCTATACGAACGAGATTGAAAATTACCCGGGATTTCCGGAAGGCAGTACAGGTCTGGGCCTGATGGAGCTGTTCCACAAACAGGCCAAGAAGTTCGGTGTAAAGTTCAAACTGACCGACGTGCGCGCGGTACAGCTTGAGGGAGACAAAAAAGTAGTGGAGACCTTCCGGACCGATTATGAGTGCCGTTCCGTCATCATTGCCAGCGGCGGCAAGCCCAGACTCACCGGGGCGCCGGGGGAGGACAAATTCTTATACGACAAGGGTATTTCTTTCTGCGCCACCTGTGATGCGGCGGCGAACACGGGAAAGACCGTCATGGTCATCGGCTCCGGAGACGCGGCCATCGAGGAGGGAATGTTCCTCACAAAGTTTGCGAGCAGAGTCATTGTCAGCGTCATGCACGAGGAAGGGAAGATGGACTGCAACGAGATTGCCAGGGAAGAAGCCCTGGCCAATCCGAAGATGGAGTTTATCTGGAACACGCTTCCGGCAGAATTCAGAGGAGATGAGGAACATCTCCGCAGTGTGGCATTGCGGAATTTAAAGAACAACGAGATCATCGATGTGCCGGTGGATACGTGTTTCTTATTTATCGGTTACCTGCCAAATACCGAGATATTCAAGGATATCATCGATTTAAGCCGTGCAGGCTACGTGATCACCAATGAAAAGATGGAGACAAACATGCCGGGCGTCTTTGCAGCAGGAGACGTAAGGGATAAATTCTTAAAGCAGGTAGCTACCGCGGTCGGAGACGGCGCGATCGCTGGCTATGCGGCGGAGAAATACCTGGCTGAGAGCGAAGTATTCGAAAAACAGATTATGGACCCGACTGTACCGGGTGTGGTTTACATCTGGAATGCCGTGGAGACGGCCAGCCGTGAGCTGCTTCCTGTCATCGAAGCCTTTAAAGAAAAGCATGCGGGCAGCGTGAAGGTGACGAAGGCGGATATCTATAAGTCTACAGGCATCGCCAGCCGTCTGGACATCAGCGGAGCACCGGCAGTGGCATTTATAAAAGACGGAAAGCTTGCGGGAGTGTTGACAGAAGGGATTACAGAAGATGCGCTTGAGGAGGGGATTAAGTAAGCGTAACTGATCAGAATGTTATAGCCTGGCAGAGGCAAAGGCAGATAAAAAACTGCTTTTGCCTCTGTCCATTTTTTTACATCAGGGAACTGGATCGTAACCACCATTCTGTAAGATAGACAATACAGATGCTTTGATTAATGAATTGACATCATTTCCGCAGGATAATAGAATAAAGATAAGCCATAAAGATAAAGCCATAAAGGAGATGTCATGAGCGAAGATAAAATCAGATCCAAAACACTGGCCCTTGTAATCATTCTGCTGGCCGTCGCCCTGTACAACAATTACCGCATGAAGCAGGAACTGAACAATCTGCGAAGTGAGATGAGCAGTATGGAAGCCATTTTGCGCAATGAAATCAACGGAGTCAGGAACGATGCGGATCATAAATATGAAAGTGTGACAAAGAAGATGGAGCAGGATGCCAGCCTGTTTTCCGATACTTCCATAAATATGGGGATGCAGGACGGAAAGCTGGTGGTGACGATGCGGGCGGTTCCCAAAGCGCTGGAGAAGAATGAAACTGTGACTGCCAGTCTGACTGCGGAAGGAACCGTATACCGGCAGGCGCTTGACGCAGAGAACCAGGCACAGTTTATGCTGGAACCGGCAGAATGGCTGGAACCGGCCTTTGTAATTGAGTCAGAGACCGGATACCGTCAGGAAATTCTGAAGCCTGTGTATACCGTCAATACCATGATGGCGCGGGCGGAATGTGATTTTTATGATTCCGAGGCAAACGATGAGGGGATGTTTCATTTCTGGATTACGGGAAATGCAGGTGGAAATCCCTTTGAAGAGGACGAGATCGCAATGGCAGAAGCAAAGATTGCGGCAAACGGTATGGTAGAAAGCCCGGGTGGAAATGGCGGCTCACACCAGAAATCCGGTTATAGTCAGGCAGTCACGGAGGCGCAGGCCGTAGAAGTACAGCCTGCCGCATACGACCAATTGGCAGGGGAAGACCTTACCCTTACAAAGCTTTCAGGTGAGACCGGTAAAATAGTGGGCTACCGGATCGACGTGTCCGATTATATAGGAAGAAAAGACAACGTGAATTACGAAGTTTATCTGCGGATTACGTTGAAAAATGGGCTCCAGTATGTGACCGGAGGTCCCCTGGTTTCATTTGCTTCTACGGAGAACAGCACTTCCAGGAGCGGGGGGAGTGAGAATCTGGTGCCGGTATTGGATTTTTAGTAATCCGACAAATAAACAGATATAACAAAAAAAGATTACCAATTTGTGGGAAAATGTAGTAGAATATGAGAAAAGCAGTCAGAAAAGGAGAATTAAAATGGCATTCTATTATGAGGAACCGTCCAGAACATTCAGTGAGTACCTTCTGGTTCCGGGCTATTCATCGACAAAGTGTGTTCCATCGGAAGTAAGTTTAAAGACCCCTCTGGTCAGATACAATAAGGGAGAGGAACCGGCGCTGCATATTAATATTCCTATGGTTTCCGCAATCATGCAGTCGGTGTCGGACGACAGATTGGCTATCGCTCTCGCGCAGGAAGGCGGCCTGTCTTTTATTTATGGATCTCAGACCATTGCCGAGCAGGCAGCGATGGTGAACCGGGTGAAACGGTACCGTGCCGGTTTTGTAGTAAGCGATTCCAATGTATCTCCTGAGATGACGCTGGAGGACGTGCTTTCCCTGACTGAGCGGACAGGCCATTCAACGATCGCCGTAACGGAAGACGGCGGACCAAACGGCAGGCTTCTGGGAATCGTAACCAATAAGGATTACCGTGTGAGCCGTATGACCCCTGACACGAAGGTAAAGGAATTTATGACACAGATCGGCGACCTCGTCTACGCGGACGAAGACACCACTTTAAAGGAAGCCAACGACATTATCTGGGAACACAAGATCAATTGTCTTCCTCTGGTTAATAAAGAAGGACAGCTGGTCTATCTCGTGTTCCGCAAGGATTACGACAGCCATAAGAAAAATGAAAACGAGCTGATTGACAGTTCCAAGCGCTACATGGTGGGGGCGGGTATCAATACGAGAGACTATGAGGAACGTGTTCCAGCGCTTTTGGAAGCAGGCGCCGATGTGCTCTGCATCGACAGCTCGGAGGGCTTTTCCGAGTGGCAGAAGATCACCATAGACTATATCCGGAAGAATTACGGACAGAGTGTGAAGGTGGGCGCAGGCAATGTAGTGGATGCGGAAGGATTCCGTTTCCTGGCGGAGGCCGGAGCTGATTTCATTAAAGTCGGGATCGGCGGAGGCGCAATCTGCATCACACGTGAACAGAAGGGAATCGGAAGAGGCCAGGCAACTTCTCTGATCGAGGTGGCAAGAGCAAGAGACGCCTATTACGAAGAGACCGGCATCTATGTTCCGATCTGCTCTGACGGCGGAATTGTCCACGATTACCACGTAACCCTGGCGTTGGCCATGGGCGCTGACTTTGTGATGCTGGGCAGATACTTCGCCAGATTTGACGAGAGCCCGACAAAGAGAGTCAATGTCAACGGAAGCTACATGAAAGAGTACTGGGGCGAAGGAAGTGCGAGAGCGAGAAACTGGCAGCGGTATGATATGGGCGGAGAGAAAAAGCTTTCATTCGAAGAAGGTGTGGATTCCTTCGTACCGTACGCGGGCAGCTTAAAGGATAACGTGGGTCTCACCCTGAGCAAGGTGCGCTCAACCATGTGCAACTGCGGCGCGCTCACCATTCCGGAGCTGCAGAGCAAAGCAAAAATTACGCTGGTTTCATCGACCAGTATTGTCGAGGGCGGGGCACATGATGTCATGCTGAGAGATTCAAAATAAAGTTTTTTGCCGGAAAGGGAGCGGATTGTATGGAATATTTCAAAGCATCCGAAGACCACGCAGAGCAGATTTATAATCTGGTACAGAACACCATTACCGCGGTCTATCCCCGGTACTATCCGGAGGCGGTGGTGGATTTCTTTTGCAGCCTTCACAACAGAACCAATATCAGCCGGGATATAGAAGACGGCTGTGTGCGTGTTCTGTGGAGCGACGGCCGGATGGTAGGAACCGGAAGCTGCAAAGGCAGCCATATCACCAGGGGCTTCGTTGCCCCGGAATTTCAGGGACAGGGGTATGGCAGGCGGATCATGGAGAACCTGGAACGTGAAATTGCACGGGAATATCCATCTATATGTCTGGATGCGTCCCTTCCTGCGGCTCACTTTTATGAAAGCAGGGGATACAAGACCGTGAGACATGGGAAAACAGAGGTTGAGAACAACGCCATACTGGTCTATGAAGTGATGGAAAAGCAAATGACTAAGAACTTATAAGAGAAAAATTAAAAGAGCGGTTAGCTGCGCGGCGGATAATACAATGTCCGCCGCGCTAAACTGTTAATATAGAAAGTGTTTAACTTAACAGATCATTCAGGCTAATAATGTTACATCCCTTGCTTTCATAATAATGCAGCATCTCATCAATCTTTCTTTTGTCATAACTGGTAATGCAGTCTGACAGCACACTCACGCCATACTCTGCCTTGCGCAGGTTGTAGCAGGTCGATTTGACACAGATGGCGGCATCTGCTCCTGCAATGTAGAAATCACACAGTTCATTCTTTCTGATATAATCTGTAAATTCTTCAGAGCTTAACGCATTTCCTTTATATTTTGTAAAAATATTGTCTGATACCATTTTCAAGTCTGAAGCTAATTCAGATCCACAGGTATTCGGTTTAAATGTCCTCGTGCCTGCGGATAAATTTTCATGTCTGATATAAATAACATGAATTTGATGATTGGCCGCCCAATCGATCGCTTGATTGATATTGTCAATCACGTCCTTGTAATTCTTTGTTATATCATTTTGAATATCGATTATGACCAGGGCTTTCTTCTGCATGGTGTCTCCTCCTGACAGGTAGTGTATTTTGTTTGCTTTTTTATTATAGCCTGTAATTGTTGACAGCTATATGGCAACAATCTATAATGGGAAAAAGAAATTCCACCTGTGCGGTTGGGACTGCTTCGGCATACGTCCTGCCACAGGCTCCTGCTGCCTGCTCTGGCCCGGTGGTTCATCTCCATTTCCTGTTCCGGTTTCGGGCATAAGCAGTTCTAAACGTGCAGGATTTTTCTAAAAACCAGAGGAAATCCCCAAACTCGCGTTGCTCAAACAAGTGGGGATTTCCCCTGAACGAAAAATTCTGCGCATTAAGAACTGCTAATACCCTGCAAAGTCACAGGAAATGGAGATGAACCACCGGGCCAGAGCAGGCAGCAGGAGCCTGTGGCAGGACGTATGCCGAAGCAGTCCCAACCACACAGGTGGAAGAAATTTTGGAAGGCGGATGATCTGATGAAAGTTGACAGGCTTGTAAGTATTATTATGATACTCCTTGATAAAAAGCGTATAGGCGCGCAGGAGTTAGCCGATCTTTTTGAAGTTTCACCCCGCACCATCTACCGCGACATAGATGCGGTCAACATGGCGGGGATTCCTGTTTGTTCGATACCGGGAGTGGGCGGCGGCTTTGAAATCATGCAGGAATACAAAATGGATAAAAAGGTATTTTCTGCTGACGATCTTTCCGCTCTCTTAATGGGGCTGTCCAGTCTTTCCAACATCGTGCGGGGAGACGAACTGGTACACGCTCTTGCGAAAGTCAGGAGCTTTATCCCGGCTGACAGAGCGAAGGATATCGAATTAAAGGTAAATCAGATATGTATCGATTTAAGTCCGTGGACAGGAAACAGCAGCATACAGCCATATTTAGAAATTATCAAATCAGCTTTGCAGGAAAACAGGCTGCTTTCGTTTGAATATACAGCCCACCATGGAAATAAAACCGCACGAACAGTCGAGCCGTATCAGCTTGTATTGAAAAGCAGCCATTGGTATTTACAGGGGTATTGCCAAAAAAGACATGATTTCCGCCTGTTCAGACTGTCCCGTATGGCGGACCTGCAAATGCAGGAGGAGGCTTTTGTACCGCGGGATTATCAAAAACCGGTTTTAGACTTTGCAGAAATGCTGGAAACGATGCAGACAAAAATCAAAATCCGTATTCATCAATCGGTGATGGACCGGGTGCTTGATTATTGCTCTTATGAAGATTTCTCGCCGGACGGTGATGATTATTACCTTGTCAGTTTTCCTTTCATAGAGAACGAGTACCACTACGATATTCTTCTCAGCTTTGGGGATAAATGCGAATGCTTGGAGCCGCTGCATATCCGCACGGAAATGAAGCGAAGAATACATGATATAGCTTCCTTATACGAAAAATGATATTACATTTTACCACAATTTTTATTGTCTGCTAAAGTTTTACTTGACTATAGGGTTACCTTATAGTTTATGCTAGGGGGACGCGAGTAAATCGTTAAGATATTTTCATCAGGAGGAAACGGGCTTTATATGAAATTAATTATCCACTACTTAAAAAACTACAAGAAAATGTTTCTGCTCAATGTAGTATCCGTACTGGGGTTTGCGCTTGTGGAGCTGGGTATTCCGACAATCGTGGCTCAGATGATCGATAACGGAGTAAACCGCGGGGATCCGGCCTACATATGGAAGATGGGGGTTCTGATAGCCGCTATTTCTTTTGCCGGAGTTGCAGGCACGATTTTGCTGGGGTACTGCTGTGCTTATCTTTCGACCTCTGTCACCAGAGATATCCGAAATGATATTTTCAAGAAAACTCAGGAATTCTCACACAGTGAGTTCCACGAATTCGGCATCGCCTCCCTGATTACCAGGACGGGCAATGATGCATTTCAGATTCAGATGTTTATGAATATTCTGCTGAGAACCGCGCTCATGACGCCGGTGATGATGATCGGAAGCATTTTCCTGGTTTTACGGGCTTCTTTAAGCCTGTCCGTCGTTATTCTGGCGACGATTCCGCTGATTGTGGGCGGAGTGATTCTGGTGGCAAGGATTTCGGAGCCGATCAGTGAGAGCCAGCAGTCCTCCCTGGAAGACATCAACCGGATTTCCAAGGAGAACTTAAGCGGTATCCGGGTAATCCGTGCATTTACCAACGATGAGTATGAGAAGAAGCGCTTCGACGGCGCCAATTCAAGCTATATGGGGAACTCGAAGAAACTGTTTAAGCTGATGTCTGTGACTCAGCCGGTCTTCTTCCTTCTTATGAACTTAGCCGGTATGGTAATCTACTGGATTGCCAGCATTATGCTCAGCGAGGGAACTCTGCAGATCGGTGAGCTGGTGGCGTTTATGGACTACTTATTCCATGTGATGTTCTCCATTATGCTGTTCTGCCTGGTCTTTATGATGTATCCGAAGGCAGCGGTCAGCGCCGGACGTATCCAGAAAATATTTGACGCAGAGCCGTCGATTAAAAATCCTGAAACCAATGTGCAGTCGTTAGACCACATCGATGATATCGTTTTTGACCATGTAGATTTCGTTTATCCGGATGGAGAGGAAGCGGTGCTTAAGGATGTGTCATTTTCGGTGAAGCGGGGAGAGACGATCGCCTTTATCGGAAGTACCGGGTCAGGAAAGAGTACGCTGATTAACTTAATTCCCAGGGCTTACGATGTCAGTGCGGGCCGTGTTCTGATGAACGGGAAGGATATCCGGACGTATGATTTGGAGAGCCTGCGGCGCGCCATCGGTTTTATTCCCCAGAAAGCAATGCTGTTTTCCGGAACCATTGCAGATAATCTGCGTTTCGGTAAGAAGGATGCCACGATGGAGGAACTGGTACAGGCGGCAAAGACCGCGCAGGCGTACGATTTTATCATGGAAAAAGGCGGGTTTGAAGAACATATCACGGAGAGCGCAACCAATGTTTCCGGCGGCCAGCGCCAGCGTCTGTCCATCGCAAGGGCGCTGATTCGAAGGCCGGATGTCTATGTTTTTGACGATTCCTTTTCTGCCCTGGATTTTAAGACGGATGCGAAGCTTCGCCGGATGCTTAAGAAGGAGACGGGGAACGCCATCGTCATGGTGGTGGCTCAGCGTATTTCCAGCATCATGGAGGCCGACCAGATCATCGTATTGAACGAGGGCAGTATCGTGGGGACAGGAACCCATAAGGAGCTGCTGGAGAACTGCCGCATTTACCGTGAGATTGCATTATCCCAGTTAAGTGAGGAGGAATTATCCCATGCATAAAAAAATCAAAGAAATCGGAAGGATGCTGGGAAAACTGAAACCCTTTCTGGCGCCTTATGCTTTTCAGTTATTTGTATCTGTTTTTATGATCGTTATCAGTATTGGGGCGATTACAGCCGCGCCGCGGATTGAAGGAATGATTACCAGCAGGCTGGCCGCAGACCTGGCGGATATGGCCTCCGGCGCAGAGGGCGCCGGCATTAATTTTGAAGTGATTCGCAATATATTGCTGGTGCTTCTGGCTATTTATCTTACGAAGACGGTTTCCCAGATCGTAGGCTCGTTCTGCCTGACCAACTCGATTCAGAACGCCATGCACGATTTGCGGAACGAGGTTCAGAACAAGATACGCCGCCTGCCTGTCCGGTATTTTGACACCAACAGCTTCGGCGACGTACTGAGCCGTGTCACCAACGACGTGGAGGCGGTATCCAACGCGCTCCAGCAGAGCTTTTCCCAGGTGATCAGCGGTATCCTTACCCTGATTCTGGCCCTGTGGATGATGTTTTCCATCAACAAACTGATGGCCTGCATCGCTTTTTTGATCATCCCGGTGGGGGCCCTCATCACCCGCGGTATTGTGCGGATCAGCCAGAGTCAGTTTAAGGCTCAGCAGGACTCACTCGGTGATATGAACGGAGCGATTACGGAGCTGTATACCGGTTACAATGAAATACTGCTGTTCGGACAGCAGGAGCAGTCCAGGGAACAGTTCGAGGCGGTTAATGACAGCCTGCAGAAACACGCTTTTAAGGCGCAGTTTCTCTCGTCACTCATGAGCCCTCTCATTTCCCTGACGACGTATTTAAGCATCGGCGTTATTGCGGTAATCGGCTGCTTTGCCATCCTGGCCGGTACGTTGTCGGTGGGAAACTTACAGGCATTTATCCGTTATATCTGGCAGGTCAACGACCCGCTGACCCAGGTTTCCCAGCTGTCTGCCCAGATTCAGGCGGCCTTTGCAGGCATGAAACGTATTTTTGAGATTCTCGATGAACCGGAGGAGACAGAAAAGTCTCCAGCGGGACTCCTTCCAGGACCGGCAAAGGGCGAGGTTACCTTTGAGCATGTCAGCTTTTCCTATGGGGACACACCGGTAATCAGGGACTTTAACGTCACGGTTAAGAGCGGTCAGATGGTTGCCATCGTAGGACCAACCGGAGCGGGAAAGACCACGCTTATCAATCTGCTGCTTCGCTTCTATGATGTAAACGGCGGACGGATTCTCGTTGACGGTGTGGATATCCGCGATATGAACCGGGAGGACTTACGGTCCATGTTTGGTATGGTGCTGCAGGATACCTGGCTGTTCTCCGGAACTATTTTTGACAATATCCGATACGGTAATCTGTCGGCCAGAAAGGATGAGGTAATCGATGCGGCCAAGATGGCCAATGTCCATCACTTTATCCGTACTCTGCCCCAGGGCTATAACATGGTAATTAACGAGGAGGGAAGCAATATCTCCCAGGGAGAGAAGCAGCTCCTGACGATTGCCAGGGCTATTTTAAAGAATCCGCAGATCATGATTCTCGATGAGGCTACCTCCTCGGTAGATACCCGTCTGGAGAAGATGCTGCAGAGCGCCATGAACAAGGTACTGAAAGGAAGGACCAGTTTCGTCATCGCCCACCGTCTGTCCACCATTAAAAACGCAGATTTAATTCTCGTTCTCAGGGATGGAGATATTGCGGAAATGGGGAACCATGAGAGCCTGATGGCGCAGAGCGGTTTCTACAGTCAGCTTTACAATTCCCAGTTTGCGTGGGGATCGGAGGAAGCGTAAAAACAGTGTTTGCAAAAAGCAGTGTCGAAGTTCAGACACTGCTTTTTTTGATCATAAAAAGGTTATGAAAGTCCGCTGCCGATGCTGCGGCTCAAGGGTGTTTGCAGAAGTATAAACGGCAGGTATTAAGTGGTACCGCCCACAACTTTAGCCTGAAACTGGAGACTGGCTGTACCAAGCGCCGCAATATTGGGTATGGTATAAGTCAGTGTGCTGCTGGTCAGGGTTGGTGTGGCAGCAGTGCCGTTTGCCGTAAAAGAACCAGTAACATACGTAGCGCCGGCAGGAATTGTATCGCTGAAGGGCAGATTGGTTAAGGCACTTAAGCCAAGGTTTGTTATGGTTACGGTGTAAGTCAGAGTTTCGCCAATACTGGCTGTTAACTTATCTACCGCTTTCACAACTGTGGGCGCGATAAGCAGAACTGTAGATACCGTGTTGCTGTTGATCGGACTTCCGCCATAGGTTACACTGGCAGTGTTGTCTAATTTGTTGATAATTGCCATGGAATTCACCTCACAAAGCTGGTTTGATTTATCATATGCATTAACAGAAGGACATGACATCAATATGTAATCGTTCACACGGAAAGCTGAACTGTTACAAAAAAACTGCAAGACTGCAAAAACTTCTTGACTTGGAGTTCACTCCAGCAAGTATAATAAAAGAAATGTCTATGACTGAAAAGGAGAGTGCGAATATGATTTACAAAGATTTTCAGGACTTAAAGCTGTCTGCCCTTGGAATGGGGGCTATGCGTCTTCCGGTAACGGCAGGAGATGATTCTGCCATTGATGAGGCGGCCACTGCAGAAATGGTCGCATATGCAATAGAAAAGGGTATCAACTACTTTGATACGGCCTGGGGCTATCACGGCGGCCATTCCGAAGAAGTGTTGGGCAGAGTGCTTGGCAAGTATCCGAGGGAGAGCTTTTATCTGGCAACAAAATTTCCGGGATATGACCTTTCCAACATGGATAAGGCAGAGGGGATTTTTGAGAAACAGCTTGAGAAGTGCGGGGTGGAATACTTTGATTTCTATCTGTTCCACAATGTATGCGAGATGAATATTGATGCTTATCTGGACGAAGGGTATGGGATTTTTGAGTATCTGCTGAAACAGAAGGAGGCGGGGAGAATCCGTCATCTTGGTTTTTCGGCCCACGGCAGCTATGAGGTGATGAAGCGTTTTTTGGAGGCGTACGGCAGTGAGATGGAGTTCTGCCAGATTCAGCTAAATTATCTGGACTGGTCATTCCAGGGCGCTGAGGATAAAGCAGAACTGCTGCACAGCTATGGACTGCCTGTATGGGTCATGGAACCGCTGCGGGGAGGAAAGCTGGCTGTTTTATCCGAAAAACACATGGAAAGGCTGAGAAAATTCCGCCCTGAAGAAAAGGCGCCGGCATGGGCGTTTCGATTCCTGCAGTCTGTTCCGGATGTCACGATGATCCTGTCGGGCATGTCTGATTTTGGACAGCTTCAGGAAAATATACATACCTTTGAAGAAGATAAGCCGCTTCAAAAAGAGGAAATGGAGACGTTACTGGCGATTGCGGATGAGATGCTTAAAAAGTCCTCTCTGCCCTGCACGGCCTGCCACTACTGTGTAAGCCACTGTCCAAAGGGACTGGATATTCCATCTCTGCTGGAGCTTTACAACGAACACTGCTTTACCGGCGGCGGTTTTCTTGCGCCCATGGCGTTGATGGCAGTGCCGGGAGACAGGCATCCTGACGCCTGTATCGGATGCCGAAGCTGCGAGGCCGTATGTCCGCAGCAGATTAAAATCTCAGAGGCTATGGCGGATTTTGCTGCAAAATTAAAAGCATAATTATAAAAGTTGAGGCCTGCGCCGAATTACGCAGGCCTTTTGCTGTTTTGATTATTAACTTACTGCTCCTATCTATGAGCCGGTTGATTTTCTGCAATTGTAATGATATAATGTATCAAATATGTTTATGTTTGCTGAATATATGGTATTAGATCCTAGTTTTTGGCTATAATATATGGCAAGTGTACCAAGTAAAAGGTGCGACGGATGGTCTGGCTGTCTTTAACAGCAAATTGTTTAAAGTGAGAAAAAGAAAAGGGCGAATTCTTCCGCTGGGATCCGCGGTACCAGTCTGTTTTCGGAGGAGATGACGACTATGGGAGTCAAAATAGAGAGATTAAAAAAATATACTGCTGTTATAGTGATTTTGGTACTGACAGCAGGTGTTTTAAGTGGCTGCGGTTTGCTGGAATCGAAGAAAAAGACGGTTGTAACGGTACTTTTTAATACAAAATTTGATCTTTTGGAGCAATTGATTGAGAAGGTGTATCCCGATATTGACCTGCAGGCAGAGCAGAGTTTTAACCCCGGCGAACAGCTTCGGAGGCTGGAGAATGGAGTCGGCCCGGATCTGGTCATTACGACGCAGCCTTTGACCGGCGAAAGCCTGGATTATGTATTAGATATCAGTGATATGTCCGTTACCGTGGCTTACGATGGCGCTGTTATGAAAAATTTAAAGCAGGATGGAAAGATATACCAGCTGCCGCTGCCGGGACAGTATACGGGTTACATAGTAAACGAGACTCTTTTCGAACTGGAAGAAATTTCTGTGCCAAATACCAATGAAGAGTTGCGTGAAGCACTGATTACACTAAAAGAGCGGGGAATTGCAGGGGAGGACGGGAGCAATTTTGCTGTATTCAGCGACTATAATGCGAATATAGCCATGTTTTATACGGGATATACGGTTCCTGATTTTTTAGGAACGATGGAAGGGGTTAACTGGCTTGCTGCTCTCTGGACACAGAACGCTTCTTTTAGTGGCGTCTGGGAAGAGAGCTTCACAGCGATAGGGAAACTGGCAGAAGCCGGTGTGATAGATGCGGCTGCGATCGGCCGGCAGCGCAATTCTATTAAGTATAGTGCACGAATGGGACGTGGTACCCTGGCGGTACTGTGTGGAGACAGTGCTTTATTTTCTGAATGTGTGGCCGAAAATCTGAATGCTGTGGAAGCAGGGGAAGCCCCTGTTTATTCATACCGAATGCTTCCGTTTCTCAGTAATGGGGAGAACTCCCCCTGGGTGCTTTTTTCTCCGGCTGCCTACATTGGAATTAACAGCTCTTCCGGCAAAGAAAAGCAGGAAGCATGCAGACGTGTGCTGGAACTGCTTTCCACCCAGGAAGGGCAGGAAGCACTTATTCAAGAGTTAAACACAGGGATTTCCTGTCTGCAGAATTACGAAGCCGGTGAAGACACAGTTCCAAAGGGAATTGAATCATGTATAGAAAATGGTTACGTATACCATGTGCTGTTTCCGGAACGGACGCTGGAGTATTTAGGAAGTAACGCCAGGAAGGTGATGGGGAATAAAATTACGATTTCTGAAGCATTGGCCTCGTTGGACTATTATGTAAGAGAAGGAGCAGATTCGGTGGATGACGCCATGGAGGTGGTGGGAGTTATGGAAGAGGACCTGCTGCTTCATGACTTTAATGTGCGCCGGGGAGAAAGTGAAATAGGTAATTTTCTGGCTGATAGTGTGGCAGATGCCTCCGGGGCACCGATAGCGGTGATCAACGGAGGGGGAATCAGAAGCAGTTTTTATAAGGGCGAGGTATTGGGCGAGGATTTGGAAGCTGTCTGCCCCTTTGACAATCTGATTGTGGTTTTAGAGATGGATGGGCAAACGATGTGGGATATGATAGAAAATGGTTTGACTGTATGTACAGATGAGTTACCCGGAGGCCGTTTTCTTTCTGTTTCAGGATTGACATATGTATTTGATAGTTCCAGGCCGGCTGGAGAGCGTCTTATGGAACTTACCCTTAGAGATGGAACGCCTGTCGATCGGAAGACAGTCTACCAGGTGGCAATCAATGACTATATGGCCGGAAAACGGGGATATGTGGAAGGAAACGGAGATAATTATACTATGCTTAACTGGTATGATGATGAAACTGAGAAGGGATCTGTCTCCATGGTCAAAGAAACGGGGTTGACGTATCGCGACGCTATGGTTCTGTATTTTGATAATCATCAGGGCAGTCCTGTTCGCGCACAGATAGAAGGCCGTATTACAGATTTGGCTGACTATAAGATGAAATAAGACCAGGAAAGAAGGAAGTGCAATGAAAAAGATCATTCCCCGACAATTGGAGAGGAGAAAAATACTAGCCTTTCTGCTGGCTGTACTGATTACTCTGCTGTCTGGTTTTATCTGCTGGGGGGCTTACCAGCGTGAGGCGCGGCAGACGGTATCGGGAATCAGCGAAGTTTATTTACGGGAAATGACGGCACAGATGAATGAACAATTTAAAAATAATATTGATGGACAGTTTGCACAGCTGCGGACTGTGGCCAATTCCCTGTCGGATACAGAATTGTCGGATAAGGCCAATCTGGTAGATTTTCTGGCTAGGATTCAACATGATAACGATTTTACCCATGTAGCCCTTTTGAATGATAAAGGAGTCGGTTATTCACCAGATGGAACACTTCAGGTGATATCCAAGCTTTCAGGACTGGACCAGCTTTTTACGGGAACGGAACGGCTGGTATCATATAATGAAACGATATGGGACAGCAATATAATTCTTCTCGGCACCTCCATGGATCCCAGAAGCCTTGGAGATGAGAAACTGGTGGCGGTTATGGCGGGGATTGATACGGAAGTGGTTGGCGAAAAACTGGCATTGAGTAAGGAGGGAATGGATGCCTATGCCAATGTTATTACGCGAAACGGAGATTTTGTAATCAAAAGTAAGTATTCCAATGATTTGATAAAGGGTTCCAACCTGTTTACCGTTATGAGCAGGGAGGCTGATTT
The DNA here is from genome assembly GCF_014288005.1 of Hungatella hominis. Classification (NCBI taxonomy): domain Bacteria; kingdom Bacillati; phylum Bacillota; class Clostridia; order Lachnospirales; family Lachnospiraceae; genus Hungatella; species Hungatella hominis. The sequence goes on from NZ_JACOPB010000001.1 coordinate 286,840, forward strand.
TGATGAGGGGTATGATCTGAAAACACTGCAAATGCAAGTGATCAGTGGAGAAGAGGGGATGGTATCCCTAAAACTTGGCCCCAGGCACGAGTATCTCTATTACGCACCTGTACCGGGCACAGAGTGGTATATATTTACCAGTATGGCCTATGCCACCGTTAATTCCAAAGTATCTGCCCTGAGCCGGTTTTTGATAGTTCTCTCACTTGGAATTTTAGCCGCTATCCTGTTGATGCTCTTCTTTTTATTTACCATGTATCAGAAAAATGAGCGCCTCCATCAACGTCTGCTGATGGAGGCAAAGGAAAAGGCTGAACAGGCCAGTCAGGCGAAGAGCAGTTTCCTTTCTCAAATGTCCCATGAGATTCGCACGCCGATGAACGGCATCATTGGAATGGCGGAAGTGGGAAAGCGGCATATTGGGGATCCGGAGCGTATGAAAAGCTGCCTTGAAAAAATCAGTCTGTCTTCCCGCCACTTACTGTCTTTGCTCAACGATATTCTGGACATGTCAAAGATTGAGAGCGGGAGGATCGAACTGCACAGGGAGATATTTGAACTGGGGCATCTGTTAAAGGTCCTGTCTGTCATATTTTACAATCAGGCCAAGGAACGGAAGATAGAATACGACACGTTATTATCCGGCAGGCTGGAGGAGAACTTAACGGGAGACAGTATGCGCTTAAATCAGATTCTGACTAATCTGCTTTCCAATGCCATGAAATTTACACCAGACGGAGGCCGTGTAGTGCTGTCAGTGGAGGAACTGAGACGGGAAAACGATAAAATATGGATACGTTTTGAGGTACGTGACAACGGCTGTGGGATTGCTGAAGAGAACAGAGACCGAATTTTTGAGGCTTTTACTCAGGAACATAGCGGAATTGCGCGTCAGTACGGAGGAACGGGTCTGGGGCTTCCAATTACAAAGAACTTTGTCGAATTGATGGGGGGAACCATTGAGGTGGAGAGTCGGGCTGGCGCCGGCAGCATCTTCCGTGCCGATATACCCTTTGATACGGTTTTGGACGGAGGCGTCGGCAACAGAGAACAGTGGGGAGAGGACCGGCGCATTCTGGTGGTGAATCCGGTGATGAATCGGCAGTCCCATATAGTTTATGTACTGGAGAGCGCGGGATATACCGTAGATTTTGCTGTATCAGAATCCGAAGTTATGGAAAAAGTAGTGGCTGCCGCTGGTGACGGCAATCCTTATTACATGTGCCTCGTCAGGTGGAATGTTTTGCCCGGATTAGAACTTTTTGCAGCAGAAGTCCGTCGCACAGCCGGTTGTACGGGGCTTAAGATAGTTGTAACCGGATACGACCGGGACGATTTAGATGAGGCTGTCCGTTTGTGTGGTGCCTCTGGCTTACTGTGCCAGCCGGCTTTTCGCAGTGATGTGGAGGAACTGCTTCGGAATGTAGAGGCGGGGCAAGATGCGAAAGCCGAAGAGATTCAGTCCCGACATTTAGAGGGTAGACGGATATTGATTGTAGATGATAATGAGCTGAATCTGGAGATTGCTGTGGAATTGTTAGAGATTTCCGGCGCGCAGATTATAACCGCTGTGGATGGCAGAGATGCTGTTGAACATTTTTCTTCCTCACCGGAGGGATTTTATGATATTATATTAATGGATGTACAGATGCCTGTACTGGATGGACTGAGCGCTTCGAGGGAGATCCGGGGGCTGCCAAGGAAGGATTCCGCATCGGTGTCAATCATTGCAATGACAGCCAATTCATTTCAGGAGGATATTAAACAGTGCCTGGACAGTGGAATGGATGGCCATATTGCAAAACCGTTTATGTTGGATGATGTTTACCGGTGCTGTGATGAAGTGTTAATGAAGAAAAGCGGGGAAAAGGATGAAGAACGGCGTAGTAAAATACGAACGAGTCTATGAAATTTTGAAAAACAAAATAATATGCGGCCTGCTGTCCCCGGGTACGACGCTGCCTGGGAGGGCCAATTTATGCAGGGAATTTGATACCTCTGAACGGACCGTGAGACGGGCGGTGGAGATGTTGGAGCAGGAAGGTTTTTTGGAGGTAGTTCCAAAGAAGCGGCCTGTAGTTGCTGCTGATTATATGAACAGATGGCAGGAGGGGAAGGAAGAACGGAAACAGGTCGATGCCGTTGCAGCCAACGATATCTTAAAATCGGGTATTCTTCTATGCTATCCGGTTAACCGCCGTGGAATGTTCCTGTGTAAAGGCGATGACTGGAAAATTCCCGAGACGATAGTGGAAAACATGGATGTAGATGACCCAATTGGATTCTGGCGTTTGTCCAACCGCTTATGGCGCTTCTTTATTTCCAGAAATGAAAATGAGCTGGCACTGCGTGCTGTGGACAGTCTTGGGCTGGGAGAAGTCGATCCTCTGCCGGCTGCAAGGAAAAACAGGGTTGATTATCTGGAAGGCTTAAAAAAATTGATAGAGACAGTAAAGTGTGGCGGCAGACCGGAGGAAGTTCATTTTGATGCGCTTTTTTCGATTTATGGTATTGTTTTAGATCGAATTGAGGGAGAACCGGTCTGCCGTGTCACTCCGGATTCTCCTTTAAGAGTGGGAACGAAGAATTTTGAACGTCAGTTCAGAAAATCACAGGAACGGTATTCCAGCGTCTATTTAGACATTTTAGGCCAGATATCCATAGGGCGCTGCCAGCCAGGCGACAGGCTTCCGACACATGAGGAACTTCAGAAGATATATGGTGTCAGTATTGATACGACTATCAAAGCAATCAGAATTTTACAGGACTGGGGAGTGGTGACTGCATCACCAAGAAACGGAATTTTTGTGGCAAAGGATTTAGAGGGACTGCAGAAAATCTGTATTGAACCGGAACAGATCGCCAGCCACGTAAGACGTTATTTCGACAGCCTGGAGCTTGTGGCGATGACTGTTGAGGGAGTGGCAGAGCATGCGGCGGAAAACGCCAGTCCTGATGACGCGCGCAGGCTGTGGTCGGTTATGAACAGTCAGTGGAACGATCCTTTTTATCATCAGCTTATTCCACTTACACTGTTAGAATTTATTGCAGACCATATTCACTACAATGCTCTTAAGGCTGTTTATGATTTGCTGCTTAAAAATTACAGCATAGGGAGAGGGATTCCCAAGCTTGTACAAAAAGATAAAACCCCTGTAAACAGTGAACTGTACCGACAGTGTATGGAAGTGACCAGAATGCTGGCAAAAGGTGATAAGAAGCTTTTTGCTGCTCATGCATCCGCTGTATTTCAGAAGATTCATTGGCTGGTTATTCAGGAATGCAAAAGGCTGGGGTATTGGGACAGTGCGATGAACGTGTATGACGGAACCGCATTATGGAAGTGATTTAACTGGTCTGTTTCGGGACTGCTGTTAAAAAAATGTTAAAAAATGCTTCAAAAAAGCGATGGCTGTAATAAAAGGTTACGGCAGAAGCTGTTTCATGTTATACTGTAACAGTCAATTTATTATAGAAAGGACTGAGGTTTACCTATTGAAAAATTCCCTGCTAAAATTGAGAGAGAAACTGACGGAAGCGCTTAATTCCGTACTCCCGATCATCGGAATTGTCATGATTCTGTGCTTCACGATCGCTCCCATTTCCCCCAGTATTTTACTGTGCTTTCTGATGGGTGCTGCCATGATCATCGTAGGCACCATGTTCTTCACGCTCGGGGCGGAGATCAGTATGACTCCCATGGGCGAAAGGCTGGGCACGGCCATTACGAGGAGTAAAAAACTGAGCATTATCGTTATACTGGGATTCGTACTGGGATTCATCATCACGATTTCGGAACCGGATCTTCAGGTGCTGGCGGAACAGGTGCCGTCCATACCGAACCGGACTCTGATCCTGTCGGTGGCGCTGGGCGTTGGTGTATTTCTCGTCATTGCACTTCTGCGTATGCTGTTTAGCATTGCGCTGCCTCACATGCTGATTGTATTTTACATTCTGGCATTTGTTCTTACACTGTTTGTTCCGCAGAGCTTTCTGGCAGTGGCCTTTGATTCCGGCGGCGTGACGACGGGCCCTATGACGGTGCCGTTTATCATGGCTTTTGGTATCGGTATTTCCGCCATACGTAATGACCGGCATGCGTCGGACGACAGCTTTGGCCTGGTGGCACTCTGCTCCATAGGCCCGATTCTTGCAGTACTTATCCTTGGAATGATTTACAGGCCCAATGAAAGTGCCTATATTCCGCCGGTCCTTCCGGAGATCAGCAATTCCGTAGAATTATGGGAGCTGTTCCGCGTCGGACTTCCTGCCTATATTAGAGAAATTGCCGTATCGCTTTTTCCCATAATCCTGTTTTTCGGTATTTTCCAGATCGCAGTTCTCAAACTTTCAAAGAGAAATTTAAGAAAAATCATTGTAGGTCTCGTCTATACGTACATCGGCCTCGTGCTGTTTCTGACTGGTGCCAATGTGGGCTTTATGCCGGCCGGTAATTACCTTGGACAGGTGATCGCCTCCCTGGATTACAACTGGATTATTGTTCTGATCGGTATGCTGATTGGATTCTTTATCGTCAAGGCGGAACCGGCTGTTTACGTATTGAACAAACAGGTGGAAGAGATCACGGATGGCGCCATTCCGGCCAGAGCGATGAGTATCAGCCTTTCCGTTGGCGTGGCCGTATCCATCGGAATCGCCATGCTGCGGGTTTTGACGGGAATCTCCATCCTGTGGTTCATTATCCCGGGATATGCGATTGCGCTGGGACTTTCTTTCTTTGTGCCGAAGATATTTACGGCCATCGCCTTTGACTCCGGGGGGGTGGCTTCCGGCCCGATGACCGCCACATTTCTTCTGCCGTTTGCGCAGGGAGCCTGTACCTCGGTGGGCGGAAACATTGTCACTGACGCCTTCGGCGTGGTCGCCATGGTTGCCATGACTCCGCTGATTACCATACAGATTCTGGGCATGATCTATCAGATGCGGCAGAGATCCGCACCGAAAGACCAGACATTTTCCGAGCCGGCACTGGACTTCGACCAGCTTGACGATGATGCGATCATCGAACTTTAATGGCAGTATAGCTGCAATAAAGCAGCACAGATAAGATTCCGAAAGAAAGGACTGCAGTATGAGCGAACTGTATTTAATGGTTACAATCACGGAAAGAACCGCGGTAAAAAAGTTTCATACTCTGTACGGCCATCACGGGGCGGATGTCGCCTTTATAACCGTGGGTAACGGGACCGCGGTCAGCGATACCCTGGACTATTTAGGGCTGGAGGAGACGGAGAAGGCTGTCATACTGTCTGTGGTGACTGGCTCCGTATGGAAAGAAATAAAATCAGATCTACAGAAGCATTTAAAAATTGACGTTCCGGGCACGGGCATAGCCTTTATTATTCCGCTCAGCAGCATAGGAGGCAAGAAGCCTCTGCTGTTCCTGACGGAGAATCAGAATTTTGAAAAAGGGGAGGAAAGCTCATTGAAAGACACGAAATATGAACTCCTGATTGTGATTGCCAACCAGGGATATACCAACATGGTTATGGACGCAGCCCGGGAGGTGGAGGAAGTCGGAGGAACCGTGATCCACGCCAGAGGCACAGGCTTAGAGCGTGCGGAGAAGTATCTCGGCGTCTCCCTCGTGGCGGAAAAGGAGATGGTGTTCATCGTCGTAAAGAGTGGCATGAAGAGCCTTGTCATGAAAAATATCATGGAAAAAGCCGGTCCGGCAAGCAAAGCACGGGCCGTAGCGTTTTCGCTCCCCGTGACGAGCACGGCGGGCATGCGCCTCATGGAAGAGGCAGAGGACGATAACGATTAGGCAGGAGAGCGAAAGACCATGGAACCATACTATTACAGCCAGATGAACAAGACAGAGCAGAGCGCATATCACGCCATGAAAACCGGTCTGACGGCGCTCGCTCCGTCCTTTGCGGTTCCGCGGCTGGAAAACCGGGAACTGGCGGATATCTTTTTCAAGCTCCGCCTGGACCGCCCCGAACTGTTTTACGGTACCGGATTCCACTACCGTTTTTACCAGAATTCCGGCAGCGTGGAGATGATACCGGAATACTTATTTGACAAGGGAAAGGTGAAAGAACATCAGAAGGCGATGAACGCCAGAACGGCCAAGCTGGTTCGCCCGGCCGAATCTATGACAGAGTGGGAGAAAGAACGGTATATTCATGATTTTATCTGTACCAGCGTCCGCTACGACAAGCTGAAGAAGCCGTATTCCCATGAGATCATCGGCCCCCTGGGTCAGGGCGTGGGCGTCTGTGAGGGGATCGCCAAGACGGTGAAGATTCTCTGTGATGCCCTGGGAATCTGGTGCATGATAGCTATATCCGAAGCCAATCCGGAAAAGGGTATCAAATACCGCCATGCCTGGAATATCGTGAAAATCGGCGGCCGGTATTACCATCTGGATGCCACCTTTGACAACAGCCTGGGCCATGGAGAGACCATCCGCTACGACTACTTTAACCTGGGGGATAAGCAGCTGTTCCGCGACCACGAGCCGGTGCTTTATCAGGCCCCGCCATGCGGCGACGGAGACCATTTCTATTACAGGGAAAATAAGCTTTCCTTTACAAAGACGGAGGACGTGGCCAAACGCGCCGCGCAGGCAGTCAAAAAAGGAAAGCCGCTTATTTTCCACTGGAGAGGCGGTTATCTGACACGGGACACGGTGACGGAACTCTTAAATCTGATGGAGGAGGCCGCAAGGCAAAAGGGGAAACACGTCCGGGCGGGACTCAACTGGCCCCAGGCGGTTTTTTTTGCTGAATTCACCGAGGTATTGCCGGAAGAAGAACTGCTGATGGAGAATGCGAATGAAGGGGAGGTACTCTAATAATAAGAATTCGGCGAAGACGCAAAGCTGTCTACCACCAGCTCCAGAAGATCTCCGCGGTTGATACTTTCCGAGTATTCGAATGGTATGCCGCGCTGGTACGTCGTTCTGTTAAAGATCAGCAGAGGGGCTCCCGGATTGACATTCAGCAGCCGTGACTCCATGAAGCCGGCGATTCCGGCCGAGATGATGTCTTTGCCGTTTTCAAAATTGATATCATATTGTTCCTTCAGAAACCGATATAAAAAGTAGATTTCCCCGTTGTGCCGCTCCAGGCCGGGCGCGATCTCCGGCAGCACGTAGCTGACCACATAGGCGAAAATCGTATCGTTTACCATCTTGACGCGCTGGAGACGGTACACGTCGCTTCCGTTCTCGATGTTTAAGGCCCTGGCCACTTTCAGTTCGGCCGGAATCATGTCGATCACGGCGCCCTGGGCGCTGACGGAACAGTCGCCTTCCAGACGGAACTGCGTGGTCACGGAGGCCTGGTTTTTAACGCTGAGAAACTTATAGGGTGTGATGGATTTTGCCGCCTGGAGTACCTTTGTGCCTCTCCCCTGATGAACTTCCACGATATGCTCGTCCCTGAGCAGGTTGACGGCGTTCCGTATGGTGGTCCGGCTGACGCCGTAGATCTCCATCAGTTCATTTTCCGGAGGAAGAAAGGAATCCGTCGGATATTTTGACGACAAGATATCTGCCTTGATCGCATTGTAAACCGATACATATTTTGGTGCGTTTTTATCCAAGATCATTGCCTCCTGTCTGTGTTTTCTACCGAACAAAAAAGCTGTCCATCAGGTCATTATAAAAGACGTACCAGGGAAAGTCAATAGATTACGGGAATAAAAGATATGTTTTGAATACCTTTGCAGCGCTCTAAGAAAGCTGATCTGCGCTTGTCCATTCAAACGGTCCCTCCATGGTCACCGCGATTTGATAGACGTCCGGCCGGAAGCTGGACTCGGAATACTCCATAATCCCACCTTCCCAGTAGGCGGTCCGCTGAAACGTAAGGAGCGGAGACCCGGGAGCGACTCCCAGCAGACGCGATTCCAGAAAGCCGGAACCAGCCGAGGATATCGTTTCCTCCACCTTCGCAACAGTGAGTCCGTAATTTTCCTGCAGACAGCGGTACAGAATGAAGAATTTCCCACTGTGCTGCTCCAGGCCCGGGGCCAGAGGGCGCGGCACATAGCTGGTGACGTAGGCAAACACCATATCATTTAAGCTTTTTATACGCTGAATCCTGTAGACTTCGGAGCCGACGGCTACGGAGAGGACCCCGGCGATCTTTATTTCCGCAGGTACCACATCAACGAGGGCTTCCTGAGTGATGATCTCCCCCTCCACCAGCGGAGCTCCCCGAAAATCGGTTATGTGATTAAAATTTCTGAATTCCTGGAAGGGATAAGGCCGCGACCATTTCTTGGGACTGATCACCTCAGTACCCTTTCCCTGCACGGATTTTACAAGCCCATCCTCCTGAAGGAGGGCGATCGCTTTTCTTATCGTAGTGCGGCTCGCCGAATACAGCTGCGTGAGCTCACCCTCCGTGGGAAGAAGACTGCCTGCACCATAGTTTTCGGAAGCAATCCTTTCTTTTATATCACTGTAAATTTCCATATATTTTAATTTGTTCTTAGTCTGTATCATCAAACAATACCTCCATAAAATAAAACATGATGAATTACATGGAAACAAAAAGGTATGATTTTAATACCTTTTATAATCCTATACATATCACAAAATAAATACAAATACAAGAAATAAGAGGAGAAAACCGTGACAAAATCGATAAAATAGCAAATTACATAAAAATAAACCGGCATAATTGTGAAAAAATACCATTGAAAAATGGCGTTAATATGGTAATCTTGTGTAAGATGAATTAGATATGAATTTGTATTTGAAATGTATCTTGAACATCGGAGAAGCCAAACACAGGCGGTCACAATCGTGATCAGAACAAGGAGGAAGGTATAATGAAGCTGAAAAAAGTATTGGCAGCGGCTATGGCGGTGACCATGCTGGGCAGTCTGACAGCATGCGGAGGCAATGGGGGGAGTGGTGAAGCAGCGGCGGCAAAGGCTCCGGCGGGGAAGGAAGCTTCCACAGATGGATCTAAAACCGTCAACATTGCAATGACAACTACAATGGGGGACTTAGACCCGTTTGCACCGCCCACACAGGGGCGCAATTTCCTGCGGTATGCAGTCTATGACAATATCGCCATATTTAAGGATTTCGGAACCAGTTGGGATCAGATGCAGTGGGTTTTGGCAAAGAACATCGAGCAGAAGGATGATGTAACCTTCGAGATCGAGCTTTACGACTACATACACGATGCGTTGGGGAATCCGATTCATGCGAGTGATGTGGTGTTCTGTTTAAACAGCATTTCCGAATCGGGCAACTTCACGAGGTTTACAAACTACATGGAATCGGCCACTGTGATCGACGACAATCATCTGGAGGTCAAGCTAAAGACAACTACCGTTGGCGCCTTTGAATATATGCTGGCCCAGTGCTGTATCGTGAGCCAGAAGACGTATGAGGAACATAAAGATCAGTTTTCCACAAAGCCTATCACCTCAGGAGCCTACCAGGTGACAGAATGTGTCTCTGGTTCCTATTACATGCTGGAGAAAAATCCGGATTACTGGCAGACGGATAAGAACTTAAGGAGCTATACAGCCAACGCGTATGACCAGGGCGTGGACAAGCTTGTTTACAATGTTGTCACAGAGGCCAGCCAGGCGACCATTGCCCTTCAAATGGGAGAGAACGACATCATTACCGTCTGCAATAACGCGGAGATCGGTTACTTCATGAACCAGGACGGCACGCCAACCGATGGCTATAGTGTAAACAAGGTATTATCCTCAGCCCCTATGCTTCTCGCGTTCAACATGGATGAAGGCCAGATGTTTGACGGTAACCTGGCGCTGCGTCAGGCCATCTGCTACGCCATCAATCAGGAAGATATCATTGCCGGCGGCTTAAGAGGTAACGGCGAGGCAATCAAGGATTTAGGGGATAAGCTGTGCGGCGATTACAATCCGGAATGGAATGAGGAAGATTACTATGATTTCGATCTGGACAAAGCGAAAGCCATGCTTGAAGAGGCGGGATATCCGGGAGGAATTGATCCGGCGACGGGAGCGCCTCTCCATATCCGCCTTATGATCGACCAGCAGTACAAGGACACCGCTGTGGTGATCCAGAGCCAGTTAATCGCAGCAGGACTGGATGCAGAAATCAATGCCTACGATAACTCTCTGCTGGCAGCGTATCAGTATGACCCGGCCCAGTGGGATTTATACGTATTCATTCAGGGAACCGAGTGCTACGTAACGAGTATTTACGATGGAATTTTTGACGCGGGCGCGGATGGGAAAGCTCCGAAGTGCTTCGTAAAGGATGAAACACTGCAGGGGCTGGTAGAAGCGGCCCATGAAATCAGCACGCACGGCGACGAGACGGTAGAAGCGCTCCATGATTACGTCCGTGACAATGCATACGCATATGGACTCTATCAATCCTATACCTTCTCCGTAGGACGCGATACCATCGGTCTCGTCAATCACCCGTGGGGACAGCTGGTAGGACCGGCGTGCGACTATACGAATTTTAAGTGAGGTCTATTCTATGGGTAAATATATTGCAAAAAGAATTCTGTGGCTGATTCCGGTTGTTGTGGGCGTGACCTTCCTGATCTTCACGATTATGTTCTTCATTCCCGGCGATCCGGTGGCCATCATGCTTGGGTCCAGTGCAACACAGGCGGAGATTGAACAGGCGAGGGAGATGCTGGGCTTAAACGGCTCGTATCTCCACCGGTTCTGGAATTACGCCAGCGGAGTATTTTTACGCTTTGACCTGGGAACGTCCTTTCAGTACGGAACCAGCGTGACAGCCGATATGCTGACGCGCTTTCCCAGAACATTTACGCTGGCCGTGGCCAGTATGCTGATTTCCGTCTGTGTGGGGGTGCCGCTTGGGGTTATCGCGGCAACCCACCAGAATACGGTTTCCGACCGTGCTTCCATGATCGTCGCTATGTTTGGCGTATCCATGCCATCCTTCTGGCTGGCGATTCTGCTGGTACTTTTATTTTCCATGAAGCTGGGGCTGCTCCCCTCTTATGGAATCGGAGGATTGAAATTCTATATCCTTCCGGCTATCGCCAACTCCTTCGGCGGAATCGCCGGATTCGCCAGACAGACGCGGTCCAGCGTGCTGGAGTGCATCCGGGCGGATTATGTAACGACGGCGAGGGCCAAGGGAGTAAGTGAGAAGAAGGTCCTTATGGGGCATATTCTTCCGAACTCCATGATTCCGATTATCACCTACGCAGGCACACAGTTCTCCGGACTTTTAGGAGGTGCTATTGTCATTGAAAACGTATTTACAATTCCCGGAATCGGCACCTATATGGTGCAGGCAATCAATTACCGCGATTACGGGGCGGTACAGGGATCCGTCATCTTCTCGGCGATCACCTTCAGTGTGGTCATGCTGATCGTGGATGTCATCTACGCCTATGTCGACCCCAGAATCAAAGCCCAGTATGAGAATAAGCAGAGGAGTACAAAGAATGGGAAAAATAAAGAGTGAATCCATGTTTTCGATCTTTTTGAGAAGAATGGTAAAGCGGAAAGAAGCCATGTTCGGCCTGTCCATTCTGATTATCCTGGCGGTCCTGGCTATCCTGGCCCCCTATATCTGCCGCTATAACTACGCGGAAATGAATCTGCAGAATGCCTTTGCCCCGCCTTCAAGGGATCACTGGCTGGGAACGGATTCCATGGGCAGAGATATGCTTTCGAGAATTTTATACGGCGGACGCTTCTCCCTTTCTGTCGGTATTGTATCCGTGGCCATCTCGGGAACCGGCGGCTTGATTCTGGGCTCCATTGCCGGGTTCTTTGGAGGAAAGGTGGATAACTTAATTATGCGTTTCCTGGATATATTCCACTCCATTCCCCAGGTGCTCATGGCTATCTGCGTGTCCTCCGTTCTGGGAGCTGGGTTCTTTAAGACGGTTCTGGCAGTGGGAATCGCGGGAATCCCCAACTTTGCCCGGACGATCCGCGCCAATATCTTAGCCATCCGCGGACTGGAATACATAGAGGCGGCGGAGTCCATCAACTGCGGAAATGCGAGAATCATCTTCCGGCACGTCATCCCCAATGCTATCACGCCGTTCATCGTCCACTGCACCCTGGCGATCGCCGGCGGCCTGATCGTCTCAGCGACCTTAAGCTATATCGGTCTTGGCGTTCAGCCGCCGCTTCCAGAATGGGGAGCCATGCTGTCCGATGCCAGATCCTACGTGCGGCAGTACCCGTATCTGATGATCTGTCCCGGCGTGTTTATTATGATTGTCGTCATGTCGTTTAACCTGATCGGGGACGCGGTCCGTGATGCACTTGATCCGAAGCTGAATAAGTAACTCATAACAAAGAGGTGTTTATATGAAAAATGAAAAGATCGAAACAGATTCCTTCCTGTCGGTAAAGGATCTGGTCGTGGAATATACGATGGAGGGAGAAGTCGTACATGCGGTGAGCAGCGTCTCCTTTCATTTGGAAAGGGGGAAGACGCTGGCGCTGGTCGGAGAGACGGGAGCCGGCAAGACTTCCATTGCAAAGGCAATCCTGCGCGTCCTTCCCGATCCGCCTGCCAGAGTGCCGTCCGGAAGCGTGTATTTAGACGGCGTGGATTTGCTGCAGTTGAAAGAGGACGAGATGCGGAAGGTCAGGGGAAATAAGATATCCATGATCTTTCAGGACCCGATGACAGCGCTTAACCCGGTCAAACGGGTGGGAGAGCAGATCGCCGAGGGAATCCGGCAGCATCAGAAGATAAGCCGGGCGGAAGCTTTAAACCGTGCTTGTGACATGCTGAACATGGTAGGCATCTCAGATGACCGCGTAAACGATTACCCGCACCAGTTTTCAGGCGGAATGAAGCAGCGGGTGGTCATAGCCATGGCGCTGGCCTGCAGTCCAGACCTGCTGCTGGCGGACGAGCCGACAACGGCTCTGGATGTGACGATTCAGGCCCAGGTTCTGGAGATGATCAAGGCGCTGAGAGACAAGATGAATACGGCCATGATCATGATCACCCACGACCTGGGAGTCGTCGCCGATGTGGCGGACGACGTAGCGGTGGTCTATGCGGGGGAGATCATTGAGTACGGATCGAAGGAAGCTGTTTACGACAATCCTTCCCATCCCTATACGCAGGGGCTATTTGGCGCGCTGCCGGATTTGAGCAAGGAGGTCCGCAGGCTGAATCCCATCGAGGGCCTGCCGCCGGATCCCGTCCATCTGCCCGAAGGCTGTTCGTTTAACCCAAGATGCCCCCATGCCACAGAAGAATGCAGTAAGCATGCGGTTCCCCTGAAAGAAATGGAACCTGGCCATTTGACGCGCTGTTTAATAGCGGGTGCAGTTCAGAAAAAGGAGGATTGACATGGAAGCATTGATCGAAGCACGAAATTTAAAAAAACATTTTGATTCTCCAAAAGGAAAAGTACACGCGGTGGACGATATATCCTTCAAAATTATGCCGGGCCGTACCATGGGGGTGGTCGGTGAGTCAGGCTGTGGTAAATCCACTCTGGGGCGGACGATGATCCATCTTCTGCAGAGCACGGAGGGCTCGATTTACTTCGAGGGAAAAGACGTGACAAAGGTGAAGGATAAGGCGCTGATGCAGCTCAGAGAGAAAATGCAGATCATTTTTCAGGATCCGTATGCTTCCTTAAACCCGCGTATGACAGTAAAAACCATTATCCAGGAACCATTGATTCTGTCGAAACGTTTCTCGGACAGAGGCTCCTTAGAGGCGGAGACCGTCCGGCTCATGGATCTGGTGGGAATCGAAGAGCGTCTTAGAAATGCATATCCCCATGAATTGGACGGCGGACGCCGCCAGCGTGTGGGAATCGGCCGGGCGCTGGCCCTAAATCCGAAGTTTGTGGTATGTGACGAGCCGGTATCCGCCCTGGATGTGTCCATCCAGGCGCAGATTCTGAATCTGCTCATGGATTTACAGGATGAATACCATCTAACCTACATGTTTATTACTCATGACTTGTCGGTCGTACGCCATATTTCCCATGATATCTGCGTCATGTATTTAGGCCAGCTGGTAGAGACGGCACCGTCGAAAGAGCTGTTTAAAAAGCAGCTGCACCCATATTCCAAGGCGCTGCTCTCCGCGATTCCGTCGGTGGATATCCATGCGAAGAGAGAGCGGATCATCTTAAAAGGGGAGATCACCTCCCCGGTTAATCCGAAACCAGGCTGCAGATTCGCTTCCCGATGCCCCTACGTGTGCGGCAAATGCCACGAGCCGCAGCATCTGGAGGAACTGCTGCCAAACCATTTCGTTTCCTGCTGCCGCGCCGGAGAAATCAATGGTCTTTAACGTTACTGGCAGAAGGGACGGTAACCTTTTCGGATCAGTATCAGCAGAACAATATCAGCAGAACAATATCAGCAGAACAATATCAGCAGAACAATATCAGCAGAACAGGAGACTTGAAATGAGCAGTAGTATAGCACTGAAAACAGGCAAAACAGAAGAAAAGGTCCCTGATAAAATATGGAACGCTTCCTTTATCAGCGTATTTATCGCCAATATGCTGATGTTCATGGGGCAGCAGATGATGAATACCCTGGTGGCGAAGTACGCCAACCATCTGGGAGCCGCGCCCATTATCGTGGGTCTGGTGACCAGCGCGTTTGCTTACACGGCGCTGATATTCAAGATCTTTGCAGCGCCTGCCATTGATACGTTCAACAAACGGTATATTCTGGTATGCGCCATGCTGGTCATGGCGGCGTCCTATGCCGGATATAGCTTTTCCGGGTCCATCCCGGTGCTTCTGGCCAGCAGGCTGCTTCAGGGGGCGGGGCAGGCGTTTTCGGCTACGTGTTGTCTGGCGCTGGCTACGGACACGCTGCCTCCGGATCGTCTGGGAACCGGTATATCCTATTTTTCCCTGGCCCAGGTGATCTGCCAGTCCATAGGGCCCACCATCGGTTTGTCGCTGTCCAGAACGATCGGCTACCATTACACGTTTATGATCGGCGCGGTTACCATGTGCCTGGCGGCGGTGGCGGCCAGCCGGATCCGCAACAAGCATGTCAAAGCCGTGAAACGGTACAGTATTTCCCTGGACAGCATTATCGCCAAGGAGGCCATACTCCCCGCCGTGCTGATGTTTTTGCTCTGTATGGTTTATTACAACATCACAACCTTTCTCGTTATTTACGCGGAGGAAAGGGGATGCGGCATGAACATCGGGTATTTCTTCACTGTCTATGCCGTAACGCTCCTGGTGACCAGACCGGTGATCGGCAGATTCGGCGATAAACACGGTCTGGTAAAGATATTTATTCCCGCCATGTTCTTCTTTGCGCTGGCATTTTTACTGATCAGCTTTGCAACCAACATCTGGATGTTTTTGCTGGCGGCCTTTGTCTCGGCGTTCGGATACGGCGCCTGCCAGCCGTCGGTACAGACGCTGTGCATGAAATGTGTACCAAAGGAAAAGCGGGGAGCCGGCAGTTCCACCAACTACATCGGCCAGGACCTCGGAAACCTGGTGGGACCGCTGATTGCAGGATCTCTTGCAGGCCGTTTCGGCTATGCGGCCATGTGGAGAATCATGATCATCCCGGTAGCATTGGCACTGCTTATCGTGCTCGTGTTCCGAAACAGTATTCATTCAGCCGGTCAGGCGAAAGAGGAGGCAGTTTGATGAATCGAAAAGATTACTGGTCTCCGGAGACGAATCCGGAGACAGGGGAGAAGTTTGCCAGAGTGCTGGAATATTTCCATACAGCCCATAATGGCAGCGCGGATATCGACAGCATGATTAACAGTCCGTACGGGGAAGAATGTGCCAGACGGATGCAGCTCCGTTTTAAATACGAACACGACGCCATGGGCGAGGCCGCAATGGAGTATTACAGGGCCTGCGGCCTGAAGAAAGAGATGTACGACGGTGATGATTACTACGCCCGCTGGGTGATCCTGACACCTCTGGAAATGGAGACAGAGGAAGGCAAAAAGAAGAAATATCCGATTGTCTTCTATAACCACGGCGGCGGCAATTCCATTGAGTGTGAGGAATTTTCCCTTGGCTTTGCCGAGCTGGCGGGAAGAGATAAATTCATGGTGGCCTATTTGCAGAATACCAACTGGGAGAATTTTGAACGCGTGCTGGATTTCATCGGCGGGAAATACCCCCTGGACCGGGAGCGTGTCTATCTCTGCGGCTATTCCCAGGGCGGTTACCAGGTTACCTCCACCTATTTTCGGATTCCTCAGAAGCTGACGGCAGTGGGACCATGCGGCAATGATATCTACAGGGAATATGATAATTTCAACGTCCCCTACACACCGGAGGAAATACAGAACTTAAAGGACGCCCTGGTACCCCTCATGCAGGTGGTAGGCGTGTGCGAGGCCTCCAGCTTCGTTCCGGTCAATGACTGGAGGCCGAGAAAGGACTGGGGAAGAGAATGCAGCGGGGAAACGTATCTGGATGACCGCCGCGACGACTCCAAGGACCCGACCCGGATTCACGGCGGCCGCCGCAGATTCAGCGACATGCCGGTTCCGCCTGAGGGCGAGGACAAGCACGAATGGATGATACGCCGGCTGAACATGCGCATGGATACCCTGAACTGCGAACCAAGAGACGCCGGGACGTGCCTCTCTTATCTAAATACGCCGGAGGATGAACTCCACCACGTCCTGGGATTCTACGGAGATGAAGAGGAGATCACCTGGCACTACGGCTATAAATACTACACACTGAATATCTGGAACCGGGATAACTTAAACGCGTTCCGTTATGTTGCGGTGGAAAACAATCCCCACTGGCCGCCTGTTCTCATGGCGGAGCTGCTGTGGGACTTCTTCAGACAGTTCCGGAGAGACAGTGGGACGGGGAGGATTGTGGAGGAGGAGTATTGCTGCTCCTGAAGTGAACTGTACGGTGCTGCAGATTGTTAATAAGTAGAAAAAGGAACGGAGGTTGTGCAACTGCCGTTCCTTTTAAATATTGTTCTAGTATCTGCTCTCGTCTGAAAATCTGTAATATCTCTGGCATTTCCCAAATGAACAAGCCGAAATAATATTAGAAATGAAACATTTCATATCTGTAAGCGAAAAATGTCAAAAAAACAGGTAATACTGCACAAAATAAGGTCGATATAATGACCTTAATATAGAAAAAATAATGCAGTATTGACTGCAAAATCAGAGTGAGTTACACTTATTTCATAAATAAATGAAACGTTTTAAAAATACATTGTATTGGATAGTTTGTCAGTCCAGAGGTGGAGTTTATGTCTACGATAAAGGATGTAGCAAGAGAAGCTGGTGTATCGTTAGGAACGGTCTCCAACGTTTTAAACGGCAAGCCCAATGTGAAAAAAGAAAACAAGGAGAAAGTTCAAAAAGCAATTCGGAAAGTAGGGTTTCAGTATAATATGGCTGCGAGCTTCCTTCGAACGAAGACGTCGAAAAATATTGGACTGATTATTCCCAGTATAACGAATCCATACTATCCGGAGCTGGCGCGGGGAGTGTCGGATTCGGCACGGATCGCATCTTTAACAGTTTTTTTGTGCAACGATGACAGAGATGTCAGCAAGGAACATCGGTATGTGGACGAACTTTTGAGCAAAGGGGTTGACGGTATTATTCTGGTGAAGCCTCAGATGAACCTGACGGAGCTGCAGGAATTAAACAGACACACAGCCCTGGTTCTGGTCGATGTAGGAGAAGACATAGGCACAGAGTTTCATGTGATTAATGTCTGCGACGAACAGGGGATTATTCAGGGAATGACTTTGCTTCGACAGTATGGACATAAAAAAATTGCATTTGTCAGCGGACTTCTGGAATCCTATTCCAGCAAATGCAGGGTGCAGACTTATCGAAGATGTCTTGCGGATTATGGGTTTGATTATCGGCCTGAATATGTGATCAGCGGGAACTATGACTGGCAGAGCGGATATACAGCGGCCAGGCAGCTGATGCAGTTGGATGATCCGCCCACCGCAATTTTTACTTCCAATGATTTGATGGCCTTGGGAGCAATCAAGTCTACTCTGGAAAAAGGGATTCGTATACCGGAGGAACTCTCAATTCTTGGGTTTGATGATATAGACATGAGTAATTTGTGCACACCGGCACTCACCACAATTCATCAGCCCAAGTATGAAATTGGAATCGAAAGCATGAATATGCTGCTTGCCTGTATGAATGGAGAAACACCGAAAAATGGAATGAAAACAATTTTGGAGACGAGACTGGTTTTCAGGGATAGTGTGGGATATGCATAAAAGATTTTATTTAACTTAAAAATGAAACGTTTCATTTTAAGAAGGAGGGTGTCATGCAAAAAGAATTAATTTACATTGGTAGTGATCATGGCGGTTATCTTCTAAAGCAGGCGATTAAAGACTGCCTTGATCATAAAGGGATTCCATATAAGGATGTGGGATCAAATTCCGCGGAGATCGTGAGATATCCCACATATGCAGAAGCGGTGGCTGTGGCGGTATCGGAACACCGTGCATCAAAAGGAATACTGATCTGTTCTACTGGAATTGGCATGAGTATTGTGGCAAACCGTTTTAAAGGGGTTCGGGCTTCACTTTGTACTGACAGTTATATGGGGAGAATAACCAGGGCACATAATGATTCCAATATACTGTGCTTAGGAGGAAAAATAACCGGAGAATTGGAAGCACTGGATATTCTGGAGAACTGGCTGAGTACAGAATTTGAAGGGGGACGTCACTCGATTTCTCTGGGGATGATTGAAGCGCTTGATAACGACAGAATTTAAGAAGAAATGGAGGAAGCGAAAAGAAGAAATGGAGGAAGCGAAAAGAAGAAATGGAGGAAGCGGTGTGAAGATTGCAGTAACCGTTGGCAGTGATCAGGCAGGAGATTCTGCGTTTGTAGTTTGGCGTGGATTTGAAAAGTCGATACGAAAGGCCGCAGAATTTGGTTATGATGGGGTAGAGTTGGCAATGCGGTCCGCGATGGATGTGGCCGCCGGCGATTTAAAAAGATGGTTGGCTGAAAGCAGGATGGAGGTAAGCTGTATTACCACCGGTCGGATGTTTGCAGAAGATCATCTGTATTTTACACATTCCGACCCGGATATCAGGAAAAAGGCTGTTTCTGCTTATCAGCAGCTTATCGATATGGCATCTGATTACTGTGAGTTAATCAACATCGGACGGGTCAGAGGGGGGGTGGGGGAAGGACAATCAGAAGAGGAGGCAGAAAAACTCTTTTCAGATGCTTTTCAGCAGTTATGCAGCTATGCTGAAAGAAAGAAAATTCAGGTTCTGATAGAACCGGTGAATCGGTACGAGATGAATTTTATTAATAACCTGGATCAGGGGGCGGCGTTTTTGTCTCGTTCTGGCTACTCAAATGGGGGGCTCCATGCGGATGTCTTCCATATGAATATTGAAGATGACCGGATTGGTGAAAGTTTTATAAGAAACAGAAAATGGCTGAAGTATGTACATATAGCCGATTCAAACAGGCTTGCTCCCGGTTTTGGTCATCTGGATTTTGAAGAGATATTCGGAGCACTGAAAGCGGCGGATTACAATGGGTGGATATCGATGGAAATACTGCCGGGAAATGATCCGGACATGGCGGTTAAGAAGGCGATAGAATACGTTTTGCCATGGTGTGTTCCAGTAAATTGAGAGAAAGGGGGATATAAAAACAATGGAGAGGGTCCGTAGTGTAGCGGATTTGGACCAACTGTGCAGGCATTTCCGCAGGGAGTTAATTGAACTTCTGCACAGCAAAGGAACTGGGCATCCGGGGGGATCCCTATCCTGTGTGGAACTGTTGACAGCCCTGTACTATGAGATCATGAGAGTGGATCCAAAGAATCCCGAACGAGAAGGGAGAGACCGTCTAATACTTTCCAAAGGACATGCGGCACCGATTCTGTACTGTGTTCTGGCAGAAAAAGGGTTCTTTCCTGCTGCGGAGCTGACCACATTTCGTCAAACCGGAAGCCGTCTGCAGGGGCACCCGTGCCGTCATAAGACTCCAGGTATTGAATGCTCTTCCGGACCGTTAGGGCTGGGACTGGGAGCAGGTCTTGGGATGGCACTGGCAGAAAAATTGAAGAAGAGTGATGCCAGAATTTATGTAGTCATGGGGGATGGGGAAATACAGGAAGGTGCTGTCTGGGAATCAGCAGCGGCGGCAGCCAAGTACAGACTTGATAATCTAACCGCTATTCTCGATTTTAATGGTGTTCAGCTGGATGGCACATTGGAAGAAATTATGCCGCCTGGAGATTTAACGAAACGGTGGGAGGCGGCCGGATGGAATGTGGTAAACTGTGATGGTCATCAGATTTCTCAAATTATTGAGGCCATTCGGATTGCAGGAGAGTGCAAAGAGAAGCCAACAATTGTCATTGCAAAAACCATAAAAGGAAAAGGGATATCCTTCATGGAAGGCAGGCACCAGTGGCATGGAAAAGCAATCAATGATGAAGAATTCGAACGGGCGATGCAGGAACTGGGTATAGAGAGGGGGGAGTGGAATGGGGGATTCCATTCGTGATGCTTATGGAAATGCACTGGCAGAACTGGGAAGAACAAATGAAAGAGTAGTTGCTCTGGAAGCTGATGTGGGAGGCTCTACAAAATCCTCTGTTTTTGGAGGCGAATTCCCGGAACGATATTTTAATATGGGGATTTGTGAACTGGGGATGGTTAATGCTGCTGCAGGACTGGCGATAGAAGGATTTGTTCCATTTGTGAATACGTTTGCGGTTTTTATGACCTCCAGAGCACTGGATCCGATTCAGAGTATGTTGGCGTATGACAGCTTGAATGTCAAACTGGCTGGAGCATACTGTGGCTTATCTGATTCTTTTGATGGAGCCAGTCACCAGGCAATTACGGATCTTGCTGTTATGAGAGCGATACCAGGCATGACGGTGGTATCTGTCTGCGATGCGGCAGAGACGAAGGCAGCAGTTCAAATACTGGCGGAATATCAGGGGCCTGTCTATTTAAGACTCAGCAGGGCCGAGGCGCCTGTAATCTATAAAGATGGCTGCAATTTTCAGCTTGGTAAAGGGATTGTATGCCAGGAGGGCTGTGATGTGACTTTGATCGGAACCGGAACCGTTGTATCACGCTACTTAGAGGCGGCAGAAAGACTGAAGGAACAGGGAATCAGTGCTGCTGTGATCGATCTGCATACAATAAAACCGATTGATGAAGCATTAATTCTTAAGTATGCAGAAAAGACGAAAGCCATTGTTACAGTAGAAGAACATTCTGTTTTTGGGGGGCTGGGCAGTGCAGTGGCAGAAGTCATAGTAAGAAAATATCCCGTTCCCATGGATTTTATCGGAATTGAGACATTTGCCGAATCGGGAGCCTATGAGGAATTACTGGATAAGTTTGGATTAGGAATAGCTAAGATAACAGGAGTGTGTAAACAGATAATTCACAGAAAGTGAGAAGGAAAGAGGTTTCGTTATGAGAAAAAGCGGAAAAATGAAAATCGTGGCAGTTGCATTATCACTATGCTGTACGGCCGTTTTGGGAGCATGTGGTTCGGGAAGCAGTCAGACAAAGGCGAGCGGGGAGACGACTTCTGGCAGTCAGGTTGTGACAGAGTCAGAAAATAAGACAGTAGGAGCCAAAAAGCAGGAAGAAGGGCTTACCGGAGAACTGAATATTTTTGTGCATGTTGGATCAATGGATATAAATCCTGTCGTAGAAAAGATGAAGGAAGAAAATCCAAATTTGAAGATTAATGTAGAACTGGGTTCGGCAACCCAATACGAGACTGTACTTAAAACAAAACTTTCAGCCGGAGAAGCGCCGGATATTATGACGGTCTGGCCGGGAAGCCGTACGTCTGACTATGCACAAAAAGGTTATTTGGAAAAATTGACGGATGAGCCATGGGTTTCCAGAATACCAGGAACCATTAATTCTGAATTCTCTTATGAAAACGACCTGTACGCCATGTGTTTTAACGTAGGCGGAGAAGGACTTCTTTATAACCAGGACCTGTTTGATCAGTTGGGGTTATCCGTGCCGCAGAATTTTGATGAGCTGCTTGCAGTCTGCGAGACATTCCAGAAAAATGGAGTGCAGCCATTCGCATCAGGTTTCAAAGATGACTGGGTAATTATGAGATATACGAATTCAGCTTTTGCAACACTGGGATATGGCAGAGAACCAGATTTTGATAAAAAGCTTGCTTCTGGAGAACTGGACTTCTCTTATCCGGGCTGGGTTGAACTGTTTGATAAATATGGTACTCTACTGGACAAAAAATATTTTGGAGATGCAATTCTGTCGACAGACAGTTCCCAGGCAATTGCCGATTTTGCAACGGGAAAAACGGCAATGATGATTCACACATCTTCCACAATATCGGAAATCAGAAAGGTTGCTCCGGACATGAATCTGGGGTTGACAGCTACACCCGTTAATAATGCAGGTGAAGAACTGTATGCCAACTGGAAGAGTGGTCTTGGATTTGCAGTGAGCAGCAAATCGAAAAACAAGGAGGCGGCGAGGCGATTCATGGAAATATGGTCTGATCCGGAAGTCAATGAGGCTTTGTATCGCGACAATGCGCAGCCTACAATTTTGACGGATGTGCCTGCAACTGGAACGGATCCTGCTTTACAGGATTTCTACAGTAAATTTGTGAGTACGGAAAAATTTGCGCTGGGCGCTCATGACCGGTGGCCGGCGGGAATGTCTAACAACTGGAAAAAGAAACTTCAGGAATTTGTAGGCCGTCAGATTGACACAAAACAGATGATTGACTGGCTTAATGAAGAGTATCAGAGCATGAAATAAATCTGAAGAGAAGGAGTATGAATATCTATGGTCAGGCGAAAAAGAATTTTTTATCAATCACTGCTGTTTATGTTGCCTGCCATCCTGCTTGTTGTTTGCGTGGACATTATTCCTATTTTTCAAAATTTTTACTATTCGCTGTTTTCATGGGACATTCTGGAGCCGTCCATGAAGTTTGTCGGGTTTGATAACTTCATAAACTTTTTTAAAATGGACGGCGCCAGAGGCGCCCTGAAAAATACGCTCATTTATGCGGTGCTGGCTGCAGTGTTCAAGAACGTTGTGGGTCTTGCTCTTGCCCTCGCTTTAAATTCCGGATTGAAGACTCAGAAGCTGTTAAGAACCTGTATTTTAAGCACGACGATGATTAGTCTTGTAATCAGCGGATATACATGGACATATCTGTACCACCCGGAATATGGCGTAGGATATTTAATTGAAAAATATACAGGAATCTCCTTTTTAAATCAGGATTGGCTTGGAAATCCAAATCTGGCTCTTTATGCGGTACTTGTCGTATCAATCTGGCAGATAGCAGGAAAATATATGGTTATCTATTTAGCCGGTCTGCAGACGGTACCAAAGGATTTATATGAAGCCGGAGATATTGACGGTGCATCAGGCTTCAGCAAATTTAAATATATAACAGCGCCTCTGATTATCCCGTCTTTTACTGTCGGCATCTTAAATGCGATAATTCAGGGACTCAAAGTATTCGATGAAATCTATTCCATGACGAGGGGAGGTCCCGGTTTTGCTTCAGAGACACTTACCACACTGATGTATTCACAGACTTTCTTCTATAGTGGAAAAGCCGGTTTTGGATCCGCGATCTCAGTTATTTTATTTGGAATTGTATTGGTTGTCTCTTTGCTCATCTCTTCTTATTTAAGAAAGAAGGAAGACGCGGTATATCAGTAGGACGGAGAGGAGTATTATGCAAAAGCTTAGGCTGCGAAAAATTTTATTAGAACTGGTTATGATTCTTTTTACCGTTATTTATATGTTTCCGGTGATGAATCTGGTGTTCTCGTCGCTAAAGTCGACCGGTGATCTGATGCGCAATCCGGTTGGACTACCCTCTGTACTGGAATTTGGAAATTACGTGGTAGCATGGACAAAAATGGATTATCCCAGAGCATTTTTTAATACGGTGGTAATATGCGGCGGATCGATTTTGTTTATTGTCATAATTGGCTCTATGGCAGCATATCCCATAGCCAGATACCGCACTCACTTTAATCAGGCAATGTATCTTTTTTTTCTGGCTACGATTATGATTCCGGGACAGGCAATTATGATTCCGCTGGTACGGCTGTTCTATAAAACCGGACTAGTAAATACTCACATCAGCCTGATTGTATATTATACGGCTGCAGCAGTCCCGTTTGCTGTGTTTCTGTTTACTGGTTTTATAAAAACAATTCCTGCAGAACTGGAAGAAGCAGCCGCTATAGACGGAAGCGGAGCATTTCGAACATTTTGGAAAGTTATTTTTCCCTTGATGAAATCTTCTGTTACGACTGTCATTATTTTAAACATTATGTGGATATGGAATGATTTTATGATGCCGATGGTGCTGCTGCAGAGTGAAAAAATGAGGACCTTGACTCCATCTATCTTTAATTTCTTTGAAGAATTTGTCACACAGTGGAATTATGCGTTTGCAGCCTCGGTGCTGGTTATGGTACCGGGAATACTGGCGTTTCTCCTGCTTCAGAAGCATTTTATTGAAGGAATGGTTGCCGGAGGTGTAAAATCGTGACAGGCTGTGTATGTTTAAGACTTTGTCCTCAAAGGACAGGAAAGGATATTGATTATTATGAATTATCGTATTATACCGCAGATCCCTCCCAGAGGAGAGATCGTGAGAATCCTGATTGACTCAGATGTAGCAAACGAAATTGATGATCTCTACGCTCTGGCAATTGTTTTCGGCCATCCGGAGCGATTTAAAATTGAGGGTATTGTTGCAGCTCATTTTTCCGGAAATGGCCCTTCCGATTCCAAGGAACAATCTTTTAAACTGTTGAAAGAGCTGCTTGAAAAGGCCGGTATGGAAAATAAATTTCCAATAGCCGAAGGTTCTCACCCAATGCAGTATCGTAATACACCGGTTGATAGTGAAGGCGTTAATCTGATTATCCGGAAGGCCATGGAATCAACACCGCAGGATCCGTTATGGGTTGTTGGGATCGGAGCTGCCACAGATCTGGCCTGTGCACTGTTAAAGGCACCGGAAATTATATCCAGAGTTCGTTATGTGTTTCATGCAAGAAGCGAACATACATGGCCGGAGCGAAATGAACAGTTTAATGTATATGGAGATATCATAGCAACACAGACTCTGCTTGAATCAGAAGTCCCTCTTATCTGGTTTGATACGGGAACCTTTATTTGTGCCTCTTATGAGGAGACAAAAGAAAAACTTGCACCGTTGGGAGAATTGGGTAAATTTTTGCATGAGTTCAGGGACAGGAAGAAATGGTTTGGCCAAAGCGACAAAGGATTCTTTGATATGGGAGATTTCTCTTTCCTTTACCAGCCCGCCTGGGCGATGTATGAGATTACAGACGTGCCGGAGATGACTAGATTTATGTATTTTCAGCATACTCACAAACATGGACAGATGGTGAGGGTATATGACATTGATGTAAAGAAAACATGGGATTTGTTTTACGAAGGTATGGAATATTTAACAGGAGGCAGTGTATGAAAGATCCAATACAAAAGTATTTTGACGTTGGAACAATAGCGTGGATGTCATATCCGCCCCAGTCATATCCGCTTTTAGAAGCAGTGAAAAAGATTGCATGTGACGAATATTTGAGCGCCATTGAAATTACACACATAGAAGATGCAAAAGTGCGCGGGCAAGTACGTGATATGCTTGCACAATCCCATATGAAAGTCTGCTACGGAGCGCAGCCAGGACTTCTGGGAGCAGGGAAAAATCCTAATGACATAGATGAGGAGAAGCGCCTGGAGGCTCAGAAAATTCTAATGGATGCTGTCGATGAGGCACAGTATATGGGGGCTGGGGGTATTGCTTTTCTGGCTGGAAAGTGGGAGGAAGAGACGAAAGGGGAGGCTTTTGGGCAGCTTATAAAAACCTGTGAGAATGTCTGTCTTTATGCTGCGGAAAAAAAGATGACAGTGGAATTGGAAGTGTTCGATTACAACATGGATAAGGCAGCTCTGATTGGACCGGCACCTCTTGCGGCAGAATTTGCTGCTGAAATGAGGAAACGCTGCAGCAATTTTGGCTTGTTGGTAGATTTGTCCCATTTTCCGACTACATATGAGACCTCAGAGTTTGTGATTCGTACTTTGCGCCCGTATATTACGCATTTCCATATTGGGAACGCGGTTGTGAAGGAATCATTGGAAGCCTATGGAGACCAGCATCCACGATTTGGCTTTCCAGGCAGTGCCAATGACACGCCGGAACTTCTGGATTTCTTCCGGATTTTGAAAAGTGAGGGATTTTTCAACTCCAGGAAGCCGTATGTTCTGTCATTGGAAGTAAAACCATGGAATAACGAGGACGGAGAGATTATTCTGGCGAACACGAAACGAGTGATTAACCGTGCGTGGGCATTGTTGGAGGAATAATACTTATGAAAATTGTAGTATTGGATGGTTATACAGAAAATCCCGGTGATTTATCCTGGGAAGACTTAGCTGCATATGGTGAACTGACAATATATGACAGAACACCGGTTTCGGAAATTGAGGAGCGGATAAAGGACGCGGAAGCAGTATTTACAAATAAGACACCAATATCACGCAAAACGATTCAGTCCTGTTCGTCTCTTAGGTATATTGGTGTACTTGCGACAGGATATGATGTTGTTGATACAGCGGCTGCATGGGAAGCAGGAGTCACAGTTACAAATGTTCCAGCCTACGGAACCGATGCAGTTGCTCAATATACCATAGCGCTTCTGCTGGAATTATGCCATCATGTAGGAGATCACTCTGACTGTGTAAAATCAGGCGCATGGGCACGAAGTGAGGACTGGTGTTTCTGGAATTATCCCCTCATCGAGCTGGCGGGCAAAACTATGGGCATTATAGGATTTGGCCGGATTGGACAGAAAACGGCCAGAATAGCAGAAGCGCTCGGTATGGAAGTGAAAGTATTTGATGCAGTCCATAGAAAAGAACTGGAGACAGAACATTGCCGTTATGCGGAGTTTGAAGAAATGCTGGCGAAAGCAGATGTAATTTGTCTGCACTGCCCTTTGAACTCCGGCACCAGAGGAATCATTAATCGCGATACGATTTCCAGGATGAAGGACGGTGTCATGATTATCAATGATTCCAGAGGTCCTTTGATTGTGGAACAGGATTTAAAAGACGCTCTTTTAAGCGGTAAAGTGGCAGGAGCAGCGGTAGATGTGGTGTCTGAGGAACCGGTCAGAGAGGATAACCCTTTGATGACAGCACCGAACACTATTATCACGCCGCATATTGCGTGGGCTTCCAGAGATTCGAGAAAAAGGCTGATGGATATTGCGGTAGATAATTTAAAGCATTTCCTGGAGGGGGCGCCTCAAAATGTGGTAGCAGCGGCATTAAATGGGGCTGGCAGTAAAAAGTAAAATAAAACAGAGCCGCCATTAGTACAGAAGATAATTGAATAAAATGCAGCCTTGGAGATTTGCAGTGTCAATCTCTGGAGCTGCATTTTTATTATTTCAATATATCTTATCAGCCGGGCAGAAAAATCTTTTGATAGTAAAATTATTACAAATATGGTAAAATAGAGCAACCATAGAATGTCCCGGATCCCTATAACAGACCAGGACAAAGAAGGACAGCATGGCAGAAAGGCAGGAAACCGGACTGTGAAGGAAAATAAATACGATGATGAGTTATTTTTTAAGAAGTACAGCGAGATGGACCGCTCGAAGCAGGGCTTAAAAGGGGCCGGTGAGTGGTCTGAGTTACAGAAAGTTCTCCCTGAATTTAACGGCAAACGGGTCCTGGATCTGGGCTGTGGTTATGGCTGGCACTGTCTGTATGCCGCTCAGAATGGAGCACAATACGTCCTGGGAACAGACATTTCCGAGAAGATGCTGGCCGCCGCGAAGCAGAAAAACAGCCATGAGGCGATTGAATACCGCTGCAGTGCCATGGAGGATCTGGATTTTCCGGCCGGATCCTTTGACGTCGTGATCAGCTCATTGGCGTTTCATTACGTCAGAGACTTCAAGCAGCTTGTCCGAAAGATAAACGGCTGGCTGGCTCCGGAGGGAGCATTTGTATTTTCCGTGGAGCATCCGGTGTTCACTTCGCGCGGGGATCAGGATTGGTGCTATGATGAAGAGGGCAGGATTCTTCATTTCCCAGTGGACCGCTACTATTATGAAGGTGAGCGGGAGGCAGTATTCCTTGGCGAGCACGTGACCAAATACCACCGGACACTGACCACATATTTGAATACACTGCTTTTCAA
Organism: Hungatella hominis; assembly: GCF_014288005.1. NCBI lineage: Bacteria > Bacillati > Bacillota > Clostridia > Lachnospirales > Lachnospiraceae > Hungatella > Hungatella hominis. The sequence goes on from NZ_JACOPB010000001.1 coordinate 315,056, forward strand.
CGGATTTGCGTTTAAGAATATTATCGAACCGCAGCCGCCGGAAGAGATGATGGACATTCCGGGGATGGAGGACGAGATGAGGCGGCCAATGATGCTGATTATAGCAGTGCAGAAAAAGTAAAACAGCCTGTATAGTACAATGTATTAAAGAACGCGGGAAGAATTCCACAGAAAACATCATATAGAAAACATCATAGAGAACACCACACAGTATAGACATAAAGAAATCATATAAGGAAACCGTACACAGGAAGAAGGGGAAACAATGGCTTCAGAGGATGAACTTTTTGCCGAGTTTGGCGCAGATGCCGGTATGTTTTACGGCGCTCTGGTCAGAAGCACGGATAATTATATTTATATTATTAACATGAAGACTGATGTCGCACTGGTATCCCCGAATATGCAGAAAGATTTCGAGCTGGAAGGAAGACTTGTGCCGGGACTCGTTTCTGTTTGGGGGGATCTGATCAACCCTAAAGACTTCAAACGGTATTCCAGATCGATCGAGGTGATGCTGAATGGTGAGACCGATGTGCACGACGTGGAATACCAGGTGCTTAACCGAAAGGGAGAGTACGTCTGGGTATGCTGCCGCGGTGTGCTGAAGAGAAATGATGAGGGCGAGCCTGTTATTTTTGCCGGAGTGGTCACAGATCTCGGCAGCAAAGGCAAGATTGACTATACGACAGGGCTGTTTACCAACCGGGAGTGTGAGAAGGAAGTCGGCCGGATATTTGAAAATGAGGAAAACGCAGAAGGCGGTATCCTTCTTTTGGGACTGGACGATTTCGTGAGAATTAATGATTTAAACAGCCACATCTTTGGTGATGCTGTACTGCGCCAGTTTGCACAGAGCGTTCAGCAGCTTCTGCCCTCTGAGGCGGCCATGTACCGGTTTGACGGCGATGAGTTTGCCATCGTTTATCCCGGCGCGGGGGAAGAGGAACTGCGGGCGTTGTATCAGAAGATACATGCATACTGCAACAGGCCCCATAAGATCGATGACAGTTCGTATTTTCTTACGGTGTCTGTCGGCGTAGCTATAATGGGAAAAGATGGCAGTGGCTATCAGGAACTTCTGACCTGCGCGTTAAGCGCTCTCGAGGTGTCCAAACAGAATGGAAAAAATACGGTCACATTTTTTTCTCAGGATATGATGCGCATCAGAAGACGCGCGCTGGAGCTTTCCAGCCGTCTTCAGCTCAGTGTGATGAACGGGATGGAAGCATTTCACCTCGTCTATCAGCCGTTTGTGCATTCGGAGACGCTGCGGGTCTCTGGCGCCGAGGCGTTGCTTCGATGGTCCTGCGAGTCTTACGGAGTAGTTTCGCCGGTTGAATTCATACCGCTTCTGGAAGCCTGCGGCCTGATTGTGCCGGTCGGAAAATGGGTTCTGGAGGAGGCGGTGCGAACCTGCAAAAAGTGGCTCCGCTATCAGCCTGATTTTATTATGAATGTAAATATTTCCTATCTGCAGATGCTCGACGAGTCTTTTATTGATTTCGTGAGACAGATTCTGAATCAATATGATCTTCCGCCCGCCCACATCGTGCTGGAACTGACGGAGAGCTGTTTCGTCACGGATATGGAGGCGCTAAAAGAAGCCTTTAAGCTTCTGCGGAATTTGAATATACAAATTGCCATGGACGATTTCGGAACCGGATACTCTTCTCTGGGTATGCTGTCCCAGTCGCCGGCTGATATCGTGAAGATCGACCGCCTGTTTATCACCGCCATCGGGGATGAAGAGAATGAATTTAACCGGTCATTTATCGGTTCGGTCATCCAGCTCTGTCACAGAGTGGGGATTTCCGTATGCGTGGAAGGCGTAGAACGAAAGAATGAGCTGGACACGGTCTGTTCCCTGGAGGCCGACTGCATTCAGGGATATTACATATCAAAACCGCTGCTTCTGGAGGACTTTGAAAAGAAATTCTGGGATGTGTGATTTATTTAACGAACGGTAAGAAAGAGGGGGCCGCTGGCAGGTCTCTTCTTTTTTTATCGGATCAATAAAAATTTATTTTACAAAAATAATGGTAAATTTGGTAAAAACTTTAGAAAATTATAAGAATTTATTGTTGTAAAAGATTATGAGATGCCATTATAATGGGGGAGAATGGAGCGAGATATTAATCAGGAGGAAAGAGACGTATGAAAGACGAATTCAACCACGTGGAAATAGACGGTAAAGAGGCGGACGATATCCAGGTAAAGATGGATGATGTCGTGGCCGATGCTGAGGCCTTTGCAGCGGAAGAGAAAACCGTTCAGCCGGAGCGCAGCCGGAGGGGCGGGGCGAAGCCTGTACCGGTGATGGAAGATCCGATGAGCGACGAGGATTTTAACGAAGAACTGAAAGAGCTCATGGAAGAAGACACTTCCGGCAAGAAGAAAAAAAAGAAGAAGAAAAACGGAGAAAGAGGACGCCGTAAAAAATGGAGCGGCAAGAAAAAAGTCCTCGCTGGCGTCGCCATCGCGGTGGTGGTTATTTTCGGAGCCTCCAAAGTGATGGGCGGAGGCAAGGCGCCCCAGATGATGGCATCTACATTCCCTCTGACCAGGGGCGAAGTGGTGGAGATGCTTTCCGTAAGCGGTCCCGTCGAGGGAACGGACAGTGTGGAGGTGGTATCCAATTTACACGCAGAGATTCTGGAGATCCCGGTAAAAGAGGGAGACCGTGTGGAAAAGGACCAGCTGCTGGCCACTCTGGATGAGAAGGATGCGAAAAAAGAGGTTGATATCGCTCAGAATGCCTATGACCTTGCAGTTACTACATATAATGAGAAACAGATCGAGGCTGAGAACGGCTATGCCAAGGCAAAGCAGGATTACGATGCCGCCAAGGCCAATTACGACAGAACAAATGTACTGTTCCAGTCGGGAAGTGCCTCCCAGCTGGAGCTGGAGACCGCTTCCGACGCACTGAACAATGCACAGCGCGATTTAAAGACATTTACATTAAAAGACGGCAGACCAGTGGCCAATGAATCGTATTCCCTTCAGATTGAGAACGCGGCTTTCGAACTGGACCAGAAGAAGGAACTGCTGGAAAATACGCGTGTGACCAGCCCGATCGCCGGTACGGTGGTACGGGTCAACTGTAAGGTAGGCCGTTTTGCGGATAAGACAGATGACGACAAGCCGATGTTCATTATCGAGAATCTGGACGTACTGGAGATGAAGATCAATGTCAGTGAGTATTCCATCGGTAAAGTCCAGATTGGCCAGCCGGTAGAGATCAGCGCGGATATCTTAAACGGCGAGGTTGTGAAGGGCGAGGTGACAGCCATTTCCCCGACCGGTGAGGAAAAAGGAAACGGTTCCACGGAGCGCGTGATCCCGACGACGGTCCGCATTATTGACCAGAATACACGGTTGATTGCAGGCATTACTGCGAAGGCAAAGATCGAACTGCAGAAGGCGGAGGATGCGTGGGTCGTTCCGGTTTCCGCTCTGCTTCAGCAGCCGGATGGCAGCACCGCAATCGTAACGATAGAAGACAACATCGCCCATATGATCCCTGTGACCACCGGAGTTGAGAGTGATATTCAGGTGGAAGTGATCCCGGCGGAAGAAGGAAAACTGACCGAGGGAATGCAGATCGTTGAGACACCGGCGGCAAATCTTACAGACGGCATGACCGTTGTAGCTGTTCCGGCCGCACAGTAAAGGAGGAAGCAATATGTGGAAAAGGGAAAAAAGGCTTCCTTCCTACATGACCGAGAATGTATCGGATGACCTGATCCGGCTGGTGGATATGGTGAAGATATACGATACCGGATCCATCAAGGTTCTGGGCCTGAAACGAATCAATCTGACCATTAAGCGGGGAGAATTTGTGGCGATCATGGGACAGTCCGGATCCGGAAAATCCACCCTGATGAACATTCTGGGGTGCCTGGACCGTCCGACTATGGGCCATTACTATCTGGATGGAATCGATACGGCCGACATGAGTCCCGACGCGCTGTCTGCGATCAGGAACAGAAAGATCGGCTTTGTATTTCAGTCCTTCAACCTGATTTCGAGAACATCGGCACTGAAGAACGTAGAACTGCCCATGACGTATGCCCATAAATCAAAGAAAATGCGGGAACAGCGCGCGCTGGAGCTTCTGGAGCGCGTGGGCCTGGGAGAGCGGTATGAACACATGCCGAACGAACTCTCCGGCGGACAGCGGCAGAGAGTCGCCATCGCCAGGGCGCTGGCTAATGAACCGCCGCTGATTCTGGCAGATGAGCCAACCGGTAACTTAGACACCGCGTCTTCCGTGGAGATCATGGAACTGTTTTCCAGGCTGCACAAGGAAGGCGCCACGGTCGTTGTGGTTACCCATGAGGAAGACATCGCCGCATTCACGGAGCGAATTATCCGGTTCCGGGATGGCCAGGTGGTGAGTGATAAGAGAAATATTCCGAAGGAGCTTACGGAAGAGGAAGCAGTGAAAATGCAGAAAGAAGGGACGCCATGCTGCTAGAAAATATGACCATGGCGCTCCACGCCATCCGGTCTAACAAGATGCGCTCTTTCCTTACCATGCTGGGAATCATCATCGGTATCGCGTCGGTGATCGCCATCGTTTCTGTCGGTGACAGCATGCGGTCCCTCTACGCGGATGCCTATAAAAACATAGGTGTGAACCGGGCGATCGTGATGGTATCCTGGCGTGTCGATGATTTTCGAATGAGCGATTATTTCACCCTGGACGAACTGGACCGGGCGAAGGAAGTGTTTCATGACAAGATATCCTATATGGACAGCGACGCCTATGCCAGCACCGAGGCAGTTTATGGAAGAAACAAGGTAAAATACGAGTTTCAGGGGATTGATTACAATTATACGAAGGTGCAGCCCACGAACATTATTTACGGCCGTGAATTGAGCGAGGCCGATGTAAGAGGGCGCAGGAATAACGTGGTGCTGGAAGATAAGGGTGCGGAGCAGCTGTTCGGGACAGCCAATTGTGTCGGCAAAACATTCCGTATGACAATCAATAAAACCACCGAGGAATATACAGTGGTAGGCGTCTACCGCAAGGATTTGTCGCCTCTGGAGGCGATGATGATGGGGAACGGCCAGACGCAGTCGGGCTTTATGCCCTATACGATTCTCACCCGCCCCAGCGATTATTTTCAGGATTTGAACTTCTATGTGAAGGACGGCGTGGACATGAAGACATTTCTGCCTGAGATTGCCCGCTACGTTGCAAAGATAAAAGGAAGGCCGGTAACGGATATCATGACCCAGTCTGTCGTGGAACAGATGGGAAGCGTGGACAGCGTGCTCGGCGGTATGTCTGCCGCGGTAGGCGGCATTGCAGCGATTTCCCTGCTGGTAGGCGGTATCGGTATCATGAATATCATGATGGTATCCGTGACGGAGCGTACCAGGGAGATCGGAATCAGGAAGGCTCTGGGGGCCCGTACCGGCGATATCATGATGCAGTTTTTGACAGAGTCGGCGCTTATGTCGGCCTGTGGAGGCGTGATCGGAATTCTGCTGGGAGTGGGGATTGTCATGATCGGCGGAAGCGCCATGGGGATGGTCCCTGTTGTGAAGGTGTCCGTAATCATTGTGGCGGTCGGATTTTCCGCCCTGGTTGGAATCTTCTTTGGCCTGTATCCGGCATCAAAGGCGGCAAAGGCCGATCCTATCGATGCGCTGCGCTATGAATAGGGAAGGGAGAGACCATCATGCTGCTTGAAAATATGTTTATGGCACTGCATGCCATCAAAGCGAATAAGATGCGTTCCTTTCTCACCATGCTGGGAATCATCATCGGTATCGGTTCGGTGATTGCGATCGTGTCCATCGGCGACACCATGCGTTCCATGGTAGCCGATTTATATGCCAATGTGGGTATGACGCGGGCGATCATCTATATCTGGCCATCCGACGGCGGAGATATGCGGGACAGCGATTACTTTAATTTAGAGCAAATGGAACGGATTAAAGAAGTATTTCATGACGATATTGAGTATATGGATACCAACGCCTACTACAGCAGTGAAGCGCTGTTTGGCCGGAAAAAAGTGAAATTCCAGTTCCAGGGTATCGATTACAATTATCCTGACGTACAGAAGATCAATATTCTATACGGACGGAATTTAAATGAGGCTGATATTAAGGGGCGTAAAAAGAATGTGGTTCTGGAAGCGCAGGGCGCGCTGGAGCTCTTCGGAACGGAAAATGCCGTTGGCAAGACGCTGCGGACCACGGTCTATGGCGAGACGGACGATTATAATGTAGTCGGAGTATATAAAAAAGAGATGACACCGTTCGAAGCGATGATGATGTCCATGATGCCGGGGCAGACGAAGGAGGGATTTATCCCGTACACAATCCTTTCGTGGCCCAATGATTATCTGTTCCAGCTGAACTTTTATGCGAAAGAAGGGACGGATATGAACGAACTGTCTGGGCGTATGGTCCCTTATCTTGCAAGGCTTAAGGATCGGCAGCCGGCGGATGTGACATTTTATTCTGCACTCGATGAGATGAAGGGGAACGACAGCATGATGAGCAGCCTGTCCGCCGCTGTAGGCGGGATAGCGGCCATTTCTCTGCTGGTCGGAGGAATCGGAATCATGAATATCATGCTGGTGTCTGTAACGGAAAGAACCAGGGAAATCGGAATCAGAAAGGCCCTTGGGGCGAAGACTCGGGATGTTATGATACAGTTTTTGACGGAATCCGCGATTCTGTCCGCATTGGGAGGCATTCTCGGCGTGATGATCGGCGCGGGGCTGGTCATGGGCGGCGGCGCGATGTTCGGAATTTCTGTGGTAGTGAAACCCCAGGTCGTCGTCGTGGCGGTTGGCTTTTCCGCTCTGGTCGGCCTGTTCTTTGGCCTGTATCCGGCGTCAAAGGCGGCGAAAAAAGACCCGATCGACGCGCTGCGGTACGAATAAAAGTTTTCGAAATCATGAAGAAATAAGTGTATGTGGCCGGGGATTTTCCTGTATTTTACAGGGGTGTCCCCGGTTTTGAACTTTACAAAATTATAAAAATCTCCAGATGGGTCTCGCCAAGTAAAAAGTTCTATGCTATAATAAGATGATATGTTATGGTGTATTGAGGAGAGCCTATGCTGAGTGAAGAAAAAATCAAAATCATGACGAACCTCGCCATGTTCGAGAAAAAAGAGGGGAACAGGATATTTCCCGTAAACCGGTATTTTAAAAGTGATTATATCAGCAGCAAACTGCTGCGTTCCTTTTTCAGTTATACCCTGAGTTTTCTGTTGGGCCTTGTCTTGTGGGTGCTCTGTGATATTGAAAAGTGGCTGAATGTCATGCGGATCGAGAGTCTCATTGAACTGGGTATGAAGGTGGGCTTGATCTATCTGGCCGGACTGGTGGTCTACCTCATCATAAGCCTGTGCATTTATGCGAGGCGATACGACTACGCGAGCCGTGGGATGAAGGTCTATATGGCAAAACTTAAGAGGCTGGACAAACGTTATGAAGGTAATTCCAGACCCGGAGCGCGGACTAAAGGAGGACGGACCCAATGATGAGTCTTCTTGTTTTCAAGGAACGATTAAAGGAATTTTATGCAAAGTTTGACATTTATATTACGCCGGTAATCAAGTTTGTATACAGTTACCTTGCGTTCTGGCTGATGAACCGGAATATCGGTTTCATGACAAAGCTAACGAATCCGCTCGTTCCTCTGGTGCTGGCGCTGGCGTGTTCGTTTCTGCCATACAGTGCGATCAGCTTTCTGGCGGCGGCGTTTATGCTGGCTCACTTATGGGCGGTATCCTTTGAGGTTACACTGGTTATGGCGGTGTTTGTCCTGGTGGTTGCACTTTTATACTACGGCTTCCATCCCGGTGACAGCTGTCTTCTGATCCTCACACCGATCTTTTTCGTACTGAAGATTCCGTACGCGATTCCACTGATTGTCGGCCTTTCAGGCGGCATGATTTCCGTGATTCCGGTGGGGTGCGGCATTTTTATCTATTATACGCTTCTGTATGTCAAACAGAACGCGGGGGTTCTGACCAATGAGATATCAGCCGATATGATGCAGCGCTTTTCCCAGATCGTGAAGAGCCTCTTCGGGAATAAGCTGATGTTAGTGCTGATTGCGGCTTTTGCGGCTGCGATCATTGTAGTGTTCATTCTTAAGAATATGTCTTTCGACTACTCCTGGATCATCGCTATTGTGGCGGGTACCATCGCCCAGCTGGTGGTGATTTTTATCGGAGATATTACCATGGATGTATCAGTTCCGGTAAGTGAGCTCATTATAGGAGTGGTGGTTTCTTTAATCTTGTCGGGGATTTATACGTTTTTCGTCTTCGCAGTGGATTATTCGCGGACCGAATACGTTCAGTTTGAGGATGACGATTATTATTATTACGTGAAGGCGGTGCCGAAGATGACGGTGAGCACGCCCGACGTAAAGGTTCAAAAAATAAATGCCAGAAAACTCCAGAGACCACAGCGTTAGGCGAAACTGGAAAAAGGGAGGTGGACTTTCGTGGCAGATATTATAGATGGATTATATTCCTGGGTTTCTTTCTTACCAAGGATAACCAAGACGAATCTCGTTGAGATTATTATCATAGCGATACTGCTTTATGAGCTGCTTGTCTGGATTATGAATACGAGAGCCTGGACTCTCTTAAAAGGAATTCTGTTAATACTGTTTTTCTATGTGCTGACCTATATCTTCCGTCTTGATAATATCAAGTGGATTTTAAATACGATAGCGACGCCGGCAGTGACGATGGCGATCGTGATCTTCCAGCCGGAGCTTCGAAAGGCGCTGGAACAGCTGGGAAGCAGAAACCCGCTTACAGGAATTCTTACCTTTGATGACGGAAAGGACAATTCCGCATTTACCGACCGGACGATCAACGAGCTGGTGAAAGCTACTTTTGAGATGGCCAAGGTAAAGACGGGAGCACTCATGGTGATAGAGCGCGGCGACTCCTTAAAGGAGATCGAACGAACCGGCATTGAGATTAACGGTCTGGTGTCAAGCCAGCTTCTGATTAATATATTCGAACACAACACACCACTCCACGATGGGGCGGTGGTCATACACGGTAACCGGGTGGCGGCTGCGACATGCTATTTACCGCTGTCCGACAACATGTCCATCAGCAAGGAACTGGGAACGAGGCACCGTGCCGCGGTTGGCGTCAGCGAGGTAACAGACAGTCTGACCATCGTGGTCTCTGAGGAGACGGGGCGTGTCTCTGTCGCTTCGGAAGGCGGATTAAAGCGCGCGGTTGACGCGGATGCGCTGCGGGAACTGCTTATGGATATCAAACACGTGGAAGGAGAAGGCAGCAGATTTAAGATATTGAAGGGAAGGCGGAAAAATGAAGGAAAAATTGCTAAATAATCTCGGCCTGAAAGTCGTTTCTCTCGTTCTTGCCTTTGTTATCTGGATGGCGATTGTCAACATTTCTAATCCCGTTGTTTCCGGACAGCCGTTTACAATCCCGGTGGATGTCCGTAATAAGGAAATCCTGGATAATGCCAATCTGACGTATGAAATTATCGGCAAGGACAGCGTTACAGTAAGTTACCAGGTAAACACGAGAAACAGCTCGCTGTTCCGGGAATCCGATTTCAGCGCGTATATTGATTTAAAGGACTATAACGATGTGACAGGCGCGGTGCCGGTCACCATAGAGGTGAATAAAAACAAGGTATCCCTGATCAGAAACGGGGAAGTGACGGCGAAGCCAATGGTTCTCCATGTGAAAACGGAAGCCATGCAGAATAAGAAGTTTGACTTAAAGGTGAATTACGTAGGAGAGGTGGAAGACGGCTACGCGTCAGGAATTACCACCCTGTCCTCCGATTACGTGGTGGCGCGCGCGCCGGAATCCGTGATTGGCAAGATTGCGTCGATCGGTATTGAGATTAACCGGGAAGGAGCCAACGCGGACTTAGATGGCTACGTAACGCCCAAGTGCTATGACGCGAACGATAAAGAACTGACGGATCTCGGAGATGAACTGACGATTACTCCGGAAAACATCCATTATAACATGGCGATCCTGAAGGCCAAGGAACTGACACTGAATTTCGAAGTGAAAGGAACTGTGGCCCCCGGCTACCGGTTCACAGGAGTGGAGAGCGACTTGAAAGTTGTTCCTGTGGTTGCGACGAAGTCAGTGCTGGCGTCTGTCAATGCGCTTTCTGTTGTCGATGACAAGCTTACCATCGACGGAGCGACTACAGACAAGGTGATCCATCTTGATCTGAACGATTATCTGCCTCCGAGCACGACGATCGCACCGAATGCCCAGAGCCAGGTGACGGTTACCTTAAAGGTAGAACCGCTGACGACAAAGTCCTACACTCTTAAGCTGGCCGATTTAGCCAGCAGTGGTTCAGACCCTGATTATGAGTATACCTTCAGCAAGGACAGCGTGGATGTGACGGTCAGGGGGCTGAAGGAAGATTTGGATACACTGGATATTAAGGATTTGAATGCCGCGCTCGATATGACCGGACTGGAGCCTGGAACCCATGCAGGTAAGCTTACCTTCGAGGTGGGAGAAGGGTTTGAAGTGGTGAATTATTCTGACTTTGAAGTGACTGTTGTCTCTGATAACGAGGATGAGAGTGAAGGTCCTGGACAGACGACAGCTGACCAGGAGACGGATGAACCAGCAACCGCCGGTACTTCAAAAAAAGCAGCAGAATAAGAATCAGTAACGATGTGTGGAGGGATAGAATATGGTCAGTGCTAAAGTTGTCATAAAGAATCCTACCGGCCTTCATTTACGGCCGGCGGGGATTCTTTGTAAGGAAGCTATGAACTTCAAGTCTTCGGTGAATTTTCGTTTTAAAAATACCACCGCCAATGCAAAGAGCGTGCTCAGCGTATTGGGCGCCTGCGTAAAAAGCGGCGATGAGATTGAATTCGTCTGTGAGGGAGTGGACGAAAAAGAGGCTCTGGCTGCCATGGTTCAGGCTGTCGAAGACGGACTGGGCGAATAAATTTATTTTATAATTAATAAGGAGGTCTTGTTATGATGAAAGGAACAAGCGCATCTGCGGGTATCGGCATTGGGAAAGCCGCTATCGTGGAAGAGACAGAACTGGTGATTAAGAAGGAGACGATCTCCGATGCAGCGGCTGAGAAGGAACGTTTCCGTGCGGCCCTAAATCAGGCGATGGAGGAGACGGATGCTCTGGCTAAGGATCTGGCTACGAGAGTGGGAGAGAAGGAGGCCGAGATTTTAAACGGTCATTTAATGCTTCTTTCTGATCCGATGCTGACAGGCGAGATAGAGAACACGATCGCAGGGGAGAATGCGTGCAGTGAATACGCGATCGAGAACGTCTGCAACATGTATGCCGATATGTTCGCGTCCATGGGAGACGAGCTGATGCAGCAGAGAGCAACCGATATGCGTGATATCAAGACACGTATGCAGAAGATATTACTCGGTGTCAGTTCCGTGGATATCGCCTCACTGCCGGCTGGCAGCATCATCGTTGCAAAGGATTTAACTCCATCCATGACGGCCGGTATCAATCCGGACAATGTATGTGGTATTGTAACGGAATTAGGCGGAAAGACCTCTCACAGCGCGATTCTGGCAAGAGCCCTGGAGATCCCGGCGGTGGTTGCGGTAGAGGGGTTCATAAACAATGTAAAGGACGGAGATACTGTGGTTCTGGACGGATCGGAAGGAATCGTATTCGTGAATCCGGAGGAAACGGTCACTGCGGAATATGAGACAAAGAGAACCGCTTATTTAAAAGAAAAGAAGGAACTGGACCAGTACATCGGAAAGCCAACCGTAACGAAGGATGGAGTGACCATCGAACTGGTTGCCAACATCGGCAAACCGGAAGATGTGGACAAGGTTCTTCAGTACGACGCAGAAGGCATTGGCCTGTTCCGTACGGAATTCCTGTTTATGGACCGGAATTCCATGCCGACTGAGGACGAGCAGTTTGAGGCGTATCAGAAGGTAGCCATTGCCATGAACGGCAAGCCTGTGATTATCCGTACACTGGATATCGGCGGCGACAAAGAGATTCCATATATGGGATTAAAGAAAGATGAAAATCCATTCCTGGGCTACCGGGCCATCCGTTTCTGCCTGGACCGCAGGGAAGATGTATACAGACCGCAGCTTCGTGCGCTTCTGCGCGCAAGTGCGTTCGGCAATATAAAGATTATGGTTCCGATGGTAACATGCCTGGAGGAATTCCGGGAAGCGAAGGCTATGATCGAAGAAGTGAAAGCAGAGCTGGATTTAAAGGGAATCGCCTATAAGAAGGATATCCAGGTGGGTATCATGGTGGAGACCGCAGCCGCGTCCTTAATGGCCGATGCGTTCGCGAAGGAAGTGGATTTCTTCAGCATCGGAACAAACGACTTAACACAGTACACCATGTCGGTAGACAGAGGAAATGACAAGGTATCCTACCTTTACTCCCCGTTAAACCCGGCTGTACTCCGCAGCATCCGCCACATCATCCAGTGCGGCCGCAAGGAGGGCATCATGGTAGGCATGTGCGGCGAAGCGGCCAGCGATCCGCTGATGATTCCGCTGCTGCTGGCCTTTGGCTTAAATGAGTTCAGTATGAGCGCTTCCGCGGTCTTAAACGCAAGAAAGCTGATCACAGGCTACAGCATCGCAGAACTGCAGGCAATTGCAGATAAGGCAATGTCGTTTGTGACAACCAAAGAAGTTGAGGCATACATGCGCGAACTGCAATGAGCGGAGCGTAGTCGAGGTGCACTGCGGGGTTGAACGAAGCGCTCATAGGCTGCACTGCAATCTCAAGCTGAATTTACGAATTATAAAATCCTGAAAGGAAGGCAGCTGTCGCATTGGCGGCTGCCTTCCTGTGATGAAGGAGACAAACTAATATGGGTGTATATCTGATTTGTTACGCAGCCAGTTATCTGTTTGCGAGGGCGGGGTATTACTGGCTTTCGGGCCTTGTTCTTATCCTGGCGGCTGTCTGGCTGTACTGGTACGATTATAAGAGGACGGAGAATATCATTCATCTTCGCGGGCTTTTCTCCCTGTTCTGGGTTGGAGGACAGGGGATTGCGTGTCTGAAGCTGTCTGAGCTGTCGTCGGACTGGAATATAGTCACATGGCTCTGTTTCCTGGTGGCGCTTTTAGGCTTCTGGGTGACGTATGAGTTCCTGATGAGGGCTCAGGGAGAGTCGGGAGGCCAGCGTTCCAGATGGTTTAATTTTCAGGGCTATGAGAGGCCGCTGTTCTGGTCCATGGTCATCGTTACCGCGGTGTCCCTGGGGGCGTTTCTGGCAGAGGCCCTGATCCTGGGATTCGTTCCGTTTTTCGTACGGGGCGTGCCGCATGCGTATTCGACCTTCCATATCACGGGAGTTCACTATTTTACGGTTTCATGCGTCCTGGTGCCGGCGCTGTCCGTGCTCTATTTCTGTATCGAGCAGGGGCGGAACGGCGTGCGTATGATGCTGGTGATCCTCATGGATCTGATCGCCTGTGCGATTCCGGTTCTCTGCGTGTCCCGTTTCCAGCTGATTCTGGCTGTAGGGCTGGCAGTACTTACGTATATCGCCATGGACAACCGGCTGAAGATATCTTACGCTATAGGCCTCGTGCTGGGAATGATTCCCATCTATGTGCTGCTGACCTATGCGAGAGGCCATGACGTTTCGTATTTAAATGGAATCTTCCAGATGAAGAACAGCGAGATGCCGATCTTTGTCACACAGCCTTATATGTATATTGCCAATAACTACGATAACTTTAACTGTATGGTGGAATGGCTACCATCCCATACCTTCGGCCTTCGGATGCTGTTCCCCCTGTGGGCGCTGACCGGACTGAAGTTCCTGGTTCCCTCCCTGGTGGATTTTCCAATCTATGTGACGAAGGAGGAGTTGACGACGGTCACGCTGTTTTACGATTCCTTCTATGATTTTGGAATCATCGGCGTTGTTCTGTTTGCCTGTATTCTGGGCGCGGTTGCATTTCTGCTGGTCCGGATGATGAAGCGGATACGCAATCCGGTGGGCTATCTGTTTTATGCCCAGTTTGCGATGTATCTGGTGCTGTCCTTCTTCACCACATGGTTCAGCAATCCGGCCACCTGGTTTTATTTGATTATTACAGGCCTGCTATGGGGCTTCTGCTCCTGGCGTAATGACGGAAGACACGGGTAATCCTGAGAGGCGGGATAACCCCGTGTCTTTCGCCTGTTCTCCGGCACTAAGTGCCTTCGAACAATTTTGTATTGCAGATATTTACAGAAAGAGGAGTAAGCAATGGAAAAAGAAGATATCAGAGTAACACACGTCATCATACATATTCTGGATTCCACCGTGGGGACGGCGGTGATGTCAGGGGGCCTTTTGGAGCACGGATCCGATTTTTCCGATTTTGTGAGAAGCCATATTTACCGGGTCATGACCAGCGACGAGGGAAAATCCTGCCAGTTTGACGGGGATTCCCCGGTTTACCAGATGGTCTCGGAGATGGATGAGGACACGTTTATCCAGAAGTCTCAGGAGATCGCCCAGAAGCTGTTTGACATCATGTATTCCAACATTGAGATTCCGTCCGCGGATTTGATGGTAGTGCGGTACGACGCGGGACAGCAGTGCGGAATCGCCCTGCTTAAGATGAACTATAAGTCCTCCTATACTCATATGACGAACTATACGGAAAATGGAAACTGCAACGACATTATCCGCCAGAACGCCATTCTTCCGGCGGAAAATCAGAAGCTGACAGAGGCGTGCCTGATCGACTTAAATGATTACTCACTGCGTGTGATGGAAAAAAAGTATGAGGTCAACGGGGTGAAGACCAATTACTTCTCCCAGATGTTTTTGCAGTGCCACGGCAGCATGTCTCCGAAAACGGAGCTCTCGATCGTAACCAAGGCAGTGGAACAGGTGCAGAAGGGATATTATGATGAGTCTGAGCAGTGGGAAGCCCACATGGAGGCGAAGAGCATCTTAAGCCAGGAGCTGGCGGAGCAGGGCAGCATCGACATTCCAACCGTAGCGGAAAAGATTTTCCACGAAAAACCGGAACTGAAGGAAGAATTTACGGAGAAGATGGAAAAATACAATCTTTCGGAAAAACAGGTGACACCTCAGAACCCATCCACCACCAAAAAATTCGAAAAACAGTATCTGACCACCGATACCGGTATCGAGATTAAGATTCCCATGGAGGAATATCAGAACAGAAACTCTGTGGAATTTATTACGAACGCGGATGGGAGCATATCCGTGCTGATTAAAAACATCGGGAGCATTACCAGCAGGTAATGTTCCCGACGTTTTATAATGTCATTTATGTATTTATTGTTTACGAATCCATATTCTCGTCCGATCCCTTACCCGATTTGCGATCTTCCTTATCCGATCCCTGATCCGTCAAATCCCCGGTCTTCTGCGCGGTGGCTCTCTTTGCCTTTTCTTCCGCATAGATCCTGTCGACCTTCCGGTTATGGCGCCGGACGATGGAAATAACAATAGCCGTGAGTAGGGCTAACGGAATCCAGAAAGGACATGTGGTGATGAAGAGGATCAGTAGATTCGTCAGGGCTGTGACGATGGACTCGAAATTCTTTGCGAGCCCGTTTTTAATTCGTGCTCCGGTTGTCTCCGGTGTGACAGGCGTGTAGGCCGTCACTTCTGAAATGCTTAAATAGACGGTACTGTAATCCACCTGATTGTCGTAGAGGCGAAGCTGGGACTCCATGGATTCCAGCTGGTAGCGGATATCAGAGAGCCGCTGTTCCAGCGTGATGACCGTATCGATGGACTCGGCCTTCTCCAAAAATTGCCAGATGCGTTCCTGCTCGATCTCCAGTGACTTTTTCCGGCTTTCCACGTCACTGTACTGGAGTGTTACGTCCTGCGTGGACTCTGATTTGTTGGTGACGTTACCGCTGTCACTGACTGCTCCCACGAAACGGTCCAGTTTATCGTTGGGGATGCGCGCGGTGATGTTGCCGTACCGGGGAACAGGCTCTCCGCGATAGTTCAAGCTGGTGCCGGAGATATCGGACTGTTCGATGTAGCCGCCTGCTTCAGACAGTTTGGCATTGATGCCGGAGATCATCTTGTCGAATTCTTCCGTCTCCACCTGCATCGTGATGTTGCGGATCAGTTTGCGCCCTTCTGGCAGGAGCGGAGTACCTGACGCATCCATCTCCAGTTCGCCGCCAGAACCGCTTTCGGATTTTTGAGATGCAGAGTCATAGGTCACAGAGGTGTTTGACACGGTTTCGGCGGCTGCCTCTGTGTATGCCGCTGTCGCTTCTGCTACCATTGAAGATTTGCTGCCCGAGCCGCATGCGGTGATTCCGATCACAGCGGCAAAGAGCGGAATCATAAGTGAAACCACTTTTTTCATAATAATTCTCCTCCCTGAGAATGGATTAAATTTGGTTTCAGGGCGTACAGATGACAGAAAGTAATTTTCCGCTACGCCCTAGTAAGAGAATACCATGGCAGAAAATGGATTGCAACGAAAGTAATAAAGGATTAAGAAAACATTAGATGTTTGGAAACAATATTAAGAAAAAATGAAAAACAAATCTGCAAAGACGAAATAAAAGAGAAAGAAAGCATACTTGACAGTCTATATAAAAGGCGGTACCATAGACTTATAGAAAAAGGAATCGCGCTGGGATTATCGGAAGGTTCCGGTGCGGGGAAGGGAGTAATATATGGGGAAGAAGTGGAGGACCGCTGTTGTTGCCGCGGCGCTCAGTGCGGTAATGGCATCATCGGCATTTGCCGGAACCTGGGAGAATCAGGAGGGAAGATGGAAGTATCACAACGATGACGGCAGCTATGCGGCAGCCCAGTGGGTAGAGGACCAGGGAACCTGGTATTACGTGGAGCAGGACGGCTTTATGAAGACCGGCTGGTTCCAGGATGGCGCCGGAGTATGGTACTATTTTGATGAGAATACGGGGGCCATGGTTTCTGGCACAACCCGGAATATCGGGGGAACCGATTATACGTTTGACGGTTCCGGAGCGTGGGTACAGCCGCAGGTACGGCTGAATGACGGCTGGAACGGGACGACCTACGTGAACCGGCTGGTTGGATACCAGATTACACTGCCGGATTCCTATCAGGCTGTTTCGGGGAATACCGTCTCTCTGCCGGAGGAGGCACAGTATGACATGGTGGCGTCAGCGCCCGACGGCAACAGTATCATCGTCACCGCCATTATCAATATGTCTGAGCTGGACGGGGAAAACTGGTCGGATGAGGAACTGGCCTATTACTTTAAATATATTTATAGAAGCGAAAGCGATGTCATCGGCGCTTCCTTCAACGATCTGGGGTTCGCAAAGATCACGTTAATACAGAGTGAAGAGGGAATTGCTGATGTCTATTTCAAACGCTGCGGCTCCTATGTACTGATGATTGAGACCGTGTTTATTCCATCGAGATGGCAGGAGATTGACGATATTCTTCACACAATGAAGATTCCAAACTGATGGATTCCAAACGGCTGGATTCCAAACAGAAGACAGGATAAGAATTACGCACGGGCGAAGCGGTATGCCCTTTTGGCAGGCAGCCTGTTATCCAGGCTGCCTGTTTTACGTCTTTTTCGCATCGGAGGGGGTGGATTCAAAGTATTTTTTGTACGCCCTGGAAAATGTAGAATAGTTTTTAAAGCCGCAGTCAAAGCATACACTGGTAACGGGCGTCCCACTGCGAAGCAGATCCCGCGCCAGTAAAAGGCGCTTTTCGGTTATGTAATTACCAAGGGTATAGCCTGTGGCCTGTTTGAACAGGTGCATCAGATGGTAGCGGCTCAAATAAGCGGCGTCGGCGATCTGATCTACGGTCAGATCCTCTGTCAGATGCCCGGCTATGTATTCCATGACTGCGGAGATTCTGCGGTCGCCGGTGCCGGGGGAGATGTATTCCACCCGTCCGGTCAGGGCGGCGCGGTTTAATTTGATCATGAACTCCAGAAATACCACCTGGCAGTACAGCTCTTTGGCGTATCCATCGTGGGCGCAGGCGTATTCTAAATCGGTGATAGTCTTAAAGAGTCCGCTCTTCTCCAGCGAATGAATCCGCAGCACGTTGGAACGCAGCTCCTTCGCCTTATGGAAGCAGTCGCTTAAGTCGTAGGTGTCGGAACGGTAGGAGGTGATGAAGCGGGGGGAGAGATAGACGATGATCCGTTCATAGGGAACCGACGGGTCGATGTCCGGCCTGTGAATATCGTTATGGCTTACAAGTACGATATCGTAAGGCTGCAGCTCATACGCCTGGCCTTCGATCCGGTATGTCACACGGCCCCGGATGAAGATGATAATTTTATCGAAATCGTGGTAGTGGTATTCAAAATCCTGTTTTTTTGTATCGGTCAAATGGAACAGCCGAAAGTCGCTGTTTAAGTACCCTCTTTTTTCGTAGCCGGTCATAAGTTCTTGTTTCCTTTCCTCAACGGTTCTATTATACAGCAATAGACACAATATGCAATAAAAACAGCATAATATCGATAGAATTGATAAATAATGCTGGCTATAATAGAGAAAAAGAATGAATGACAAAAGAGGGAATTAATCATGAAGATTATTGTTTTAGCAGGCGGATACAGTCCGGAGCGGGATGTGTCCCTGTCCTCGGGCTCTTTAATTGCCAATGCGCTGATGGAGCAGGGCCATGAAGTCTTTTTCCTGGATCCCTGGCTGGGAATCAAGGCAGGGGAGCGGGTTCATTACAGGACCAGGGAAGAAGGGCTGGGCTTTGCTTACGAAATCGGCGGGGAAGCCCCTGACTTAGAGCTGCTCGGAACAGAGACCGGTGCGAAAAAATCACTGATTGGCCCTGGCGTTCTGGAGGCATGTCGGGAGGCGGACATGGTGTTTATCGCGCTCCACGGCAGCACAGGAGAGAACGGACAGATCCAGGCAGTACTGGAGGCGTACGGAATTCCCCATACGGGCAGCGGTTATATGGGAAGTTTACTGGCAATGGATAAGAATATTTCCAAGATTTTGATGCGGGCGGCCGGAGTGGCTACTCCTGACTGGTATCTTGCAGAAAAGGGAAAATGCAGTCAGCCGGAATTTCTGCCCTGTGTCGTAAAGCCTCTGGACTGCGGTTCCAGTGTGGGAGTCACAATCGTAGACAAGGAAGAAGAATGGCATACGGCTCTGGAAGCAGCATTTTCCTATGGCGACCGCGTACTGGTGGAGAAAAAGATTACGGGACGGGAGTTCTCTGTAGGCGTACTGGGCGGAAGAGCCCTGCCTGCTATCGAGATCATACCGGAAAAAGGATTTTACGATTATAAAAACAAGTACCAGCCCGGCATGACCAGAGAGATCTGTCCGGCCGGGATCGATGAAAAGCAGGAGTCAAGGCTGGAAGCCGCCGCTCTGACGGTCCATCGTATTCTGGAACTGGGATACTATTCCAGAGTCGATTTTCTGATGGCTGGAGACGGCGCCATCTACTGTCTGGAAGCCAACACACTTCCGGGTATGACGCCTTTCAGCCTTCTTCCGCAGGAGGCGAAGGCAGCCGGAATCACATATCAGGAATTATGCGAAGCAATTGTCAAAAATGGGAAAGGAGCCGCATTATGAAGATTACATTAGAGAAATACCATGGACTCGGAAACGATTACCTGATCTTCGATCCGAATAAAAATGAATTAAAGCTCACAAAGGAGGCGGTACGGCTGATCTGCAACCGCAATTTCGGCGTCGGATCGGACGGCCTTCTCGTCGGCCCGATTCTGGGGGAAGACAAGATGACGTTGAAGATATTGAACCCGGATGGCAGCGAGGCGGAGTTAAGCGGAAACGGTGTCCGGATATTCGGCAAATACTTAAAGGACGCGGGCTATGTGCAGAAAAATCATTTTTCGGTCAACACCTTAAGCGGGGAACAGCAGATCCACTACCTGAATGAGGAAGGAACGAGAATCAAGGTTTCCATGGGGCATTTAAGCTTCTGGAGCGACGAAATCCCGATGACGGGGCCGAGGCGTGAAGTCTTAAATGAGACGATGATGTTCGGCAGCATTCCGTACCGGGTGACCTGTGTCTCCATCGGCAATCCTCACTGCGTGATCTGGCTGAGTGATATATCAAAGGATCTGGCCTGCCGCATCGGCCGCCACTCCGAAGCGGCTGAGTGTTTCCCGGAAAAGGTAAACACCGAACTCCTCAGAGTGGTGGACAGAACCAACATCGAAATTGAGATCTATGAGAGAGGCGCAGGCTATACTCTCGCATCCGGAACCAGCGGCTGCGCCGCCGCCGGAGCAGCCTACAAGATGGGCCTCACCGATCCCAAGATGTACGTCCATATGCCGGGCGGAGTGCTTGAAGTGGAAATCGAGGAGGACGGTTCCGTCCTGATGACCGGAGACGTGGGCTACGTCGGAAAATTTACCTTATCCCACGAAATGGTGGAGCAGCTGCGCAGCCTGTGAGTCCTGGTATTGACAGCTTGAAAAGCGGGTGAAACTTGCCGCAAGGATGTATCCTGTATACACCTTTATGCGGGCAAATTTCACCCGCTTTTTCGTTATGTACCGCAATTTTCCCCGCCCAACATCAATTTCGTTTTGTTGACGTACCTCCTCCCATAGCTTATAATAGATAATAATTGCGATAGAATGCCGGCGGTATTAACTGCGGCAGAGAGGCGGAACGTATGGATCAATTGCCAGTGGCTGGAGAAGGTACCGGCATTTATGTTATAGACGAAGATTACAGGATTGTCTACTTCAATGAAACAGCAAAGATTGTCTGCCCTAATTTAAGAACAGGGAACACCTGTTATCAGGGAGTTTGTAATGGAGATTCTCCTTGCAGCGGCTGTCCTGCTATGAAAGAAGACTGCAGCCGTATTCTGTTTTACGACGCGGTGAACCGGCAGTGGCTTGAATTGTCGTCGGGACAGATTGAGTGGCCTGGGCGCGGACGGTGCTGGCTGATGCTCTTTAAGGTTGTGGACAGGCAGAGCAGAAGCCTGTTTTACGATTTGACGGAGACCAGTGTCTATGAAGAGCTGTTCGAGTTAAACCTGGCAGAGAATACCTATAAGATACTCTTCCATCAGAATGGGAAATACGTGATTCCCGCCATGGAGGGAAGCCTGGATACCATGTGTATGGAGGTTGCGGACCATATGATTGATCCGGAGGACCGGGAGCGTTTCCTGGAGTTCTGGAATTTTGATACGCTGTCGCAGCGCCTGAGCGGAAATAACCACACCATAAGAGGGGAATTCCGGAAGCTTCTTGTGTCCGGGGAGTACTGCTGGGTGGCCCAGACTGCCGTGCTGCTGCGGACGGGGGAGCAGGAGAAGACGGTTATCATGGTTTTTATCCAGGACATCGATCAGCAGAAGAAGCAGGAGACTGCGGCCCCGGACAGAGGCGGAAGCAGGCTGGAAGAGAAGGATTCCATGATGGGGCTGTACCGGTACGGCCCGTTTCTGGAGAGAGCGGAACAGTTTCTCCGGGAAAAGCGCGGCACAAAGTTCAGCATGGTCGCCATCGATATTGAGCATTTCAAGCTGTTTAACGAATGGTTCGGGGAGGAAGCCGGGGACCGGTTCCTGATCAGTATTGCAGAGCAGTTAAAAGAAGTCGAAAAGCAGTGCGATTCCATGGCCGGCTATATGGGCGGCGATGATTTTGCCATCATCATTCCGAGAGATGAGTCGGTTCTTGGGAATCTGGAGTGGGGAATTAAGCATTTTGTGAAGCAGTACGGGGGAAGCGCCGGCTTCCTTCCGGCCTTCGGTGTATACGAGATAGAGGATTGGAATCTATCCATCAGCATGATGTACGACAGAGCCTCCATCGCCCTTTCCACGGTCAAGGGAAATTACTTAAACCGTATGGGGCGGTACGACGCGGGAATGAAAAAGAAGATGGAGGACGACCAGGTGCTTCTGTCGGAGGTTCAGAGGGCCCTGGATAACCGGGAGTTTATCTTCTATGCCCAGCCCCAGTGCAATATGCTGACGGGAAAGATTATCGGACTGGAATCGCTGGTCAGATGGAACCATCCCGTAAGGGGCATCGTACAGCCGGGAGAATTTATTCCCCTTCTGGAGAGCAACGGCTTTATTACCAATCTGGACCTTTACGTCTGGGATATGGTGTGCGGAAAGCTTCATGACTGGATCGCGGCGGGGCATAAGCCGATTCCGATCGCGGTCAATGTCTCCAGAATCGATATCTATTCCATGAACGTTACGAATACGTTTGCAGAGCTTACGAGCCGATATGAGATCGATCCGGCGCTCCTGGCCATTGAGATCACGGAAAGCGCCTACGCCGAGGATTACAATCTCATTCGCCAGGTGGTGATCGATCTGCGGAATGCGGGCTTTACCGTCTTTATGGACGATTTTGGAAGCGGATACTCCTCGCTCAACATGTTAAAGGATGTAAATGTGGATGTCATCAAGATCGACACTAAATTTCTGGATATGAACGAGTACAGCCAGAACCGCGGCATGGGAATCCTGGAGACCATCGTCCGCATGGCAAGACTGACGCAGCTGCGGGTGATTGCGGAGGGCGTGGAGAAAAAAGAACAGGTGGATTTCCTGAGAAATGTAGGCTGTATTTACGGGCAGGGCTATTACTACTACCGTCCGATGCCGATCGAACAGTTTGAACCGCTGCTTCTCCATGAAGAGAATGTGGATTACCGCGGCATTCAGGCCCATCAGCTGGAGGAACTCCGCCTGGAGGACCTGGTCAATAAGGATGTGACCAGCGAGGCAATCCTCAATAATATGCTGGGCGGAATGGCCCTTTACGATGTCTGCGGGGAAAAGATCGAGCTGCTTCAGGTGAACGAGGGGTATTACCGGGTGACCGGCTGTAATCCCATCGATCTGGAGGAACGCAGAAAATTTATTATGGCGCAGATACACGAGGATGACCGGGGCAAGGTGCTGGAACTGTTCGAAGCGGCCTACAGAAATCCACTGAAGGGATCGGAAGGCATCATACGGCGCTACAGACTGAGCGGAGAGCTGATGTGGATTTCCCTGCACATCTTTTTCTTAAAGGAAAGGGATGACCACAGGCTGTTCTATGGATCGGTCAGCGACGTGACAAAGGTAAAACGGCAGGAAGAGAGGCTGGCTTCCTCCCAGCGGATTCTTGCGGATGTCCTGAATATCAATGGAGATGAAGGTGCATTTGAGCCTCAGACGCTTAAGACGGCCGGAGAACCCATTGAGCTGCAGAACGACGAACTGGACTTTCTGGATTCCGGCGTTCCAGGCGGTTTTCATTGCTGCCGGTGGACGGAGGACATGGAGCTTCTCTACGTGAGCGGGCGTTTCCTGGAAATTCTCGGAATTACCGGTCGTGAGCTGGAGGAGAAGTATCAGAATCAGATGGTTTCGCTTATCCATCCCGGCGACCGGGACCGGGTGCTGTTCGCTGTTATGGCAGAGGAACAGACGGTATACAGCCTGGAATTCCGTATGCGGGCGAAGGCGGGATATGTATGGATCCGCTATCAGGCGAGGCGAAAACATTGGAACGGCAGCACATTTTTATATGGAGTCATCCTGGATATCGATGAGGTCATGGCATTGCGCCAGGAGATAAAAGAATGCAGAAAACGGTTGGAAGAACTGGAGCGGAGCAGGCCTGCACAGACGGATCTGCTGACGGGTCTCCATAACCGGGAGACAGGGATTCCCCTGATGAAGGAGTGGATATCCAGGCGCAGAGGCCAGCCGTCTGCGCTGGCACTGTTTCGGTTTTACGGGTTTCCAGAGGTGAATGAGGCGCTGGGACAGATGAGCGGGGAACGGATCCTGGTGAACAGCGTGGAGAAGCTGAAGAGCTTTTTCCGTGAGGAGGATATCGTCTGCCGGATCAGCAGATATGAGATCCTGGTGCTCTGTAAAAATATCGGGAGCAGGGACATGTGCAGGAAGCTGGAACAGCTGATGGCGGATATGAAGATGGAGTTGTCCCTGGAGCCGGCAAAGATCCGGCCTTCCATCAACGCGGGATATGTGATGGCCGCGGACGGAAGCGCAGACTTTGCTGATCTTTACAAAAAGGCGGAGCAGGCGCTTGAAATGGCGTCTTCCCAAGGGAAAGGCATCTGCCTGCGATGCGGAGAAGAAATCGTGGATTAGTCGGAAATGAGACCGGGAGCCAGGGAATTGTCAGGTGTGAAAAGCCGCCTGAAGCTGTCCCTGGCTCTTCATTTTTGTTATAGACCTTAAGTTCCTGGTATGGTATACTATGAGCACTTGGCGAGGTAGTTTACGCAATGCAGTACCAGCCATAAATTCAGAAAAAAGTGAGGGAATGAGGATATGATAGCTGAGAAGATGAGGCCCCTTGTTGAGAATAATTCTGCCATTCGGGCCATGTTTGAAGAAGGAAAACGCCTGGCCGCCATCTACGGACCGGAGAATGTCTATGATTTCAGCCTTGGCAATCCCAATGTGCCGGCGCCGGAGGCGGTGAACCGGGCGATTACGGATATTGTGGCGGAAGAAGCGTCTACCATGGTCCATGGTTACATGAGCAACGCGGGCTTCGAGGATGTCCGGGATACGGTTGCACAGTCGCTGAACCGGAGATTCGGCACACAGTTTCATCTGGAGAATATTCTGATGACAGTGGGCGCAGCCAGCGGTATGAACGTTATTTTAAAGACGGTTCTGGATCCGGGAGACGAAGTGATCGTATTTGCCCCTTATTTTATGGAGTACGGCGCCTATGTGAGAAATTACGACGGAGTGCTGATGGCGGTATCCCCGGATACCTCCTCATTTCAGCCGAATATCTCGGAGCTGAAAGAGAAGATTACGAAACGGACGAAGGCGGTTATCATAAATACACCGAACAATCCTACCGGAGTGGTCTATTCGTCGGAGACGTTGGAACAGATTGCGGCAGTTATGAAGGCAAAGGAGGAGGAGTACAGGACTTCTATCGTGCTGATATCGGACGAGCCCTACCGGGAACTGGCGTATGACGGGGTGGAGGTGCCTTATGTGACGCCGTTCTACCATAACACCGTTGTCTGCTACTCTTACAGCAAGTCCCTGTCGCTTCCGGGAGAGCGGATCGGGTATCTGGTGATTCCGGATGAACTGGAGGATTCGAAGGCAGTTATCGCTGCAGCGACCATTGCCAACCGTGTTCTCGGCTGCGTGAACGCCCCTTCTCTGATGCAGCGGGTGATCATGCGCTGTATAGACGAGAAGGTAAACGTGGAGGCCTATGACAGTAACCGGAATCTCCTTTACAACGGCCTCACGGGACTCGGCTTCGAGTGTATCCGTCCGGAAGGCGCATTCTATCTGTTTGTAAAATCTCCGGAAGCGGATGACAGGGCTTTCTGTGAGGTATGCAAGAAGCACCGCCTGCTGGTGGTGCCGGGAACCTCATTTGCCTGTCCGGGTTATGTGAGAATTTCCTATTGTGTGTCTTATGAGCAGATTGAGCGGTCTCTGCCGGCCTTTGAAGCGGTTGCCGGAGAGTACGGACTTTCATGACGGGAGGAAGAGCGATGAAACCATGGGAGGCAAATATCAGAAAAGTAGTCCCTTACGTGCCGGGAGACCAGCCGAGGGGCAGCCATTTAGTCAAGTTAAATACGAATGAGAATCCCTATCCGCCAGCGCCGGGCGTAAGCGCAGCGCTTAAGGAGATGGATTACGATCTGTTCAGAAAATATCCGGATCCTGCATCCTCGGTTCTTGTAGACGCACTTTCCGAATATTATAAAGTGGATAGAGATGAAATCTTTGTAGGGGTGGGATCTGACGACGTGATCGCCATGGCGTTCATGACCTTTTTCAACTCCGATAAGCCGGTGCTTTTCCCGGACATCTCCTATTCCTTCTATCCGGTTTGGGCGGAGCTTTTCGGCGTGCCCTATGAGAAACCGGCTCTGGATGAGAATTTCAAGATTGTGAAGGAAGGGTATTACCGTGAGAACGGCGGAATTATTTTCCCTAATCCCAACGCGCCTACCGGGCTTTATATGCCGCTTTCGGAGGTGGAGGATATCGTTTCCCATAACCAGGACTCTGTGGTGATTGTGGACGAGGCCTACATTGATTTTGGCGGAACCAGCGCGCTTAAGCTGACGAGGAAGTATGAAAATCTTCTGGTTGTGCAGACTTTCAGTAAGTCGAGATCCATGGCGGGCATGAGAATCGGCTATGCTATCGGAAATCCGGCCTTAATCCGCGCCTTAAATGAGGTGAAATACTCTTACAACTCCTATACCATGAATATGCCGTCCCAGATTCTGGGGGCGAAGGCCGTGGAAGACCGGGTGTATTTCCAGGATACGGTGGAGAAGATTATCCGTACGAGAGAACAGGCGAAGCTAAGGCTTCAGGAACTTGGCTTTACCTTCCCTGAATCCATGGCAAACTTTATCTTTGCTACCCATGAGACCGCCATGGCGAAAGACATCTATGAGGCACTCCGGCAGAACAGCATCTTTGTGCGGTACTTTAATCAGCCGCGGATTAACAACTATCTGCGCATTACCATCGGAACAGATGAGGAGATGGATGCCCTGTACCGCTTTTTGAAAAAATATCTTTAGATTTTCTTCAATCCCGCGGGCAACGAGCCAAACGGACACGCTGGCGCGTCCATTTGGCGACTGCCGCGAGGGTCAAAAAACCGCCTTGCGCGGCGGTTTTTTGACTTGTAATGGTTCCGGCCGGGGAGTATAATGAGGACAGGTGATGATTATGAATAATTGGAAGAAGTACTGCAGGTTAATTCTCAATATTGTCATACCCCTGCTTGTTATCTGGCTGGTCTGTTTTATAGGACCGCGTTTTTTGAAGTTTTTCCTGCCGTTTGTCATCGGCTGGATTATTGCGATGATAGCCAATCCGTTGGTGAAGTTTCTGGAAAAACGGGTGAAGATCGTGAGAAAGCACAGCTCCATGCTGATTGTGGTGGCGGTTTTGGCGCTTATTATCACGCTTCTTTACTTTGTAATTACGAAGCTGGTATCGGAAGCTGTCGGTTTCGTGGGCGACATCCCGAAGTATTATGAATCGGCTTCCGTGGAAGTCCAGAAGATGCTGATTCAAGTAGAACGGCTCCTGCAGTTCCTGCCCCAGAGTGTTTCAGACTCCGTAAACCAGTTCTTCGGACATATCGGGGAGTATTTGAACCTGGCAGTGCAGAAGATCGCAAGCCCTACCGTGACCGTCGCCGGCAACGTGGTTAAGAGTATTCCTGCGGCACTGGTATATACGATTGTCACGATCTTTTCGTCCTACTTATTTATCGTGGACCGCGATAAAATACTGGAATTCTTTAAGAAATACATGCCGGAGGGCGGATCGAAGTATTATAAGTATTTGAAAAAAGATGTAAAGCATCTGGTGGGAGGCTATTTTCTTGCACAGTTCAAGATCATGTTTGTGATCGCAGTGGTGCTTGCTGTCGGCCTTCTGGTTCTGAGAGTCGATTACGCTCTTCTGATCGCCGTTATTGTGGCTTTTCTGGACTTCCTTCCAGTGCTGGGAACCGGGACGATCCTGATTCCCTGGGCGGTGATCAGGCTCTTTTCAGGAGATACTGCCTTTGCAGTGGGGATGCTTGCACTCTATGTGCTCACACAGGTACTGAGGCGTGTCATAGAACCGAAGATTGTAGGCGATACCATGGGGCTGGATCCTCTTGCAACGCTGTTGTTTCTGTATCTGGGCTTTAAGATCAGCGGAGTCGCAGGTATGATCCTGGCGGTGCCCATCGGCATGCTGTTTCTGAATCTGTATGAGTTCGGGGCCTTTGATTCCCTGATCTACAGTGTGAAGACACTGCTTCACGATATCAATGTGTTCCGCAGGGAATCGGACTGACGGAAAGCTAGTACAGCATTGCATAAATTCCTAAGTAATAGCACCCGCTATCTACGCCAGGAGCACGCCTGTGAAGCTAGCCGTAGGTCCACTAAGCCGTCGCTTCGCAGACGCGCACCTGACGCAGATATCAGGCACTATTACTCAGTTATTTATGCAATGCTGTGCTAGTAACGAATTGGAGGAAGGAATGAGTAAAATCAGGAATGAGAAAAAAGGAATCCGTCTGGCGGCGGGACTGATGGCCGTCATGATGATGGCTGCTGTGCCGTTTACGGCGGCAGCGGCAGAGCCGTGGGATAAGGAAAACGGTCAGTATGTGGACGCGTCGGGGGCGCCCATAGCGGGAGCGCTGGAGAAAGGTATTACCGTGACGAAGTATCAGAACCGGGCGAATGCGGACAAGGGAGGCATCGACTGGGCAAAGGTCGCGGCCGACGGCGTGAATTTCGCCATGATCAGAATCGGATACTACAAGGACATGGATCCCTACTATTCCATGAACATGCAGGGCGCGTCGGAAAACGGGATTAAGACCGGTGTATTTTTCTACACACAGGCACTCGACACCCAGAGCGCCATAGACGAGGCGAATTACGTGCTAAAGATGGTGCGGGACTATCCGGTGTCGTACCCGATCGCGTACGATGTGGAATCGCAGCACCTTCTGGACAACGGTCTGACGAAGCAGCAGATTACCGACAATATTAACGCATTCTGCAAAGTGATATCCGATGCGGGATACCGGCCAGTCGTCTATGCGAACAACGAGTGGCTGACCAATCACATGGATATCAGCCAGATTCCGTACGATATCTGGTATGCGAGGTACGGAACCATCAACAACTGCCAGAACAGAACCATATGGCAGTGCACGGATAAGGGAAAGGTAGATGGAATCATCGGTGACGTGACTATCGAATTTTCCTTTGTGGATTACGGAACACTGATTCCGGCGGAAGGCTGGAAGCATGTGGACGGTAACTGGTATTATACGAAGAATTACGTGAAACAGACCGGCTGGGTCTCAGTAGACGGTAAGTGGTACTACTTAGATTCCAATGGCGCCATGATTCACGACACGACTATGACCATCGACGGGGCATCTTATACCTTTGGCCCTGACGGAGCGATGGCAGAATAAGCGAAAGAAAATTGGGATACAGGATGGATAACAGAAGGTGAAGGCAGAGAATAATTTAGATTCAGATGATATGAGAGGACTGGTATGGAGGCTTGCGTTTCCCTCCATGCTGGCCCAGTTTGTGAGTGTGTTTTACAGTATTGTGGATAGAATGTATATCGGTAATATCGCCGGAACAGGCGAAATCGCATTGGCAGGAGTAGGAATCTGCGGCCCGATTGTGACCCTTATTTCTTCTGTTGCTTTTTTAGTGGGTGTCGGCGGCTCCCCCCTCATGAGTATACGGCTGGGGGAGAAGAATGAGCGGGCGGCCAGACAGATTCTGGCAAACTGTTTTCTGCTTCTGACCGTGCTGTCAGCGGCGATTACAGTGATCGCTCTGCTGATGAAGAACCATCTGCTCATGTGGTTCGGAGCCAGCGAGGCCACGTTTCCTTATGCAAACGCATACATAACGATTTATCTGCTGGGGACGGTATTTGCGCTCCTGGCAACGGGGATGAACCAGTTTATCATTTGCCAGGGCTATGCCAAGGTGGGCATGAAGTCGGTCTTAATCGGCGCGGTGTGCAATATTATATTGGACCCCGTGTTTATCTTTGTGTTTCACATGGGAGTGCGCGGCGCGGCCGTGGCTACGGTGCTGTCCCAGATGGCTTCCTGTGCTTACGTGCTTAAGTTTCTTTTCAGCGAGCGGGCGCCGGTGCGGATTACCTTCGGGGAATACGACTGGCAGATCATGAAGAGAGTCCTTTTAATCGGCTTAAGTCCGTTTCTGATCATCGCGTTTGACAATATTCTGATCATCGCATTGAATACTGTGATTCAGAAGTACGGCGGCGCGGAGCAGGGAGATATGCTGTTGACCTGTATGACGATCGTTCAGAGCTTCATGCTGATGGTCACCATACCGCTTGGCGGGATTACCAGCGGGACCCAGACGATCCTGGGCTATAATTACGGTGCGAGAAGGCCGGAACGAATCAAGAAAGCGGAGGTTCATATCGCGGTTCTGGGGCTTGTGTTTACCACGGTCATGTTCCTGATCGCCCACACCATTCCCCAGTTTTTCGTCCGGATCTTCACACAGAATGAGACGTATGTGGAACTGACTGTCTGGGCCATTAAAATCTATACATTAGGCATAATTCCTCTGGCTGCGCAATATACTGTAGTGGACGGGTTTACCGGTATGGGGATCGCACGGGTGGCGATTACACTGTCCATGTTCCGGAAGATAATCTTCCTCGGCGGCGCGTTTCTGATTCCTGCAACCATGGGAATCAAATACATATTTTACACGGAACCTATTTCCGATTTTGTCAGCGCAGCCGTATCGGTGACTATCTATTTCCTGGTCATTGACAAGATCATCAACCGGAGACCGGTATTTAGTAAGCAGAAAGCCTAGTGCCACCTGACGCGGATATCAGGCACTATATACCGGCGTATTTACGCCGGGAGGCACTAGTACTGCATTGCTTTACTCAGAAACTTATGCAGCGCTGTACCAGGAGCACGTCCGGATAGGAGGAACAAAGCAGTGATGCGAAAATGGATTGCCGCAGCCGCTGTGCTTTTGTTTGGCACATTGGGTACGGGACAGGCCTGGGCAGGGACATGGCAGTATCAGGCCGCAGAACAGCCGGGCCCCGGTACGAAGGAAATCGGCTGGCAGTACCAGGAGGATGACGGAACATTTGCCCCGGAAGGCTGGATTACGGATCAGGGCAGATGGTATTACATAGGAGCCGATGGATTTATGAAAACCGGCTGGATAGAGCTTCAGGGGATCTGGTATTATCTGGAGGATTCCGGAGCGATGGTCTGTGGGACAACCCGTGTGATCGACGGGAAGGAGTATACCTTTGACGATAACGGCGCCATGGTGGAAGGACCCGGCGTCACACCGGCGGCGGGGAGCTGGAACGGAATGACGTTTACCAGCCCCCGGCTGGGCTATCAGGTGACAGTACCGGAAGGTTTCGTGCCGCTGGAATCGTATATGGATTTATACGTGGATGATACCATGACTCTGGATCTGTCGGTGGCGGCGCCGGATATGACGGTGTCCATGGTGGTGGTGACGTATGACCAGATGGACGAGGAGTTTAAGGGAATGAATGCCGGACAGCTGGCCGCGGTGATGGGGCAGGGACTCGGCGGATACGACGAGTATATGCAGATCGGAGCGGTGGAGATGGTCACCCTTGGCGGCCGGGAATACGCGAAGCTGCCGGTAATCTATACGGGACTTCTCAACCAGGATCTGTATTTCCGGTGGTCGGGAGAGTCCATTATGATGATCGAGATCGTCTACGATCCATACCGGAAAGATATGGCGGACGGAATTATCGGATCGATCCGATGAAGGAACGAAAGCAGAAAAGGTGTGTCAGCAGAACCATCGTTTTGATGATTCTGCGGCACACCTTTTTGAACTGTTCCGATTATTATCCGCGGCAGCAGAATTCAATCTTTTTAATCAGCTCTTCGTAATTATCGGAATAAATCTGAAGATTGAGCAGGCGGTTGACTCCAAGACTCAAAATGCCAAGCAGGGACTTTCCGTCAACAATCATATGATCACATTGTAAATCAAGATCACCGGAATACCCTTCAAGCGCTTTTAAATAATCCATCACTTCATCGACGGACTGGAATACAACCTTTACTTCTCCCATGTGAAGTACCTCCTTTATACATTGATAAGTATGTTGTATTTTAGTGGAAATGAAAAGAAAAGTCAAATAAGAAGTTGTTAAGAAACAGCAGATTCATGCTAAAATACCGTTAATATGCGGCCCTGATGAGGAGTGAACTGTAACTGAAGCAGAGAGTAGCACAGAAATACAGAGATAATAATTGACATATGTCAAAAATTGCCTTATAATAAATGACATATGTCAATAACATCTGCACAAGGGAGGAAACGATATGGCACGGCCCGTTAAGGCGAGACGGATATGCGGAATACCGGGAAGAATGCGGTTTGGACCGTTGGAAGCAGGGACAGGCCCGGAGTCGGACCAGGTGATTTCCCTGACTCTGGAAGAGTATGAGACGATTCGCCTCATCGACTACCTGGGCTGTACTCAGGAGGAATGCGCAGATCAGATGGGGGTGGCCAGGACGACGGTTCAGGCCGTATACCAGTCCGCGAGGTTGAAGATAGCGGCCATGCTGGTGGAGGGAGGCGCTCTTTCCATCTGCGGAGGGAACTATGAGGTATGCCCCAGGGCGGGCGGCTGCTGTAAAAAGGACTGCAGAAAGCGTCTCTGCCCCGGACGCAGGTGTGATGGACAAGAGCACTCTCGGAAACTCCCTTGCGCCCATCTTTGTGGCTGATTTTCCGCCATATGCACACAAATTTATTCAACGTACACGCCGTGTACGCCTCGTAAATTTGTGTATATCTGACGAAAAATCATCTCACAAATCTGAGCACAAGGAGTTTCCGAGAGTACTCGAATATCATAATGGAGGATGGAATCATGAAAATTGCGGTAACGTATGAGAACGGCGGTGTGTTTCAGCATTTTGGACACAGCGAACAGTTTAAGATTTATCAGGTAGAAGAGGGAAACGTTGTATCTTCAGAGGTCGTGGAAACCGATGGAAACGGTCACGGCGCGCTGGCTGGATTCTTAAAAGGGATGGGAGTGGAGACTCTGATCTGCGGAGGTATCGGCGGAGGAGCGAGAAATGCGCTGAGTGAGGCCGGAATCCAACTGTATCCGGGTGTGAGCGGAGATGCGGACCAGGCTGTGGAGGCGCTCTTAAAGGGAACGCTCTCCTACAATCCTGATACCATGTGCAGCCACCACCATGAAGGCGAAGAGCATGACTGCAATCATGGCGGCGGAAGCTGTCATCACTAGAGTGTGTCAGAAAGCAATTTTCAAACACGCTCTAAAGCTCTGTTGGTTTAAACAGGGCTGTCTTCGCGGCGTTTCTCGGGAATCTTTATGGTCACCTCCGTTCCTGTTCCGGGAGAACTCTGGAAGGTAAGGCCGTAGGAATCTCCGTAGAGACGCTTCAGGCGGAGGTTGGTGTTATAGACACCGATGTGTACAGAATCGGAGGTTCCATTTGCCATGGAATCTCCTTTTCCTTCTGCCAGAATAGATTCCAGCTTTTCGGGAGAAATTCCGATGCCGTCATCGGAGATGAGGAAGACAATGTCCCCGTCCTGCCGCCAGCCCGTCAGAAGGATGTTGCCGCTTTTTTCTTCTTTGTCCATGATTCCGTGGAGCCATGCATTCTCCACAATGGGCTGGAAGGTCAGCTTTGGAATGGTATATTCGGACAGTTCATCCGGCACATCCACGACGAAACTGACACAGTCGTCGTAACGCATGTTCTGGAGCTCCACGTATAGCTCGGTGTGTTCCAGTTCTTCCTCGATGGTGTTCATAAGCCCCCGCTTGCTGAGCGTCAGCTTATAGAAACGGGAGAGTGTCTGGACCGCCTTCGTAACGTCTTCTTTTCGTCCGGTTCTGGACAGCCAGTTAATCATATCCAGTGTATTATAGAGAAAATGCGGATTAATCTGCGCCTGTAAGGCCCGGAACTCCGCCAGCCTTAAGTCTTCGGAGGCCTTCTCCTGACTGTTCATCAGATCGTTGATCTCTTCCGTCATATAATTGTACGTGTCGGTGAGGACGCCGATCTCGTCACAACCGGTCTCTTCGGCCTCCATCGGCCTGGGGCGGCCTGTACGGACGGATTCCATCTGATAGGCCACCGCGATGATACGGTCCGCGATGGAGACGGAAAGCTTCAGGGCGATGAAGAGGGCGGCGGCGGTGAAGAGAAGGTAGGCCATAATCAGCTGAAGAATCAGCTTCCTACCTGCGTCGGTGATGTGGCTGGAGGGCAGCAGGGAAACCATGTACCAGTCCGTGTTCCTGACTGGGAAGTAGGCCGTATATGCGTCGCCATCCGGATACTCCACCAGGGAAAATGTCTTTTCCGGACCGATCCTGGTAAAGAGTTCGTCCGCGGGAATATAGTAGATCCCCGCAAGGGCCATGTCGGAGGCGGATACCATCACGTCACGGCTGTTGATGATGTAAGCTGCCTCTCCCTTGACTGAGGCGTTGTTAATAAGCGCGGAATCGAAGGGCTCACCGTTAAAATACACCGCCAGATAGGCGGAGGCCTGCACAAGCTCCTGATCGGAGCCTACAGGCGGCAGATAGGTGATCTTGGAAATATAGGCCAGGCGGCCGAATTCCCCTGCTTCGGACGGACTTAAGTAGAGCTCCGGGCAGAGCAGCTCCCTATCATGCATGGTGCTGAAGATTCCGTACCAGTAGCTGCTGCTGACAGAGGAGACAGGAGCAAACAGCCGGTTGCCCTCGGTATTGTATTTCATCAGATCAGGGTAAACGGAATCATCGTAGTAGATGCGGATTCCCGTGATCATGGTGTTGTCGGTCAGGCTGTCCGTCAAATGAAACAGGCTGTCCATCCGGTTCTGCTCCGGCTCAAACGCCGCTGCATCGCTCTCCGAGAGATAGAAGAGGCGGTGGATGGAGGAAGACTCCTTGAGTGCGTCAGATACATAGGTCACATGGGACACCAGATTCTCGATCGACGCCGCCGTCTGTGCAGATAAGGCCTGTTCCGAGCGAATGGAGTCGTCCATGACGATGCCGTAAAGCTTTACGAAAATAAAGCCTGATAAGACCGCCGTGGGCAGCAGAATTAAAAGAGCATGGGAGATAACAAGCTTATTCTTTAATTTCAGGTCATACGTATAGTGACGCATCATTCGTTTGAAGAAGTTTCTCATGAAAGTATTTTCTCCCTGTATTCAGAAGGGGACAGGCCCACCAGCTTTCGAAAGGTCTTGCTGTAATAGTTGCCGTCGCTGTAGCCCACCTTGGAGGAAATATCGGCGATCTTATAACGGGGATCGCCCAAAAACTGTTTGGACTTCTTGATCCGGTAATTGGTCAGATACTGGTTCAGTGTCTGACCCGTCTCATTTTTAAACAGCGTGCAGATATAGCTGGAAGACCGGTTCACATATTCGCTGACATCCAGCACAGAGAGCGAGGAGATGGCATAGTTCTGGTGAAGGTATTCCTTGACCTGAAAGACCAGGGGATTCTCCCCCGTGTCCCGGCTTAAATGGTCAAAATACTGTTCGATTTTCTCTGCCAGCAGGCTGTGCAGCTCAGAAAATGTGCGGCAGCGGAGTACGCTGTCCCAGATGGACTGAGGATTTACTCCCTCGCTGCTCCACAGGGAAACATAGTTCATGATGCCGTTTTCGTCCAGCTTGACAAGGTATTTGTAATAGATATCCTTCACCTGGCTGGGCAGAAGCGGCTGGCCGTTCAAGATGGAATCATGGAGCTGTTTCACCAGTTCCAGCGCCTTCTCCTTCTGCTTTTCCGAGAGGGCCAGGCCAAAGTCCATCAGTACATCGGCGGGCGGGCAGAGGGCGGCCGGTTTATCGTAATCGGTCAAAATGGAATTGAACTCGTGAAAAAAACTGTTTTCCAGGAGATGCTTCGCCTTTTCATAAGAGAGATGGACAGAGGCGGTGCCCGTGACGATAGGGCCTACTGCGAGGAAAAAGCGGCAGTATTTGTCGAAGCTCTCCTGTAAGAACAGGGCGCATCGTTTAACAGCCTCCTTATCCGGCTTTTTCTCAGAATATATATGTACGATTACATAGCGGTCGGAGCGGAAGGCATAGACCTGCTTTAATCCCAGCTCCTTTAACAGAATCAGGAAATTCTCCCGCGCCTCATCCATCGGGATCTCCGGAAGCTCGGAGAGCGGCGTCATGCTGTCTACGATGATTGTGAAAAATGAGGTAGCGGGACCGATGGTAAGCTCCAACTGGCCGCTCAGCTCCAGCGCCGCCGCTTCGCTGTCCGGAAGCGACAGAAGGTGGGCCAGATGGCCTTTCTGCTCCTTTTCCTGTATCATGACGGCGCTCCGCGTGTGGCTGCGCACCTGGCAGTTTAACAGGGCCTCGGCCAGGGCGTCGTCGAGCTCGGAGAGGCTCAGTGGTTTCTCTACGTAACGGACAGCCTTCAGTTTGATGGCTGCCTTTAAATACTCTTTATCAGAATAGGCGCTCATGAAAATAATAGCGGTATCAGGATTCTTTTCTAAAATGGCTTCTGCCATCTCAACACCTGTCATACGGGGCATCCTCACATCGGTTAAGACAATGTCCGGCTGTTCGGAGACCGCAGTCTCCAGGCCATGTACTCCGTCGTCGGCGAGAAGTATGGAGTCAAAAGGCAGAGAAAGCCTGGCGATGCTGTCACGGATTCCTTCGCGGGTCAGTTTTTCGTCGTCTACAATCAGCAGTTTCATCGTATCTTTCTCCTTCCAAAAATGCGGGAACGCCAGAACGTTCCCGGTTTCATGTTTTGTAAACATGGTATATAAATATTGTAACAGGAAATAGGAAATATGCAACGAAAATAGACAAATTACCCCATGGGTATTATACTGGTATATGATGGAAACAAAAGAGGAGACAGCGGAGGGAAGACGGTGAAACGGTTCTGGCTGATAATAGGACTTCTGACCATTTTAAGCCTTGCGGCGTGCAGTGCTGCGGGGCTGGTGGAGGAGAATCCGGAATATGCAGTAATCATGAAATCGAAGGATAACCAGTATAATGAAGAAGTGGCGGAATCGTTCCGCCAGGTGACAGAGGAAGCGGGATATCGCTGCGAGGTGCTGTATCCGGAATCGGCGAGGGCCCAGGATCAGGTGATTCTTGTGCGCCGTATGATGCGGGAGCGGGTGAAAGCCATCGCTATCGCGGTCAGTGACGAACATGCGCTCGCTCCCGTGTTAAAGGAGGCGATGGCAAAAGGAATCGTGGTCACTACTTTAGATTCTGACACGGAAAAGGACAGCCGCAGCATTTATGTGAGCCCGGCCGATCCGAAGGAGACAGGCGCCAGTCTGGTGCATGCGGTCAGGGACTGTATGGCTGGGGAGGGCCAGTGGGCAATCCTTTCGGCCCAGGCCCGTTCTGCTAATCAGAGCCAGTGGATTCGCGCCATGATGGAGGAACTGGAACAGCCGGAGTATCAGAATATGCGTCTCGTGGATATTGTATATGGGGAGGATGATTATAAGGCATCCGAAGCCAGGACGAGAGAGCTGATAGAGAGGTACCCGGCACTTAAGGCGATCTGTGCGCCCACCACGGTAGGGATTAAGGCTGCTGCGGATGTTGTAAAAGAGCAGGGACTTGAGGGACAGATCAGGGTGACAGGTCTTGGGGTTCCACCCATGTCTGAGGAAGACGCTGTTTCTGACTACGCCTGCGTGTGTCCGGAGTTAAATCTCTGGAATCCGGCTGCTTTAGGAAAGCTGTCTGCTCAGGTGTCCATGGCACTGGTTAATCAGGAACTTACAGTGAGAGAAGGAGCGGTATTTAAAACGGAAGACGGCAGGGATTATCCGATTCATGAGGGAGCCGGCGGCGGCCTGGAAGTGACGGCGGGCGGTCCCGTATCACCGGATGAGGGCGGCAGCGGCCTGTGAAACAGGGATAAATGGCAAAAACGAAATATTTTCCAGTATTTAGAAAAATATTACCGTAGAAATGTCGAATCGTGTCGTGGTATGATATAAACTGTCAGAAAACAAAGGGGTGATAAAAATGAAGCATATTTTCGTAACGTTTGACCAGGCAGAACAGATCTTTTCATTTGTAAAAATTATGAGCAAATGTGATTTTGATGCGGACGTAAAACTGGGAAGCCGTATAGTAGATGCGAAGTCGATTGTTGGAGTGCTGTCCCTTGCTAAATCGAGAACAGTAGAAGTTATCTTCCATACAGATAACTGTGATAATATAATTGATCAGATAGCAGCTATCGTTCCCATCGCTGCGTGAAGAAAAAGCAAAATCAGGCCGAATAAGCCAGAGTTTTGACTGCCGGAAGGCAGAGAAAGTAAAAGGTAGAACCGTTTACTTTCTCTGCCTTCTTTTTGTGTAACAGCTGCTTCAGAGGGGCTCTCTCATGAGCCTGTGGACTGGTAATGGGACAATCCGAAACGCCACAGGCAGGCCGCCGGAATTAAGAAGAGGCAGGCGGGCAGCGGAAGAAGGGCGTACCAGTCCCTGGCAGTTTTGCCGGTCAGATAGAGGAAGGGGTAGTACTGGAACAGGGAAAACGGCACCAGGAAGGTGCAGATCGTGAGCACCGTCTTTCCGTAAATGGAGATCGGATATTTACCGTACTCCCGCGCGCCGTCCGTGAACACGTTCATGAACTCCAGCCCCTCCAGGGTGAAGAAACAGATGGAGGCGAAGATGATATAGACAGCGGCAAACACGAGGGTCCCGCCTCCGATCATGAGGACCAGCGTGAGCACCCGCATCGGTGTCCAGAGAATACCGCTTTTCGCCACTCCGTAAGCCAGCATGACGACAGCCTGGAGAAGCCGTCCGATCCTTGTAAGCTCGATCTTGCTGCACAGCACCAGGAAGACGCAGCTGCCCGGCCGCAGCAGGATCCGGTCGAATTCACCGTTTCCAATCATCAGGTTGAAGGTATCGAAGCTGCGGAAAAATGTCTCCGCCAGCGTGTACGCCATCAGCGTGATGGAAAAACATAAGAGCACCTCCGGATAGATGAAGCCGGAAACCTCATGAAAACGCGTCATCATGAAGTAGACGCCCAGAAACGCGTTAAAAGAGACGAGAAACTGTCCCAGCATGGTGAAAAAGAACGAAGCCTTGTGCTGCATCATGCTTTTTAACTGCATTTCAAAAAAACGAAAATAAAGCCGTACTGCTTTCATAAAAGATTCCTCCTTTTTCTCAACCGCCCTGTATGACAACGTGTTTCAATGCATGGCGTTCCATGGCCCGGCCGGCGGCCAGCATCACAAGCAGCCAGAAGACCTGCAGAGAAAGGCTTAAGTATATCTCACGGCCGCTCAAATCACCGCCGAAGATGCGGAACGGCACATTCTGTATGGAGGCAAAGGGCAGAAGGCTGACGACAGCTCCTATATTTCCCGGCAAAAAGGGCAGTGGGATGACGGCGCCGCTGAAAAAATCGAAGAGCGACGAGACGATCAGCCGGATTCCCTGAGAGGAGATAGTATAAAAAACAGACATATAGACCACCATGTTAAGCGCAGTGACGATGAACAGCGCCAGAACCATGGAAAGTACGGTAAAAAACCAGGTTCCCGCATGGGAGGGAAGTGTGAGGCCGTAGGGCTTCGGAAGGAGAAGGGCTGCGATGAGAATCGGCATACAGCGCAGCACCGCCTTTGACAGACGGACGGCCAGACTCCGGACATACCACATATTATAGAGGCGCACGGGACGGCAGAGCTCGTAGGCTACATTGCCCGTGGTGATGGAATCAAACAGCTCCATCTCCCAGAACCAGGCCATGTAGAGGGCCAGAAATGCCTGCTGAAGCCAGACGTAGGTTGACAGCGCCTGAAAGGTCATGGGAAATGACGAGGAATCCGCCTGGTAGAAGGCCCGGAACAGTAAAATCTCCATGGCGCCCCAGACAAACTGGGTGACCATGCCTGACACCGCGGCAGTCCGGTACTGCAGCCCGTGTAGGAAGCGAATCCGGAAAAATGAGAGGTATTTTTTCATAAGCGGCCTCCTAAATCCGATAATCGCGGTACAGATCCGCGACCATCTCATCCAAAGTTTCCCCTTCTTCCCGGCAGTGATTTTTCAGTGACTCGAAGGTGCCGTCTAAAAGCAGACGGCCTCTTCCGATCAGCATGACCCGGTCTGCCATGGCTTCTATGTCCTGCATGTCATGGGTGGTCAGGAGGACCGTGGTGCCGTGAATTCTGTTATGTCTGCGGATAAAGTCACGGACCGCCAGCTTGGAGACGGCATCCAGGCCGATGGTCGGTTCATCCAGAAATAAGATTTTCGGCCGGTGCAGCAGGGAGGCGGCGATTTCGCAGCGCATCCGCTGGCCGAGGGACAGCTGTCTGGCAGGCGTCCGCATGATTTCACTCAAGGACAGTAAATCTACAAGCTCGTCGAGTGCGTCTTCGTAATGTGTCTGGGGAATTTCATAGATGTCGCGGAGAAGCTCGAAGGAATCAATGACGGGCACGTCCCACCAGAGCTGTGAGCGCTGGCCGAATACGACGCCGATCTCTTTTACGTGTTCCCTCCGTTCCTTCCAGGGTATCCGGCTGTCAATGAGGCAGGTTCCGCTGTCGGGAGTCAGAATTCCGCTTAAGATTTTGATGGTGGAGCTTTTTCCTGCGCCGTTGGGGCCTATGTAGCCGACCATCTCACCGTCTCCGATGGTGAAGGTGATGTCGTTCAGCGCATGGACATAGTCCACTTCTCTGTGAAAAAGCGCCCTGACCGCTTCAGAAAAGCCGGCGCTCCTTCTTGCGACTTTAAAAGTCTTGTTCACATGTTCCACTTGAATCATAATGGTTCCTCCTGGTAGTAATATTATGGAACGTGGACTTTCTGACAGAGGACAGCCGGTTGCAGATCTGTCGTAACAGTGAGTGCGTTCTAATATCTTGCCAAGCGGTGGAATGCCTCAAAAACCGCATTCCTCTCCGGGAGATGACTGTGCAGCAGGAAATGGCGCCTGCTTCCCGGGGACTCTACCGTGGTATCAATATTCTCTTTTCCCGATTCCCGGAATGGGATGAAGGCGGGAGAAAGGAACTTCATTTTAGCACCGGAGAGGGCAAAAGTCAACGGAAAAAGGGTATTGACTTATTCATAAAATGTGATAATATAAACATATGAACAGTTATTCATATGATGGAATAAAATAAGAACAAGAAGGAGGTAAATCATGGAGGATGGAAACAGAATGGATCTGCAGGACAGTGAGGCACCTCACTGTGATTTTATATCGGTCCACGAGGACATTGTAAACCGTGTCATGCAGGTGATGCCGGCTGACCAGCAGCTTCTGGATCTGGCCGAATTCTTCCGGGTATTCGGAGATTCCACCAGAATCAGGATCCTGTATGTACTCAGCCAGTCCGAGATGTGCGTTTGTGATATCGCAGGCCTTTTGAAGATGGGGCAGTCAGCGATATCCCATCAGCTGCGCGTCCTAAAGCAGATGCGTCTGGTAAAGTTCAGGCGGGACGGAAAAACCGTATTTTATTCCCTTGCAGACGGCCATATCGAGACGATTCTGGCCCAGGGCATGGAACATATCTGCGAATAAGAGAAAAGAAAAAGGAGAGAGTAAGGTATGAGAAAGATTATTAAATTAGAAGGTTTATGCTGTGCAAACTGTGCTTCAAAGATCGAGACTGAGGTTTCAAAGCTGGCAGGCGTGAAGTCTGCGGCACTCAGCTTTATGACGCAGAGACTGACCATGGAGGTCGAGGACGACCGTGCAGACGCGATTGTGGAAGAAAGCAGAAAAATTGCATATAAGATAGAACCGGAAGCAGAATTTAAGGTACTCCGGTAAACGTTAAGGAGCAGCGATGACGAAAAAACAGAAAACGATGGTAGTAAGGCTGGCGGTCAGCGCGGTATTTCTGATCGCAGGAGCCCTGATGGAAGGGAAGACGGCTTATGCCTGGATTCCATTTGTGATTTCCTATCTGTCTGCCGGATATGACATTCCGCTCAAGGCGGTGCGCAACATTTCCCATGGCCAGGTATTTGATGAGAATTTCCTGATGACAGTGGCAACCTTCGGAGCGATTGGGTGTGGAGCCCTGGAAGAAGCGGTTGCGGTCATGCTGTTTTATCAGGTAGGAGAGTTATTCAGCGATTATGCTGTCAACAAGTCGAGAAAGTCCATCACCGAGCTGATGGATATCAACCCGGAGTATGCCAACCTGGTCCGGGATGGAAAAGAAGAGAAGGTCGATCCGTATGAAGTCGAAATCGGAGATACGATCGTCGTTAAGCCAGGGGAAAAGGTGCCGCTCGACGGCGTGATTATAAAAGGAAACTCCAGCCTCGATACGAAGGCGCTGACCGGAGAGTCCATGCCGGTGGAGGTAAAGGATCATGATCCGATCATCAGCGGCTCTATCAATCTAAACGGAGTTCTGGAGGTCCGGGTGACGAAGCTGTTCGATGACTCCACCGTGGCAAAGATCCTGGAACTGGTGGAAAATGCCAGCTCCAGAAAGGCAAAGGCCGAGAACTTCATCACCAAATTTGCCAGAGTGTATACCCCGGTGGTCGTCTGTCTGGCGCTGGCTCTGGCTATTATTCCGCCTTTGCTCTTGGCCGGAAACTGGGGAATCTGGATTTACCGCGCGTGCAGTTTCCTGGTAGTGTCCTGCCCATGCGCACTGGTTATCTCCGTCCCGCTCAGCTTCTTCGGAGGCCTGGGAGCGGCTTCGAAGCAGGGGATCCTGATGAAGGGAAGCAACTATCTGGAAGCGGTGGCGTCACTCGATACGGTGGTATTTGATAAGACAGGAACACTGACCACTGGAAAGTTCCAGGTGACACGGGTAAAACCGGTGGAGGGAACGAAGGACGAACTGCTTGAACTGGCGGCCTACGGAGAGTTTCATTCCAACCATCCGATTGCCCTGTCGGTGAAGGACGCATATGGAAAGAGCGTGGAGGAATCCAGGATTATCACGGCGGAAGAGATTGCCGGACACGGAATCCACGCGGTACTGGATCTGGAGAACGGCAGAAAAGACTTATTTATCGGTAACGAAAGGCTGATGAAGGCACAGGGAATCACCATTACCGATGTGCCGGAGATTATGGGAACATCCCTTTACATCGCAGAAGGCGGCGTGTTCCTCGGTTCCATCATCATTTCCGATACGGTGCGCGAGGATGTGCCGGAAGCGCTGCACGGACTGAGAAGAGCAGGCGTCAGACGCCTCATAATGCTGACCGGAGACAAACCGGAAGTGGGCAGGGCGGTTGCAGATAGGCTGAGCCTCGATGAAGCGTACGGCGGCCTCCTGCCGGGGGATAAAGTGGGGAAGGTAGAAGAACTCCTCACTACGAAGCCGGAAGGCAGCACACTGGGATTCGTGGGCGACGGCATCAATGACGCCCCTGTTCTTGCCAGAGCGGATATCGGTATCGCCATGGGCGGAATCGGTTCCGATGCGGCAGTGGAAGCCGCGGATGTGGTGATTATGACAGACGAACCTTCCAAACTCGTGGATGCCATCGTTATCGCCAGAAAAACCATGCGGATTGTAAAACAGAATATTATATTTGCAATCGGTGTCAAGGTACTGGTTTTGATTCTGACGGCACTCGGATTTGCAACCATGTGGGCGGCGGTATTCGCCGATGTGGGTGTTTCGGTACTGGCGATCTTAAATGCCATCAGGGCGCTGAATTATAAGAAGGCGCGGGAGAAGGCGTTTGAGGGCAGCGCAGGTACGGAAGTTTAAGGGAAATGGCCCCATACCTTTGCGGGAAAACCGGATGACTGGATTGTTTTCCAAATATGAATAAAATGCTTCCAGAATAAGAATAAAAATACATTGACAAACTTTTTTCAAGCTGTTATATTTTATGCATATAACGGGGGTGATGTAAGAGAATTTCATCGGGGCGGAAGCTCCGGTCAGGGGTTCTGGCACATCACGCCCCTTTTTGTGTCATAGGGAAGGGAGAAGCTATTATGAGCAAATACAGTAAGGAAGATATCTTCCGAATCGTGGAAGAGGAAGATGTGGAGTTTATCCGACTTCAATTCACTGACATTTTTGGCATGTTGAAAAATGTTGCCATCACATCGAGCCAGCTGAAGAAGGCGCTCGATAACCGCTGTATGTTTGACGGGTCCTCGATCGAGGGCTTTGTGCGGATCGAGGAATCCGATATGTATTTATATCCGGATCTGGATACCTTTGAGATTTTTCCGTGGCGCCCGCAGCAGGGAAAGGTGGCGCGGCTGATGTGTGACGTCTACCGTCCCAATAAGACTCCGTTTGAGGGGGATCCGCGGTATGTGCTGAGAAGCGTGCTAAAGGAAGCGGCCGATATGGGTTTTGTCTTTAACGCCGGACCGGAATGCGAATTTTTTATTTTTCAGACAGACGAGGAGGGACGACCGACGACGGAGACCCACGAAATGGCCGGGTACTTCGACGTGGCTCCTATTGATCAGGGAGAGAATGTCCGCCGGGATATCGTGCTAAATCTGGAGGATATGGGATTTATGATAGAGGCATCTCACCATGAGATGGCGCCGGGACAGCATGAAATCGACTTTGAATACGCGGAAGGGCTGGTGACGGCTGACAATGTCATGACGTTTAAGATGGCAGTAAAAGCGATTGCGAAACGCCACGGCCTTCATGCCACGTTTATGCCGAAGCCGAAGGCGGGAGTCAATGGATCGGGCATGCATTTAAATATGTCCCTGTCTGATTTAAATGGAAAGAACTTATTTGAGGATGAGGCGGATCCATTGGGGCTCAGCCAGCTCGCCTACCAGTTTATGGCCGGCATCCTCTGCCATATGAAGGAGATGACCATTTTAACGAATCCGCTGGTGAATTCCTACAAGCGGCTCGTACCCGGGTACGACGCGCCCATCTATATCGCGTGGTCCGCAAAGGCAAACCGCAGTCCGCTGATTCGGATTCCGTCGTCGAGAGGAGAGAGCACCCGGATCGAGCTGCGCTGCCCGGACCCTTCCGTCAATCCATATCTGGCGCTGGCGGCCTGCCTGGCGGCTGGCCTGGACGGAATTAAAAAAGGTATGGTTCCGCCCGACAGTGTGGATACTAATATTTATACCATGGCGCCGGAGGAGGTTCTTGCGCGCGGTATTTCCAGGCTTCCTGAGACGCTCGGAGAGGCCATCGAG
This sequence comes from Hungatella hominis, assembly GCF_014288005.1. Classification (NCBI taxonomy): domain Bacteria; kingdom Bacillati; phylum Bacillota; class Clostridia; order Lachnospirales; family Lachnospiraceae; genus Hungatella; species Hungatella hominis. The sequence goes on from NZ_JACOPB010000001.1 coordinate 359,864, forward strand.
GAATTTAAGAGCAGCGAATTTATGAAAGAGGTTCTGGGAGAGCATATTTATACCAAGTATCTGGAGGCCAAGGAAGCCGAATGGAGGATGTTTCGGGCGTACGTAACGGATTGGGAGACAAAGGAGTACTTGTATAAGTATTAATTTTTTTGTTTCTCAGCTGATTCGATACCCTGGAGGTGAGTGCGCTTGGCCAATGTGATTGTGGCGTTCTCCAAACCGGAGGACGCGAAAAATATTAGGAATATCCTTGCAAAAAATGGCTTTTCGGTCGCGGCGGTCTGTACTTCCGGCGCACAGGCCATTAACAGCGCCGATGAACTGGGAAGTGGGATTGTGGTATGCGGGGCCAGATTTGCAGACATGGTGTACGACGAACTCTACGACTGTCTGCCTCCGGGAGTCCGGATGCTTTTGGTGGCATCGCCGGGACACTGGAACGGAAGAGCGCCGGAGGATGTAGTCTGTCTCGGGCTGCCCCTGAAGGTTCACGATCTGATCAGCACTCTGGAGATGATGATGGAATCGCTGGTCAGGAGAAGGAGAAAACAGAGACTGAAGCCCCTGGAACGGAGCAGGGAAGAACAGGAATTAATCAAACAGGCGAAGGAACTTCTGATGGACAGAAACCATATGACCGAGGCGGATGCCCACCGCTATCTGCAGAAATGCAGCATGGACAGCGGCACCAACATGGTGGAAACCGCGCAGATGATCATGAGCCTGATTAACAGATAAGGGGGATACCATGAAGTTTACAAAGATGCAGGGAACGGGGAACGACTACGTGTATATCAACTGTTTTGAGGAGACGGTGGAGAGACCGGAGGAGCTGGCGGTAAAGGTCAGTGACCGCCATTTTGGAATCGGTTCGGATGGCCTGATTTTGATCTGTCCTTCCGGGCAGGCGGACTGCCGCATGAAGATGTTTAATGCCGACGGCTCCGAGAGCGAGATGTGCGGAAACGGAATCCGGTGTGTGGGGAAATACGTGTACGACCACCATATTGTGGAAAAGGATGAATTCGATGTGGAGACGAAGGCGGGAATCAAGCATTTAAAGGTCACTGACGAGGGCGGTAAGGCCTCATTAATCACCGTGGATATGGGGATTCCCGAGGTGACGGGAGAGGTGCCGGAGCCGATCATGATCGACGGCCGGTCCTATGAGTTCATTGGAATCTCCATGGGAAATCCTCACGCCATCTATTATATGGATGAGATTGACGGATTGGATTTAGAGGCCATGGGACCGGCGTTTGAGACACATAAACGTTTCCCGGAACGGACCAACTCAGAGTTTATCCAGGTGATCGACAGAAGCCATCTCCGCATGCGTGTGTGGGAGCGCGGAAGCGGAGAGACGTGGGCCTGCGGCACAGGAGCGACGGCGAGCGCTGTAGCCTCCATCTTAAGCGGCAGGACGGAGAATACCGTGGAGGTGGAACTGAAGGGGGGAATATTAAGCATAACCTGGGACCGGGAGAGCGGCCATGTGTATATGACCGGACCGGCTGTGGAAGTATTTCAGGGGGAATTTGATCCAGAAAATTTATAATTTGCTCACAGGAGGACATCGATGGTAAAAGTAAATGACAACTATCTGAAACTGCCGGGAAGCTACCTGTTTTCCGCTATTGCGAAAAAGGTGAATGCCTATACCGCTGCAAATCCGGATAAGAAGATTATCCGTTTGGGAATCGGCGACGTCACGCAGCCCATTGCGCCGGCTCTCATAAAGGCGCTTCACGATGCCGTGGAGGAGATGGGCAGTGTAGAGACATTTCATGGTTACGCGCCGGATCTTGGCTATGGCTTTTTGCGGGAGGCCATCGCGGCTGGTGATTACGCCGCCCGTGGATGTAAGATCGAGGCGGATGAAATCTTCATCTCCGACGGTGCGAAATGCGACTGCGGCAATATCCAGGAGATTTTCAGCGAGGACGCGGTAATTGCAGTCTGCGATCCGGTCTATCCGGTTTACGTGGATTCCAACGTCATGGCCGGCAGAACCGGAGAGTATGATGAGAAGACGGGAAAATGGAGCAGAGTCATTTACATGCCGTGCACGGCGGAAAACCAGTTTGTCCCGGAACTCCCGGAGGAGACTCCCGATCTGATCTATCTGTGCGTTCCAAACAATCCGACCGGAACGACGCTTACGAGAGACCAGCTTAAGGTGTGGGTCGACTATGCCAACAGAACGGGAGCCGTGATCCTTTACGATGCGGCTTATGAGGCGTATATCGCAGAGCCGTCGGTTCCGCACTCCATCTTCGAGATCGAAGGGGCCAGAACATGTGCCATAGAGTTCCGTTCCTTCTCGAAAAACGCCGGCTTTACCGGCGTGCGTCTGGGATTTACCGTGATTCCGAAGGAGTTGGTCCGTGGAGGTGTCATGCTCCATTCCCTGTGGGCGAGGCGCCACGGAACGAAGTTCAACGGCGCCCCCTATATCGTTCAGAAGGCCGGTGAGGCGGTATACTCTCCGGAAGGCAGAGAGCAGCTAAAGGAACAGGTAGCCTATTATATGAGAAATGCGAAGGTGATCTATGAGGGGCTGAAGGAAATCGGATGCGAGGTGTACGGCGGTGTCAACGCCCCCTATATCTGGCTTTTAGTCCCTGGCGGAATGACCTCCTGGGAGTTCTTCGACTGCCTCTTAAATGAGGCCGGCGTGGTGGGAACTCCTGGAAGCGGATTCGGGCCCAGCGGCGAGGGATATTTTCGTTTAACGGCATTTGGCACGTATGAGAATACGGTGGAGGCCGTGGAACGCATGAAAAATATGGTTTCCCTAAGAAAATAACGTTGACAACCGCCCTTTCTGTGGTTATGCTAGATGAGAAATAAGAAAATAAAGATAATGGTTGTGAATAAAAAGGACAAAAGCGTTCGTACCCTGGTGGTACTGACGCTTTTTTTGTTTCACAGGGGACTCCGCTTGCCGGAATTTTTATTCTATAAAAGGAGAGAAAAATCAGATGGATGAGATCGATAAGAAAATATTGCAGATGCTGCAGGAAAATGCAAGGTATTCCCTCAAGAAGATTGCTGAGAGTACCTTTCTGTCTTCGCCGGCGGTTTCCTCCAGGATTGGAAAACTGGAACGGGAGGACATCATCACTGGGTACCACGCGGCGGTGGATCCGGTTAAGCTGGGATATCACATCACGGCATATGTAAATCTGGATGTTGTGCCTGGAGAGAAGCTGGGATTTTACGAACGGATGGCGGAGATTCCCAATGTGCTGGAGTGCAGCTGCGTGACGGGAGATTACTCCATGCTGCTGAAGGTGACCTTCCGGAGCACCACGGAGCTGGACGCTTTTATCGGTGAAGTGCAGAAATACGGGAAGACGAACACACAGATCGTACTGTCAACTCCGGTCGGTCCCAGGGGGGCGGATGTCATGGAGGCTGGTAGCTTTCACGATTAATATCTTCGATCGATTAACTAATTATTAATTATAGTGCATTTTTATAAATAGTATTGTGCATTTTCTGAATTTTTTGTATAATATATCTAAAGTGTATCAGGCTGACAAGTGCATTTTCAGCAGGGAGGAGCAGAATGAAAAGATACAATATTAATTCTGACTGGAAATTCAGAAAAGGCGATGGAAGCCCTGCCTCCGTGGTTACGCTGCCTCACATCTGGGATATCAGGGGAGGTCAGAATGGAAACGGCGGTTATGTGGGAGCGTGCGTCTATGAAAAGCAGATTGTGATGTCGGATGACTGGAAAGGCAGGGATATCTATCTGGAGATAGGCGCTGCGGGCAGTGTCGCCGAGGTTGTGATCAATGGTCAGCCAGTGGGGACGCATAAAGGCGGCTACTCCTTATTCCGGTTTAACATTACGGAATGGATGAGACCGGGGCAGTACAACCGGATTGAAGTGCGGGTGGACAATTCCGTGCGCGACGATGTGTATCCGATCGCGGCGGACTACACGTTTTTCGGCGGTATTTACCGGGATGTCAATCTTGTGGTGGCGGATTCGTCGAGATTCAGCCTGGATGACGACGGCTCTGAGGGTGTTTATATCATTCCGGAGATTACGGGCGGCGGAAGAGGACGGGTCCGCGTGTACAGTGTGGTGGACGAGCCGGAAGGGTGCGAGGTCTGCTGCCAGGTGCTGGATCAGGACGGGGAGCTGTGTACGAAAGCGACGGTCAAGGCAGGAAAGGAGCCGGCAGAGCTTTTTATCGAGCAGCCTGTTTTGTGGAATGGACGTAGTGGTGCTTATCAGTACACGCTGTCCGCAGATTTGCTGAAAAACGGAAAGTGGATGGAGAAGCGGATGATCCGATTCGGCTTTCGAAGTATCAGCCTTTCCGCAGAAAGCGGTTTTCAGCTGAACGGAGAGAGGCTGTTTCTCCACGGCGTAGGGCGTCATCAGGACAGAGAGGACTGCGGATGGGCCATTTCCCGGGAGGACATGGAGGAGGACATGGCCCTCTTAAAGGAAATCGGCGCCAATACCGTAAGGCTGGCCCACTATCAGCATGCTCCTTATTTTTATGAGCTGTGCGACCGGGAGGGGCTGGCAGTATGGGCGGAGATTCCGTTTATTTCCAGGCTTTCAGACAGTGCGGCGGCCAGAGACAACGCTCTTTTGCAGCTGACGGAGCTGATAAAACAGAACTACAACCATCCGTCCATCTGCTTCTGGGGAATCGGCAACGATGTGACCATGTTCGGCGCAGAGGACTGGGTGGAGGAGGCGCTTCGGGAGATGAATGCATTGGCGAAACGCCTTGATCCCGGACGAATCACGGTCTGCTCCCACATGATGACGCTTGCGGAGGACAGCCCTTTGAGCGTTATTACTGACGGAATCGGCTATAACGTCTATTACGGATGGTATGTGGGCGAATGCAGTGACATGGGAGTCTGGCTGGATGAACTGCAGCAGAAGCAGGTGCCCGTTCCGATCGCCATATCGGAATACGGCGCGGATGGAATTCTGACTTACCAGACCGGTTCGCCGACGAAAGGCGATTACTCCGAAAGCTACCAGTCTCTGTACCACGAAGAGATGCTGGCAATCATAAGGGAGCATCCGCTGGTGTGGGCGTCCTATGTGTGGAATCTGTGTGATTTCGCCTCCGTCAACCGAAAGGAAGGCGGTGTGAGCGGGAGAAATAACAAGGGACTGGTCACGTATGACCGAAAGACGAGAAAGGACGCATTTTACCTGTATAAGGCGGAGTGGTCCGGGGAGCCGGTGGTTCATATTACCGGAAAGCGTTATAAGAGGCGGGCGGAAAGCAGTAATACTATCCGTGTTTATTCTAACGCGGAGGACGTGGAACTGTTTGTGAACAGCAAATCCATGGGAGCCATGTGCAAGGACTGCCATATCTTCTGGCTGGACGGAGTGGTGCTGCTTCCGGGGAAGAATGATATTCTGGTGAAGACGGAGCGCGGAGATTACGATGATGTGATCCTGTATGGAGAACAGGCGGATGAACCTTCCTATTTATTCAGACAGGACAGGAATGCGGAGATGCGGGAGGTGGCGACCGAATACCGTGTGAGGAACGGGTATCATTCCGTATACGATACACTGGATGAGATTTTGGACAATCCGGAGGCGAAAAAGGTTTTGGAGGAGGAGGCGGGAGCCGATGTGTTGAGCCAGCCCCTGCTGCATACGCTGGGAGAACTTCCGTTAGAAAGCATTGCAAGGAAATCGGGAGGACTCATACGCAGGGAATGGGTCGTCCGGCTGAACGAACGCCTTACAAAAGTGAAGAAACTGCAGGAATAGATCAAAAATGGTACATTCAGGGCTCTTTTCACATACTTTACATCATAGAGGTATGTGAAAGGAGTTTTTCTTTTGGCTGAAAGAAAGATAGTAGTGATAGATGCCGGTCACGGCGGCGCTGATCCGGGCGCAAAATTTGAAGGAAGACAGGAAAAGGACGATGCATTGAGGCTTGCCCTGGCGGTAGGAAAAATTCTGTCGGAGAATGGAGTAGACGTCAGATATACAAGAACAGATGATACGTATAATACGCCTCTGGAAAAGGCCACGATGGCGAATGAGGCGGGAGCGGACTATTTCGTATCGATTCACCGGAATGCCATGCCAATACCGGGCAGCGCCTCCGGAGTTATGAGTCTCGTATTTGAGAATAAGGGAGTTCCGGCACAGCTTGCGAACAATATCAACGAAGAACTGGCCAATACGGGGTTTGCCAACCTGGGTATCATCGAGAGGCCGGGGCTGGTCGTGCTTCGCAGAACCGAGATGCCGGCCGTCCTGGTTGAGGTGGGATTCATCGACAATGAGGCCGACAACCAGCTCTTTGATGATAATATTGATGCCATCGCAAGAGCGATTGCCGACGGAATTCTGACAACGATCCGGGAAGGGGAAGCGGCGCAGCCGGAGTACTACCAGATTCAGACGGGAGCTTACCGCATCCGCTCTCTGGCAGAACAGCAGATGAATACGCTGCGGTCCCAGGGATTCCCGGCGTTTATCGTCAATGAGGATGGTTTATTCAAGGTACGTGCCGGCGCTTTCCGTGAGCTGGATAACGCCGTGCGCATGGAGCAGGAGCTGAGACGGTATGGATACAATACATTTCTTGTCAGAAGACCGGCCGTTTCTTAAGAGACCGGACCGGGACCATTTTCCAACGGTGAAAATGGTCCCGCCGGGGAACTCCATATTCCGGAAAAATAGTGTCCGCAACAGAAAATGTGTGTTATAATAGAGACAGAAAAACAACAAAACAACAAAACAACAAATCAACGGTCACGCATGCACAGGAGGGATTCACATGGGAGATAAGAAACTTGTTATTACCATTGGCCGTCAGTATGGCAGCGGCGGCAATGAAATCGGTCGGAAGTTGGCGGGAGAACTGGGAATTGATTTTTACGACAAGAATATCCTGCGTATGAATTCCGACGAGAGCGGCATCAAGGAGAGTTACTTTCATCTGGCGGATGAGAAAGCGGGGAACCGGCTTCTGTACCGGATTATCAGCAGTATGACACCGGAGATGAGAGGCCCAAGCTTCGGTTCGGACTTAATCTCGGCGGACAACTTATTCCGTTTTCAGTCTGAGGTGATCCGGAAGCTGGCAGAGGAGCAGTCCTGCGTCATTGTGGGCCGTTGCGCGGATTACGTGCTGGAGGACGCGGACAACATCGAACTGGTACGGATATTCATTTATTCGGATATGGACGCGAGAATCCGCAGGATTAAGGAGAAAGAACTCTATGCGCCGGAGGACATTAAGAAGAATGTAAAGCGGATAGACAAGGAACGACGGAATTACTACCGTTATTATACCGGGAGAGGATGGGCGGACCCGGAGAACTACGATCTTCTGATCAATACATCAACGGCCGGGATCAAGGGGAGTGTCAGAATGATCGAGGAGTACATAAAGATCAGAGGCTATAAAATATGAGTTTGGGCGGCACAGTCAGGTTTGGCTGTGCCGTTTTTTTGGGGCGGCTGAACAGGATAAAAATGATATATTGTGAAAACCGGCAGTAGTGTGATATGATAGAGCCATCCGGGCAGGCCGGACTTGTGAAAAGGCGCCTGGGAATGGTAAACGGAAATACTGGTAACGCAGGATAAGGGACAGGAGAGAGGAAACACATGGTTAAGGCAGTGATTTTTGACATGGATGGCGTGATCATCGACAGCGAGGGAACGTATTTGGAATTTCAGTTGGAATTTGCCAGGAAGAAGAACCCGAACGTGCGCATTGAACAACTTTATCCGATGGTTGGCGCGACAAAAAAAGAGGCGTGGGAGGTACTGGAGCGTGCGGTCGATAACGGACAGCCGTGGGAGGAATTGAGAGATGAGTGCCGCCAGCGTGATATTTACAGTGAGGTGGACTATAGAGAGATTTACCGCCCGGAAGTTACAGAGGTCTTAAGAACTTTGAAGGAAAAGGGATACCGGCTCGCACTGGCTTCTTCCACTCAGATGGATTTGGTGGAACGGGTTCTTCGTGAAAATGAGATAAGGGAATATTTTGAAGTGGTGGTCAGCGGCAGCCAGTTTAAACGGAGCAAACCGGACCCTGAAATCTATCAGTATACAGCGTCTCAGCTGGGCGTAAGGACGGAAGAGTGTCTGGCGGTGGAGGATTCCACCATCGGGATTACAGCGGCCAGCAGAGCCGGGATGAAGATCGCGGCGGTGATCGATAACCGCTACAATTTCGACCAGAGTCTGGCGGATTATCACATTGCCAGGGTGAAAGAGGTATTAGAAGTGGTGGCTGAAGCATAAAATACGATATACAACCTTGAAGGAGGAATGATTTGGAGTATATCGGTGAATTGCTGAAAGGCGTGGTCATAGGAATTGCCAATATCCTTCCCGGCATCAGCGGCGGGATGCTGGCCATATCCATGGGCGTGTACGACACGATCATCCATGCGGTGAACCGGCTCTTTAAGGAACCGGTGGAAAGCATAAAAACGCTGTTTCCCTACGGTCTGGGGGCGGTGGCTGGGATCATCAGCCTGTCTCTGGTGTTCGAATACTTATTTGGGACGTTTCCTTTACAGACGAAGCTGGCGTTTATCGGGCTGATCGGCGGCGGCCTTCCTGCTCTGTTTGAGAAGACAAAGGCGAAGGCGGAGCCTGGGGAGAAGAGACTGGGGGCTGTTACGATCTGCATCACAGCCGCCGTGGTGATCATTATCACCGTAGCAGGCGGTATATCACTCGCCTCCGGTTCGCAGGCTGGAGGCGAAGCGGCGAAGACTGGAGCGGCCTATCTATCTTCCGGCCGGTTCTGGATTATCTCCATGTTCTTCGTGGGCATACTGGCTGCGGGAACCATGGTGGTTCCGGGCGTGAGCGGCTCCATGATCATGATGATGATCGGTGTGTACGAGCCGCTGCTGCAGACGACAAACGGCTGTATCAGGGCGGCGGCCGCGTTTGATTTTCCAGCGCTTCTGTCAGATGGACTGGTCCTGCTTCCGTATTTTACAGGGCTGGGACTCGGAATTTTTCTGTTTGCCAAAATTGTGGAACATCTTCTGGTCAATCATGAGCGCCAGATGTACCGCGTGATCATCGGCCTGGTATTTTCTTCGCCGGTGGTGATCCTGTGGGATGTGGCCTGGAAACAGATCGAACTTTACCAGCTGCTTGGCGGGATTTCCCTGTGTCTGCTGGGATACGCAGCAGCGGTTCGGTGCGGCGGAGAAGGATGAGCCGGCGGTTGAGAAACGGGAATACAAAAAACAGAAATACAAAAAGCCAGATGCATCGTCTGATCAGCAGAAACGATGCATCTGGCTTTTTTCTTCTTAATTAATTATATGAATTAATTTAACTCGGCAATTCTTGTGACTCCCACATAAATATGGGATATTTTATACCAGGTGCGGAAATCGATAACTCCCGTCACAGGGAGGCCGAATATGGACTGGAATTCCCGTACAGCGGCTGCGGTTGCCGGTCCGAAGATCCCATCCGGCGTAATGTGCGGGATGGCGCTGTAAACGGTGGCGATGGCGTCCAGCTGTTCCTGCACCTGCTGTACCTTCTGGCCGCTGGAGCCGATGGTTAAATCGTAGCCGGGCCAGGAAGCGGGGATGCCGGAAATCTGCTCGGCGGTATTGATGTACATGTCATCACCGTAGAAATAGCGCAGAATTTCAATGGGGCTGTATCCGCGTTCGCCTAAGTCGGCGGAGCCCCACTGCGTCATCCAGCCTTTGTGCTGGCAGGACACCCGGTTGCCATCACAGTACTGGGTTAAGATCGGCTGTTTTACCTCAGGACGCGATAAGTAGTTGTCGAAGATCTCATCCACAACCTCGGAGATGGACTGGAAGATATTTCTGCCGTAGATCCATTTATGATCAAAAGCGGTGGAAGAGGTAATGGTGAAATCATAGCCCTGGTTGCGGTACCACTCCGTGTAGACACGGTTCAGTGTGAAGCTCATGATGGCCAGAACGTTTGCCGTGATGGAGGAACGGGGCCAGGTTGCGTAAATTTCACTGGAGGCTACATTCTTGATATAGTCCCGGTATGGAACGTAGTAATTGGGGGCGGTTGAGTCGGTAGGAACTCCGTCATGAACCACGACGGTCTGAGGAACTACCACGCGGCTTAAGACGATCTCACCGGTTTCAGCCACCGGCTTTACTTCAGCTTCAGCAATTTTTGGCGGATAGTAACCATAGAGCGTGTGATCCGGAATGACGATGGGAGTGTCCGGTGATACCTCGTCGGCCAGCGGCGTCATACGGACCGGCTGGATTGCAAGAGAGTCCGGAAGGATTTCCGTTCCGGAGATGGCGACTTCCGCAAAGCCCCGCGCCCGGATGGTGATGGTATATTCGGAATAGGGCTGGGTTAAGCCGGGCGACAGGCTGTATTCCAGCGGAGGAGCGGCTAAGCGGATCTCCCCGGTCTGGCCGGAAGAATTGGTGTTCGTCGATTCTACAGTGCTTTCAGGATCTCCTTTGTAAGCGATGGAAACTTCGGCATCGCGGATAGGAAAATTGTTTTCGGCAGAAACTACATTTACCTGGAGTGAGCCGGTATCAGTAGGTTCCAGTGCGGCAGCGGTCATATATTTTCTCATAGATTGCCCCTTTATTGGATGATTACTGACAGTATATGACGGCTGTTTCGCAAATGTTCCGGTTTTTCCGGAAAACGGGCTGCGGCGGAGAATGTTTCTGCCGGGAGGGGGCAGGCGCCGCAGTCCAGGAATCCTGGCTGACTGAAGGGATTCCGAATTTCCGGACGTTTTACCGGAACATGGACTCTACGTAGTTACGCATTTCAGTCCGGCTCTCAACGTTTCTGGCTCCGTCTACGATTTCGTTCCGTCTGGATTCCGGAAGTTCCGCAAAACGGGTCAGAATGTCGGAATGCTGTGCCAGCTCCATGGTAAAACCGATGGGCATTTCACTGTTATCTATCATAAACATCACCTCGGAGATAGTCTCTGCAGTTTTGAACCCGGCTATTCGCGGATACGGTTTTTTCATCAGGATGTGAAAGCCAAGGCCGGAAGATCTATCCATCTCAAACGGAAGATCCATCCAACGTAATATGAAAAAAAGGAAATTGTATATTATGTTTAAAATAGTCTATAAAAAATACAAAAAGATAGTCAGGCAATCGTGCAGAAAACAGTTGAAAAATGTCGTGAAATCATGTATAATCTATTCAATTTGGGCTGATTTTCAGAGCGCTCAAACAACGCATAGCATTAAGAAAGGATTGGGACTTTACGTATGAAAGCTTTTTTAATACTGGAAGACGGAACCGTATTCACAGGAACCAGCATTGGTTCGAAAAGGGAAGTAATCAGCGAAATCGTATTTAATACTTCCATGACCGGTTATTTAGAAGTCCTCACCGACCCCTCGTACGCGGGGCAGGCCGTGGTGATGACGTATCCGCTGATTGGTAATTACGGAATTTGTCGTGAAGATATGGAATCGTATAAAGCATGGCCGGACGGCTACATTGTCAGAGAATTATCTAGAATCCCCAGCAACTTCAGAAGCGGGGATACCATTCAGCATTTCTTAGAGGAACAAGATATTCCAGGTATCAGTGGTATCGATACGAGAGCCCTAACAAAAATCTTAAGAGAAAAAGGTACGATGAACGGCATGATTACAACCAATGAAAATTTTGATTGTGATGAGGCTGTTGCCCGTATGAAAAATTATTCGGTTACCGGTGTGGTGAAGAAAACCACCTGCGCCGAAAAATACATGCTTCCGGGAGACGGAAAGAAGGTGGCGCTTCTCGATTTAGGCGCCAAGATGAACATTGCCCGTTCTTTGAATGAGAGAGGCTGCCAGGTTACCGTATATCCGGCGACGACGGCAGCGGAAGAGATTCTGGCGGAAAATCCTGACGGAATCATGCTTTCCAACGGCCCTGGAGATCCAAAGGAGTGTACGGATATTATCACCGAGATCCGCAAATTATATGAATCAGAGGTACCGATCTTTGCCATCTGCCTCGGCCATCAGCTGATGGCGCTGGCCACAGGCGCGGATACCCACAAGTTAAAATACGGTCACCGCGGCGGAAACCATCCGGTAAAGGACTTAGAGACAGGACGCGTCTACATCTCGTCACAGAACCACGGCTATGTGGTGGACATGGATACAATTAAATCTGAGACGGCCGTTCCGGCATTTGTCAATGTCAACGATGGCACTAACGAGGGATTAAAATACGTAAATAAGAACATTTTCACGGTTCAGTACCATCCGGAGGCATGTCCGGGACCGCTGGACTCCGGCTACTTATTTGACAGATTTTTGAAAATGATGGAGGAGGGAAAGTAATGCCGAAGAATCCTGATATTAAAAAAGTACTTGTTCTCGGCTCCGGCCCGATCATCATCGGCCAGGCGGCGGAATTCGACTATGCGGGAACCCAGGCGTGCCGTTCTTTAAAAGAGGAAGGCATCGAGGTGGTTCTCTTAAACTCCAATCCGGCCACCATCATGACGGATAAGGATATTGCGGACAGGGTTTATATCGAACCTCTGACGGTAGAAGTGGTGGAACAGCTGATCCTGAAGGAGAAACCGGACAGCGTACTCCCGACTCTGGGCGGCCAGGCGGGACTGAATCTTGCCATGGAATTAGAGGACGCCGGATTTTTTAAGGATCACAATGTGCGTCTGATCGGAACCACAGCTCTTACCATTAAGAAGGCGGAAGACCGCGAGATGTTCAAGGAGACTATGGAGAAGATCGGCGAGCCGGTAGCTCCCTCCGATATCGTGGAGGATGTCAAACACGGTCTGGAAATCGCGGAAAAGATCGGTTATCCCGTAGTCCTTCGTCCGGCTTACACACTGGGCGGTTCCGGCGGCGGTATCGCTGAGAACCCGGAGAAATGTGCGGAGATTCTGGAAAACGGCCTTCGTCTGTCCCGTGTGGGACAGGTTCTGGTGGAGCGGTGCATCGCAGGATGGAAGGAAGTCGAATACGAAGTGATGCGCGACGGTGCGGGCAATGTGATCACCGTTTGTAATATGGAAAATATCGATCCGGTCGGCGTTCACACCGGCGACAGCATCGTTGTGGCTCCCTCCCAGACTCTGGGTGATAAGGAGTACCAGATGCTTCGTACATCAGCACTTAAAATTATCAGCGAACTGGGAATCACCGGCGGCTGTAACGTACAGTACGCCTTAAACCCGGACAGCTTTGAATACTGTGTCATCGAGGTAAACCCGCGCGTGAGCCGTTCCTCCGCGCTGGCTTCCAAGGCCACCGGATATCCCATTGCCAAGGTTGCGGCCAAAATCGCACTTGGTTATACCCTGGACGAGATTAAGAACGCGGTTACGAAGAAGACGTACGCCAGCTTCGAGCCGATGCTGGATTACTGCGTGGTCAAGATGCCGCGTCTCCCGTTTGACAAGTTCATCAGCGCCAAGAGAACGCTGGGAACCCAGATGAAGGCGACCGGAGAGGTCATGAGTATCTGTACGAACTTTGAAGGCGGCTTAATGAAGGCGATCCGTTCTTTAGAGCAGCATGTGGACAGCCTGATGTCCTATGATTTTACAGAGCTTTCCGACGAGGAATTAAAGGACACGCTGGCCCTCGTGGACGACAGGAGAATCTGGGTGATCGCGGAGGCGTTAAGACGCGGCTTCACCTATGAGACGATCCATGCGATCACGAAGATCGACGTCTGGTTTATCGATAAGCTGGCGATCATCGTGGAGATGGAAGAGGCGCTTAAGAAGGGACCGCTGACGGTGGATCTGCTGAGAGAAGCCAAGAGAATCGAGTTCCCGGACAACGTCATCGCCAGACTGACAGGAAGCTCCGAACAGGAGATTCATCAGATGCGTAAGGACAACAACATTGTGGCCGCGTTTAAGATGGTGGATACATGCGCGGCTGAATTTGCGGCGGAGACGCCTTACTACTATTCCTGCTTTGGCAGCGAGAATGAAGCCGCATATACCAGCGGGCGGAAGAAAGTGCTTGTCCTCGGTTCCGGTCCGATCCGTATCGGCCAGGGGATCGAGTTTGACTTCTGTTCGGTTCACAGCACCTGGGCGTTCAGCAAAGAGGGCTATGAGACGATTATTGTAAATAATAACCCGGAGACGGTAAGTACCGACTTCGATATTGCGGATAAGCTGTATTTCGAGCCGTTGACACCGGAGGATGTGGAGAGCATTGTGGACATCGAAAAGCCGGATGGGGCAGTGGTTCAGTTCGGCGGCCAGACGGCCATCAAGCTGACGGAAAGTCTGATGAAGATGGGGGTGACCATTCTCGGTACGGCCGCGGAAGATGTGGATGCGGCGGAGGACCGGGAGCTGTTCGATAAGATTCTGGAGGAATGCAGTATTCCGAGACCTGCGGGCCATACGGTTTACACTGCCGAAGAGGCTAAAGAAGCGGCCCATAAGCTGGGATATCCGGTGCTGGTCCGTCCATCCTATGTTTTAGGCGGCCAGGGCATGCAGATCGCCATCAGCGACCAGGATGTGGACGAATTTATCGGAATCATCAATCAGATTGCCCAGGAGCATCCGATACTCGTAGATAAGTATATCATGGGAAAAGAGATCGAGGTTGATGCCATCTGTGACGGCACCGACATTCTGATCCCGGGAATCATGCAGCATATCGAGAGGACCGGTATTCATTCCGGCGACAGTATTTCCGTCTATCCGGCTCAGGATCTGACAGAGAAGAACATCGAGACTTTAGTAGAGTATACGGAGAAGCTGGCGAGAGCCCTTCACGTGAAAGGAATGATCAACATTCAGTTCATTGTGGACGGAGACGACGTGTACATCATCGAGGTGAATCCACGTTCTTCCCGTACCGTGCCGTATATCAGCAAAGTTACCGGAATCCCCATCGTGCCGCTGGCGACGCAGATCATCTGCGGACGGACCATCCGGGAGCTGGGCTATACGCCGGGACTTCAGCCTTCCGCGGACTATATCGCCATCAAGATGCCGGTATTTTCCTTTGAAAAAATCCGCGGCGCCGATATCAGCCTCGGGCCGGAGATGAAGTCTACCGGAGAGTGTCTGGGAATTGCGAAGACCTTCAATGAGGCGCTTTATAAGGCATTTGAGGGAGCAGGCGTGCGCCTTCCAAAGTATAAAAATATGATTATCACGGTCCGCGATTCCGAGAAGGAAGAGGCCGTGGACATAGCAAGAAGATTCCAGGCACAGGGATACCGGATTTTCTCCACCGCGGGAACTGCGAAGTTTTTAAACAGCCATGGAGTAAAGGCGCTGGCAGTAAGAAAGCTGGAACAGGAGTCCCCGAACCTGCTGGATCTGATTCTGGGACACGAGATCGATCTGGTTATCGATATCCCGCCGCAGGGGGCGGATAAGAGCCGTGACGGTTTCATAATCAGAAGAAATGCCATCGAGACAGGCGTAAACGTGCTGACCTCACTCGATACGGCGGCGGCTCTTGTGACCAGTATGGAAAACAGGGCGAATGAATTGACGTTGATTGATATTGCAACGGTTTAAAGGGCAGACGGGCGGCAGTTACAGGTTTAAATATCTGTGGCTGCCGCCTGTTTATATTGTTAGAAGAAAACACTGTTTTACTATAATAATCGAAATAACTGGCTGTTGACAGCTTGAAAAATATGTGGTATATTTATAACATAAAGTTATAAATATACCACATAGAAAGGGGGAAGAATATGAAATATGGCTATGGTTGTCTGGGATTTCTATCGCTGCTGGGTATCCTGGGAATTGTCACGGAGGAGCGTACCTTCCTCGCATTTTTTGGATTTGCGGTGGATTTTCAGTACTTTTTCAGAAAGACAGATGAGATGATGATCGAGTATATGAATAAGTCCGCTGCCAGGGCATTTATGTGCGGCATGGTTTTAACTGCCGTAGTGACGCTGATTTACGCGGCGCTTTATGGGATCAGCAAGGCGCTTGTCATCGGGATCGCCTGGGGGTGGAGCGCATCGGTGCTGGTCTATGCGTTATCAACTGCCTATTATGGAATAAAAGAAAGCTGGTGGTCGGGAGATGATTAAAAACCGGATCAAAGAATACCGGGCCAGGTATGATATGAAGCAGGAAGAACTGGCGGCCAGGGTGGGAGTCCGCCGTGAGACGATCGGTAACCTGGAAAAGGGGAAGTACAATCCTTCCCTTGTTCTGGCCTGGAATATCGCAAAGGTCTTCGGCGTCACGATTGAGGAACTGTTTACCGTGGATGAATCGTGACGCCGTTTGCGGCAGCATCGAGTCAGATCTCTGATTTGTGGTATTTAAAGAAGTCCAGTGTCTCGGCAATGTCGGCCTCGTCTGAAAACAGGCCGATGGCCTTTCCCGCTTCGACTGCAAAATCCACATATCCGTTTGGTCTGGCTGTGATGAGACGTCCGTCGCTCACAGCCAGATTTTTGCTTGTCCGAATGGTGTTCTTTCCTTCCAGAAAACCGTATTCTTCCAGAAGATCGACGCCGGCGCAGATGGCGCAGATACAGGATTTGTCCCGGTTAAGTCTGTGAAGGAAGGCACTCAGCTCGTCTCCTCTGACATGGGCGATATCGCCGCCCGGAATGATGAAGGCTGTAACTTCGTCCGGATCGATATCTTTTAAAAATGTGTCTGCCTGAACGCAGAAGCCTTCCGATGTGCGGATCGTTCCGCCGCCTGTGTCATCGGCGGAGCCAGCCATGCAGTAAGCACAGGGCTGTTCACCAAGAGAGGAGTATTTCATGAAATATCCCAACAGTACGATCTCAAAGAAACAGCAGCCGTCATAAATAAGAAAATAGTTACGCATAGTTCTGCCTCCGTAATAAAATTGATATCCTTATTATAGGTGACGGCACGTTATTTGTATAGATAAATTGACATTCTATTTATTTGATGGTAAGATTACCCTAGATTTATAAAGAAAGGGTGAGAACGATGTAATGGTTTGTTTATAAGTAAATCAATGGAACCAGGGATGGAACGCAGCGTGCGGGCTGTCTTGTTTTGATACCCTTATAAACGATACTTTTACACCGTATACAAGCCCGAAAAAGAATTTCTTTTTCGTCTGTTTTCGTGAGCGGCTGGTCGTGAGGATACGTATGGATATTCCGGAAGCTGCCGCGGGACTTAACTTGTGTTGTGGTGATGTATGGGCCACAGCTTTTTTTTATTTCATAGGAAAGTTCGTCCTATGAAATAAAAACCCTCCAGGAGGATGCGCACTCCGCGCTAAGGAAATATGGCCGCTGAAGCGACCGCGCTCCGGCGCGAGAGTCCGGCTTGCCGAACTCTTTATTCAATGGAAGAGGGCTCCTGCTGCGTAAAAATGGAAACGTGCGCTTTGACGGATGGCTGAAAGGTCTGTGGCATATAACGGGAACATGAAGAGAGAAAGAAGTGAAATGAATATGGAAATGATTTATAAATATCCGAGAACCCGCCATATCGAAGGCTCCAGAATCCAGGCGGGCGACGAGGATTTGAAAAATGTGAGATTCGAGGAGATCAGGGGAAAATTCGTGGTTCTGGAGGAAAAGGTGGATGGCGCCAACTGCGGCGTCAGCTTTGGGGAGAACGGCAAACTGATGCTCCAGAGCAGGGGCCATTTCTTAAACGGCGGCTATGGAGAGCGCCAGTTTGATCTTTTTAAGACGTGGGCCAGCTGCCATCAGGCGGATTTATATGAGATGCTGGGGACGCGCTATGTGATGTACGGGGAATGGCTGTATGCCAAACACACGGTGTACTATGACAGGCTTACCCATTATTTTATGGAATTTGACATTTTTGATAAGAAAACGAAATGCTTTTTAAGTACGGCTGCGAGAAGGAAGCTGCTCTTACAGTGCCCGTTTATTGTGTCGGTCCTCGTTCTGTTTGAGGGCAGGCTGAATTCTCTGGAAGAGCTGGTTTCCTGGCTTGGCAGGTCACATTTTAAGTCGGAGCGGTATGAGCAGTCCCTGCGGGAGCAGTGTGAAGGACAGGGGCTTTATTGGGAACTGGTAAAAAGGCAAACAGATATGTCCGATCTCATGGAGGGTATCTACATCAAGGCAGAGGACGACGGTCTGGTGAAGGAACGGTTTAAATATGTGAGAAGCACATTTTTAAACACGATTCTCGATTCGGAGACACATTGGCTCAACCGGCCCGTCATTCCGAACCAGCTGGCGCCGGGGACGGATTTATTCTCGGATATTCCCCTTCGGGAGGAGGTGTGAGTATGGCAGATCAGCAGAGACTTGAAGATTTCTTAGATCAGAAGGGATACTGCTTTGACACACTCCTCGTGGAATTTCCATGGCTGGAGGAGTTGGAAGACGTCATGCAGGACAGCACATGGCACCGCGAGGGAAATGTGCTGGAGCATACGAGGCACGTCTGCCGTGCGGTCGTGTCAGGTGAAGAGTGGAAGGATTTAAACAGAGAGGAACGGGCGGTCCTTTATATGGCCGCCATGTTCCACGATATCGGAAAGAAGAGCTGCACAATGCCCTCGGCCGAAGAAGAGGGCAGAATCATTTCACCCGGGCACAGCATTGCGGGAATGAAGCGGTTTCGGGAGCTGTGCTATAAGGAATTGGAGGAACGTTTTTCGATTCCGTTTACGGTCAGGGAGGAGATCGCCTGGCTGATCCGTTACCATGGGCTGCCGCTTTTGTTTATGGAGAAGGAGTCGCCTTCCGTTAGCCTTGTGAGAGCAAGGGAGAGCGTCAGGCTGAAGCTGCTCTATCTTCTTGGGCGCGCAGATGTGCTGGGAAGGGAGTGCAGCGATAAGACGGCGGCTCTGGAGACGGTGGAATATTTCAGGGCTTATGCCGGGGAAACAGGCTGTTATGATGAGCGGATTCATTTTGCCAATGAGTATACGCGTTTCTGTTACTTTGAGAAACAGACCATATGGCCGGAGGAATGCCTCTATGATACGACGAAGTTCGATGTCTATGTGATGGCGGGGCTTCCTCTGGCAGGTAAGGATACGTATATTCAGGAGAATTTTTCACATCTCCCGGTAATCTCCCTGGATGACATCCGGGAGGAGATGGGAGTGCGGCCGAGTGAGCCTTCTGGGCCTGTGGCGGCCGTTGCGAGAGAGCGGGCAAAGGGATTTCTGCGCACGCAGACCCCATTTGTGTGGAATGCAACCAATCTGGTGCTGGACAACAGACAGAAGATATGCCGGCTGTGCAGCAATTACGGTGCAAGAGTGAATATCAGATATTTGGAGGTGCCTTACCAGGAAGTGCTGCGGCGCAATACGATTCGGGAGCGGAGTGTACCGGTGGAGGTGATTAACCGGATGATTCGCCGCCTGGATATGGTAGAGCGTACCGAGGGCTTCCGGGTAAGCTTCCAGTAAAATGACGGCCGCCTGATAAAATAGAGCTGGAAGGCCGATCTGAGAAAAAGGAGTGGAGAGAGATGGTGTTTTATATTAACAAACAGGCAGTGGAGATCAAGACGAGATTCGAAAACGCACCTTTGACCTCGCCGAATGAAGCGTGTGCGGCGATCGGCATGCTGTGCAAGATATACGGGCTTCCCATACCGGAAAAGCGGGAGATGGTCAGCGAGATGAAGCAGGATCTCCACACCGCCATTGATGGGAAGCCGATCCCGTCGGAATTCGCGGAGAAAGTCTTAAGCCTTTTAGAAGGGTATTTTAAAGATGATCCGGTGACAGATGAGATTTATGAGCTGCTGAAGTACAGCTATGATGAGCAGAAATAGTGTTAAAATATAAGCGGAGCGCTGATTTTTGGGGAATAGGATCGGCGGTGCGGTAACGGTGGAACTGCCCCTAAGGCCTCAGTCCCGTTTGCCTCCTGCTTTACCACATTTGCTTTTACAGAGAAAGTTTTTTATAACAAAAAAGTGCTGACCTCCCATTCAGGAAATCAGCAATCTCTTCTAATGGAGATGACAGGGCTCGAACCTGCGACTTCTTGCGTGTGATGCAAGCGCTCTCCCAGCTGAGCTACACCTCCATAGCAACTATTTTACCACGTTGACGGAAAAATGCAAGAAAAAAATGGAAAATTAATCATAATTTATCCTGTAAAAACACAATTGAGCGGCGGAATCGTTCCCGCCGCTCTGTGTTATTGCGCAGTCTTTATTTCTTTACAAACTGCTTATCAAATTCCGGATTGAAATAGTAGAAATTCTTGGAATCCAGATTGGACTTAATCTTCTCCAGCGCCTCGCCGAATCTCTGGAAATGAACCACTTCACGTTCACGCAGGAACTTGAGCGGTTCCCTGACTTCCGGATTGTCGATGATACGGATCAGGTTGTCGTAGGTGGTTCTGGCCTTCTGCTCGGCTGCTAAGTCTTCCGTTAAGTCGGTGATGGCGTCGCCCTTGGACTGGAACTCACAGGCATTAAACGGGACGCCTGCTGCGGCGGTCGGCCACAGGGCTGTGGTGTGATCGACATAGTAGGCGTCAAAGCCTGCAGTCTTTGCCTGCTCCGGCGTTAAATTCTTTGTAAGCTGATAGACGATGGCGCAGATCATCTCCAGATGTGCCAGCTCTTCCGTACCGATATCCGTTAAAAGTCCGCCAACTTCTTTGCATGGCATGGAGTAACGTTGGGAAAGATATCTCATGGAAGCAGCCAGCTCTCCATCAGGACCACCAAACTGGGTGATGATGAGAGATGCCGTCTTCGGGCATGGCGTCGAAATTTTTACTGGAAACTGAAGCCGTTTTTCATAATTCCACATTAGACAGTACCTCCTTCCCACGGAAGCGGACCGTCAGACCAGGTAAAATGCTTCTGTCCCGGATACTTCGTATGGGTTTCTGATTTGTTGTTGGTATCGGGGCAGACACAGTCAACCGTCAGCGGTTCAAAATTCTCCGCGTACGTCTGCATCAGCTGTTTTCTCTGCTTCATGGCGTCGCTGAATGCCTTTAAAGCGTTGTCGTCAAGAGGATGGGTGTCAAGGAACAGGGTCAGATCATTGACTGTGAAGCTGATTTCATTAATTTGTTTTAACATTGTTTCGCGGTCTGCCATTATTTACCACCTCCAGTCACATAAAACGGTAAGTCGAGACAAGGGAAGATCGTTCCGTGCTGTAAAGCGGCAGCAGGCTCATATGGCTGTTCCCAGGGCTGCATCGGTACTGTCGCGATAGCCAGTGTTAAAGCGGCGGCAGGTGTACTCTTGTCACTGTCGGATTTTCCGCAGCCACATGAACTGTTTGAATTCAAATTCATAAGAACACTCCTTTCATGTTGCGTTGTAAAGTATCTTCTTTTCTAGTATCTGCACAGAAGATAAAAATACGATGCAAAAAATATGCCAGAATAACCATTTGCCTTATTGTATAATGGACCAGAATAAAATATAATGGTAGATATCACTAGGATAACAGGAGATCAGAACATTGAATGACAAGAAATTTGCAGTATTAATCGATTCGGATAACATTTCAGCAAAGTACATCAGCTATATTCTGGCTGAGATGACAAAGTATGGTGTCATTACATACAAAAGGATATATGGAGACTGGACAAGCTCTCAGATGGGAAAGTGGAAACAGGAACTCCTGGAAAATTCTATTACACCGATTCAGCAGTTTTCCAATACCGTGGGAAAGAATGCCACCGACTCTGCGCTGATTATCGATGCCATGGATTTGCTGTATACCGATAACGTGGATGGATTCTGTATTGTTTCGAGTGACAGCGATTTTACGAAGCTGGCCAGCCGGCTGAGGGAATCGGGAAAGGAAGTCATCGGCATGGGTGAGGAGAAGACTCCAAAGTCATTCCGCGCCGCATGTACTGTGTTTACCAATTTAGAGATCCTGCTTGACCAGGATGAGGAGAGCGTCAGCGGAGTAACGGTAGGACGGGAAGTCATCGAACAGGATATCGCTTCAATTATCCTGGAGAACGACGATATGAATAAGGCTACTGGTCTGGGAGAAATTGGGAATCGTCTTGTAAAAAAATATTCTGATTTCGACGTCAGAAGCTATGGTTACAGCTCTCTTTCGAAATTTCTGGAGGAAATGGATAGTTTTGAACTGAAGAAATCAAATAATGTAGTAACGGTTCGCATAAAGGACAACCGAACCAGGAAACAGGAGCTGGATGATTACGCCATAAAGCTGGTAAGAAACAGCGGAAGGAACGGCCTGGAGCTGGCCGCTCTGGGCAACGGCATGCACAGGAAGTATGGGGATTTCAAGGTCAAGGATTACGGCTACTCCACATTTTCCAAGTTTGTGCAGAGTATCAGCCAGTTAGAGGTCCGGGAAAATAAGATAAACAACAAAGTCGTCTTCATCAGACAGGAGTAATACGGAAGGAAAGAGGGAATAACGATGGTAAGTTACAGCTTTGGTACAAGGCTGACCAGACTTTCCGACGGAGAGAGACGAGAGAGTGATGACGCCTGTATTACAGTCATGACGCTGGAAGAATTCCGGGATGCGAAGGAAACGTACCTTCACCGGAAGGTACTGGTGCATTCCATGGAGAATATCCATTACTGCAAGGCGGAGGCGTACGGCGGCTGCACGATGGGGACTTTTATGATTCCCAATAAAAATAATCTTTTAGGCGAGAAGTTCTCCTTTGGCTTCTATGTGACGGACAGTGAGCTGATTCTGCTCGATGAAGGGGATATGCTGACTGAGATCATCAAACGGATGGAGGACATTGCGTCGAAAGAAGGGACTGCCCATTCCCATGCTGGAGAGGAGAGGGCGAAGGAAAAAGGAACGTCTGCCGCTCCCGCGGAGTTTCTGATCCTCTTAATGGATTATCTGATCCGCAACGATGTGCTTTTCCTGCAGAAGTATGAGGCGAAGCTGGAGGACATGGAGGACGAGCTGCTGGATCATCAGCCGAAGAATTTTTATGAGACGGTGATCGTGAGCAGAAAGGAACTGCTTGCACTGCACACCTACTATGAACAGCTGATATCTCTGGGAGAGGAACTGGAGTCCAATGACAACCACCTGTTTTCCGAAGGGGAATGCGTAGGTTTCGGCATGTTCGCCAGCCGGGCCAGCCGTCTTCACGATCATGTGGAGATGCTGCGGGAGTATGTATTTCAGATTCGGGAGATGTACCAGTCTCAGATTGCCTCCAATCAGAACCAGATCATGAGCTGGCTGACCGTAGTGACGACGATCTTTCTGCCCCTCAGCCTGTTGGTAGGCTGGTACGGAATGAATTTTGCCAATATGCCGGAGCTTCGATGGAAATACGGCTACGCAGGGATGATTCTTCTGAGCGTCGTAATTGTAGCGGTCGAGATTTGGTTTTTTAAGAAAAAGAAGATACTATAGGAGAACGCGATGGAAAACAAGGAAAAAGGCTCGTTTGTCGGCAGTGTGCTTCTGTCTTCCCCGGTGTGGGATGCAGAAAAGTTAAAAAAGGATTTGCTGGATGAGTGGAATATCAGCGTACCGGATGAGGAGGAGGCGGATAACGACACCATCGTATTCGAGGTTGATAATTATATGGTAGCCATCAGCCTGATGCCGGCACCTGTGCCTGCGGGAGAGGCGGAGTATTACGCCAAGTCCAATTATTTTTGGAAAGGCGCTGTGGACGCGGCCAGTGAGCACCGGGCCCATATTCTGGCTGCCGTGGTCGGGGGAAGGGAAAATGATCCGGTTGCAGCCGGTAAGCTTTACGTAAAGATTTCTTCGGCCTGCTTAAAGCAGGAGAATGCGCTCGGAATTTATACCAGCGGAACCGTGTTTGCGCCGGAGATGTACTGCGCCGTGGCGGAAGATATGAAAGAGGAAGAAGAGACTTATCCGATTTTAGACTGGATTTATTTTGGCCTGTATCAGACGGAAAAAGGGATGAACGGGTATACATACGGCATGACTGCTTTTGGGAAGGATGAGATCGAGGTGTTGGAAAGCGCGGCTACGCCAGCCGAGCTTCACGAATTCCTCTTTGATATTGCGAGCTATGTACTCTGTGATGATGTACTTTTAAAGGATGGGGAGACCATCGGCTTCACGGAAGACGAGAAGCTTCCGATTACCAGGTCGAAAGGCGAGGCGGTGGAAGGCGACAGCATAAAGATCGCCTTCATGCTAGTATAACCCACACCAAATACCTTACTGCTTCGCTGGTCTGATTTTCCGATAGTACAGACGCAAAAAATCATCCTCACCGAACCAGCAAGGCATTTAGTGTGGGTCATACTAGCTTAAGAAATCAGGAACCGATTACCAGATGCCCAGAAAATTCTGCATGGACAGGCTGACCAGGGAAATTCCGATCCAGCAGCACAGGCCCAGAAGAATCGGTTTCATTCCTGTTTTTACGAGGGTGACCAGGTTGGTATTGGTCCCGATGGCGGCCATGGCCATGATGATGAAGAATTTGCTTAAATCTTTAAGCGGTCCCGTAACCGTGGCGGGGAGATGAAATACGGTGGTCAGTACGGATGCGAGAAGGAAGAACAGAACGAAAAACGGAAATATTTTTGCGATTTGAAAGGTATTTCCGGAGCCGCTCTGTTCTTTTTTTGTGCGGTAAAATGCCAGGAACAGGGTGATTGGTATAATCGCCAGGGTTCTGGTTAGTTTAACAATGGCGGCGGCCTCCAGTGTATTGCTTCCGTAGATGCCATCCCATGCAGCAGCGGCGGCCGTGACGGAGGAGGTATCATTGATGGCGGTGCCGGCAAACAGACCGAAGCCCTCGTTGGAAAGCCCTAAAGCGGCGCCGAGCGCGGGGAAAATTAATGCAGCGGCAATGTTGAACAGGAAGATAACGGAGATAGACTGTGCGATCTCCTCGTCGTCCGCCTCAATGACCGGCGCAGTTGCCGCTATGGCAGAACCGCCGCAAATGGAAGAACCGACGCCGATTAAGATGGCGCTCTTCGTCGGTATCTTCAAAAGCCGGAAGAGCAGAACCGCTATGAGAATCGATGTAGTGATGGTGGCCAGGATAATGGGGAGAGACTGCCTTCCTTTTTCCAGAACCACGGATAAGTTCATGCCGAAGCCGAGTAAAACGACGGCGTACTGGAGAATCTTCTTAGATGTAAACGCGATCCCGGGGCGGAAAAGCTCCTTTCCCTTTATAAATGGAGCAATAGCCATTCCGATTAAGATGGCACAAACGGGGCCGCCCACTACCGGAAAGAGTCTGCCTAAAAACCAGGCCGGTATGGAGATGGCGAGACAGATCAGAAGCCCTGCGGTATATTTTTTCATAGTTAAAAATTCCTTTCTTGTTCGATATCATTATGAGATCATGGGGATAAATTTATTCCAGAGGCCATGGAAACTGTTACCATTATACAGAAGGATAACCATAAAATAAAATTCTAAATATTTATTTATTGATAAATATATGTTATGATATTTAGAAAGGAACGTATTTTACAAAAGGAGGAAAGTTCAGATGCTGGATTTTCGGATGGATACATTTCTCGCCGTATGCAGATGCATGAATTTTACAAAGGCGGCGGAGGAACTCAACATTACACAGCCTGCTGTGTCACACCATATTCACTATCTGGAGGAGCACTATCAGGTAAAGCTGTTTAAGTACAGCGGTAAGAAGATCGGACTTACGGAGGCGGGGAGGATGCTTTTGTCGGCGGCGACGACGATGCAGCACGATGAGCTTCATTTAAAGCAGGCACTCAAGATGTCGGATGGCGGCGGGCGGCGTCTCGTGTTCGGGGCAACCATGACTGTGGGAGAGTATGTTCTTCCGGAAGCGCTGATGCGGCTTATGGACGCTCAGCCGGATATTTCTGTGAAAATGGTGGTGGCCGACACCCAGGATCTGCTTAAGAGCCTTGACGAGGGGGAGATCGAATTTGCAGTGGTAGAGGGCTTTTTTCAAAAAAAGGAATACGATTTTCTCGTATACGACAGAGGGAAATTTGTGATTGTGGCTTCGCCGGAATATCAGTTTCACAGCGAGGGTAAGGTGATCGAGGATCTGACGCAGGAACGGTTCTTTATCCGGGAGCCGGGATCCGGTACAAGATATGTGTTCGAGCGGTATCTGGAAGGCAAGAACCTTCTGATTCACGATTTTGAGGACCTGATGGAGATCAGCAACATTGGCGCTATCAAGAGCCTGGTTGCAGATGGACGGGGAATCACATTTTTATATGAGGCTGCTGTGAAGAAGGAACTGAAAGATGGCCGGTTGAGGCGCGTGGAGCTGGAAGACTTCGAACTAAGCCACGATTTTACTTTTATATGGAGAAAAGACAGCATTTACTCCGAATATTACCGTGAACTGTACCGTCTGCTCCGGGGAGAATAACGGAGAACCTCGAAAATACTCTTGACAGAATTAACTGTATCTGCTATTGTTACAGTGTAAACTGAAATAATAAAAGTTACAGTTTGCTGCGGAATGCAGTAAAGTGTGTGAAATGGAGTGATAAAGATGAAGAGGGGAAGATCGAGGAGACGCCGCCGTCAGGCAAGGCTGGTGATGTACGGTGGAACGGTCATTTTACTGGCTGCGGTTCTTGGAACGGCAGGTCTGGCTGTTGGGCGGAGAACCGGTGGCAGAAGGCCGGAATCCGCAGTGGAAGAGAGCAGCACGGCTTCTGTGGCGGAACATCTGGCAGGGACGGTAACGGCTTACGAAAGCACAGTCGTCGAGGGGATTGATATTACCGGAAAGAGCCGGAGCGACGCCGAGAAGCTTCTTTTGGAGAAGACGAAGGGTCTGTCTGTGGTCTGGCAGGATGGGACCGTGACAGCGGAGGAGGAAACCGGCGGAGCAGTCAGGAGAATTCTGGATGAGATTTACGGAAACGGGCAGATGAAAACCGGAACATTCGGTTTCGACATGGATTCTCTGGAGGAGTCCTTCCGTGCGCTGGCTAAGGAGCTTGCCGGTAAATGGAACCGTGCGGCGGCCGATTCCCAGCTGGTCTCCTTTGATAAGGAAACAGGCGTCTATACCTATTCGGAGGCGAAATCTGGAAGAACGCTGAATGAAGATGCGCTGGTACAGGGCCTGATGGAGGCGGTAAAAGCTGGAAATTATGCTGCGGTGGAACCGGAATTTTCGGAGAACTCCCCGAAACGCAGCGCGGCGCAGGCAAAGGAGCAGTATCAGGTTATTGGAAGCTTTACGACTAAGACGACAAGCAACAAAAACCGGAATGAGAATATTCGTCTGGCGGTGGAAGCGATCGACGGCAGGATTCTGAAGCCGGGTGAGGAATTTTCTTTTAATCTCGCCACAGGAAACAGGACGAAGGAGAAAGGATACCAGCCTGCCGGCGCATACCGGAACGGTGTGTTGATTGAAGAACCGGGCGGCGGTGTGTGTCAGGTGTCTACCACACTTTATAATGCCATTGTGAGTTCGGGGCTTTCGGCGACGGAACGCCATTCCCACAGCTTTACTCCGAGTTACATACAGCCGGGAGAGGATGCTATGGTAAGCTTTGACGGCTATGCCGGGCCGGACCTTAAGTTTGTAAATTCAGAGCCGACAACGGTGGCAGTCCGTGCCTCTCTGAAGGATAACACACTGAAGATATCCATAGTCGGCCTTCCAATTCTGGAAGATGGCGTGAAGGTGACCATGCGTTCCGAAAAGGTAAGGGACGTAGAACCACCGGCGCCGGTGTACGAAGTCAATGACGGGCTTCCGGCAGGTACGGAGAAGGTTGTGGATCAGGGGCAGAAAGGCGGAGTCTGGAAGACCTTCCGCGTAGTGACCAAAGACGGCAATGTCTTGGAAGAGACTCCGCTTCACAATACGACATACCGTGGAAAGGCATCGGTAATTCAAAAGAACGAGAACGCGGCAGAAACCGGTGAGTCTTCGGCAGAGGCGGGAGAAAACGAGAGCGCGGCCGGCGGACAGACGCAGGGGATTGCAGGGCAGGAGACGGCGCAGCAGCAGGCAGTTCCCCAGCAGACACCGGCAGCGGGCGCAGATGCAGACGCAGTCGTGGTACCGGCTTTTCCAGGTACATGAATTAAGATATATTGAAAATAAACAATAGAATAAAACCATTAAATGTCATTTGGAATAAGAAAAGCCTTTTATAGACTGATCTTATCCCGAATGGCATTTTTTTGTTTCCTTTGCTGAAAGTTATCTTGATTTGGTTATAAGATTTTACTAATCAGACAAATATGCGTATAATAATTATTGTTATAATAAAAAATAATGCGCAATATAAATAAAAATATAATATTAAATTAATATATATTGACATATTCTACAAAATATAGTATTTTATTATTATAAAAATAATAATTAAGAGGAGGAAGCAAAATGAAAAAAAGTATTTTTATGATCTCGATGATATTAATACTTTGTCTTACAGCATGTGGACAGCAGAGGGATGTTCCAAAAGAGAGTGGCACTACAAGTGAAACTGCAAAATCAGGTAAACTGAATGTATTGTTCATGTCGGGTGTTTATGCAGATTCAGCACGATCCATGACAGATGAGTTCAAAGAAAAAACAGGGTTCGACGTAGAAGTTAATGATGTTCCGTTTGCCTCATTCCATGAAACTGCCATGCTGGACTTTGCCAGTCAGGCGGGAAGCTACGATGTCGTTGCGGTAAATTTATCATGGCTGGGAGAATTTGCTCCTCATCTTGAACCTTTAGATGACCGGGTAAAGGAGAGCGGCATGGAGGTAGATAAGTTTATACCCAGTGTCTACGATGCCTGTAAATGGAATGATGTGCTGTACGGCTTTCCGAAGGCACCGACACCAAACATGATGGCATATCGCACGGATCTGATTGATACGCCGCCAAAGACATACGAAGAGTATATGCAGATGGCGGATAAATTCAATGATCCGGACAATGGAATGTACGGGATCTCCATACCGGGAAAGAAAGAACAGTATGCGGTTCTCTACCTTGTACGTTCATGGGCCATGGGAGCAGACGTTGCGGACAAGGACTGGAACGTTGTGGTAAACGGTGAAGTCGGACGCAGTGCCATGGAGCAGTTGGGAGAAGTTACGAAATATTCCGATCCGGCTGGTTTGTCATGGGGACTGGAGGAATCCATCAATGCCTTTCTTCAGGGAAAAGCAGCATTCTGTGAGGCATGGCCGACTTTGGGAATCGTACAGGCGGCGGATGATCCGGAAAAATCCAAGATTGTGGATAACTGGGCTATCGCACCATTCCCACAGGAAAAGACAGGAATCAACCAGATGAGTATCTGGTGTGTGGCTGTTTCCAAGTATTCAAAGAATAAAGATGCGGCATTCCAGTGGATCAGGGAATACTCCAGTCTGGAAAAGCAGGAAAAGTTTTTCGATGAATTCGGAATTTTACCTTCTTACACAAGTTTCTGGGAAAAGGATGAAGTGAAGAATTCCAAGATGGGCCCACTGGGAGAGGGGCTAAAGACGAGTCTTCCCAAGTGGCGCATCCCTGTATCGGCAGAACTGGATTCTATTATGGCAAATGCAGTCAGCTCTTATATGTCGAAGCAGATGACACTGGATCAGGCAATGGAATTTTTCGATTCCGAACTGAACCGTGCAATTAAGAATAATCCACCGCCTGCTGACAGCAAAAATGACAATGCGATCGCGATAGAAGAAGCTTTGAAATAAGGGCGTGGGGGGAGCGCAGCGGTTGCCGGTGCCTCCCCTTTTTGCTTTACGATCGGAGGAACCTATGAGAAAAGAGGAGAAAAAGAAGAGGATATCGGAGGACCAGCTGACGACATGGCTGTTTTTAATGCCGGCGCTAATCATTGTGCTGGTGGCAGTGATTATCCCTCTCTGTAATTCGTTTGTGCTGAGCTTTGAAAAAGTAAGAATTAATGTTCCGGGATTCATACCTCAGTTTGTAGGGCTGGAGAACTACCTGCGTATGCTTGATGATCCGGTTTTTATCCGCAGTGTCCAGAATACAGCCCTTTTTGCCTTTGCGTCAGTTCCTGTGGAGCTGGTACTTGGCATGATGCTGGCGATGATGCTGTCCGGGGATGGGACGGGCGCACGTATCATGCGGTCGATTATGCTGATTCCGATGATTATGGCCCCGGTAGCGGCCGGAACCATGTGGAGAATGATGCTGGACAAAAATACAGGTATTATTAATTATCTGCTGACGTGTATCGGCATGCCCGCAGTTGACTGGCTCGGTAATCCGAAGCTGGCTATATTTTCCGTTATCATGGTGGATGTCTGGAGAATGACTCCGTGGTTTGCCCTGCTTCTGATTTCGGGGATCAAATCGATTCCCGGCGATACCATAGAAGCTGCTCTCGTGGACGGGGCCACGAAGTGGAAATGTTTCCGTTATGTAATCCTGCCCCAGCTTTACAGGGTTCTGACACTGGTGCTGATGCTGCGCGTCATAGATGCTTTTAAGGTTTTCGATATTGTCTTTGTTATGACGGGGGGAGGCCCGGGAATGGCGACTGAGATGCTTCCGAGCTATATCTACGCCCAGGGACTGCGCTATTTCGATGCAGGATATGCGGCGGCGCTGGCCCTTGTCTTCATCGCAGCCATGGCAGTTCTTTCATCTGTATTTGTATTCTTAAGATCCAGGGTTCGGGATGAGTAAAGGAGGAAATCATGAGACGGAAAGAAAATGACAGAATCAGCAGTACGATCACAGACTTTCTCGGAAAGCCAACGAAATGGATTTTTATTACCCTGTTTGCAGTATCTGTGATTCTGCCTCTGTATTGGCTTGCTACAAATGCCATAAAAGTGGAGGCAGATTATCTCGCAAGCCCTCCGGTTATCATACCGACGCGGATAACGACAGAAAATTTTATAAAGATCTTTGTAAATGACGGCGTGGGAAAGGGATTGTACAATTCGGCTGTTATCACAGCTGTGTCAACCTTTTTGGCTGCATCCTTCGGAAGTCTGGCGGCCTACGCGCTGACAAAAGGAAAACTGGGAAAAAGGACGCGGAGTATCTTTGCCGGCTGGTTTCTTTTACAGAAGATGTATCCGGCGGTGGCAACGGCGATACCGATCTATCTGGTTATGCGCAGCCTGCATCTGATTGATACAAAGACGGCCATGATTATATTAAATACCAGCTTTAATTTTCCTATGGTAATCTGGCTGATGATGGGATTCTTTCAGGAGGTGCCGGAAAGTATCGAAGAATCTGGGAAAATTGATGGATGCAGCATGGCGCAGCGATTTTTCTATCTTGTGCTTCCGATCGTGAAACCGGGGCTAGTGGCTTCCGCAATCCTTACATTTGTCAGTACCTGGAATGAATTTTTATTCGCTGTAATTCTGAGTGTCAGAAATGCGAAGACGCTGCCGGTTATTATATCCGGTTTTATTACGGACCGTGGACTGGAATGGGGGCCGATGGCTGCTACCGGTGTAGTAATTATCATACCGGTCTTTATCATTGTATGGCTACTGCAGAAGGATTTTGTGCAGGGGATGACGATGGGAGCAGTAAAGGGATAGAGCATAATAGCATTATCCGGGAAGGAGGAACAGGATTGCAGAAAACAGGGGTTTTAGCGGAAGAGGCGACAGTCTGGTATGAGATCGTAAGAAATTGTCTTCTTAACGACATTTTGGGCTTTTGGAAGGAGAGGACTGCGGATCAGGAACATGGGGGGTATATAACTTCCTTCGACCGTGAGGGAAACTGTACCGGAAAAGAGAAAAATATCTGGCTTCAGGCCAGACAGGTCTGGATGTTTGCAACAATATACAGTAATGTGGAAAAAGATCCGGCCTGGCTCAATCTGGCAAAGACAGGAAGAGATTATCTGATATCCCATGCATACGCAGGAAACGGGAGATGGTATTATCTGCTTGATGAGAATGGGACCGTTCAGCAGGGTGCCATATCCCTGTTTACAGATATGTTCGTTTTAATGGCACTCAGCGCATACGCCGCGGCCTCAGATTCGACGGAGGATGAGAACGTAATCCGAGAGACATTTGACAGGCTGGATCAGAATATACGAAATGAGGACTGCCGTGACACATTTCCTCAGAAATACAAGGCGGGAGCAGTCAGTCATGGGAGATATATGATCTGCCTGAATTCTGTGGCTTGTGCACGGGGATATTTAGATGGAGATAAGGCGGATGCGTTGATTCGTTTCTGTATGGACAGAATTTTCGGCGTGCTGGGGCATGGTGATGATGGGACCATTCATGAGATGAGAACGCTTCAGGGCGGATATATCGACAGCGAGGATGGACATCGGATTAATCCGGGACATATTTTTGAATCCATGTGGTTTGTTCTGGAACAGGCTGAACGAGTCGGACGGCCGGAATATGCGGAGCGTGCGCTTCATACGATTTCAGTTACGTATCAGAGAAGCCATGACGAAAAATTCGGCGGGATTCTTCACATGCTAAGCGATAATGGAACCGACGAACAGTATAAAGACTGGAATGCGGCTCGTCAGTTAAAATGGGATGAAAAGGTCTGGTGGACACAGGCGGAGGCGCTGTGTGCATTGCTGACGTCTGCTGACAGAACCGGTGACAGCGCAGCATGGGAAGAATTTAAAACCCTCTTTCTCTGGTGCAGGGAGCACTTCTTTGATCCGGATTATGGGGAGTGGTATGCGGTATTAAACCGGGATGGATCACCTCGAATGAAGCTCAAGGGCGGAATTCAAAAGGCAGCATTTCATATACCAAGAGCGTTGTACCAGTGCAGCTGTATACTGAAAAAATATGTAGCGGAAACGGGAGATTGTGATGCGCAGACCTAATATAGTATTTATTTTAGCCGATGATATGGGGTTCTGGACACTGGGAAGTGCGGGCAACAGGGACGCAGTTACGCCGAACCTGGATGATATGGCGCGAAATGGCTGTACTGCGGAAAACTTCTTCTGTTCCTCGCCGGTGTGCTCGCCGGCCAGAGCAACCCTTCTGACAGGAAGGATGCCGTCTATGCATGGTATTCTGGACTGGATCTTACAGGGGAACATGGAAAATGAGGGAGAGAAGCCTATTGAATATCTGGAAGAGTTTAAAGGGTATACAGATTATCTGAGTGAAGCCGGATATGTCTGCGGGGTAAGCGGAAAATGGCATCTGGGAGACAGTGAAAAAAGGCAGAAGGGGTTCTCGCACTGGTATGTACATCAGTCAGGAGGCGGTAACTATTATGATGCCCCCATGATACGGGAGGGGAAAAGAGTCCGTGAACCGGGGTATGTTACCGAACTGATTACCCAGGATGCAGTCCGGTTCCTGCGGGAGCGGGAGGGGAAAGACGAACCGTTTTATTTGAGCGTTAATTTTACTGCACCCCACACGCCCTGGATTCATAATCATCCGCAGAAGTATCTGGATTTGTACCGTGACTGCGCATTTACCAGTTGTCCGGTGGAAAAACGCCACCCATGGCAGATCGATTTTTCCGAGTTCAATTATGACAGGAAGGAAATGCTGAAGGGGTATTTTGCGGCAACCTCCGCTCTGGACTTGGGGGTAGGTGAGATCAGAGAAGAACTGAGGCGGCTGAATCTGGACCGCGATACTCTGATTCTGTTTTCCAGCGATAACGGATTTAACTGCGGCCATCATGGAATATGGGGAAAGGGAAATGGAACCTCCCCTTTTAACATGTACGATACTTCGGTAAAGGTGCCGTTTATAGCATGTATGCCGGGAAAGATCCGGCCGGGAATACGTTTAAAGGGACTATACAGCGCTTACGATTTCTTTCCAACGATCATGGAGATTGCGGGACTGGCGTATAAAGAAAAGGATCTTCCGGGAAAAAGCTTTGCAAAAGCCATTTTTACGGGAGAAGAACGGGAGATCAATGACTGTGTGGTTGTCTACAGCGAATATGGCGCAGTCCGGATGGTTCGCCAAAGGGAGTGGAAATATATCCGCAGGTATCCGGAAGGCCCGGATGAGCTCTACAATCTTAAAACTGATCCGGGGGAAATGCTCAACATGATTGACAAGGCGGCTCCTGAATTGATAGAATTATTAAATAAACGTCTGGAAAGCTGGTTTTCGGAATATGCAAGACCGGAGACAGACGGACGGCAGGCGAACGTGACAGGAGCCGGACAGAACAAGAGGCATACTGCAAAAGGATTTGAACCTGGTTCTTTTCAGATGGGATACGAAACGCTGCCGGTCCGACAGGCATAGAGCGCAGGAGCATTTGTGCGGCGCCGGAAAGAGGGACTATGACTGAACTTAGTGCAAAGGAAGAGAAAATTTTATGGTACATCTATGCGATGAAGCATGTATCAAGAAAGAGTCTGTTGGAGTTGAGTCATTACAAGGCGCCTACCCTTTACCGGGTGATAGAGGCCCTGGTGCAGAATGGATACGCAGAGGTATCCGGCAGTGAGGAATACGGGAGCAAAGGAAGGCCCGGTGAGCTTTTGTCCATGAACAGCAGGCATGCTTATGTGTTTTCAATCTGTATATTGCGGGAAACATTTTACTGTGCGGTAGTGGATTTCAGTAATGATATACTTACAATGGAGGAGCACAGACTGATTCCGGGCATGACGCCGGAGCAGCTGGCAGATATTGCCAGACAGGATTTTTCAGAAGCCTGTGAACGGCTGGGACTGGCGGAGGACTTGTTTTTAGAGATTGGTCTCTCCGCTGTCGGTCCCCTCGACTATGCGAACGGGCAGATGCTGAGGCCGTTATATTTTTTAGCCGGAGAATGGAAAAATATTCCAATTGTGAAGGTGCTACAGACCAGATTTAACCGGAAGGTCTACTTGGACTGCAACGCGAGGGCGGCACTTATGGGAAATTATCTTCCCAATTACTTTGAAAGACATCAGAATGTGGTTTATGTGACAGTCGGAAATGGAATCGGCTCAGGATTAGTTATCAACCGGAAACTAATGCTGAACCACAATATCATACTGGATGGATTCGCTCACATGACGATTGACATGGATGGCCGCAAATGCACCTGCGGAGAATATGGCTGCGTGGAAGCTTACGTATCGGTTCCGGCAATCCTGGCTCAGTGTGTGGAAGAGATGAGACTGGGCATCGACAGCAGCATGAAAAGTCAGATGGATCATCTGACACTTCAGGATTTACAGAGAGCAGTGAGGACAAAAGACGCCCTGGCTGTTATCCAGATCAATAAGGCGGCGAATATTTTTGCAAAATGTATATTGAATTATCTTCGGATGGTTGAACTGGAGGCCGTTGTGTTGGGGGGGAGTTTAATTGAGGCGGTTCCAGAGTTTTATGACAGGGTAGAGCAGTATGCCAGAGAGCGGAATTCGTCTGTTATGTTTTACCGTTCCACAGAAAAAGAGAAGAATATTTTAAGGGGAATCGCGTCTGAAATTGTAATGAGATATATTTTCGGAGAATAAATATGAGGTTTTACATGAAAGGGGAACACGCATGAGAAAAGTTTTTCAATCATAAGAATATCCATATCGTATACGACTTCCGCAGATAAACATGTTCATGAGTTTCAGGTGGCATCTTTGATTGATAATCCAATCGAATAGTATGGAATGCTGGCATAGGAGGAAAATCCTGTGCCAGTTTTTTTGAGTTGGAATTTTACTGTAGGGAACTGGCGAGGGATATCAGCGGTGTTTCTGTTTTATCTATAAGGTTACGCCAATCATACAAAATGGTAACAGTTCAGACGGCGGAAAAAAATAAAGAAGGGTATTGACAATAAATTGTGCAAGGAATATAATAATCGACATAGAGTACACGTGTACGCAAATAAAAAGTGCATATACAAAAACCTCGATTACAAATAACAGAAATAAATTTAATGAAATATAACCAAATAAATGAATGAGTATTTGGGAAAATTAACGAATGCCGGTGAAGGAAGAGAAAGGAGAGGGCAAAAAAATACCCTGAGAGTTTATCGGTCTGCCGCGAAACATACGGATAAACAGTCAGGATACCTTATTCAGTACCATTCTAAATGATTTAAGTAAAAAAGTAAAGGTTTCTTTTCATTAAAATTTATATATTACAGTTGTTAAACAACCATATTTCAGGAGGTTCTATATGAAAAGAAGATTTGTTGCTGCGATGCTGGCCGGAGTCATGGCGTGTTCACTGGCAGGATGCAATACGAAGTCACCGATGGCAGGAAAAGAAGAGACGACAACGGCCGCCGATACCCAGGCAGGCTCGGATACCCAGGCTGCTTTAGCAGAAGGAGAGACAGATAAGCAGGCGGAAGCCGCAGG
This sequence comes from Hungatella hominis, assembly GCF_014288005.1. Taxonomy (NCBI): domain Bacteria; kingdom Bacillati; phylum Bacillota; class Clostridia; order Lachnospirales; family Lachnospiraceae; genus Hungatella; species Hungatella hominis. The sequence goes on from NZ_JACOPB010000001.1 coordinate 396,050, forward strand.
CCCGATCACCATTCAGTTCTGGAATGCATTTACAGGAACGGACGGCGATGTGCTGAGGGAGATTGTGGACCGCTATAATAAAGAGAATACCAGAGGAATTACGATTGAGATGGATATCATGCCGGCCAGCAGCTTAGAGGAAAAACTTCCGGCAGCCATCGCTTCCAAGACAGCGCCCGCCCTTATTATCAGAGGTAATTTTGATACGGCAACTTATACGGATAATGGAATTTTGACGCCGCTTGATGATTTCTTCGAACAGACCGGAGTGGATGCCTCGAATTTCAGTGATGCATCTCTTCAGGCGCTTCAGTATTTTCCGCCGAACGAAGGTGAGGGGGACTCTCCGCGTCAGAAGGTACAGATGATGATTCCGATGCAGGTTCATTCCACGTTCCTTTACTGGAATAAAGACCTGTTTGAAGCGGCGGGACTTGATCCTGAGACACCGCCGGCAACATGGGAAGAGGCGGCCGAGTATGCGCTGAAGATCTCTGATCCGTCCAGAAAGCTTTATGGAATCGGTTTCCCAATCAGCGGCGCGCCCTGCTATTTTGATGCAATGTTCAAGTCCAACGGAGGTGACGTCTTCTCTGCAGACGGTAAGAGTTCTGTTCTGGACAGCCCTGAGAACTTAAAGACCCTTCAGTATATTCAGAATCTCGTCAATCAGGGGGCTGCGCCGGTTGGATCTACAGGAGCCGATACGGATAACTTAATGCTTGCCGGACAGATGGGAATCTACTGCGGCGGTCCATGGCTGATCAGCGGACTGAAGGAAGCGGAGATCAATTTTGGTGTTACGGGAATGCCCGCAGGGGACAAGGAAGCTGCCGGTGTCATCGAGGTCCAGGGCTTTGGAGTCACCTCCACGGCCAGTGAAGAAGAAAAGGCGGCGGCTTACGACTTTATCGCCTACTGGAATTCAGACACGACTTGTAAAGAGTGGTCCCTGCGCAACGGCTATCCGCCATATTTAAAGTCTCTGGCAGAGGATGCAGACATCAAAGCGGATGCAACAGTCAATGCGCTGTCCTCTATCTCTGAGTTTGGATTTTCCTTTGCACCGGGAATTAAATCTGTAAAACAGGTCAATAACGACATTTTATTCCCCATGATCGAAAATGTAGTGGCCGGCAACGACCCGCAGGAGGAACTGAGCAAGGCGTCGGAGAGCATCAACAAGCTGCTTTCTGAGTAGACAGCAGTACATAGAGGTGATTTCATTGAATAATATAAAAACCAGAAAGTCCCCTTCACGTTCATTCGACAGAAAATACTGGAATAAACCGGATCGGGTAGCATATTTATTTATGCTGCCCTCCATCCTGGTACTGTTCGTATTTGCGATTATTCCGCTGATGGCATGTCTCGTAATCAGTCTGTTTGACATGAATATCTTCTTTACGGACACCAGTTTTACAGGGGCCCACAACTTTATCACGGCATTTCAGGATACACGGTTCTGGAACGCACTGCTGAACACGGTTATATTCGTCCTGTTTGAAGTGCCTCTTCAGATTGTGATCGGACTTTTGACGGCCAATGCGCTGGTAAAGACCAGCCTCTTTAACAAGGCGGCCAGATCCATCTTCTTCCTGCCGGTAGTCTGCTCCATGGCGGCGGTAGGCATTATCTGGTCCATTCTTTTAGATACCAATATCGGATTCATACCGTACTTACTGGAACAGATCGGTATTCATAACGCCACCTTTTTCCGAAATGCGAAGACGGCCATGCCGACCGTGATCGCCATGACGGTGTGGAAAAATTTCGGCTACACCATGTCCATTCTGGTAGTGGGAATCCAGGGGATATCCCAGAGCTACTATGAGGCGTCGGAGATCGATGGGGCAGGGAAGACGGCACAGTTCTTTAAGATTACACTGCCGCTTTTGAAGCCCACGCTGGGGTTCTGCCTTATTACCAATACCATCGGCTCTCTTCAGGTGTTTGACCAGGTGTACGTCACGACACAGGGCGGTCCGCAGTTTAAGACCGAGACGCTGGTACAGTATATTTATAAAACCGGTTTTAATCAGCCCTACAATCTGGGATACGCCTGCGCCCTTTCTGTGCTTCTGCTGGTGGTGATACTGGCTGTCTCCCTTCCGATGTACAAGAACATGTTTATTAACCAGAATTAGGAGGCCGGGGATGAACGAAAAGAAGAGAAGACGTGTGACACTTTTAAGTGTGGTTAAGATCGTATTTACGGTGTTCCTGATTGTGATTGTCCTGTTTCCGCTTATCTGGATGGCAGTTGGGTCCTTTAAACTGGAAAAGGAGATCCTGGGATATCCGCCCACTGTTTTTGGAACGAAATATACACTGAAGTCCTTCCAGAGGATTTTTAGGACAATCCCTATGGCATCATATATTAAAAATACCGTGATATTTGCAGGTGGTTCAACGATTCTGGCAGTGCTGTTTGACTCATTAACGGGCTATGCGTTCGCGCGGCTGGATTTTAAGGGGAAAGATATCCTGTTCATGCTGGTGCTGCTTACCATGATGGTACCATTCCAGGTTATGATGATTCCGCTGTTTCTGGAATCGAATCTGCTGGGGCTTTTGGACACCTACGGCGGACTGATTCTGCCGAAGGCCACCTCGGCATTCGGCATCTTTATGATGCGGTCCTACTTCGCGGCTCTTCCGAAGGATCTGGAGGAAGCGGCAAGAGTGGACGGCATGAGCGAATTCGGTATATTTGCAAAGATTATGTTCCCGCTGGTAATACCGGGAGTACTGACTCTGGCTATTTTCCATCTGATGCAGAACTGGAATGATTTGCTGTATCCGTTAATGATGACCAGCAGCACGAGGATGAGGACGCTCTCCGCAGGACTTGCCCTTTTCGTGGGAGAACACGCGACCACTTATTATGGACCGCAGCTGGCCGGTGCTCTTCTGTCGGTGCTGCCGCTGCTCGTCATTTATATCTTTTTCCAGAAATATTTTATCGCCAGTGTCGCGACCAGCGGAATGAAGGACTAGCACTGCTAAGCTGCTGAAACAGAGGAGAGAAAAAAACAATGCAGAAAGCCAGAATTACGATCAATCGAGAGTTTAAAAAGGGTTCCGTTGATGACCGGATCTATGGAAGCTTTGTGGAACATATGGGCCGGGTGGTCTATTCCGGAATCTATGAGCCGGACCACCCGCTGGCTGATGAGGATGGATTCCGAAAGGATGTGCTGGAGGCGGTTAGAAACGCCGGCATTACCACCATCCGGTATCCGGGCGGTAATTTCGTCTCCTGCTATAACTGGGAAGACGGAATCGGCCCGAAGGAGGAGCGGCCGCGCAGGCCGGAACTGGCCTGGAAGGCGGTCGAGACGAATGAGTTCGGAACCGATGAATTTATGAAATGGTGTGAAAAGGCCGGGGTGTCACCGATGCTGGCGGTCAATCTGGGAACCGGCAGTATCCGGGAAGCGTTGCATTACCTGGAATACTGTAATTTTAAGGAGGGCACCACTTACAGCGAAAAGCGGAAAAGGAACGGGCGGGAAGAACCGTACCGGGTCCGCACCTGGTGTCTCGGCAATGAGATGGACGGGGAATGGCAGCTGGGCCACAAAGGCGCTTCTGAATATGGAAGGCTGGTGAGAGAGACCGCCAAGGCCATGAAGATCCTGGATCCCGGTGTGGAACTGGTTTCCTGCGGAAGCTCCTTAAATACCATGGCCACATTCCCGGAATGGGAGGCGCAGTCGCTGGATGAGACGTATGAGTATGTGGATTACATATCCCTGCATCAGTATTTTGACGGCCATGAAAAGCCTGTGGAAAGCTTCCTGGCACAGGCGGATGAGATGAGTGATTACATCCGGACGGTGACATCAGTCTGTGATTATATCAAAGCGAAAAAACGCTCTTCCAGACAGCTTTCTATCAGTTTTGATGAATGGGGCGTGTGGACCAGGGCGTCAAAGGAGACGGTAAGAGAGTGCGACGAGAGGCCCTGGCAGAAGGCAATGCCGATCAGCGAGATGGTTTACAGCTTTCAGGACGCTCTGCTCTTTGGAGGAATGCTTCTGGCAATCCTGAAACATGCGGACCGCGTCAAGATCGCGTGCCAGTCCCTTTTGACTAATGTCAGCGCGATGATCATGACGGAAAAGGGCGGCGGGGTGTGGCTGCAGCCGATCTATTATCCATTTGCGGATACTGCCGCCTACGGTCACGGCAACGTCATGGACTGCCGCGTAACCTCAGACTCAGTTTATTATGAGAAGAAAGAAATCCCACTTCTGGATACGGCCGCGGTGGAGAACGGAGATGAGATGGTTGTATTTATGATCAACCGTTCTCCTTCGGAGGAGATGGAGGTGTCACTGGATTTACAGGGATATGAGGCGGTAGCTGTGCTGGAGCACCGCGTTCTTGCTTCGGACGATCCGGAAGCCGTGAATTCACCGGGCCATCAGCCAGTGAGACCGGAACAAAAGGATGACGCTGCCATAAAAGACGGAAAAGTTGCGGTTGTGCTTGACAGGCTGTCATGGAATGTGTTACGAATAAAAGTTAAGTGACAGCTGCCGGAACAGGTACAGAGAATTCCGGCGCAAGTCAAAAACCCCGCTGCAAGCAACGGGGCATTTGACCCTCGCGGCAGTCGCCAAATGGACGCGCCAGCGTGTCCTTTTGGCTCGTTGCTTGCGGGAATAATGAAGAAACCGGAGGCATGGTGCAAAATGGGTGTTACGACGAATGATATAGCGAGAATCTGTCAGGTTTCGAGAACAACCGTGATCCGGGCCCTGAACAATCAGGGAAGGATCAGCAAAGAGACGAAAGACAGGATCGTGAAGACAGCGGAAGAACTGGGATATCGGCCGGATCTTCTGGCAAGAGGACTGGTAAAGGGAAAGACGATGTATATCGGCGTCGTGGTATTTGATGTCAAGAACCAGTATTTTGCCCAGATGTTAAGCGCAATCGAGACGGAGGCCCAGACAAGAGGCTACTGTGTAAACATCACGCTCCATGGAAAGAACAGGGAAAAAGAGGTGGATCTAATCCGAAAGCTGGTGGATTACCACGTGGATGGCCTGATTCTTTCCCCGGTAAATAAAGGAGAACATTTTAATAAGTTTCTGAAAAGTCTGGACACACCGCTCATCGTCATTGGAAACAAGGTTTCGGATGAGATTCCGTTTGTGGGAATTGATGAGCGGAGGGCGGCAAGGGAAGCGACGGATAAGATTCTGGATTCCGGCTATGAGCGGGTGGTGTTTGTCTGCCCGCCTCTGGGCGAGTCTAAGGAAGGGAACAACTATACTCATGAGCAGCGTCTGGAGGGCTTTCGGGATGCGATAGGGAGCCGGTTCACGGGGGCGCAGATCATAAGCTCGGAATCGTACGGGGAGGAAGCGGCTTCCATTCTGGAAGAGGGAGGCGGCAGGACTGCATTTTTCTGTTCCGGCGATATCTATGCGATGGATATTATGAAGTATTTGAAGGCCCGCGGCAAACGGGCGCCGAAGGACTACGGAATCATGGGTTTTGATGATATTGAGCTTCTGGAATACTTATCTCCGCGCCTGTCCACCATCTATAATTCGGTGGAGGAAGTGGCGAAAAGGGCAGTGGAGCTTCTGTTCGACGAGATGGAAGGCCGGGAAATTGCCATGGAAACCTATGAGCGCTACCGCCTTGTCCAGGGAGAGACTCTGTAAACAGAGAGGACAGACATGGACAGAGATCATTATGCATCAACGGAATACAATATTCCGCTGATTGAAAACAGGGCCGATCCGTACATCTGTAAGCATGAAGATGGTACGTATTACTTTACCGCGTCGGTCCCTGAATATGACAGGATTATACTGAGAAAAGCCGCGACCATATCCGGTTTAAAATGCGCGGAGGAAAAGACACTTTGGGTCAGACACGACAGCGGACCGATGAGCTGTCACATATGGGCGCCTGAAATTCATTATATATCCGGCGCCTGGTACATTTATTTTGCTGCCGGAGAGAAGGACGATATCTGGAAAATCCGCCCTTATGTGCTGGTAAACAGGGGAGACCCGATGGAAGATGAGTGGGAGGAACTGGGACAGATGAAGGCGGCGGAAACCCCGGAGCCTGACAAATTCTCATTTCAGGATTTTTCCCTTGATATGACGGTATTTCCGTACCGGGAAAAATGGTACTGCGTTTGGGCGGAAAAGGTGAATATAGGCAAAAAGATATCCAATTTATACATCGCTGAGATGGAGGCGCCGGACCGGCTTTTGACGGCGCAGGTGCTCTTAAGCGCCCCCGATTACGACTGGGAGCGCCGCGGATTCTGGGTGAATGAAGGGGCGGCTGTCTTAGAGAGAGACGGCAGGCTGTTTCTGACGTATTCGGCCAGCTCGACGGGTGCCGATTACTGCATGGGAATGCTGCGCTTACGGAGAGGAGGAAACCCCCTCGATCCGGCTGACTGGTCAAAATCCAGAGAACCGGTGGTGAAGACCGATGTGGAAAAGGGGATATTTGGCCCCGGCCACAATTCCTTCGTGAAATCTGAGGACGGTCTCACGGATATTATGGTATTCCATGCCAGGCAGTATGACGAGATTCTGGGCGATCCTCTGTATGATGAGAATCGGCATGCCTACACACTTCCCGTGGAGTGGGATGAAAATGAGGAGCCGGTGTTTCATTTTAGGAAGAACCGGCGCCCCAATATTTTGATGATGGTAGTGGACCATCAGGCATTTTACGGTCATTCCAGGGTGAAGACGCCGTATTTTGACCGGCTGAAGGCGGAGGGAGTATTCTTTGAACACGCCTACTGCTCCTCGCCTCTCAGTATGCCTTCCAGAAAAACGATGATGACGGGGCTGTATCCCCACCATCACGGCCAGACGGACAATTCCTTTGAAACGCCCTGGGACAGCCACGAAACGTATGTGGATGTCCTTAAGGAAGCCGGATACCGGAATTATTACTTTGGAAAATGGCACGCCTGCGCCGGAAAACCGTCGGATCTGGGCTGCCTTGGGGTGTCCTACCCGGATTATTCCAATCCATACCATCAGCCGGAGTACGAAGAGTACCGGAAGCGGAAAGAACTTCCGCCGGCCAGAATGCGCGTGGAAATGAATATGTGCGAGAAGGGCTGGATTGATGATGTGAAGGAGGGAGATCTCTATGATTTCCCGGGGGATCTCACGAATGAGGCGCTCTCCGGCATCCTGGAGGGACCGAAAGAGTGCCATGAGGCGTACTATGTCGCGGATATGGCCTGCCGCCAGCTGGAGGAGCTGAAACGGGAGGAGGCTCCGTTCATGATGCGGGTGGATTTCTGGGGACCGCACCAGCCGTACAGCCCGACAGAAGAATTTGCGGCGCTCTATCCGCCGGAATCCATAGAAGAATATCCGAGTTTTTTCGATGATCTGGCCGGAAAGCCAAGATCCTACCTGTTCGATACGGGAAGGGAAACGAGCCGTGACAGAGAGCTGATCCGGCCGAATCCCATGGAATGGTCCCGATGGCAGATGCTCCTTTCCAGATGCTACGGCCAGATCACTATGGTGGACGAGGCTGTGGGAAGCGTGATTGAGAAGCTGCGGGAGCTTCAGATGGATGAGAATACGCTGATTATCTGGACCGCGGATCACGGTGATGCCCTGGCCTGCCACGGCGGCCATTTTGACAAAGCCTTTTATTTGCCGGAGGAGGTGCTGCGGATTCCGCTTGCGATGGCCTGCCCCGGCGTGCTCCCAAAGAACCGGATCTGCAGGGAGCTGGTAACCAACTGTGATTTGGCTCCTACTATCGTGAGCGCTGCGGGAAGCGCCTTCCGCTCACCCGTGGATGGAGAGGATATATTACGGCTGTTCACGGAGCAGAGGCCGGGCTGGAGGACAGCGCTCCTGGCCGAGACCTACGGACACCTTGCGCCGTGGAGGGCGGAAGCAGTCGTATGGCAGCAGTATAAATATGTGGATAATCATGGGGATGCGGAGGAACTTTACGATCTGGAGGCCGACCCGTATGAGCTTCATAATCTGGCTAAGGAGAAAGAATATCAGGCCTTGCTTATGAAGATGCGCATGAAGCGGATGGAACTGAAGCCGCACATCTATAAGATATAGTCGCACTCTGTGAAATGATCAAGCGTTGATTGAAACAAAGTTGAAATGCCGGAAATGGCCGAGAGGCTGACTTTCCGGCATTTTTCTTTGCCGGGGGGAGAGAAGTGAGGGATCTTAAGGTACTGCGGCCCCGGATTTTCCGGTTCATTCTAAAATTTACGAAGTCTGTTTACACACCGGATAATCCAGTGTATAATTAAAAAATGCTCTTACGAATGTAATAACAGGGCGTGTATACATAATTGAGGGGAACAAAGCATGAAACGTTTTTTGAAGAAATTACTCTGCTGGACACTGATCAGCAACTGTTTTCTCATGACTGCCTACGCTGCTCCGGCATGGCCGGCCGGACCAGATATACAGGCGGAGGCAGGAGTCGTCATCGACATGGATTCCGGCGCCATTTTAGGTGGAAAAGCGTATGATACGCCATACCCGCCAGCCAGTATTACGAAGCTTCTTACGGCTCTTCTGGTGATGGAGCACAGCAAACTCGACGATGTGGTGACATTTTCAAGCAGCGCGATCAATAACGTGGAGTCCGACAGCGGTAATAAGCTGAATGTGGCAGAAGGAGACAAGCTGTCCGTGGAGGACTGCCTCTATTCCTTGCTGGTTCATTCCTGTAATCAGGCGGCTAACGCGCTGGCAGAGCATGTGGCCGGGTCTCAGGAAGCGTTCGTGAAGATGATGAACGACAAGGCCGCGGCGCTGGGATGCAAGGACAGCCATTTCGATAATCCCTCCGGCCTCAACGGAGACACACAGTACGTGACGGCCAGAGACATGGCGGCGATCTCCAGAGCGGCATTTGCAGAGCCGGATATTATCAGAATCAGCGCGGCGCTGACACATACGTTTCCGCCTACGATCAACAATCCGGATGGCCTGACGATTTATGCGGAGAATAAGCTGATCCTGAATACGAATGACTCTTCAAGCCAGTACTATTATCCGCCGGTGAAGGGCGGCAAGACGGGATACCTCTTAAAAGCCGGCAACACGCTGGTTACCTATGCGGAGAAGGACGGGAAGCGTATGATTTCCGTGATTCTGAAGGGGAGTCCCGGACAGTATTATCTGGACAGCAAGGCGCTTCTGGAATATGGATTTGCGCATTTTACCAATTTTAATGTAGCGGAAAACGAAACTGCCTATACCGAAGGCGAGACAGCCGTGGAGGTGGCCGGAAAAAGTTATCTGCCGGCGGATCTTAAGATCGATCCGTCCGGAGCGGTGACACTCCCGGAGGGCGCGGTATTTGCAGATACGGAGCACACGCTGACAACCGATTTTCCGGACGAGCATCCGGAGAGAAGCGTGGCGTTTATACAGTATACATACGACGGACGGAAGGTGGGCGGCGCCTATTTGACGCAGAAAGAAGTGCAGGAACCGGTCACGGAGCCGGCAACACAGGAAGAGTCAAAGCCGGAAGCGGATGACAAGAAAGAGGAGGTGAAGAAGAAGTTTTCCATCAATCCCTTTCTGATTATCGCACTGGTGGTGATTGCCGCCGCTGCCGGCGGTGGAGCGTATCTGTCATACTCCAGAAAGAAAGAGGAACAGCAGCGCGCTCTCCGCAGGGAGCAGAGGCGCAGGCGGCTTCGGGAAGAAGGCGTGACGGAAGAGGAATTCGACCGTTTGCTGAAAGAGCGTCTGGGAGACCGTAGTAAAGGGAATAATCGAAAGAAGAGATAGAAAAAAGGCTGTACCGCTCACCCGGGAACCGGGAGACGGTACAGCCTTTTTTTGCTTAATTCCAGCGACTGCCGCGGGAGTTTTTTCAGTGACTAACGATTCCTGGCCACCTGTGTGATATAGTTGCCGGTAAATGCGAGGCCCGCCAGAACCAGAGCGGTTCCCAGCCCTGAGTAAAAGACTGCGATAAAGATATCCGGGCAGAGGCCGGAGGTGCGCAGGCCGATCCCAAAGGTCATCATAAAAGCCATGATGCAGAAGGACTTGCGGTCAAAGAACTTCAGAATGAACTGCATCTCTTCCTCATAGCGTACAATCCGGTCGGTGTGCCTGCGTACCAGTTTGCCAAACACCATAAACCAGAAAAGGAAAAATACTGCTGCGGAAAGGGCCAGATTGATCAGTGTCACATAGCTTTTATAGGAAATGATCCCGATACGCAGAATATTAAAGCCGGCTGCGAGCCAGACAATGCCTGCAAGCAGCAGTAGATAATTTTTTTTGATTTTCATGTGAATACCTCCTTAAATGAACAATGTTCATTATATGCCGGTTTTGGAGATATGTCAAGTGATGGCGGCGCAGTTTTTGAAGGAAAATAAATGTTACATTTTTCTTAACAATAGAAATGATATATTGACTTTAAATCTTACATATGTAATAATTTATAAAAACTCGGTGCAGAATGCGAAGTCTGCGGGAGCAGGTGTGAGATTTGACGGAAATGTGCGTGAAATGTCATCATCAGGAAAAGGTATGAGATCGAAGCTGTAAAGAGAGGAACCATATTATGAGACGTAGAAAAAGTAATCGTGGACTGATGATCGGTGGTATAGCTGCAGGGATCCTGATAGCTGCGGTGATTGTGGCAGGGGGGTTCTGGTTTCGGAGAGGAGGGGAGACGGAGAAGGAGAAGACCCCGGAAGAGCTCCTGATGGAGTACACGGATTATATCAGGACCGGTAACTACGAGGCGATGTATGGAATGCTGAACGAACAGAGCCGGAAGAATATCGGTCTGGAGGACTTTACAGCGAGAAATAAAAACATCTATGAGGGAATCGGCGCCGCCGATATTCGCGTGGAGATCCAGAGTGTGGAGGAACGGACGGAAGGTTTGAAGACGGTCAGCTACCAGACTTCGCTCAACAGCTCCGCCGGCGAGATCAATTTCCTGAATCAGGTTGATTTTATCTGGGAGCAGGCGGCTGAGGACCAGGGAACGAAGAAGAAAAAGGCGGCGGGCGACTATCGGATGATCTGGAATGATCAGGTTATTTTCCCGAATCTGGGCCGCACCGATAAAGTGCGTGTCTCCACCGACCGGTCTGTGAGAGGGGAGGTTCTGGACCGGGACGGCGGTCTGCTTGCCGGAAAAGGGAACGCTTCTCTGGTGGGCCTTGTGCCCGGGAAAATGGCCGGTTATACCGCGGGAACGGAGGGAGAGACTTCCGGCACGAGCCCTGATCTGGAGCGGCTTTCTGAGCTTCTCGGTGTCTCCGTGGAGAGTATAGAGAAGAAGCTGGCGGCAAAATGGGTGAAGGAAGACTCCCTGGTTCCGGTCAAGACGCTGAAAAAGGTAGATGAGTTTGATCTCCAGTCAGCGAGTCCAAGAGAGGATAATGTGGAGAATAAGGCGCTCCAGGACGCGCTTCTGGCCATACCGGGCGTGATGATTACCGATACACCGGTGAGATCCTATCCGCTGGGAGAGGCGGCGGCCCATCTGGTGGGATATGTCCAGAATGTGACGGCTGAGGATTTGGAGAAGCATCCGGGCGAGGGATACTTATCGGACAGCGTCATAGGGAGAAGCGGAATCGAAACTTTGTATGAAAAAGAACTGAAGGGACAGAACGGAGAAAAGATTTCGATCGTCACCTCCGAGGGCGCGGAAAAGCTGGTTCTGGCCGCCATACCGCGGGTAGACGGCACCAATATCACGCTGACCATAGACAGCAGCCTTCAGAGGACCATCTACGAGAAGTTCAAAGACGTCAAGAGCTGCACGGTTGCCATGAATCCTTACACGGGGGAGGTCCTGGCACTGGTGAATACGCCGTCGTATGACGACAATGATTTCATACTCGGCATGTCAGAGGAGAAATGGGCCTCGTTAAATGAAGACGAGAGAAAGCCGATGTTTAACCGTTTCCGACAGCGCTTTGCGCCCGGCTCCTCATTTAAGCCGATAACGGGAGTCATCGGGCTTTCCACGGGAGCGCTGACTCCGGGCGAAAGCTTTGGCACGGACCGCGCGGGACTTAGCTGGCAGAAGGATGCCAGCTGGGGAAAGTATCAGGTGACGACGCTCCACGACTACAGCCCGGTCAATCTGGAAAATGCCTATATTTACTCCGACAACATTTACTTTGCGAAAGCCGCGCTGAAGATCGGGTATGACGACTTCATGGCCGGGCTCGACCGCCTGGGCTTCAATCAGGATCTGCCCTTCGAGATATCCGTTTCCCAGTCCCAGTATTCCAACACGGAACGGATCGAGACGGAAATCCAGCTGGCGGACAGCGGATACGGTCAGGGGCAGGTGCTGATGAATCCGATTCACCTGGCGGCCCTTTATACCATGTTCCCCAACCGGGGCGATGTCATAAAGCCATACATTACGTACAGGAAGGAGCCGGCATCGGAAGTATGGCTGAAGGGTGCCTGTACTCCTGAGATTGCGGAAACAATCGATACCGCGCTGAAAAAGGTAATCAGCTCGGAACACGGAACCGGCCACGCCGCGATGCGGGGGGATATTACGCTGGCAGGCAAGACGGGAACGGCCGAGATAAAAGCGTCGAAAGGAGATATCTCCGGAACGGAGCTGGGCTGGTTTGCAGTCTATACGGCCGACGGCCCGAACCGCACGCCGATACTCATGGTCAGTATGGTGGAGGATGTCAAGAATGCCGGAGGAAGCGGGCTGGTAGTGAGAAAGGCGAAGGCCGTGCTGGATTCTTATATTCCGCCGGTGCAGTAGTGAACTTACCGGATCCATGGTAGAAATTTCCTTGTAATGATGTACCACTGAATTTGACAGATACACACGGATATAGTAGAATTGTGAAGGCATAGCGCGTATTTATCTGTAGTGGATATATGCATTTTAACAAATTCGATTTGAGGAGAGAATCATGGATTACAGGACAAAAGCAATAAAATGTGTAAAGGATACCGTGTTACCTGTTCAGATGCAGTGGTTTCAGGACTGCGGCTTCAATATGGATACATATTGCCAGAAATATGGAGATACAGAGCATTCCTTTGCAAAAGAAATTGAAAAGGGCCATATTTATGAAATGGGTTATCCCAAATGCGTATGTGAGGAAGCACTGGCAGGAGAAAAAGACGCTTCCTTCTGCGAATGCTCCAGACAGAGTATGATATACGTTTTGGAAAATATGATGCCGGAAAAGCACATAGAGGTGGAGATAATCGAAACGGTTTTGAGCGGAGCTGAAAAGTGTCGGTTTAAGGTTACGATCGAATAAGCGGTTTTAAACCGTTTTTTCCAAATTTAAAGCAATGAAAATGTCATCTGACGGGAACGCAGTGGTTTCGTCTGATGACATTTTTATTACCCATAAAGCTGCTTCTCTTTCAGGATACGCAGTGCGATATTCCCTGCCTTTGCACCGGTTGCCCCGTCGTCTCCATTAATATGGACCGCAAAGGAAAAGGCGCCGTTTTTAGATTCTATGAAGCCGATAAACCAGCCGTTGGTGTTTTTTCCATCGACTGTGCCAGTGCCGGTTTTTCCGTACAGTGACGATGTGCCGTCGGAGGAGAGGAAAAGCGCGTCCTTAACGGTCTCCATGTCACGCTCCGAGTACGGAAGCGTGTGGCCGGATAATGCAGCCAGCAGCTTCACCTGTTCCAGAGGAGATATTTTCAAGGAGGATTCCAGCCAGAACCGGGAGAGGCCTCCTGAAAAGTCCAGATTTCCATAGGAGAGGGCGGTAAGCTCCCGTTTGATCGAGTCTTGGCCGCCCTGGCGGTCCAGATTCATAAAATACCAGTTGACGGAGTTCGTCATGGCGGTGTTTAAGTTCTGGTCCCTGTTCCAGGAATCGAAGGGACAAGTTTCTCCGTTCCAGGCCATGGCAGATTCCTCCGCAGTGATGATACCCGCGTCGAGGGCCATCAGGGCGCTGTAGATCTTGTAGGTGGAGTTTGGCGAAATCCTTGTGCGGGCGTCGTCCTCATTGGATATCAGATAACGGTTTTCGGAACTGTCATACAGGACGAAGCTGCCGTCAAAGTTTCCGAAATAGCTGCTCAAATCTTCTAAAGACGCCTGGGGCAGAGCCGCACGATAGCGGTCTGAGGAAAATGCGATAGCGGAGGCGGACGGCGTGGTACAGATCACCAGCGCTGCGGTCAAAAGATACAGCAGCCGGCTCTTTAACCGTCTGTTGCCGGTTTCCCGGCGGTAGGAGGCAATGTACAGAATCCGCTTCCGGATCTCTTTGCGGCTTCCGCCGATGCCGGCTGTCTGCCCAAAGGTCAGATGGGAGAGACTGGCTGCAAAATGAAGCAGGGCATTTCCATAATCACAGGACGCTTTTTCACCAAGAAGCGCCAATACCGCCGTATCGCAGGCAATTTCCCGGTCGCTGTCCATCTCCTTTAAGGCCAGCCAGACCAGAGGATGGAACCAGTAAAAAATCAGGAGGAGGCGGAAAAGAACGCCGCTCATGATATCCTTATGCTTGTAATGCAAAAGCTCATGCAGCAGAATGCAGCGGATCTCGTCTTCCGAGAGACCGGAGAGCCGGGATGCCGGAAGCAGCACACAAGGCGCGGCGATTCCCGCCGTAACCGGGGAGCGCAGCCGGGAGGAAGAACGAAGCGGAATGTCTCTCCGGATTCCAAGCTGCCTCTTACAGTCCTCAAATATGTCCCGCAGGATTGCATCCCGAACGGGAAGGGCAGTCTTCTTTAAAAAATTGACCCGGACCGCGGAAATAAGGGTGAGGACTGCAAGTAAGACCGCTCCTCCAATCCAGAGGGAGAGAAGGGCGAATGCCAGATAACCAGGCATTTCCCGGCTAACCGAAACGGAAAAATCATGGAGCAGTCCCGTGGCTGTAAAAATATTACCGGCAGCCTCCGGGCCCCCGCCCTGCCACGAATCCCCGGCCGGGGCCATCCACAGATCGGCAAGGCGGGAAGTCAGCCTGCCCAGCCATGGAAATGCTTCAGCCAGGAACGGCGCGGCCGCAAGGATCAGGAGAAGAAACCACAGGCGGTAACGGGTTTCCGCTGTCAAGTACCGGTCAAACGCTTTTCGTATGAACATTATGATGCCGCCGGAAACTGCAATGGCGGCACTGCTTTGCAGCAGATAAAGAAGCAGAGATTCTGCCATCTGCTATTCTCCTTCCCCGCTATGCGATAGGAGGCCGCGAAGCTCTTCCAGTTCTTCCTGGGAGATCCGTTCGTCCTTCATATAATTGGCTACCAGTGAGGTCAGATTTCCATTGTAGAACCGATTAAGAAAATGCTCGCTCTCCTGGCTTAAATAGTCTTCCTTTGCTACCAGCGGGGTATATACAAAGACCCTGCTTTTCTTTTCATATGTAATGGCCCCCTTCTGCACGAGGCGCTTAAGAAGCGTCTGGATCGTCTTGGGGCTCCACTCCGTAGCCTCTGAAAGGCAGTCCGTCACCTCGTTGGTGCTAATAGGGGCTTTGCTCCAAATGACTTTCATAACTTCATATTCGGCTTCTGATATCTGCGGCAGCCTGCTCATGATAACCTCCCTGTTCTTACAAATGTAATAGATATATTATACGCGAGCGGAACTCCGCTGTAAAGGGGGCGGGATCAAATATTTGAGCGGGTTTTCTTATGGTTTTCTCAAAGTTTTCTCATTTGACGGATCCGGCAGGACCATGATATACTAGTGCTGGTACTACGGACAGTTAGCAGAAAAACTGGCCCCGGCCGGAGACTGTCCGGCCAATCATACAAGAGGTGCGAGGTAAGACAACATGGTCCAAAACAGGGGAATTAACCAGGACGTGACACAGGAGATGAACCGTTCTCTCCTTTTAAAAAATTTAAGAAGAGAAGGCATGTGTTCCAGGGCATATCTGGCTTCCCTGACAGGGCTGAAACAGGCGACCGTGACCAATATTATGAAGGATTTTTTAAACTGGGGAATCGTCACGGAGGTGGGCTTCCTGAATGGAAGCAAGGGCCGCCGTTCCATCGGCGTATCTATTAATCCGGACCGTTACCGGGTCATCGGCGTGCGCCTTGCGAGAAAGCATTACAGCGTCGGCCTGTTTGATTTGACAGGGACGCAGATAACGAAGAAACGAGTGGATTTTAAACCGGAAGAGCAGCCGGATGCGGAAGATATATTGAACCAGATCGCAGCCGAGATGCGTATTCTGATGAAAAAATACGGAAAGGATACCATACTGGCGGCAGGCATGGCGGTGCCAGGGCCGTTTATAGCGAAGAAAAACCGAATTGCTCTGATCACGGGGGCCGATATCTGGAAGGATGTTGATTTAAAGAAATTCTTTGACAGAGAACTGGACATCCCCGTATTTTTAGAGCACAACGCCAACGCCGGCGCCTATGCCCATATGTGGGACTTAAAGGACGCCTACCGCGATGATATTCTGGTCTACATTGCGGCCGGTCAGGGAATCGGCGCGGGAATTGTGATGGACGGAAAGATTTATAAGGGTGCTCTGGGAACTTCGGGGGAGATTGGTCACATGACTATCGACCGGAACGGAAAGCCTTGCGCCTGCGGCAATAAGGGCTGTCTGGAGCGGTATGCCTCTTCCCTGGAATTAGTGAAGGCGGTATACGGTGACCAGGCGGGCCGGGCAGGATGCAATTTTGAAGATGTGGAACGGCGCATACGCGAAGGCGACCAGTTCTGTATGGACTGCTACCAGCGCGCCTGCGAGAGCCTTGGAATCGGAATTATTAATATTGTCAATGTCATCAATCCGGATATCATCATCATCGGGGATGATATGGCGAGACCGGATCCGGAGCGAATGGAAGCCGTGATCCGTGAAACCGTGCGGGAAGGCATTCTGGCCGACGTGTGGGAGGGACTGACACTGTCGATCAGCACCTATCAGGGCGACCCGATCCTGACGGGAGCGGCAATCGTCGCCATCGACCGGATTTTCGACAGTCCGGGCCAGTTTATCCCGACAACGAGTCAGGCGGGGGCGCCTGCGAGCCCGTCTGACGAATGACGCAAAGTCTACGGAGCGTAGATTGTACCCGCAGGCTTTATGGGGTACAATGGAATACGAGGTGATAGACATGAATACAGAACGCAAAAAGCAGCTTATTATGGAATACAAAAACCGCCATCCGGAGATGGGCGTGATTTCTCTGAAATGCAGGGCTACCGGCGAATCATTTCTGGGAATATCGGGAGATACGAGAACCGCTTTCAACAGCGTCTGCGCCAGATTATCGGGCTCTTCCCATCCGAACCGGCATCTGCAGGAGCTGTGGAATGAGTATGGGGAGGAAGGCTTTGAGCAGTCCGTGATTAAGGTGCTGAAGTATGAAGACCCATGCGAGGACCATACGGAGGAACTGGAGCTGCTCCGGGAGGAATGCTTGGAGGCGGATAAGAAGGCTGTCAAGATCTGGAAATAAAAGAACTGGTACAAGAGCCGGTTGTTGTTTAGAAGAGACCCTAAACTGCGGGGTCTCTTTTGTTTTGCCCGGAATCTGTTACAATGCACGGCCCGCAGTGGGGCCATGAATTGTAACCGGAATCTCCGGCCCGGGAGTTTGAGGTTGAGAATTTTCTGAGAAACGTTTATGATGGTGTAGCAGGGCGTGTTTGAAAAATCACTCCCTGGGGGAAAAAGAAAAAATTGGAGGAGGTATGATATCAAATGTATCGTTTATTAATCGTAGATGATGAACGGGCAACCCTGAATGGACTTTGCAATTATATTCCATGGGATCAAATGGGGTTCATCGTGGAGGGAAGCGCAGCCAATGGAAAGGCTGCTCTTGCATATCTGGAGAATCATACGGTGGATGTGCTTTTATCCGATATCCGTATGCCGGTGATGGATGGCATAGAGCTGGTCGCAAGGGTCCGGGAGCTGGGGTATGACATGGAATGCGTGTTTTTAAGCGCACACAGAGATTTTGAGTATGCAAAGAAGGGGCTGCAGTATGGGGTCCTGGATTATATTTTAAAACCAACCAAATTTGGTGATATCAGGGAAGTGTTCGGGCATGTCAGGGAAAAGCTGGATGAAAAGCGGAAGCGTGAAGAGTTCCGGGAAGAGAATATGGGAAAGGATGTGATCTCCCTGGTAAAGAAGTATGTAGAGACCCATGTCCGCACCGCCAGCTTAGAGGAGGCTGCGGATTACGTCAATATGAATGCCCAATATTTAAGCAGGCTGTATAAGAAAAAAAGCGGACAGAACTTCTCCGATTATGTCATGGAGGTGAAGATGAAGGAATCCCAGCGGCTTCTTGGGGACTCCCGTTATCGGATCAGGGAGGTCAGCGAGATGGTTGGATATACCAATGAAAAAAACTTTGCCCGCGCGTTCCATCTGTTCTGCCAAATGAGTCCCAGAGAGTACCGCGACAGTCAGGCGAATGGAGGAAAAAATCATGAGGCAGAGATTTTATAAGCATAAATACTTTTACAATATGCTGATCAAATTCCTTCTCCCGGTTCTCCTTTCCATCACGGTGGTGGGCGGAGTGGGAACGGCTGTGGGATACTCCTATTTAAAAACCGAGCTGGATCAGACGAACCAGAAGCTTCTGCAGTCTACCCTGTACAGTACGGAGCTGATGTTAAGCGAACTGGATTCCCTGATGCTGGCCTTTGATATTAACCCGGGGATTATCAATAAATGCTATCACGTATTGAATACAGAGTCCCTCGGCTACCAGGAGCATCAGGATTTAACTACCATAGAAACGTTTATCAATGCCCCGGTCAACGCCAGGCAGTACATAGACAGTATTTATATCTATTATCCCAACCCCTATAACCGGTTTATCCGGTCTAACAACAGAGGGGGAATGCTGGGAATCGGGATAGACGAGGGATGGCTTGAAAGCTATCAGGTGCATAAGGATAAAGATAAGACCTGGAGTGAACGCCGCAGGTTGGGAACCACAGGCCGGGATTTAATTACCGTATATCAGATGATGGACTACGATGGTGTGATCCTTCTCAATCTGGATGCACGGTATATGAAAGAACTGCTGGATTCCGCAAAGGTATTTTCCAACCAGTCTGTCTTTATCTGCAGCCAGAACGGAGATGTCCTCCTTCAGACAGGCCCTGTCAGTCTGGAGGAAGCACATGGAAAGGATTCTGTTGTCTATAGCATGGATTCAGAACGGTATCAGTGGTCTTACCAGTCGGCCATTCCCAAGATTGAATTTTACAGGCTTCCGCTTCTGATTGTCAGATACACCTTTGTATGTATTTTGCTGGTTACGTTTTTAGGCATTCTTCTGGCTTATGCGGCCACCCGTCTCAGCTATCGTAATTTTGAGACGCTTCAGGAACTGATGGAGGCGGCCAGAGAAGGCAAGGATATTCACGAATATGAAGTAAAAGAGTCCTCTGACTATTTCGCTTACATCACCAGACAGATGATACAGAATTTCATTGAGCAGGATTTCTTAAGGGTCCAGTTATCGGAGCGGAAATACAAACTCCGCGCTACGGAGCTGTTGGCGATGCAGTCACAGATGAATCCTCATTTTCTGTATAATACGCTGGAAACCGTCAACTGGAAGATCATGGAACAGACGGGGAAGCGCACGGCGGCCAATGATATGCTGGAAGATCTGTCCGAGATTCTGGTTTATTCGCTGGATGAAAGAGAGCAGGCCACCCTTGAGCAGGAGATTCACGTAACGGAATGCTATATCAAGATCTTAAAGGAGCGGTATGGCGAATTATTTCTGGTGGAATGGAGCTATGAAGAGGAGGTGCTTGCAATTCCCGTCGTAAAGTTTGTCCTTCAGCCGCTTTTAGAGAATGCGGTGAATCATGGGATCAGGGAAAAAGAAGGCGGAACAGGCAGAATACGGATAAAGATATTTGTGAAGGGGGAAAAACTGCATATTCATGTGGTGGACAATGGAGCCGGTATAGAGAAAGAAAAGCTTACCCGTCTGCGAAAAGGGCTGGAAGAAGGACGGCTGGGTGACAGCCATATCGGAATATTCAATACGAATAAAAGGCTGCAGCTTGCATATGGAGAAAGCTGCCAGATGAAGATTACCAGCAGAAAGGGCGAAGGAACTGTGGTTATGCTGGTGATACCAATGTCAAGAAATGAGGTAGAAACAGCAAAGAATGATACGTTCTCTTTAAATTAGTCAATCGATGATGTAGTTATCTCGACTTGGACAGGTTGTATAAAAAAAGAGATTTATTTATACTTTTCTTATGAACATTTCCAAGATGAAACGCTAATGAAAAGGAGGAAAAGGAATGAAACGATGGGGGAAACGGGTTACAGCGTTATGTCTGACAGCCGGAATGGTGATGCTTACCGGATGCAGCGCGGCACAGCCGGAAAAGGCCGCAGATACGACGACGGCGACAACGGGGGATACGGCAGCGCCAGCCACAGAGAAAGGGACGGCTGAAAACACGGACGCAGCAGGGCAGGAGGTGTCTTTCCGGTATGAATGGTGGGGAGGCAGCGCTACCCATGAGGCCTATACGAATCTTCAGGCAGCTTATAAGGAACTCCATCCGGAGGTCACGATCGAGCCGGAGTATTCCGCCTTTGACGGATACCAGGAGAAGGTAGTTACCCAGTTAGCCGGCGGCACGGTGGCGGATTTATTCCATATCGATGCGCCCTGGATGATGGAGTGGGTCGGCAGAGGAGATTACTTTACAGACCTTTACCAGCAGGATATTCTGGATTACAGCAGCATCGGAAAAGAACTTCTGGACCAGTACTGTGTTTTTGACGGGAAGCTGCTGGCTGTTCCCATGGGGGTTCAGTGTTCCGGTATGCTGCTGAATACGGTGGCTGCTGAAAAATACGGTTTAAAGATTGATCATCAGCTGACATGGGAAGAGATCATTGAACTGGGAAAAGAGCTTCATGAGAAGGATCCCGACGCCTACTTCTTTTCCGCAGATCATGGACATGTGCTGAATGCTTTGCTGGCGATGATAAAGCAGCGGACCGGCGGTCAGGTGATCAATGATGACTTTACGATTGCATTTACCAAAGAAGATTTACTGTATGTGTATAATCTTATCAAACAGGCCTATGAATCGGGTGTTTTCGAGCCTATGGGGGAGGCGGATCTCTATTACGGTTCTTCCACACCTAACCCCAAGTGGATCAATGGGGAGGAGATTGCCTGCCTGGTGTGGAACAGTGAGTTTACCAAGGTCGATGATTTGCTGGAGGGAAAGGATGAGGCGACTATGATTCTCTGGCCAACCATAGGCGAAGGGGCAAAGCAGGGGTCTTCCCAGATTCGTCCCACCTATCTGGTCGGATTGAGCAATTCTTCTAAGGTACCGGATACTGCGCTGACGTATTTAAACTGGCAGCTCAATGATCCGGAAGCGGCTAAGATTCTCGGGTCTGTCCGTGCAGTCCCGACCACGGAGGCCCAGCAAAAGGCAGCTGTGGAAAATGGAGTGCTGAGACAGCCGGTTATCGATGCTCTGGATGAAGCTTATGGCAATGTCCAGGCCAGGGACAACGGTCCGTCACAAAACAGTGAGTTAAGAGATACCCTTACCGACGAATTCTCCAAGGTTGCTTATGGGATGGCGACTCCGGAAGAAGCGGTAGAGTCGACTTTTACTGCTCTGGAAGAGGTTCTGCAGAGAATTAAAAAGTAAAGAAGAAGCTGCCGCACGGAAGAACGCAAACCGTGCGGCAGCGGCTTTACCGGCGAAAGGAGAATTGCAATGGGCAAAAAAATAAAAAGCTTAAGCCGTGTTGAGGGGCTTATTTACATATCGCCATGGCTCATAGGCTTTCTGGCGCTTCAGCTCTATCCGTTCCTGGCATCACTGTACTATTCCTTCACGGATTATGCCATGGTAGGGACCCCCAATTGGGTCGGATTGGAGAACTTTATAACTATTTTTAAGAAGGACAGAGAAATCTGGCATTCTCTAAAGATTACACTCATTTACGTTGCCATAGCAGTTCCGCTAAAGCTGGCGTTTGCGCTGTTTATCGCCATGCTGCTGAATTTGCGGGTAAAGGGAATCGGCATCTTACGTACGGTATATTATCTGCCGTCCATACTGGGAGGCAGTGTGGCAATCGCTGTACTGTGGCGCTTCCTGTTCTCGGGAAACGGTACCATCAATACCATGCTTTCCTGGTTCGGCATCAAACCGGTGGGCTGGCTCAGTAACCCCAGGATCGCCCTGTTTACGCTGAGCCTTCTGGCAGTCTGGCAGTTCGGGTCTTCTATGGTGGTATTCTTATCCGCCCTTAAAAATGTACCTGCCGAGCTTTATGAATCGGCCAGAGTGGACGGAGCAGGCAGTGTCAGGTGCTTCTGGTCTGTCACGATCCCCCTGATTACCCCTACGATCCTTTTTAATCTGGTTATGCAGCTGGTCTCCGCATTTCAGGAGTTTACGGGAGCGTTTGTCATCACTAACGGCGGCCCCATGAAGTCCACATATCTATATATTTTGAAGGTGTATGATGAAGCCTTTAAGTATTACAAAATGGGGTATGCCTGTGCCTTATCCTGGATTCTGTTTGTGATTATGATCACAGTTACCCTGGTGATTTTCAAATCATCCAACTTATGGGTATTTTACAACGATGGAGGTGGAGCCAGATGAAAAAGAAAATAAGGCGGGGCGTGATGTACGTGTTTCTTATAACCGTGGGAATCATCCTCATTTATCCGCTGGTATGGATGTTCTTTGCCACATTTAAAACGAACGCTGAAATCTTTGGCTCTTCCGCCCTTCTGCCTGCCCATATAAGTCTGAATGCCTATATCGAGGGCTGGAAGTCGGGCGGAGGCGTATACAGTATGGGACATTTTATGAAAAATACGTTCCTGCTGGTGGTACCCAGCGTGCTGCTGACCGTTATATCCAGCACTTTGGTAGGATATGGATTTGCCAGATTTGATTTCCCGTTCAAGGGATTTTTGTTCGCCATGATGCTGTCGACCCTGATGCTTCCAGGTACTGTGACCATGATTCCCAAATATCTTATTTTCAATAAGATGGGCTGGCTCAATACCTACCTGCCTTTTATCGTACCCGCTGCCCTGGGAAGCTCGGCATTTTTGATCTATATGGTACTGCAGTTTATACGGGGAATTCCAACGGAACTGGATGAGTCGGCAAAGCTGGATGGCTGCGGTTCTTTGCGAATCCTGATCTATTTAATCGTGCCGCTGGCAAAGCCGGCGCTGGTATCCTGCGTGATTTTCCAGTCACTATGGAGCTGGAACGATTATTTCAATCCCCTTATTTACATCAACAGTACGAAGAAATTTCCGATTTCCCTGGGACTGCGGCTGATGCTGGACAGTGCCGGAAAGAATGCCTGGGATCAGATCATGGCCATGTCGGTCGTGGCGATTCTTCCCTGTCTGATCCTGTTTGCCGTTGCGCAGAAGACATTTGTGGAAGGCGTGTCCACGGCTGGACTGAAGGGGTAGCGAAGAAGACATGTTAAGGAGCGGAGCGATGGAGTGTAAGTTCAATCAACAGGAATTAGAGAAGATCAGAGAATGGGTATACGGCCATAAAGAGGAATTAAAAGAAGATTTAAGACGGCTGGTGGCTGTCCCAAGCGTCTCCGAACCGGACAGCGGTGAGAATCCGTATGGGAAGGAATGCAAAAAGGTTTTGGAGGAAATGATGGCGATCGCTGTCTCATACGGCCTAACAGCGACCAACTATGAATATCACTTTGCCGGAATGGGACTGCGCCCTTACGTCTATGGGGAGAATGCGATCTCTGTATGGAACCATCTGGACGTAGTGGCGGCGGGAGACGGCTGGACCTTTCCGGCTTATGAGATGAGCGAGAAAGACGGTTTCCTGATCGGAAGAGGAATCCAGGACAATAAGGGACCGGCCGCGGGCGCACTGTACGCGCTGCGGTATCTGAAGGAAGAAGAGGAGCGCCTGGGACTCCGTCATAATTTTGTACTCTTTACAGGCTGCAGCGAAGAGCGGGGCATGGAGGATATGGAGTACTTTATGAGCCATTACAAAATGGATGGCTTTCAGCTGGTGGCAGACTGTGCCTTTCCGCTGGGACATGGGGAAAAGGGGATTTTAAATCTTACTTATGAAAAACAGCTGGAGCCGGACAGCCTGATTCTGGGGCTGTCCGCCGGGAGCAGTGTAAATTCTATTCCGGGTGAAGCGCACATCCGGCTCAAAAAGGTTGCCGGGCTTATGGAAGCTCTGCAGCATTTGGAAAAGAATAGGATTACCGTGGAGGAAGAACCGGAGAGTGTGAAGGTGAAGGCGCTTGGAATCGGGGGCCATGTCGGATTTCCGGAAGGAAGCGTCCATGCGCTGTATGTCCTGACGGAAGCGCTGCAGGATCTGGAATTCTTTCAGGAAGAAGACAGAAGGCTGTTTCAGTTCCTGTGCAGGATGAACGGTGATTTCTATGGAAACGGTGCTGGAATTGCGTGTGAGGATGAGCTTTCAGGAGCGCTTTGCGGAGCGCTGAACATAGCGCGGTATCAAGAGGACGGATCGAAAAAGTACGTATGGATGCAGTCGGATCACCGTTATCCGATTACCGGGGCTGCGGGGGCAGAGATTGGAGAGCGGCTGGTGCATCTGGCCGGACTTTACGGCTGTAAGGCTGTCATTAAAAAGGATGAGAAGCCTTATTATCTGGACCCGGAGAGCGATACGGTGAAAACGGTGATGAGCGCTTACCGCGCGGTAACTGGAAAGGACAGCAGGCCGTTTACCATGAGTGGGGGAACCTATGCCAGAAAACTGCCGAACGCCGTATCGTATGGCATGTCAATGGAAACGAAGAGAATCTATCAGGATCCGAAAAGACCGGGCGCTTCGGGCGACTGTCACCAGCCTGACGAGTCTCTGGACTTTTCCCAGCTTTTGGAGGCTGTTGTCATTTATATTGCCACCCTGCTTGCACTGGATTAAAGAAAACACACGCAAGCATTGGTTGGGGGATAATCAGGAGGAATTGTGATGAATAAGAGAGAACGTGTATTAGCGGTACTGAATAACGAGGAAGTGGACTATGTTCCGGGCTGTTTTTGGCGGCATTTCCCGCCGGAACAGAGCCATGGAGAGATTTTTATCAGAGAGCAGATCAAATTTTACAGGGATATGGATCTGGATTTCTTAAAAATATCCTGTGACGGATATTTTGGCTGGCCGGAAAAGACGCTTATAAACCTGGAGAGCGCCAGACAGCTTTACGGGATGAAGCCGATCGGAAAGGATCACCCCTTTATCCGGGAGCAGGTCGAGCGGGCGAAAGCCATTGTCAGGGAATTAAAGGGAGAATGCTGTGTTTTTTACACCATGTTCTGTCCTCTGTCTTATCTGCGGCTGGAAGTGGGCTGGGATAAAATGATGGAATGTATGAGGGAAGATCCGGACGCGGTCCGCTATGCCTGTGATGTCATAGCGGAGGATGTATGCAGCCTGGTGGAGGGGTTACTGGAGGAGGCCGGATGCGACGGAGTATTCTATAGTGTTCAGAACGCAGAGATCACCAGATTCACCTACGATGAGTACCGCAGCTGGGTAACGCCAAGCGACAAAAAAGTGCTGGCGCAGGCCAATACGCCCGGGCATTATACGATTCTCCACTGCTGTGGCTGGGACGCGGATGAGGCAGGAACCACCAACCGGATGGAGGTATGGAAGGATTATGAGTCGGCTTTAGTCAGCTGGGCCATGTATGTAGACCACCTGGATCCGGTACAGATCCGGGAATTCTTCGGAGGGAGAGCAGCGTGGGGCGGTTTTGACAACCGCAGATGCGGAGTGCTCTACAAGGGAGACAAAGAGGCGATAGAGGAAGAGACCAGGCGGATCATCGCGCTGGGCGGCAAAAAAGGGTTTATATTGGGGCCGGACTGCAGCCTGCCGGACGATATCGATCCGGAACATATCAAATGGGTGCTGGAAACAGCAAGGAGGTGCATCTGATGTATCAGGCAAACGAAAATCGTTACGGACAGATGAAGTATTTTCACTGCGGGAACAGTGGGCTTAAGCTTCCGGCCGTATCGCTGGGATTGTGGCATAATTTTGGAAGCAGGGATAATTTTGACAATATGAAGGCAATGTGTTACACTGCATTTGACCATGGAATCACCCATTTTGATCTGGCCAATAATTACGGTCCTGTGTATGGAAGCGCGGAAGAAAATTTCGGCAGAATCATGGAGCAGGAGCTGCATCCGTACCGGGATGAGCTGGTAATCAGTACAAAAGCAGGGTACGATATGTGGCCGGGGCCGTATGGGGATGGAGGAAGCAGAAAATACCTGATCTCCAGCCTGGATGCCAGCCTGAAACGGATGAAGCTGGACTATGTGGATATTTTCTACCATCACCGCATGGACCCGGATACGCCTCTCATGGAAACCATGATGGCGCTGGATCAGATCGTCAGGAGCGGAAAAGCTCTGTATGCGGGCATTTCCAATTACGATCAGGAGCATACGAAAGAGGCAATGGCGATACTGTCAGATTTAAAATGTCCATTTATCATCAATCAGAGCAGCTATAATATATTCGACCGCCATATAGAGACAGACGGATTAAAGACGTATGCAAAAACTCACGGCTGCGGCATTATCGCATTCAGCCCTCTGGCCCAGGGGATGCTGACTGAGAAGTATCTTCATGGAATCCCTGAGGACAGCCGGATCAGACGAGACGGACGTTTCTTAAAGGAGAGTGCGCTGACTGAAAAACGGTTGTCCCAGATCCGTGCTCTTCATGAAATAGCGGAAGGAAGAGGGCAAAAGCTTGCCCAGATGGCATTGTCCTGGGTATTAAGAGACGGTGACGTGACGAGCGTGTTAATCGGTGCTTCGAGGCCGGAGCAGATTGTGGAGAATATAAAAATAATCGACAGGACAGAATTTTCAAAAGAGGAGTTGGAGGCAATTGAAGAAATCTGTAAATGAGAGAGTAAAAGAGGCCATGAAGGAGCAGGGCGTTGACCTGCTCCTCATAACGCCATCCTCAGATATGGTTTATCTGCTGGGAAATTGTATGATGTCGGATGAGCGTCTGAATGTTTACGTGGTACCGGCGGAAGGGAGAGACTTCCTGTTTGTCAACGACGTATACGGACAGGAGGCGGCCGGATGGGGCATTCCGGAAACAGAAGTGGTTACGTGGAAGGACGGTGAAAATGCGGTCTCCTTACTTCTGGAGCAGCTAAAGAAAAAGAGACTTCCATGCGGAAAAATAGGTGTCGGCGCATCAATGCCGGCTGGATTTCTGGTTCCGCTTCAGGAAGCATTTTTTCAGACACGCTTTGTCCTCCATCGTGAGATCCTGGGCCGGATGAGACGATATAAAAATGAACAGGAACAGAGCCTCATGGAGGAAGCCTGCAGCAGATGCACGGAAGCGTTAAAGGCGGTTATGAAGGCCGGCAGCGGCTGGATTGGTAAAACGGAGGGAGCGTTTGCCGATGCCCTTTGCAGGGAGATGGAGCAGCGGGGGATATCAGAGGCAGGAGCCCTTGTCTGTGCGGGAACCCATGCGGCGGTGCCTCATTATACGGGAAAAGATGGCGTCATTTCAGCGGATGCGTGTCTCCTGGTGGATTTTGGAGGCAAATACATGGGATACTGCTCAGATATGTCGAGAACCTTTTATTTCTATGGCGGCAGCGGAGAGAACGATAAGAGACGGGAGTTCGAGGCCGTGTATGGAATCGTGCTGGCGGCGCTGGAGGCCGGGCAGGGGGCGGCAGTCCTGGGCGGACGGATGGAGGATGTTGACAACGCGGCGAGAAGTGTGATCGCTGGAGCCGGCTACGGGGAGTATTTCACCCACAGGACAGGGCACGGGATCGGAATCGATACCCACGAGGAACCGTGCGCTGCTTCCGGTGATAAAAGTGTAATTGTGCCCGGACTCGCGTTCTCCGTGGAACCGGGCATATACCTGCCCGGAAAATTCGGAATCCGAATTGAGGACCAGATATTTATGACGGCGGACGGCGCCAAAGTTCTCCATGACTATCCACGAAATGAGTGGCTGGTGTGCGGGTGACGGGCTGTGTTCTGCAATAAAATGCGATATGGGCAGTATTTATATGCAGTATTTATGGCATGGAGGAAATACAATGGATTGTGCAAAAGTGGGCCGCTTGATTATGCAGTTCCGAAAAGAAAAAGGAATGACGCAGCAGCAGGTCGCAGACCTTTTAGGAATCAGCAACAAGACTGTCTCCAAGTGGGAGCGTGGTCTGGGCTGTCCGGATGTATCGCTGTGGGATGATCTGTCCACGGTGCTGGGCGCCGACATATTAAAACTGCTTCAGGGAGAATTGAGTCCCAACCGTCCGGATGTGGGCAAGCTGGAAAAAACACTCTTCTATGTATGTCCCACCTGCGGCAATATTCTTGTAAGCACGGGAACCGCGTCGATTTCCTGCTGCGGGAGAAAGTTAAAACCGTTAATTCCGGTTACGTGCTCGGAGGAACATAAGGCTGTCCTGAGGGAAATTGACTTGGAGTATTATGTGACCGTGAATCATGATATGCGCAAGGATCATTATATTTCTTTTGCTGCCCTTGTCTACCATGACCGTATCTATTTAAACCGGCTGTATCCGGAGCAGAACCCGGAATTCCGACTGCCGATGGTAAGGAAGGGCGGGTATTTATATCTTTACTGTACACAGCATGGGCTGCAGAAGTGCCCGATCGCGCAGATCACCAGGGAACATGAAAGGATCACGGACTGAAAGAGCTGTTATCAGAGACGGCGGTTTTGAGTAAAATCAAAATCGCCGTTTTTTTTCTATTTTTCTGTTGACATTTTCCTAAAATGTGGTATTGTTTAACTAGAAATATTAATTAATTGAATTAATACATAAACCGAAGGAAGAAATTAATTCAAAAATAAAAAAGAAGAGGAGAACAGCGATGAAATTTTTTGTTGACACAGCGAAAGTGGAGGATATCAGAAAGGCAAATGATATGGGAGTTATCTGTGGAGTAACCACAAACCCATCTCTGATTGCAAAAGAAGGAAGAGACTTTAACGAGGTTATCAGAGAGATCGCTTCCATCGTAGACGGACCGATCAGCGGCGAAGTGAAGGCTACCACGACAGACGCAGAAGGCATGATTAAAGAGGGACGTGAGATTGCTGCGATCCATCCGAACATGGTAGTTAAAATCCCGATGACAGTAGAAGGCTTAAAGGCCGTTAAGGTGCTGACCGCGGAAGGCATTAAGACAAACGTAACGCTCGTATTCAGCGCGAACCAGGCACTGCTGGCAGCCAGAGCCGGTGCGACCTATGTATCTCCATTCTTAGGACGTCTCGATGATATTTCCATGCCAGGCATCGATTTAATCGAAACCATTGCAGAAATGTTCAATGTGGCGGGAATCACAACTGAGATCATCGCAGCAAGTGTCCGCAATCCGATCCATGTCATTGACTGTGCCCTTGCCGGAGCCGATATCGCCACCGTTCCTTACAGCGTAATTGAGCAGATGACAAAGCATCCGCTGACAGATCAGGGAATCGCAAAATTCCAGGCTGATTATAAGGCAGTATTCGGAGAGTAAGAGGAGGACACGGGATTGAGCGACTATCTGGAACTAGAAAAAACAGCCAATGAGATACGAAAAGGCATCGTGACGGCGGTTCACAGCGCAAAGTCCGGCCATCCGGGCGGATCACTGTCGGCAGCGGACTTATTTACCTGGCTCTATTATAAAGAAATGAACATCGATCCGGAACAGCCTTTAAAGGACGACCGTGACCGTTTTGTATTATCGAAGGGCCATGTGGCGCCCGGATACTACTCCACACTGGCACACCGTGGATTCTTTCCGGTAGAGGATTTGAAGACACTGCGTCATACCGGTTCCTATTTACAGGGACATCCGGACAGAAAGCATATTCCAGGCGTGGATATGTCCAGTGGTTCTCTGGGACAGGGAATCTCCGCCGCGGTCGGTATGGCACTCTCTGCGAAACTGCAGAAGAAAGATTACCGTGTTTATACACTTCTTGGCGACGGGGAGATCGAGGAAGGACAGGTTTGGGAAGCTGCTATGTTCGCAGGTCACAGAAAGCTGGATAATCTGGTTGTGATTGTGGATAACAACGGACTCCAGATCGACGGCCCGGTGGATGAGGTTTGCTCCCCCTATCCGATTGACAAGAAATTTGAGGCATTTAATTTCCACGTAATCTGCATTGACGGCCATGACTTTGCCCAGATCGAGCAGGCATTTGCAGAGGCAAGAAATACAAAGGGAATGCCGACCGCCATTATCGCAAAAACCTTAAAGGGCAAGGGAGTTTCCTTCATGGAAGGAGCTGTAGCCTGGCATGGTGCGGCTCCAAACGACGAGCAGTATCAGGTGGCAATGGCAGATTTGGAGAAAGCAGGTGAAGCGTTATGCCAGAGATGAAAGAACAATCTGTAAAGAAGATCGCTACGAGAGAAAGCTATGGCAGCGCTCTTGCGGAGCTGGGAAAGCTTAACGACAAAATCGTGGTCCTGGATGCCGATCTGGCAGCCGCGACAAAGACGGGAGTTTTCAAGAAGGTATTTCCGGAACGCCATATCGACTGTGGTATTGCAGAATGCAACATGATGGGCATTGCCGCCGGCCTTGCTGCAACAGGCATGGTTCCATTTGCAAGCACCTTCGCCATGTTCGCAGCCGGCAGAGCGTTCGAACAGGTTAGAAACTCCATCGGATACCCGCATTTAAATGTAAAGATTGGTGCGACTCATGCAGGAATCTCCGTCGGTGAGGACGGCGCGACACATCAGTGCAACGAGGACATCGCTCTGATGAGAACGATCCCCGGCATGGTAGTGATCTGCCCGGCCGATGACGTGGAAGCGAGAGCCGCCGTTAAGGCCGCGGCCGAGTATGAGGGCCCGGTTTATATGAGGTTCGGCCGTCTGGCTGTGCCGGTGATCAATGATAATCCGGAGTATGAATTTAAGATCGGAAAGGGCGTAGTCTTAAAAGAAGGCAGCGACTTGACCATCGTGGCTACCGGTCTGGAAGTTGGCCACGCACTGGAAGCTGCAAAGCTTCTGGCCGCAGACGGAATTGACGCCGAAGTGATCAACATTCATACCATTAAGCCTTTGGACGAAGAGCTTATCATTAAATCCGCGAAGAAAACTGGACGCGTGGTGACTGTGGAAGAGCATTCCGTCATAGGCGGACTTGGAAGCGCTGTTTGCGACGCCCTGTCGGAGAATGCTCCGGTACCGGTCTTTAAGATTGGCGTCCGTGACGTATTCGGTGAGTCTGGCCCGGCTGCGGAGCTGATTCATAAGTATGAATTGGATGCAGAGGGAATATATAAGCAGATTAAAAGTAAGTGGTATTAATAGAAACAGAAGCAGGAGCAGTAATAGGAAATGAGCAGCAGGCCGTGATATGGAAGAGTTGGTTCCCGTATCACGGCTTTTTTGCGTGAAAGGAGAGTGAAGATTTTACGCAAAAACGATTAAGCAAGACGGCTTTTTCTGTATCGTAGATCAAGTTCATAGATTTGTAAGAAATTATAAAACGGTATGCAAGTCAGAAAGTTAAGGAAATAGTCATTGACATTTTTAGAAATCCGTTTTATAGTATCCATAGAATAAAGAGGGCGTACAGTCCTTTATGAGCAAAGGAGTGGTTGTTATGTTGGCAAACGGAATGAAAAGGGTGAAAACAAGATAATGATAGAATAGACAGGGACTGGCGTATAATAGCTTTATTTTGCTGCGCACGGCTTGTTGTCGTGTTTTTTTTGTACCATTTTTCGGGATTCCGGGGAAATGGGACGTATGGCCCTGTCGGCTCATAAAGGAGATTATGATTTGGAAAGAGAAAATTGCATATTGATCAGCAACGGTAAAAACTGGATTGAACAGGCGGCGGTCGACCAGCTTCATGGAGTCGCGAATCTGCCGGGAGTGGTGAGGACGGTAGGGCTGCCGGATCTGCATCCGGGAAAGACTCCAGTAGGAATGGCGGTGTTAAGCAGGGAGCGGTTCTATCCCCATTTAATCGGCAACGATATCGGATGCGGGATGAGTCTGTTTTCCACAGGTGTGAAGCAGAAGAAATTCCGTATGGATAAATGGGAATCGAGGCTTAATCAGGTTCGGGAGCTGAGCGATATTCCGTGCGATAACCCTTATGAAGAAGTTTGCCCCATCAGGGATTTGGGAACCATCGGCACAGGAAACCATTTTGCAGAGTTTCAGTGTCTGGAACACGTTTACAGAGAAGAGGAGGCCAATCGCCTGGGACTGCTTCATGGGCGCCTTATGTTACTGATCCACAGCGGTTCCCGGGGATATGGGCAGGAGATTTTAAACCGGTATTATTCGCCGGAAGGACTGGCGGAAGGCTCGAAGGAGGCGGAGGACTATTTGAAGGAACACGACTCGGCGATTCTGTGGGCCGGAAGGAATCGCATAGTGACTGCGGAAAAGCTGCTGGCATGGCTGGGTGTGGAGAGGGAGGTAACTCCGCTTTTGGAGAGCTGTCATAACTATCTGGAACGGACGGAGGATGGCTGGCTTCACCGGAAGGGAAGTGTATCGACGAAGCAGGGAGCCGTGGTTATTCCGGGATCCAGGGGAAGTCTGACCTATGTATGTGTACCGGCGGCGGACACGTCCGTTTCCCTGGACTCTGTGTCCCATGGCGCGGGCAGAAAATGGGCCAGAAGTATCTGCAGGAGCAGAATTGACCAGAAATACGACAGGGATTCCATCAGGAGCACAAAGCTCAAGAGCCGCGTAGTCTGCCATGATACCAATTTACTGTTTGCCGAGGCGCCGGAGGCCTATAAAAATGTGGAGCAGGTGATTGCTTCCCTTGAGGATTACGGACTGATTACTGTTGTTGCGACGCTGCGGCCGCTTATTACATTTAAGGGTTAGGGGGCTGCGCATGAGAATACAGATAAGTTCCGGCCAGGGGCCGGCAGAATGTGAACTGGCGGCAGGCCTGCTCTATGAGGAATTAAAGAAGGAGGCTTCCGATATCCGGCTGATTTCCTTCACGCAGGGAAAGAAACGGGAGGGATTTTCCTCGATTGTGTTTGAGACAGAACACGATTTTACCGGCCTGGAGGGCAGTGTACTGTGGATTTGCAGGAGTCCGTACCGTCCGGAGCATAAACGGAAGAACTGGTATGTGGATGTGAGTATTTTAGAGGCGGTGCCGCGGGTGACAGAGGAGAAACTGGTCCGTTTTGAGACCTTTCGAAGCGGCGGAAAAGGCGGCCAGAATGTGAATAAGGTGGAGACTGGTGTCCGTGCCATCCACATTCCTACAGGAACCGCAGTGGTATCCACGGAGGCCCGGAGCCAGCATATGAATAAACAGATTTCATTGAACCGCCTGTGCGAAATTCTGGCGGAAATGAACATGGAGAGCGGACGAAGGGAAAGGAACCTGGCCTGGATGGAACATGCCAGACTGGAGCGTGGAAATCCGGTTCGGGTATATGAGGGAAGATCGTTCCGGCTTAAGACTGAGAAAAATGGGGGATAAGACAGATGGAACAGGAGACAAGATGCGGCTGGTGCCTGATTAATGAACCGATGATCCAGTATCATGACAGCGAATGGGGCGTACCGTCTCATGACGACGGAAAGCATTTTGAGTTTATGCTTATGGAGGTCATGCAGTGCGGGCTTAACTGGAACATGATGATACAGAAGAGGGAAATATTCAGGAAATGCTTCTATGGCTATGATTTTAAGCGGATTGCAGAGTTTGGCGAGGAGGAGATCGCTGAAATCCTTCTCGTCCCCGGCATGATCCGTTCCAGAAGAAAAATCATGGCAGTCATAGACAATGCCAGACAATTTATGAAGGTGGAGGAGGAGTTTGGCAGCTTCGACCGGTATCTTTGGGGCTTTACGGATTATAAGACGTACGTTTACCGCAGGCACCAGGAGGGCGAGGCGGAAGCGAGGAACGAATTATCGGATCAGGTGAGCGCGGATTTGAAAAAGCGGGGCTTTAAGTATATGGGATCCATCACGGTATTTTCTCATCTGCAGGCCTGCGGCATCATCAATGACCACCATCCGGATTGTTTTAGGTATGAAGCGCTTCTGAAAGAGACGGAATGGGAGTATCGGTAAGAGAGACGGCAGAAGGGCTTTTGAGATGCAGACCGATAGAAGGAATAAAAAATGAAAAGCGAGGTGCTGGAATGGCAAAAAAGGAAACTGTAACACAGGGAGACTTATTTGAAGTACTTGATATGATAGAACAGCTGGGAATCCGTTACTGGCTGGATGGCGGCTGGGGCGTGGACGCGCTTGTTGGCAGGCAGACGAGAGAACACAGGGATGTGGACATCGATTTCGATGCCGCATGCACCGAGAAATTACGGCAGAAGCTGGAAGAAAAAGGGTATAAAGTAGTAACAGACTGGACTCCTGTCCGTATAGAGCTGTACCATCCCCAATTGAGCTATATCGACATTCACCCATTCGTCGTAAATGAAGACGGAACAGCAAAACAGGCTGACTTAGAAGGAGGATGGTATGAATTTGAGGCCGATTATTTTGGCAGTGCCGTTTTGGACGGAAGAGAGATACCGTGCATCTCAGTGAAGGGGCAAAAGATTTTTCATACCGGCTATGAGCCGCGGGAAGTGGATAAACATGATATGAAAAACATTGAAGAACTGATGGGCGGCGTTTCGTAAAGCGGGCTTGATGCAGGAATTTAAAAGATAAAAAACAGCAGGGAGCGACAATATCGATCGTCGCTCGCCTGCTGCTTCGTTATGATGCAGATGTACGGCACAACGTACAAAATGCACTACACCTCAGGAAAACACCTGAAGATAATCAAATTACCGTCAGGATCCCGGTTTTTACCGGGAAACCAGTCCCCTCTCTTCGTTTTCCAGAAATTCCTTAGTCCGGCTCCAGTAACGGATGCCCCAGTTTTCAAAATTCCATTCTTCCATATAATCGTTGCACTCATAATCAATATAATACAGTGCGTCGTTCTGTACCACAAAATTGGCAGGAAAATAATCGATATTCGTGTTTGCCGGGTAGAGCCTGCCGCACATATCCTCGATCTGGCGGAAATAATCCGGCTTCACCTGATCGCAAAGAACCAGATCGTAGATGGTATTTCCTTCTATGTACTCCTTCAAAATCCGTTCATTTTCCCGATCGACATCGTACAGTTCCGGAATCAGGATTCCGATATCGAGAAGCCTTTTGCAATCTCGCAGCTCCGATTCCAGCTTGTCGCCGAACTGGTAATAGTCGCAGGGCTCGTGATGAATCTGCTTTAATACGAAGGAACGGGCGCCGTCTGTGACGAGATAGGAGTAGCCGCCTTTTCCCTTTCCAAGGAGGCGGATAACCCGGTATTCCTTCTGATTGACTGTCAATGTCTCAGGCATGCCACCGTCTTCCAGCTTCTCGATGAAGTGGACCGGATACTTGTTCCAGTATTTTTTGTAGACGCGGTTCTGGTCTCCGTCAAAATTAAGCTGGTACATCCGAAATATCACCAGAATATCTTTGGGCTGCCACTGTTCCTCATAAGAGTACTGATAGATCATGCCGATCTTCTCCATGACCCGGCCGCTTCCCGGATTCTCACGGTCATGAGTGGCGGTAATGTAGGGTAAATCTGTGGTTTTTAGTTTCCGGATCAGCGCCCGGCCGGCTTCGGTCATGATTCCCATCTTCCAGAACTCTTTTTTCAGACCGTATCCCAGGTCGTGGCTGTCGTCATCGCTGACGTTGATATATCCGATGGGGATATCATCTGTTTTGAGACAGACCGCGTAGTGGTAACCGCTGGGCTGCTCGTAAGTACTTAAATAGTGTTCTTTGAGATACTGCCCGGCCTCCTCCAGCGATGTCAGCGGGAACATGGGCAGAAAATGATTGACTTCGGGATCGCTGAGTATGGCGAACAGCGCATCGGCGTCACGATCTGTAAATCGGCGCAGCCGCAGGCGTTCGGTTTCAATGACAGGAGTATTATCCATGTGTGTCTCCTTTTTCTGTTGTTTTTTGTATTCGTGTAAGGGTCAATTTTTCTTTACCCCGTTTTAATGCCCTAATGCTTAATGCCCCCAGAGATTCTGCGCCACCTGCACGGCAGATTTATCTGCGATTTCCGCGATCTTTTCTTTTGACTCTTTCATGCCGTTGTTGATCCAGCAGCGCAGGACTCCGGTCAGGCCGAAGGTGATGAACTCGATGAAATAGGTGAGTGTCACATCGTCGATTTCGGGATACTGTTTCTTGAAAACGGCGGTTCCGTTGTCAGAAATGAGCTGGTGGAAGCGGTTGACGAAATCACTGGACGCACTGTTTTCAAACAGAATTCTGGCAATTTTTACGTTTTCTTCAATATATTGTATAACAGGCAGCAGGATGGGCATCAGCGATCCGTTCTTTGAACTGCACAGGAAATTATCTATCATATCCTGGAAATCAGCCAGTACGTCGGATTCCATCTTCTGCAGCAGATCGTAAGTATCGGTGTAATGATTGTAGAAGGTTCCCCTGTTTAGATCAGCCCGTTCCGTGATGTCCTTGACGGAAATATTTTTAAAATCTCTCTCGGTCATCAGCTCAATCAGGCTGTCTTTTAACATTTTCTGGGTCCTGCGGATTCTCCGGTCCTCTTTCTGTGATTCCATATTCTTCTCCTCACAATCCTGTTTAAAAACAAAATTTATCAGTTTCGATTGATATTAAACACAAATGCAAATAAGTGATGCTTAACGTACAAAGCAGCGAATCGTTGCTTATTGAAATATACCAACAAGTGAATTATAATACACATGTGTTCAAAAGTCAATGATTGTACAATAATCAAAAGGTGGGCAATAATGAAAAGAAACAGCGATATTTTCAATCAGGTGATTCGGTTTATTGTGTATCACGGGAAGATCATTGAGAAGGTTTTCCTGGTAACCACGATTCTCTGTGCCATTTGTTTTCCGTTTGTAGGGGTGAATTATGATCTGAGCAAATATCTGCCGGATTTTGCACCGACCAAACAGGCGCTGGATGTGATGGAAGCGGAGTTTGGTTATCCCGGTATGGCGCGGATCATGGTTAAGGACGTATCTTTACAGGAGGCGAAACGCATCCGGGAAGAGATATCCGCGGTCGATGGGGTGGATCTGGTACTGGGTTCCGACGTCTCGACCGACGTCTATATGGGAGCGCCGTTCCTTAATGAAAGCATGACGGAGTTCATCGGCGTCGATCTGCTGGCAATCGATGATTACTATAAAGATGGGAATGCCCTGATGGACATCGTCTTTGAAGATAAAGACGGAGAACCGCGCACCAATACGGCCATCGAGGAGATCTACCGGATCGTCGGAAAGGACCGGGGCTGTTTTGCAGGAAGCGCAGTGTCCAGCAAGGAGCGTGAGGCCTCGATTACCAGGGAGATCACCATGGCGATTGCCATGTCAATCGTTATCATATGGCTGATCCTGACACTGACGACCACGTCGTGGATGGAGCCGTTCCTCTTTATCTTCGTAATGATCGTGGCGATCGTTTTGAATATGGGATCGAACATCGTCTTCGGAACGATATCCTTCTTTACCTTCTCCACGGCGGCTATTCTGCAGCTGGCGGTGTCGATGGACTACTCCATTTTCCTGCTGCATACCTTTACGGCCCAGAAAAACAGGGGCATGGAGATCCATGAGGCCATGGTGGAGGCGATCAGGGAATCCTGCAGTTCCATTCTCGCCAGCGGAGCGACGACGATCGTGGGATTCATCGTCATTGCATTTATGCGTTTTACCATTGGTAAGGACGTCGGATTCGTCCTGGCAAAGGGTATCATATGCAGCCTTCTTACCGTACTTCTGCTGATGCCGACGCTTATTCTCCGGTTT
Source organism: Hungatella hominis (assembly GCF_014288005.1). Lineage (NCBI taxonomy): Bacteria > Bacillati > Bacillota > Clostridia > Lachnospirales > Lachnospiraceae > Hungatella > Hungatella hominis. Next base: position 434,000 of record NZ_JACOPB010000001.1, read on the forward strand.
GACGACAAGATCGTGAAGACGGCGCATAAGCCGCTTATTGCCTCATTTGATGGATTTGCACGGGCCATGTACAAGATCCGGGTTCCGGTGTTCCTGTTAGCGGCCCTGTTAGCGGTTCCCTGTTATTTCGGCCAGAGTATGAATAAGTTCCTGTACGGCGACGACGCCATCGGCGCGGGGCCGGGAACGCGGGTCTATGAGGACACGCAGGAGATTAACAGCCTGTTTAAAAAGTCCAATATGACAATCTGTATCGTGCCGAACGGTTCCAGTGTGACGGAAAAAGAACTGGCGGAGGAACTGGAGAATCTGGATTTCGTCAACTATGTGATTTCCATGTCGGGCACCATGCCGAACGGGATTCCGGAAAGCTTTCTTCCCGAGGATTTAACCAGCCAGCTTCGCAATGAGGATTACGCCAGAATGCTGATCTCCATGGATACGCTGCAGGAGAGTGACTATGCCTTCGAGTGCAGTGCCAGACTGGAGGAGGTCGTACATAAGCATTATCCCGAGCATTCCTACGTAATTGGAATGACGCCTACAACCATTGATATCAGGGATATTCTGACGGAAGATTATAATAATGTATCGCTGCTGTCTCTGGCCGGTGTGGCGCTGGTAGTATTCATTACCTTCCGGTCGATCCTGGTTCCGATCCTCGTGATCGTACCCATCGAAGTTGCCATCTATTTAAATATGACGCTGCCCTACGTGATGGGGGACAGCATGATCTATATCGGCTACATTATCGTCAGCTGCCTGCAGCTGGGGGCCACCATCGATTACTCGATTTTGATGACAAACAACTATCTGGCATTTCGTAAGGAAAAAGGCCGCCGGGAGGCTGCGGTCGCCGCTGTCAACAAGAGCACGCTGTCTATCATGACATCGGGCGGTATTTTGATGGTGGTTGGCTATCTTTTGTACTTTACTTCGTCCATACAGGCGATCTCCCAGGTAGGGCGTCTGGTAGGGCGCGGGGCATTTTTGAGCGTGACACTGGTTCTGTCCCTGCTTCCGGCCCTCCTGTCCGCATTTGATAAGCAGATTAAGCGGCAGCAGGAGAAAGCGGATGCGCGGAAAGAGAGAAGACGGAAACGTCTGGCGGCGGCTAAAAATCTGACGGGGGCGAGGAATGTGACGTCGAACAAGAGTGCGGTGTCGGAGAAGAACCTGGCGCTGGCGGAAGGTGTGACATCCGAGAATAGTCTGACACCAGCAGAGCGTCCGGCTCCCGCGGCAGGAAAAGGCAGTTCAGAGGAAAACATAACTCCAGCGCAGACCGGAGAGTCAGATCAGAAGGAAAAGGGAGATGACAGCCATGAGGAAGAGTAAACGGATTTCAGCGTTTGTTTTAGCAGCAGTGCTTGCATGCGGCCCGACCATGGAGGCGGGAGCGGCGGCAGACACCCCGGTCTGCGATGAGACGCTTTATATCACCATGGACCCCTATGGGGAGATAAAAGAGAGCAGTGTCGTAAAAAGCTACACCACGAATGGAAGCAGCCAGATTGTCGATTACGGCACGTACAACAGAATTACCAATATGACAGATCACGCCGAACCGGTGACGGACTCGGAGGGTAAGCTTACTTTCAACCTGGAAAATTCGGAGGATCGCTTCTATTTTGAAGGCGGCACGGATACCACCAGGGAAGAACTCCCCTGGAATATCCAGGTGAGCTACCGTTTAAACGGACTGGAGAAGAAGGCGGAAGAGCTTTACGGCGCGGCCGGTCTGGTGGAAGTGAATGTGGATCTGACACCGAATAAGCAGGTATCGGATTATTACCGCAATAACATGGTTCTCATGGCTGGAACCGTTGTGGATATGGATAAAAACCTGAGTCTGGAGGCAGAAGGCGCTCAGGTCCAATCGATGGGCAATTTAAACGCGGTTATATTTTTCGCGCTTCCGGGAGAAGAGCAGCACTACTCTATCCGAATCGGAACGAATGATTTCTCTTTCAGCGGTGTCGTGTTTACCATTGTTCCGCTGACCGCGGCCCAGCTCGATAAGGTGGGGGATTTGCGCGAGGCGAAGACGACCCTTGAGGACTCGGCGGATGCCATCAGCGGCAGCCTGGACACAGTGTTTGATGCGTTTAACAGTATGCAGAAGAGTGTGGAAGATACGGCCGACGGCCTGCGCGGACTCGATCACAGCCGCCAGCTTTTCGCAGACTCCAAAGGTAAGGTATACGCCGACGCTGACGAGGCTCTGGCTGGCCTAAATGAATTGTCCCAGCAGTTTGAACCATTTTCCGGGCATATGAAGGAGGCAGAAAAATTCCTCGATACCATGAATTCCCATGTAAATGAGCTGACCGGCCATCTCGACGACCTGTCGCCGGATCTGGAGGACATGAAGGCCACCATGCGGGATTTAAGAGATGATTTACGGGGAATCAGTTCCATGTTAAACAGTCCCCAGGTGGATCTGGGAGCACAGGCATTTCTGCAGCTGATGGAAAAGACAAAAGCAGATTTAGAGACCTTCAAACAGTCGCAGGCAAAGCTGGATGGCGGCGTGAGTGCGCTGGCGCCTGCACTTGCCGGACTGGTCGCATCGACCGGCGGGCTGAGCGGTAAAAAAGCGGAATATTTCAGTGAGGACAGCCTGGAAGATTTAATCGGCGAGATGGAGAGCGCAGGCGTGAATCTGGGAGATGAGGATGAGGTCGCTTCCTATTTAAGAAATGAGGTTGGCATGGCCACCGATGAGATCGATGCGCTCATGAGATATGCGTCTCAGGCACTATATGAGACCGCTACTGCATCCCAGCCAAACACGGGTAATATCGCCGCTGCGGTTCGCGCAATCGTCGAAGGCTTCCATGGCACTGCGGGAAACACCGGACTGATTACGGATATACAGACCATGATCGGACAGACAGAGGTCCTTTTGCAGGCAGCCGCTTCCCAGAAAGGAAATGCGGTGGGATTGCTGCAGAATACGGCGGATATGTCCCATCTGGCAGCCAGTATGTGCAACACGCTGGACGATATCATTTCCGATGCAGACAGCCTGACCAAGACGGTCAACTACTATCACGAGGATACGCTGGATACTCTGAGGGATCTGGGGAAAATGACAGACACCGCCGCCAGGAGTTTAAAATCCCTGACCGTGTTCTGCACCTCCTTTGAAAACCAGATGAAAACGGTGGGCGATTCCTTAAACGCCAGCACCCAAAAGACACTAAACGGTCTGGCAGGAACCCTGGATGGAATGGGAAACGGGCTGGATCAGACGGATGTGCTTAAAAATGCAAAGGATACAATCAAAACGCTGATCGACGATAAATGGGATGAGTATACGACAAAGGATACCACCATTTTGAATATCGATATGGACGCAAAGCCGGTATCCCTGACTTCGGAGAAGAACCCGTCCCCGCGCACCGTGCAGATCATTCTGCGCACCGGTGAAATCAAGGAAAAGGATAAGAGCACCGCTGCAGAGGTGGATGAGAGCTACCACCCGGAGGGAAATGTGTTCCACCGCATCGCCAGTATCTTTACGCGGATCTGGAATATGATTACGTCGCTGTTTCATAAATAAAGAATTGTGAGAAAAGGTTCCGGAGCTGTTAAAAGCGGCCGGGGCCTTTTCTTTATGGGATATCTAAACATCGGGCGCGATATGACATTGCATTTGACAGAGTAGTACGAAGGCATTAAAATTAATAGAATATAAAGCATATTCATATATTAACAGGAATCGCGGCAATCCTGTGTGGCTGCCCGATCGGCGGCCTCGAAGTGTATTTTTAAGGAAAACATGGAATACTACCAGTAAAAACAGGGCAAAAGGACGGGAGAATCATATGTGCGGACGATATTATGTGGATGACGAGACGGCGCGGGAGATTGAAAAATTAGTGGAAACAGTCAATGACAAGTTTCGTCTGGAGCGGCTGAGAAAGGATATTCATCCCACAGATGAGGCGCCGGTTCTGGTGGCGGGAGACCGGGAAATGAAGCTGGAATGGCAGCACTGGGGCTTTCCTAATTTTCAGGGGAAGGGCGTGATCTTTAACGCCAGGTCTGAAACGGTGCTGGAAAAGAATATGTTTCGCGAGAGCATTCTGCATCGGAGAATCATCATTCCCTGTACCTGGTTTTATGAGTGGAACCGGAAAAAAGAGAAAGTGACATTTTACCGGGAGGACGCTCCGGTGATCTTCCTGGCCGGTTTTTACAATGTGTTTGGAGACGAAAAGAGATTTACGGTTTTAACGACGGAAGCCAACCAGTCGATGGTCAGCACCCATGACCGGATGCCGCTTATCGTCGAGCCGGATCAGATGAAAGACTGGGTATTGGATGACACAAAGTTCAGCGGAATGCTGAAACAGACCCCGGTGCTGCTGGAAACGAAACAGGAATACGATCAGCAGGAACTGAAATTTCTATAGCAATTTACGGCAGAAAGAAGCATATCCTTTACAAAGAGTCTGAGGCGGAGGGGGATGCTGGTGAAACAGACGGGCAAATATCTGCTCCTGTTTGTAACAGGGGGCCTTCTATATAATATCATAGAGATTTTACTGCGTGGCTGGAGTCACTGGACCATGTTCATTCTGGGCGGCGTCTGTTTTATCTGCCTTGGTTTGATCAATGAACTGCTTCCGTGGACGCTGCCCCTGTGGAAGCAGATGCTTCTGGGGGCGGCGATCATTACATATTTTGAATTGATTACGGGGTGTATCGTCAACATCTGGCTGGGGTGGAATATCTGGGATTACAGCGGACTGCCCGGTAACATCCTTGGGCAGATCTGCCCGCAGTTTTCCTTCTTATGGCTCTGGATCAGCCTTGCCGGGATTGTTCTGGATGACTGGCTGAGATACTGGCTTTTCGGAGAGGAGCGGCCCCGTTACAGACTTGTATGAGACGACCGCTAACGTGAGCCGGGACACGACTGTCCACGAACTGTCATATGATATCTTAGAGACGCTTATGTTTGCGCATGAAAGGAGCGGCTTTCAACAGTGGAAGACGTCAGCCTCCCTTCGGCCGGAAACATGAGGAAAGGAGATAATCAGATGAAAGATATCACATTGTGCCATCCCCGTCTGCAGGTATTGGCCGCCAATATGGTGGAAGAGTGCAGAAAACAGGGACTGGCAGTTAAAATAGGCGAGACGCTGCGCACCAGAGCGGAGCAGGATGCGCTTTACGCACAGGGCCGTACAAAACCAGGCAGTATCGTGACCAATGCGCCGGGAAGCTCTTACAGTTCGTTTCATCAGTGGGGAACCGCCTTTGACATCTATCGAAATGACGGGCAGGGAGCCTATAACGAGTCCGGCGGCTTTTTCGAAAAAGCCGGCGCGGTAGGTGTGTCGTTGGGCCTCATATGGGGCGGAAACTGGAAATCGATCGTGGACAAGCCGCATTTTCAGCTGGCCGATTGGGGCAGCTCCACGGAGGGGATCAAACGGCTGTACAAAGACCCTGCTGAATTTATGAAAACCTGGGTTACGGGAAAGGCAAAGACAGGCTGGATTGAAGATGTGTACGGCCGCTGGTACCGCCATGACGACGGAAGCTATACGAAAAATGACTGGGAAAAGATCGACGGTAAATGGTACTGGTTCAATGAATCGGGATACGCCTACCGCAGCCAGTGGGTGCTGAGTAAAGAGAAATGGTATTATTTAGGCGAGGACAATGCCATGGTTACAGGCCTTCAGGTGGTCGATAACAGCGCATACTTTTTTGATGAAACCGGGGCAATGGCTACCGGGAAGATTACGCTGGAGACAGACGAAAAGGGAGCACTGCGCGGCTGAGAAGCCGGCGGAAAGGCGGCAGGAGTTTTTGAAACTGCCGCCTTAAAATGGTAAAAGATCAGGGGACCGGAGAGGGATTGCACTCAGCTGTTCCCTGGCTTTTCCGTTTATGAAGTGTCTCCCGGTGTCATTTAAAATACTGGGAGTATGCAGACAGAAATAAATCATACTCATTTTTCTCTGTAATCCAGATAATTACGTAGTATTCTTCGATTCCAAGGCGGGAATAGGCTTCCAGTCGATGATTGCCGTCATTTAACTCGAATTCCCCCTCGGTTTTGCCGTCCTCGATCAGGTAGTGGACGATTAATGGGGGCATATCCGTTTCTTTCTTAAGAACCTCCGATAGCTCGTTTACATGCTTCTCAAACCATTCCTCATTAATCCGCCATTTCATGTTTTCTTCAGGGCCGCAGCAGCGGGTCAAGAGCGATAAGGGCATTTATAGTATTCATCAGCTAACTGTTCAACGCTGGCGCCCGCATTAAATTTTGACTTGATGTCACGATTGCGTTCTATGAGATACTGTTTATATCCCGACGTCTCGCCCCATGCACGTTTTTTGTCACTCGATGGGATATAGACCAGCTTGCCGGATACGTACTTCTGTATTTGCTTTAATAGCCGTTCGGGAAAGATATCTCTGCCGTTTTCGTATTTCAATTCTATCATCTCCTTTCAAGAGTATTCTATCGGAGTATTGCTGTATTTGATATAGAACGAATTTGTATAGTTGTTTTTTACCTATGATTTTGCAGGGGAGGCAGCACGCAGCCGACAAAAAGAACCGGTGTGTCAACACGGTAGCGGTGGGGAATACAGGTACATTAGAGCATCAGCAGCATGCATAAAGGGCAGGATAAGCCACTGGAAGGTAAGTCAGGATTTCTCAGATAAAATAAACGTCTGTATATATTTATCCATATTAGAGAAAGCCTGCTTTTTCAACTGCTTCTGAAGAAAAATCAGCAGGACACAAACCGCTAGACCGCATAGCCCGCCAAAAAAGCCGGGAAGCGTAAAACTGAAGATGCCAATACATGAAATACCGGCCAGGATTATAAGGATAAGCGCGTGAATGAACGTTAAAAACCTGTCCCTTATATAGGTTAATTCAAGCAGAGAGTCGGAACAGTCTACGCGAAATGTGCAGTGAAACCGATAGATTCCGTTTTCTATAGTTTTTATCGTTCTGATTCCGGGAATTGCATTTTTATTGTGGTAACGGCTGATTATGTACCAGGAGTCCATACGTGCTGTCTGCGAAGATGAGAAGCGTTTCAATAATTCCCATTCTTTCATGTGACAATGGTAGGTAAGTTGTGATTTCATAAGATCTCCTTATTGGAAATTACATGCCTTCGCAGAACATAGGCAACACTATCTTTTCCATTCCATCGGCGTAAACCTAAGGCTATTAACCGTCTGCTCCACATCTATATCATGGAGACCTAACTTGTGATATACGGGACGGAATGGGGGTGATAAGACAGGTATCGAACTGATTAAAATGATTTTAACATACAATGAACGAAATGGATACAAAAAGTGAGGGCGGTGAGTAGAGAAGCCTGTCATATTGAAGGTGTGTTCCCCTTATTTTGTAAGAGATTTCATAAAATTTATACTTTCTCCTGCGATCACATCCGGCATTTCGTCGTGAACGTAGTGGCCGCAGTCTAAAAACATATAGTGGGCATTCTCAAAGGATGAAAGATAATCTGTTACAGTATCCCACCAGCCGGGAGTTACCTGGGAACCATCGGAAATGAAATAGTAAACAGGGATTTTTACGGGTTTACCCAGACTGTCAACGTTTACGGCATTATCATAACAGGATCTGGCCTCGTCAGCCATGCTGCCGGTCATAAAGCTGCGCATAACAACCGCTCTGTACATTCCCTTTTCTTCATCAGATAAGACATCCATAGTCATGGCCGGGTCCGTATTGTAGATTTCAGGCTGAAGCCGCACCAGACCGGACCGGTAAAAGAACGAAAGCAGTTTCATATGATCGGCGGTGTCCTCCAGCAATTGCTTTCCCCAGGAAAGATAAAGGGTGGGCACTGCGGCATCAAGGCCGATGATGGCTTTTACCTCATCGGGATATTTCTGTCCCCAATAGAGCGCTTCGATGCCGGACAAAGAGTGAGGAAACAGAATATAGGGACCATTTTCCCCGGACAGCGTCAGGGCCGAGCGTGTCTCCTCCAGCACGGTATCGATATCCCTGGGAACGTCAGCGGTCTCGCTGAACCCATAACCGGCTCTTTCCACGACTACGATGTGGTACTGATCGCTTAATCTGCTGTAGAGCGCCTTAAAATCCAGAGCAGGGGCAGCAGTTCCCGAGCCGGACAGAAATACAAGTGTTTCATTGCCATTGCCTTCGCCATACACATGCATCTGGTGGCCATTTACTTCCACCATTTTTCCGACAGGCGGATAGTTTCTGCTTTCGTCCCATAGACTGATTTTATGAAAGCCATATAAGGCCCCGCAGAGGATTACAGGTACTGCCAGCAGAAATAGTATAATTCTTAGGATTCGTCGTCTTAAACGCATTTGTTATTACCTCCTCAACCATTTTAGTCTATCACATAAGGCCCAGTTGCTGTAACTGCCTGACGGGCAACTTTCGGTTGCATTGACTAATATATTTCCATTGCAGCGTGACATTGGGGCAATCTTCATGGTTTGCGGACTCTGGAAGCAGAGACGGCAATTTGTGATTGGCTGATTCTCATGTATAGGCTATAATAGAATCCAGAAGAGTTCAATCAATCACAGAATAAGGAGGCTCAAATGAAAAAGACGTTTGAGAGCTGCGGACATTCTTTTGACGCAGAATTTTTTCCGGCCGAAAGCTCTTGTATGATCCGTTTCTATGACAGCAAAAATGAAGACTTTGGCGGTTCTCTCCATGATTTGGTGATTGCAGAACCGAGTTACGGTTTTTTGCTTGTACAGTATATCGGCGATGATGCTGTTATGAGCGGAGTGTTAAATGAAAAGTATTTTTCGAAAAATATGACGGAGGATATCCTCTGTTTTCTGGAGGACAGTCTGCCGCAATGCAGAAATGTCTACTTCCCGTATCATATCGATTTTGCTGCGGTTACCGGATGTGATGAGTACAATGGGGAGTATTCTGCCTGAGCGATCGGGCGCGATTTGCAGTTTCCAGCATATGGTTCCCCATGTGCCGGAAGAAGTCCGTTCAGAGAATCGTAAAGAATCAGAAATAAAAAGCACCCGGCTAATTCGGATGCTTAAAATTGAATTCAATTTGATTGTAATCCTCAGTATCAGCCACAAAAGGTTTACCGACCGACAGCTTTTCGTTGATTTCCCTCTGTGTTACGTAATATTCATTTCTAGCCTTCATTAAGATCGAGGCGCGGGAATCCTGAGATGAGTTTTGGAACCAGTAGAGCAGCAGCGACTCTTCTTCAGATAACAGCTTTTCGACTACGGTTCCTGCTTCTTCGGGTCTCAATGCAGTAATGAGAGGTTGGTTCAGTTCTGGTAAATCAAATAGATTGTAGATCGTCGTTCCCAGTGCCTTCGCGATGGTCTCCATGTAAGCGGTTTTTACATTGATGACAGTTCCGTTGATAATTCGATTAAGAGTGGTAGCTGGGATACCTGTTAAAGCAGATAGCTGTGTTTTATTAATATCCTTTAGCTTCATATACATTAAGATTTTATTGTTTACCATTTGTGCAACCCTCCATAATGAATTATAGCAGAAATGGAAAAAAATGTAAATAAATGTCGAATGGATGGAGGGGGAGAATTTATTTTCGTATATAATAGAGCAGAGCACAATTCAAGTGTAAACAGTCAGATTATCCGTAAGCTGAAGCAAAAAGGTTGGGTGAAGCAGGTTTGCAATGAGCATAACAACAGGAAATATAATCTGTTTTTTACCGAGGCAGGCTGGCAGGTATTTCGCGATCATGATAATTTTAGGAAGTCCTGTTATAAACGCACCTTTCAGGGATTGGCGGCTGGTTTGGCAGCACCGATAGTAATACTTTCGCACGAAAGAACTCGGGCGTCTAACCGAATATTCATATCTGTATCTGTAACAGTTTTTGAATAAAAGAACTATTTCTGTGAATACTTTTCGTATATTATGGATATACGAGGTATTTTGCTATGAATAATAATAGAGACAGAGTTTTGTTATTTACAGAGGAGTTTACGAAAAAACACGGGTATACGCCAACAACATATCAAATTTCAAATGAACTGTATATACCGCATGATAAGGTATTCTCTATAATGGAAGCTTTAAGGGCCGATGGGAAAATCCAGATCAACAGGCCGTTATAAGCATCTTGAATCAGTTTCTCTCGCAGTATACAAATATATAGGGTTAAAATGATCGAAAATAAGAGAGTAGCCTATGGTATTCGCTTTTCTTTCAATAGTTCTGCAGAGTTGTATCTTTTTGCGGTCCGTCCAAATATCGTGATAGCTAGCGTAAAAAACACCAGTTTTGTGTTATTATATTGGCGACGAAACCAAACGACACAAATCGAAGGCTTTATGAAGAATCCAAAGGATATGGCAGCATTTATCTATGGAATCCGTGACGAGGTGATTTTGCTTGGGCTGGATATCATCCGAGAGACCCTGGAAGACTGTGAGATTGTAAAAACAGGCCAAAAGAAACTAGTTACATCACTGGGTAAAGTCTCGTTCCGATAACACTGTTTAAACGCAAGGAGACCGGAGAGAGATGCTATCTGCTGGAAAGGATTATGGGAATAGACAGCCATGAGCGTCTGACCGAAGATTCACAGCCTGAAGTTTCCGGAAGAGTCAAAACCGGTATAAAAGAAGGCTGTGAACTATCTGTAGCTTATCTTTATTTTTGATAATCGTAAGTAGCATTTTATTTAAAGTCCCAGGAACGGGCATAGAAAAACCACCCTTTCAACATAGCCTATATCCTCCAGCCCGTCCCATAACATTATCTCTGCCATTTCGTCATTTGCTCCGCTTACGAACGGCCTGAGAGCATCTAATTTTCCATAATACGCAGCTTGGTATATTATATCCTTTTTTGCTGTTTTTACTTTAAACAGCCCTTTAAATACTAATTTATCCACTGTTTGATGTGTTTCTTCAAATAGCTCTCTAACTGCAGCTTGCCTTGCTGTTTCTTTTTCTTCAATTCCTCCGGCTGGAAACTCCCATTGACCTCTCCATGAATTATATCCTATTAAGAACATACCATTTACAGTGATTATTGCAAATGCACCTGTTACATTAGGATACATCCTTTAACCTCGTTACATAATATTTTATCTGACTCCCAAAATGCTATTTTGTCATATGATATATCACATTCTTTAAGTGAATCTTCAAAGTTAAAGCAGTCTGATATTGAAAAGAAGTTATGCATTGATATATTATGTTCTTCCGAATCGATATATAAATAATTCTCAAGAAACCGTATCCAATCAGAATAGCTTAAATTATAATGTACATCATCAGCATATTCAAAGTTAACACTTACTCCGATAGGGGCCTTTGAGTTGTTAGTCCAAATCAAAAGTTATCAAAACATTTTAAAACAAAAGCCCTAAAAACCTAATAAAATCAAGGCTTTCAGGGCTCGAAAGAGTAGCGGAAGGGAGATTTGAACTCTCGACACCACGGGTATGAACCGTGTGCTCTAGCCAACTGAGCTATTCCGCCATATGAAATTGTTTGATAAATAAGTAGTTTATTTATCAGTGGGACCTACAGGGCTCGAACCTGTGACCCTCTGCTTGTAAGGCAGATGCTCTCCCAGCTGAGCTAAGATCCCATGCTTGTCTCAGAACTTTTTGTTTCTGTGTTCCCGACTGCTTTGCTAGTATAATATGAATTGTGTAAATTGTCAACACTTTTTTGGAAATATTTTTAAGAAAATTTTATTATTCATTTTATATGATTTATGATATACTTAAGATTAGCAAATGGTGGAGGGATTCCATGTACTATTTTATCATAAACCCAAACGCGCGATGCGGGCGGGGGAAGAACGTATGGAAAAAACTGGAAAGGATTCTGGAGCGTGAGAACGCCCAGTATCAGGCGTATATAACTGAGAAGCCGGGAGATGCGAAGGTTTTTGCCAGAAAGCTGACAGAAGGGTGCAGGGAACCGCACGTAATCGTTGCAGTCGGCGGGGATGGCACTGTCAACGAGATTCTGGATGGTCTTTCTTTCTGCAGCCCCGTTACCTTAGGTTATATTCCTGCCGGTTCAGGCAATGATTTAGCTAGAAGCTTGAAATTGCCGAGAAAACCGGGACGCTGTCTAAAGAAGATTCTGTCTCCAAAGTACCATAAGCAGTTGGATTACGGAGTGCTTACATATGGAGGAGATGAGATTTCCTGCAGAAGATTTATGGTCAGCGCAGGTATTGGCATGGATGCGGCGGTTTGTCATAACATTCTTTATTCCAGGACAAAGGGAATTTTAAATAAGCTTCATATAGGAAAGCTGACCTATCTTTTGATCGGTGTCAAACAGCTCTTGCTTGCAAAGCCTGCTAAGGGCTATTTGCTGTTGGATGGAGTTCAGAAGGTGGAGTTTAATCATGCCTATTTTATTTCCGCACATATTCATCCGTATGAAGGCGGCGGTTTTAAATTTGCGCCGGATGCCAGCTATGACGATGGAAAACTTTCCATTTGTGTAATGAATAACAGAAAAAAGAGAAAACTAATACCGGTGCTTTTAAACTCCATGTTTGGAAGGCAGTCCCATAATAAGGGAACCCGGTTTTATACATGCGGGGAGGCCATGGTTCATGTGGATAAGCCGATGGCGGTTCATGTGGATGGAGAGAGCTGTTTCTGTCAGAACGACATACAGCTGCGCTGTATCAAAAAGGCGGTCCGCATGATTGTTTAATATTTTATTTAGAAATACAGTCAGAATTTAATTTTAATCCTGGCAACCGGATAAAATGGCAGCACAGCTGCTATGTTATTCTGTTTTTTGTATTCTGGACTTAGAATGTAAATTAAAATAAATATACAGATTTCAGAAAGGATATTAAGATATCATATGAGAATCGGACAGGGATACGATGTACACAAATTGACGGACGGAAGAGATTTGATTCTCGGAGGAGTAAAGGTCCCCTATGAAAAAGGACTTTTAGGCCATTCTGACGCGGACGTGTTAGTTCACGCGGTGATGGACGCCCTGCTCGGCGCGGCGGCGCTGGGGGATATCGGGGAACATTTTCCGGATACGGATCCGGCTTATAAGGGAATATCCAGCGTGGAACTCTTAAAGCGCGTCGGAACGCTTCTTGAAGAGAAGGGGTACGTGATCGAGAACATCGATGCGACAATCATTGCTCAGAGGCCCAAACTTAAGGATTACAGACCGCAGATGGCGGAGAATATCGCTGCCGCCCTTGGAATACCGGCAGACCGCGTCAGCGTAAAGGCAACGACCGAGGAAGGTCTGGGCTTTACGGGCAGCGGGGAAGGAATTTCAGCACAGGCAATTACCTTATTGACGACAGTGGGGGATTACTGTTATGATGATAAAATCATGGACAGCGGCTGTCAGGGCTGTAGTGGTGGCTGCTGCGGGAAATAATCAAACAGGAGGGAACTATGAAAATTTTTAATACATTGACGAGGCAGAAGGAAGAATTTGTGCCGCTGGAACCGGGAAAGGTCAAGATGTATGTCTGCGGACCGACGGTATACAACTTCATTCATATAGGAAATGCGAGGCCGATGATCGTGTTTGATACGGTCAGACGGTATTTTGAATACAAGGGCTACGAGGTGAATTTTGTTTCCAACTTTACCGATGTGGACGATAAGATCATAAAGAAGGCCATTGAAGAGGGCGTGGATGCTGATACCATTTCCAAGCGTTATATCGAAGAATGCAAGAAGGACATGGAAGGACTGAATGTGAAGCCGGCCACGAAGAATCCGCTCGCTACAGAGGAAATCTGCGGGATGCTGGATATGATCGGCAGTCTGATCGAGAGCGGCCATGCTTACGTGGCAGCCGACGGAACCGTTTATTTCCGTACAAAATCATTTGACGGCTATGGAAAGCTGTCCCATAAGAATATCGAGGATCTGCAGTCCGGCTTCCGTGAGATCAAGGTGACGGGAGAGGAAGGCAAAGAGGATCCGACGGATTTTGTTCTCTGGAAGCCCAAAAAAGAAGGGGAACCTTACTGGGAGTCCCCATGGTGCGAGGGACGTCCTGGCTGGCATATCGAGTGTTCTGTCATGTCCAAGAAGTATTTGGGCGACCAGATCGATATCCATGCGGGCGGAGAGGACCTTGTCTTTCCGCATCATGAGAATGAGATTGCTCAGAGTGAGTCGGCTAACGGCAAAGAGTTTGCAAAATACTGGATGCACAATGCATTTTTAAATATTGATAACAGGAAGATGTCGAAATCCCTGGGCAATTTCTTTACTGTCAGGGAGATCAGCGAGAAGTATGATTTATCGGTGCTTCGTTTCTTTATGCTGAGCGCTCACTACAGAAGCCCGCTGAATTTCAGTGCGGAGCTGATGGAATCTTCCAAGAATGGATTAGAGCGAATTCTGACTGCGGTTCAAAAGCTTAAGGATCTGGAGAGCAGCGCGGCAGGCGATTCGTTTAAAGAAGGCGAGAGCAGGGAAGCTGTTGACGAGCTGGTTGCAAAGTATGAGGCAGCCATGGATGACGATTTTAACACCGCAGATGGTATTTCTGCTGTCTTTGAACTCGTCAAGCTGAGCAATTCCACAGCAGGGCCAGACAGTTCCAGGGCTTATGTAGTATATTTGAAAGAGACCATCGAAAAGCTGTGCGACGTGCTGGGCATCGTCACCGAGAAAAAGGAAGAGATACTGGATTCTGAGATCGAAGAGATGATTGCGGCGAGACAGCAGGCGAGAAAGGATAAGAATTTCGCGCTGGCCGATGAGATTCGCGGACAGCTTCTTTTAAGGGGAATCGTTCTGGAAGACACCAGAGAAGGTGTAAAATGGAAGAGGGCGTAAGAGAAGAGGTCGGTTTCCAGACCTTTTGCAATGAGGCGCTGAGGCTGAAGGAGATGGATCCGAGGACGTATTCTCCGCTGGCGCTGGCCTATATCGGAGATGCCGTTTATGAACTGATTGTCCGCACCATGGTGATCAATCATGGAAGCATTCAGGTGAACAAGATGCATAAGAAGAGTGCGTCGCTGGTCAATGCAGGTACTCAGGCAGAGATGATACGGCTCATTTTGGAAGAGCTTACCGAAGAAGAGACGGCGGTCTACAAACGTGGACGCAATGCTAAGTCGGTGACGACGGCGAAGCATGCGACCGTGGTGGACTACAGAACGGCTACGGGCTTTGAGGCGCTTTGCGGTTACCTCTACCTGACGGGCCGTCTGGAGCGGCTGGTCACACTGATCAGCCACGGATTTGAGAAAATAGGAGAACTGGAATGACGGAAGAATTTATAATAGAAGGAAGAAACGCCGTGCTGGAGGCATTCCGTGCGGGAAAGACCATTGATAAGCTTTATGTGCAGGATGGTGTAAAGGACGGTCCTATCCAGTCCATTATCAGAGAGGCGAAAAAACAGGATACGATCGTGAATTTCGTTTCCAGGGAACGTTTGAATCAGATGTCGGAGGAAGGCCATCACCAGGGAGTGATCGCACATGCTGCGGCTTATGAATATGCTGAAGTAGAAGACATTTTGAAGGCGGCTGAGGAAAAAGGGGAACCACCGTTTATTTTCCTGCTGGATGGGATTGAGGATCCCCATAATCTGGGCGCGATCATCCGTACGGCTAACTTAGCGGGGGCCCATGGAGTGATTATTCCAAAACGCCGCGCTTCCGGCCTTACTGCGGTAGTGGCAAAGACCTCAGCGGGAGCCCTCAACTATACACCGGTGGCGAAGGTGACAAACCTGGCGGCCACGATTGAAGAGTTGAAGGAAAAGGGACTTTGGTTCGTCTGTGCGGATATGAACGGCGAACTGATGTACCGGCTGAATTTAAAAGGGCCTGTCGGTCTGGTGATCGGCGGCGAAGGAGACGGTGTGGGAAGACTCGTCAGGGAAAAATGCGACATGGTTGCATCGATCCCCATGAAGGGCGATATCGACTCGCTGAATGCTTCCGTGGCCGCGGGTGTGCTCGCTTACGAGATCGTCAGACAGCGTCTGGGCTAGTGCCGCCCGGCACCAGGGCCTGTTTCTATGTGAGATGGAGATGAAGAAAGATGAAGAAGAATAGAATTGTGGTTCTGACCGCCTGCACCGCGCTTATGGTGTCGGTGAGCGGCTGCCAGAGCCAGAAGGCATCTGTGGCTGAATCGCAGACGATTGCCGCAGAGAGTACGGCTGCGCTGGCTGAAGAACCGGAGAGCCTGGCTGTCGTGACTGTCGAAGAGGAAGCGGTTCCGCTGTATTCAAAGCCGGCAGGGAGCAACGTGAGAACGCCGCAGGCTTCCGGTACGACGACTTACAGCAATAACTCTGTGACACTGGATGCGTCCAATCTGTCCCAGGGCTATGTGATGGTGCAGTATACGGGAGGCTCTTCCAAGATCAAGGTTCAGGTGATCAAAAGCGGCGGAGAGACGTATACGTATGATTTAAATGCCAGATCTGCCTATGAGGTGTTCCCGATGTCGGAAGGCAACGGCAGCTATACGGTGAGAGTGTTGGAACAGGTACAGGGCAACCAGTATGCGGTGAAGTTCAGCCAGGATCTGTCCGTATCTCTTGCAGACCAGTTTGCACCGTTCTTATATCCAAATCAGTATGTGAATTTCACTGCGGACAGCAGCGTAGTAAAGAAGGGCGCAGAGGTGGCCGCGTCTTCTGCGGATGCGCTGGAGGTTGTCTCGTCCGTTTACAATTATGTGGTCACCAACATTACATATGATACGGCAAAAGCCAACTCCGTTCAGTCCGGATATCTTCCGAACTGCGATTCTATCCTGTCTCAGAAAAAGGGAATCTGTTTTGATTACGCTGCGGTTATGACGGCGATGCTGCGTTCCCAGAATATTCCGACCAAGCTGGTGGTGGGATATACGGGCAGTCTGTATCACGCATGGATTAATGTTTATATCGAGGGCCAGGGCTGGGTGGACAATATCATCTACTTTGACGGCCATGACTGGAAACTGATGGATCCGACATTCGCCTCCTCCGGCAAGGGAGATCCGGCGATTGAAGAGTATATCAAGAACAGCTCGAATTATAAAGCAAAATACTCTTATTAAAATTTCATATCATAAAGGAGAAGCGATACATGGCGAAGGAATTGAAAAAACATTATTCCGCCCGGGAGCTTTCGGCTTTCTGTCTTCAGATATCTCTTCTGCTTCGCGCGGCAATCCCTCTTGACGAGGGATTGCCTGTTATGGCGGAGGATGCGGCAGATGAAGAGGAGAAAAAGATTCTGTTACATATGTCTGAGGAAGTGGAGCTGGGAAGCCCGTTTTCTGTCGTTCTGGAGCAGGTAGGAAGTTATCCGTCTTATGTGATCCGGATGGCGAAGCTGGGCGAGGAAACAGGAACCCTGGATCAGATGATGGCGTCTCTTTCAGAGTACTATGAAAAAGAATACACTCTGATGAAAAGTATCAAAAACGCGGTGACGTATCCGGTCATCATGATTTTTATGCTTTTGGTTGTCCTGTTCGTCTTGTTTACGAAGGTAATGCCTATTTTTGAAAGTGTTTATGAGCAGCTGGGAGCGCGTCTCAGCCCTGTATCTATGGCGGCGACGAGACTGGGCGGCATATTCAGCGGAGTGGCTCTTATTGCGGGGATTCTTCTGGCCGCGGCGGCTTTCGTTATCTGGCTCATGGGAAGAGGCGGCAAAAAGATACAGGCGGCTCAGCACATGATGGACCGTTTTAAGAGAAAGAGCCGGATCGCGCTGGCGGTGGCGAACCGCAGATTTACTTCTGTGCTGGCTCTGACGCTACACAGCGGTCTGGAGCTGGAAAAGGGCATGGAGCTGGCGGCTGAGCTGGTGGAAAATCCTGCGGTAGAGGAAAAGATCAAGGCCTGCGGAGAGGAACTGGAGACAGGAACCGATTATTACAGCGCTATGAAGAACACCGGTCTGTTTGGCGGATTCCATGTTCAGATGATCAAGGTGGGCGTCAGAAGCGGCCGCCTGGATGAGGTGATGGAGGAGATATCCAGAAGCTGCGAAGAGGAAGCAGATACGGCGCTGGACAACATGGTGAACCGGCTTGAACCGACGATGGTAGCCGTTCTCGCTGTGGCTGTCGGTCTGATTCTTCTCTCTGTCATGCTGCCGTTAGTCGGTGTGCTTTCAGCCATTGGATAAGAGGTGAGCCGATGAAAAGATGGAAACAGACAGGGAAGGAAATTTATGGCTACGTCCTGTCCGTACTGGTATTTCTGTGCGTGCTGGCGCTTTTTGTAACGGGAATCATGTCCTTTTCAAAGAAGGCCGATGCGAGAGGTGCGGATACGCTGCGGGATGCCATACGGAGAGCTTCCGTGCAGTGCTACGCCATTGAAGGCAGATATCCGCCCAGTGTGGATTATCTGGAGGAAAATTACGGGATTTTGATTGACCGGAATAAGTATGATGTGTTTTACAGCGGATTCGCGTCCAACTTCATGCCGGATATTACGGTCAATCTTCATGAATAATAGCTGGGAGGTGCGCGGATGGGCCGCAGAAATGATCATAAGGGACAGCTGGTGAATACATTGTTTACCATGCTTCTGTTCCTCGTATTTGTGCTCTGTGCGCTGTTTGCGGTTTTGATCGGAGGGAAGGTCTACGAGAATATCAATGCCAGGACGGAGTCGACCTACCGCGGCGATGTGGCTCTGAGCTATATTGCCAACAAGGTAAGGCAGGGCGACGAGGACGGAATGGTGGGACTGACCGAGATGGAGGGTATCACAGTCCTACAGTTGAAGCAGGAGATAAACGGTTCTGAATACGTGACTTATATATACTATAGAGATGGAAAGCTTTGGGAGCTGTTCACCGATACGGAGAGCGGTCTGGGCGTAAATGACGGCTATGAGATTCTGGAGTGCGACGAAGTGGCCATGTCCATGGAGGGGGAATTGCTTTCCGTCTCAACCAGTGGCGATGGAGGCGGCCGGATCTGGCTGTCTTTAAGAAGCGGAGGATGAAAGGATGAGCAGGAAACAGCATTCGGGTATATTTATGATGGAGATGATCATGGTGGTCTTCTTCTTCATTCTCTGCTCCAGCGTCTGCATCATGGTCTTCGTGAAAGGGGACCGGATGAGCCGGGACGCCGCAGATTTGAACCAGTCGGTACTGATTGCCCAGAGCGTGGCCGAGGTATGGAAGCTGGAGGGACCGGAGGGACTGAAACAGCGTTTTGGCGCCAGTGTCTCTTCACAGGACGACGCCTCTGGAGCAGACGGCGATGACGCATTCAAAACAGATGATGATGAAGCCTCCGGGAACCGGTATGTGATGGAATTTGATAAAAATGGAAACCTTGCGGAAAACATTCCGGAGGGCGGCGGAGACGGAAGTGCGAGTGGAAAGATTTACACAGCAGTGCTTTCGGCGGACGAAGCGGAGAGTTCGGCGGAGATAACCGTCAGCCGTGAGAAAAACAGCGTCTACACGCTCTCTGTAAGCCGCCACGAGAGAGAGCAGGGGTGACAGGAGGAAACAGATGGCTAAACAGGAGAGCGGATTTAAGGCGAATATTGGAAGTTCTTCTCTGATACTGATTTTTATCGTCATGTGTCTCGTCACGTTCGGTATGCTGTCCCTGACCTCCGCAAAGAGTGATTTAAGCCTTGCAAACAGAAACGCGGACGCAGTTACGGAGTATTACAGGGCCGATACGGAAGGCGAGGCATTCTACCGCATGGTGGCAGGGGAAGTGAAGGCGGCCTGTACCAATGCCTCAGGGCATGAGGAGCGCCTTGCGCTGCTTGAGAAGGCACTGGGAGAATACTACAGAGGCGGCGCGGCGGTGACGGAAGTGGCCATGGAGCGTGCGCAGGCACTTCATATTGAGCTGGAACCGGATTTGGACGGGGAAGGCTCGGTGCGTGTGGCGAAATGGAACGTGATACAGACGGAAGATTACGAAATAGATGACTCCATGCCGGTATGGGGCGGAACGGCTGATACAGAACAGAAATAGTCCGTTTGCGGATTCCGGCGGGAAAGAAAGACAGGGAGATTTGCAGGTATGAAGGTAATTGATTTGTTGAGTTCGGCTGTGGAACAGAATGCGTCGGATATCTTTTTGGTACCCGGCATGCCGTTCTCTTATAAGCTGGGCAGCAGAATTGTCTGCCAGAATGAGGAGAAGCTGTTTCCGGCTCAGATGGAGACGCTGATCACAGAACTTTATGAACTGGCGGGGAACCGCAGTATGGAGAAGGTGAGAGAGCATGGAGACGACGATTTCTCCTTCGCCCTTCCCGGTGTGTCGAGATTCCGCTCCAGTGTGTTCCGGCAGAGGGGATCGTTAGCCGCAGTTATCCGGGTGGTTACGTTTGATCTGCCCGATTATGAGACGCTTCACATACCACAGAATATCATCGATATCGCCCAGCTGACCAAGGGCTTCGTCCTGGTCACGGGACCGGCCGGCAGCGGTAAGAGCACGACGCTGGCGTGTATCATTGACAAGATCAATCATACGAGAAACGCCCACGTCATTACGCTGGAGGACCCGATCGAGTATCTGCACCGTCATAAGAAGAGCGTGGTAACCCAGAGAGAGATCGTGACGGACACGGACAGTTATGTCTCCGGACTCCGGGCAGCCCTTCGTCAGGCGCCGGATGTCATTCTGGTAGGTGAGATGCGTGATTATGAGACGATCCAGATTGCCATGACGGCGGCGGAGACGGGCCATCTCGTCATTTCTACGCTTCATACGGTCGGGGCGGCCAATACCATAGACCGTATCATCGATAATTTTCCGCCGAATCAGCAGCAGCAGATCCGGATGCAGATATCCATGGTCATGCAGGCGGTTGTGTCCCAGCAGCTGATTCCCACGGTGGATGGCGGCGTTTATCCGGCCTTTGAGATTATGTTTTTCAACAATGCAATCCGGAACATGATCCGCGAGTCCAAGACGCACCAGATCGACAGCGTGATTGCCACAGGACAGTCGGAAGGAATGGTATCCATGGACACCAGCCTTTTAAACCTCTATAAGAAGGGGATGATTACAAAAGAAAGCGCCGTGATCTACAGCAGCAATGGTGAGCTGATGGCGAAAAAAATCGAACGTCAGGGTTAAGGATAAAGCATATTTTTCCCATAACCAGTTATACTATCCGTAAGACAAGACAGGAGAGTGAACTGATTATGAGAACGGATAAGAGAAAAGTGGCGCTCATCGGCACCGGTATGGTGGGTATGAGCTATGCATATTCCATGCTGAATCAGAATATCTGTAATGAACTGGTTCTGATTGACATCAACAGAAAAAGGGCAGAAGGCGAGGCGATGGATTTAAACCATGGACTTGCCTTTTCTGCGTCCAACATGAAGATTTACGCTGGGGAATATAAGGATACGTCAGACGCGGATATCGCCGTCATCTGCGCCGGTGTGGCACAGAAGCCGGGGGAGAGCAGGCTAAACCTGTTAAAACGGAATGCAGCGGTATTTAAATCGATTGTAGACCCGATTACGGAGTCGGGATTCAACGGAATATTCTTAGTGGCGACAAATCCGGTGGATATCATGACCCGGATCACGTATTCGCTTTCCGGCTTCAATCCGCGGAGAGTGCTGGGCAGCGGAACTGCCCTGGATACCGCCAGGCTGCGTTACCTTTTGGGAGAATCCCTTTCCGTGGATCCGCGTAATGTCCACGCCTACGTGATGGGAGAGCACGGAGACAGCGAATTTGTTCCGTGGAGTCAGGCGATGATCGCCACGAAGCCCATCCTTTCCCTTTGTGATGAACAGGGAGAAGGCGGGATGGAGGTCATCTGCGGGGAAGAATTAAAACGGATCGAGGAGGAGGTGCGCGGGGCTGCATACCAGATTATTGAGGCGAAGAGCGCCACATACTATGGAATCGGTATGGCGCTGTCCAGGATCACGAGAGCGATTCTGGGAGATGAAAACAGTGTGCTGACCGTATCCGCCATGCTGCGTGGAGAGTATGGGCAGAACGACGTATATGCCGGCGTTCCCTGTATTATCAACAAGAACGGCATTTTCCGCGTGCTTCCGCTGGATTTGAATGAAGAGGAAAAAAAGCGTTTGGGCGAGTCCTGTGACACGCTCCGGGCCAGCTTCGATGAACTGGAAAAATAATAGACAAAGGTAAAACGGAAAAAGAAATAGAAGGACCAGCCGTCCGTTTGAGCGGCTAGTCCTTTTTCTTTTCTTCCGCGGCCTCGGATGCTTTGGTCTCTTCGGCGTTTAAATCTTCCTCATCGCTCACATACTCCAGAATTGCACTGATATCACAGTCCAGATACTCGCAGACTCTTGCCATCAGGGCCAGGTCGACGCGGGAGACCTTGTTGTTGCAGTAATTGTTCAGCTGAGTCCGCTGGACTTCACAGTGATAACAGACTTTGTTTTTGCTTTTGCCTTTTTCGAAGATTAAATCAGCCAGCTTGATATTAATATGCCCCATAAAATGCCTCCTTCCGTATAGTGATATTATATGTAAATAAATCTAAGAAAATAAGATGTATTTAAATAGATATATTATAGTAGATATATTTACGTAGATGTATTAAAATACAGGTATAAGAAAATGCATAGAAGAAAGGAAGAACCGAATGAAGAGATGTTCCTGTTTTGCAGTCGCGGTTATTCTGATGGTGACACTATACAGAATGATACCACATTATGAGATATTAGCCCAGTACAGTTACAGCTCTCCCGGCAGCAGGGAGACGACGATTCTGGCAGTCAGCCACACTGTCGGGCCAGCGCTTTACATATCAGGAGAAAATATCTTAAGACTGCACAGGAAACTGAATTACGATGTTCCTTCCAACCGGGTGATTCTAATGCTTTACGGAAAGAAAAGCGATGTGGAGAAGGGGAAATGCAGCGTAATCATGATTTATGAGGGTGAGGATGGCAGCAGGGAAGAAAATGCCGGTATTGTGTTGATAAAATGATCGCAGATGAAGAAAGGAAGAGTGCCGGAAATGGTCTGTTTCCGGCACTCTGCATTTGAAATGGAGAAGTTATGGAACAATTCTGCATCCGGTGAGCTTTAAGTACTGCCCGTCGCTCACGGTGATATATTTCGAACCTTCAAAATTATCATTTGAGATAATCGAGTCGAGTACGTGGTAACTGTCCTTGGATATCTCGACATAGCCAAAACCGATAACGGAATCCTCATCTACCTCAATTTTATACTCTCCTGCCGGAATGTGTACGCCGACCTTAAACATACCGTCGCTGCTGGTATCCGGACTGCCTGCCTCTTCAATCGGAACGGCATAGCACCCGGTCATCTTAAAATACTGTCCATCGGAGATGGTGACGATGGAATTGGTGGAAATATTATCGTTGGCAATGATGGAGTCAAGGGTTCCGCTGCTGTCCTTTGCGGTCTCTATGTATCCCATGAAGGAGTCGCAGTACACGACGTATTCCCCTGCAGGAATGTCGCTTCCTACTTTGTAGGTGCTGGCTTTATACCTGGTTTTCGCCTGTTCGGAGGTTTCTCCGTTCTCTGCAGGGTCTGTGTTCTTTTCTTCTGTACCGGCTGGTTCACTCATGGATATTTCCGCGGCCGGCAGTACGGGGGGTGAAGTTTGCGAGCCGGCATTGGAGAGTCCGAAAATAAAAACGATTACATAGAAAAGAGTAATAATGACTCTGGCCGGTTTATTGAATTTTTTGTATTTCCACATCAGAAAGAGACCGATTGGGAAACAGCAGAACAGCAGCATCAGCATAATAAACCAAATTTTGGAATAGAATGGTTCCTTTACCGGTACTCCGTTAATACTTGTCTGGTGAGCCGGCGTTTCCGGTATTGTTTCCGTCGGTTCCCCACAGTTTGGACAGAATTTTCCATCAAATTCTGTCCCGCATTTTCGGCAAAACATTTTCATTAACTCCCTACATTTTAAATTTTTTGCCGCAGTTTAAACAGGTGACCTGAACTTTTTTGGCGCCCAGATTACCGGCTACCAAACCCAGCGGACCTACAAGCGCAGCGCCCATAACCGCTTTCCCGATGCCGAAGCCCTTCTTATTGCCTGACAGCGAAGTGGAGCCGCATCTGGGGCATTTCGCCATGGAATCGTATTGCTGCTGCTGTATTTTTAACTGTTCCTGCTGAACCTGCAGGGCCATAGCCTGTATCTTTACCTGAGCCTGCTGCAGCTGCAAGTCATTCTTGGCCTTTACCTGTTCCAGCGCGGTTTCGGACAGCGGTGCGCGGCAGTTGGTACAGAAGTTGGCGCCGCTGGAATTGACGGAGCCGCAGCCCGGACAAACAGTGGAATCCGCAGGCAGCACCTGCTCCTCCGCTGGTTCGAGACGTTTTCCACAGGCAGAACAGAAGACGCTGCCGTCGGAGATGGCGGTATTACAATGTGGACAAGTCATAAAAAATCCCCCCTTTTGTTTTTTTTATTAAAACGCCAGTGGCTGTTTTAATTCTTGTGTACGGAATGTACAGAATATTTATTTATAATAACTATACAACGTTTTTGGGGTGATACGGCTGGAATATACTGGGAAAAGGGGGAGGCGGTGATGTAGTTACATGATGGCGCATGATCAGCTGCGGTGGCTGCGCTGTGCATAAATCCATCGATTCACACTATTCTTACTTGTCCCATATAATATTGTGTAGTGCAATATTAAAGGAGATAAATAATTATGAGTTGTGAAAATTATAAATGCAGATGTAGATGCAAATGTTATGAAAAATGTGAGCCTAAGCGTGAATGCGAATGCAGACATGAATGTGAATGCAGACGGGAATGCGAACCAAAACGCGAGTGCGAGTACAAGCCCAGACATGAGTGCAAACCGGAGTGTGAATATGAGCCCAGGCGCGAATATGAATGTGAATGCGAGCATGAACACGAGCAGGATCAGGGCAAAAACTGTGAATGGTTCGAAAAAGTATTAAGAGAATTTTACTGGAGCGGCTTCCATGATGGCTGTAAAAAATGTGGACGTAAAGAAAATGAATGTGGCTATGAAGGGTACGAAGAGTATAAAAAATAGTAAGAGAATAATAGAAGCATATGGATAAAAATGATAGAGGCGGTCTGCACAGGCCGCCTTATAATTTTGAGTGCGTATGCAAGAACCGGTATGCATTTATTGAATGGTATGCTGCAATGCAGAATCAATCTCTCGGAAATTATAGTGAGTAATGGGGAGAGCGATAAATGGCGAGAGAGATGGAGCGCATGATATTGTATCGGGTTACTGTGGTATTGCAGGTGATGGTCTTTACGGATTGTCCTGCTTTTATTATACCTTATTTTTTATTATATTATTATATCCATCATATCTTAGCTTGTTTTATTTTATTGTGCTGCCGGTTACATTCTCTTTAAGTGAAAGCTTCGTAATAGTATATCCCTCAAGGCTGGCCAGGCGGCACAGCATTTCTATAAGGTTTAATACCTTCTGATCTCTTTTCACATCATTGTTAATCTTATGCATATAAAATCCTCCTTAAAGTACGCCCCACCCTAAGTTAAATATATAATAGGGTGGAGCTGTTGGAGAAAAAAGGCAGTCTTAATTTACTGACTGCCAAAAGAAACGCTTATTAACTTTACCTTTCAATAGGGGAGTGCAGTGCCATTTCCGGCAGATGGGAAGTAAAGATAAATAGAAAAAAACCCTTGAATAATCAAGGGTTTTAACCAGCTGATGACGGGACTCGGACCCGTGACCTCCTCACTACCAATGAGGTGCGCTACCACCTGTGCCACATCAGCATTTTGTGTTTTAGCTCGTCAAGCGAACCTCATATATAGTAGCATGAGAAATTATATTTGTCAACAGAAAAATTATAAAATTTTTTATCCAAATCGAGAATCTTTGACGGAAGCTTTTTTCCGTGGTATACTGTTTCCACGTGGCGACAGGAGGTATTTCATGAAGAAGAAACGCAGAAAAAGAAAAAGTGCATGGGCCATATTTTTTAAGCCCATTAAAGTGATATTCTCAATTTTTTTAATTCTGATGATTCTGGGGCTGGGAGCCGGCGGCATCGTATATCTGAAGTTCGGGGATGAGATTTCGGCCTGTAAAGAACGGGCGGATCAGATTGTGGCACAATCAAAGAGAGAAGATTTTTCGCAGCCATCGGATACAAGGATCTACGATTCAGCGGGACAGGTGATCGGAATTATCAACACAGGACATTATGAGTATGTACCGATTACAGAAATCAGCGAGAATCTGCAGAATGCGTATATTGCCCAGGAGGACAAGCGTTTTTATAAGCATCACGGTGTGGATTTTATCGGCCTTGCGAGAGCGGGTGTGGCATTGGTTAAGAATAAGGGAGAGATTACCCAGGGCGGCAGCACTATCACACAGCAGGTCATTAAGAATACGTATTTAACGCAGGAAAAATCATTTATCAGAAAGATTACGGAGATATTTGCGGCGCCTCAGATGGAGGAAAAGTATTCCAAAGCCGATATCCTGGAATTTTACTGCAATACTAATTTCTATGCAAACCGCTGTTACGGAGTGGCCAAGGCCAGCCTCTATTATTTTAACAAAGAGGCAAAGGATTTAACCGTCTGGGAAGCGGCCACCCTTGCAGGAATCAGCAACAATCCGTCACGCTATAATCCAGTGGCCCACCCGGAGGCAGCCCTGGAAAAGAGAAATAAAATTATTGACAACATGCAGAAAAACGGCATGCTCACGGAGGCAGAGTGCGAGGAAGCGAAGGCACAGCCGCTTACAGTAGCCAAGGTAACCGAGGAAGGGACGAAGGAGACTTACCAGTCCAGCTATGCGGTCCACTGTGCGGCCCAGGAACTGATGAAGAACGACGGCTTCGAGTTCGAATACACCTTTGCCGATGAGACCGCTTACAACGATTATAAGGAGCGCTATCAGGAAGCATACCAGGAGAAGAGCGATTTGATCCGCAACGGCGGGTTTGAGATTCATACAAGCCTGGACAGTACGCTTCAGACGCAGCTTCAGGCAGGTATCGATGAGACGCTGGCGAAGTTCACCGACGTCTCGGACAATGGGAAATACGCGCTTCAGGGAGCTGCTGTCTGCATCGATAACCGGACCGGCTACGTGGTGGCGATTTCCGGCGGACGAGGAACCGATGATGAGTATAACAGAGGATTTTTAAGCAGACGTCAGCCCGGATCGACGATCAAGCCGCTGATTGACTACGCGCCTGCTTTTGAAACCGGGTATTACTACCCGTCGAGAATCGTAAACGACCATTTATTTGACAAGGGGCCGAAGAACAGCGGTAATAAATATTACGGTGAAGTCTCCGTAAGGGAGGCTCTTAACCGGAGCTTAAACACGGTCGCCTGGCAGGTGCTGGCGGATATCGGTGTGGATTACGGAACGAGCTATCTCGATAAGATGCATTTTGTGGGACTCAGCTATCTGGATAACTGGAATACCAGCATGAGTATCGGCGGATTTACCGAAGGCGCCCGTGTCGTGGACATGGCAAGGGGGTATTCCGTTCTGGCTAATGGCGGCATGTACAGCAACAATACGTGTATCACCGGCATTGACAGTCAGTACGAGGGCGACCTCTATCAGGAAAACCAGCCGGAGGAACGTATTTTCACTGAGGACACGGCATATATGGTCACTGATGTCTTAAAAGGTACTTTAAACCAGCCATACGGTACCGGATACGGTTTGGGACTCTCAATACCGGCAGCGGGGAAGACGGGAACGACCAACAGCAGTAAGGACACCTGGTTCTGTGGCTATACCAGGTACTATACCACCGCTGTCTGGGTCGGTTACGATACACCGAAAGCCATGCCGGGAGTCTACGGCAAGACGTATGCCGGTAAGATCTGGTATGATTTTATGAAGCAGTGCAATGAGGGCCTTCCGGCTGAGGACTGGGTTATGCCGTCAACGGTGGCCTACTATAATGTGGACTCCAGAGGCGAGAAAACCAGCCAGGAGACCGGGAAACAGGATCTGTTTTCTTCTGTAGCAGAGCAGAATGCGAGGTCCAACTCCAAGAAGTGGGATGAGGAACAGAAGATGAAGGAAGAAAACTCCAGGGCTGCCGCCGAGCAGGCATCCAGAGACGCCGCGGCACAGGGCCAGGAACAGGCGGCCGCAGGGCTTACGGCGCTGATTGGTGAATTAAATGGCCTGACTTACCGGGATGAGGCGATACAGGAGATGATCAGCCAGGGACAGTCGATGCTGGACCTGCTGGCCGGAACGGAGCAGTATGATGCTTTGAAGCAGCAGTTCGATGAGGCGGCAGGCAGGGCGGAAGCACTTCCGTATGAGGAACAGAGCATACCGCCGTCCCAGGAGATTGGGCCGGGATTCACCCATGAGGCGAGACCTGGCGAGGCGCCCTCCAGCACGGAGGAGGTCACCTCCGGCCAGGCCCCTGGAGTACAGCCGGGTGCGGCGCCAGGCGGATTCGAAGCAGTCGGACCAGGCGGTCAGTAAGGAAGGAAAACAATCGCTACGTTAAAAAGGAATTGTGAATAACTTTTCTTTTTAACGTAGTTTTTTAATTTTCTTCACTTACAAACCGGTTTCCTCTGTAAACAGATTGAACAGCCGAAGCGCAGAGCGCTGCGGGCAGATTGCCATCGTGACAGCGCACGGGACAGGACAGGGGAATAGTACTAGTCTCTCCGCCACAGGAAAAAAAGCGCTTGCCCGGATAAATAATCCTGTGTTATACTGCTGTCAAAAACGGATGACAGCCTTTATAAGAAGCTATCGCCACCGGTATCCGGTTTCTTCCCGTATTCCTTTCTGCCAATTTCATCAGGCGTTCTCTGTCCGCTCGGACTTAAGAATTAAGAAACTGATCGAGAAGCTGGAATTGGATTCTTCAACTGCATCCAGATATATGGAAGAATTCTGGTCTGCGTTCTCCAAACAGTAGGTTGTATTTTAGGGTTGCTTTTTATTCGGATAGCTGTTATGCTAGATGAGGATTTTATAAAACAAGCGAGAATTCCCCCGCCTCTATAGGTGAAAGGATGAAACGCCAAAAACAAGCTGCGCATCTATAAGATGTAGTCGCACTCTGTGAAATTATCGAGAGTGGATTGAAACAAGAAATGAGTTAAAATAAATGATGAAGGGAAGTGAACCAGAGTGGAAGGTCGAAGTCAGAAGATGGAAGCAGACAATTATCATAAGCGAGTGGTAGTGTGGGCAGAGTCGATGACTTCGGAACTGCTCTGTCTTCACTGCCGTTAAAGAATAGTCTTTTGCGCTTATGATAGCCATTTCCTGGGGGTATGTCCCTCAGGGATGGCTATTTTTGCGTGCTGCTTCCACGGTAAACCACACTTGAAAAATAAGGTTCGTATGGAAGGAGAAGAAAAATGCAGGAGAATTTTAACATGGAAGAACTGATGGACCTGCTGTTTACCCGTCAGTTTCGTAAATTAAAAGACGTATTGACAGAGATGAACGAGGTGGATATCGCCACCTTTATCGAAGAACTGGATTCAGAGAAGACGGTGGTAGTCTTCCGGATGCTGCCCAAGGAGCTGGCCTCGGACGTATTTGCATGCCTGGAGGTGGATAAGCAGGAGCATATTATTAACAGCATCACGGACTATGAACTGGGGACCATTGTGGATGATCTGTTCGTGGACGATGCGGTTGATATGCTGGAGGAGCTTCCGGCCAATGTGGTAAAACGTGTGCTTAAAAATGCCAGGCCCGACACGAGAAAACTGATCAACCAGTTTTTAAACTATCCGGAAAACAGCGCCGGCAGCATCATGACGGCAGAGTATGTAGGGCTTAAGCAGTCCATGACCGTGGAGCAGGCGTTTGCCTATATCCGGAAAAACGGGGTGGATAAAGAGACTATTTACACCTGCTATGTCATGGATGCGAAACGGAGGCTGGAAGGTGTTGTCACGGTAAAGGACTTACTGATGAATCCCTACGAGGAAATAATCGGAAATATCATGGATACCCGTGTTATTAAGGCTTTTACCACCGAAGATCAGGAAGAAGTGGCGGACAGCTTTCAAAAATACGACCTTTTGAGTCTTCCGGTGGTAGATCATGAAGAACGCCTCGTCGGTATTGTGACGGTGGATGACGTGGTCGATGTCATGGAACAGGAGGCAACCGAGGACTTCGAAAAGATGGCGGCCATGCTTCCCAGTGAAAAGCCGTATTTAAAGACAGGTGTCTTCCAGCTGGCCAAAAACAGGATTGCCTGGCTGTTGATTCTGATGATCAGCAGTATGATAACCGGCGGAATCCTGGCAAAGTACGAGGCCGCTTTCGCGGTGATCCCGCTTCTGGTAACCTTTATTCCCATGCTGACCGACACCGGCGGTAACGCAGGAAGCCAGAGCAGCACCATGATTATCCGTGGTATGGCAGTAGGTGAGATTGAGCCGGGCGACTTATTTAAAGTGCTCTGGAAAGAGCTGCGTGTGGGAATTATCGTCGGAGCCATTCTGGGTTTCGTCAATTACGTCCGCCTCGTAATTCTTTATCCGGGCAAAGAAATGCTGTGCCTGACCGTAGTTCTGAGCCTGATGGTAACCGTTGTTATTGCCAAAACCATCGGATGCGTGCTCCCGATTGCGGCAAAAGTGTTCCATATGGATCCGGCCATCATGGCGGCTCCGCTGATAACGACGATTGTGGATGCGGTGAGTTTGATTATTTATTTCCAGCTGGCGTGTTCGCTGCTGGGCTTATAGAATAGGAGGTACGCCCCATGTCTTCCGGGTGTTTTGGGGAGAGGTGGGGCGGGGGAACCAAACCACCCGGAAGATATGGGGCTGGGTACTGGCCGCCGCTAGAGGTTTGTGTGAAAGGGAGTATTATTTATGATAGAGTATAAGAAAATCAGT
The DNA here is from genome assembly GCF_014288005.1 of Hungatella hominis. Lineage (NCBI taxonomy): Bacteria > Bacillati > Bacillota > Clostridia > Lachnospirales > Lachnospiraceae > Hungatella > Hungatella hominis. The sequence continues at coordinate 464,881 of NZ_JACOPB010000001.1, forward strand.
GATTTTCCAAAAGGAACATTATACAGCCAACTAAGCAGTGCATATTCTTTCCATGATAGTTTTAAAAAATATTGGGAAGAAATGTGGAAAGAGTATGACTGCTTTTTTTATTCTAATTTAAATATTGCAGACAAATGCGGGTTCATAACTGTCTTGAATGGGAAAGCAATCGGTCACATTTCATGGGATCCGAGGAATAATCCGGACTATGTGATCATAGGTCATAACTGCATTTTAAGTGAATATAAAGGCTGCGGTTATGGGAAAGAGCAATTGCGGGAAGCAATTGCAAGAATTAAAAAGAGCGGGACCCAAAAAGCTGTTGTAACAACGAATGGTATACTAATACCCGCTCAAAAAAATTATGAAAGTGTAGGATTTAAGAAAACATCAGTAAGAGAAAATAAAGATACGCCATTTGCAGGTGACTATATAGATTATGAACTGATATTTTAATCAGAATCCCGCTTCTAGTTCGAATCCCGTTCTATTTATCTCTTGCTTTTTACTTATGGAGCCTCTCCTCCATCACTGGGGCGTACTCATCTCCCCTTATTTCCATGTATTCCCTTTACATTCCCCGTATAATATGCTACACTTTACCTATCGTAATGTTTTTGTAAAAATAACGCTAGAGAGGAGGAAATCAATGACCACAGGAGCAGTTATACTTGCTGCGGGCCATAAAAGCTCGACTACCAGCTTCCAGCCCATGCTTCCGGTCGGGGACACGACTGCGGTGAAGCGGATTATCATAACGCTTCAGAGAGCCGGCGTGGAGCCGGTGGTGGTGATTACGGGAGACAGGGGAGAGGAACTGGAGAAGCATATTTCCAAGATGCGCGTGGTATGCTTAAGGAATGGAGAGTATGCGACGACTCAGCTGTTCGACAGTATCTGCATGGGATTAAACTACATCGAGGACCTGTGTGACCGGGTGCTGGTCATGCCGACAAAGGTTCCGCTGCTGCTGTCGGAGACCATCGAAAAGATTATGGAAAGTGAAGCGACACTGTGCTGTCCCGTATATGAGGGCAGAAGAGGCCATCCGGTGATGATAGCAGCGGACTGGATCCCGAAGATCCTGAACTACCAGGGAGAGTACGGGCTGCGCAGTTTTTTGCGGGAGCCGGAAGCGGATGCGGTGCTGGAGGAGATTCCGGTGGATGACAGAGGGATCATTCAGGCCGTGGAGACGGATGAAGACTGTGCCATGGCCATGAGCGGAAATCATGGCAAGCTGCCGCTTCACAGCCGTATGTCACTCTATCTGGAATGCGACGAAGTCTTTTTTGGACCGGGAATCGCCCAGTTTCTGTCGCTGATCGATCATACCGGGTCCATGCAGACGGCGTGCAAACAGATGCACATGTCCTACAGTAAGGGCTGGAAAATCATGAAGACCGCGGAGCGGGAGCTTGGCTATCCGCTATTAATCACCCAGTCGGGCGGAGCGGAGGGCGGCTTTTCACAGCTGACTCCGAAGACGAAGGACTTTTTAAACCGTTTTTTGCAGATGGAGCAGGAGATGAACAGCCATGCTTCACGATTGTTTGAAAAATATTTTGGAGATGAGAGGTAATGGGGATGAAACAGTTATTCGAAGAGATGAAGCAGATTCTGGAGCAGGGAGACGACCTGGTACTGGTGACGGTGATCGCCGGTTCTGGTTCCACGCCGAGGGGCGCGGGAGCCAGGATGATCGTCAGAAAAGACGGGACAACCATGGGAACCATTGGCGGCGGCGCGGTAGAATATCAGGCGGGACGCATGGCTCTCGATGTGCTGGAGAGTAAAAGCTCCTTCAGCAAGGGCTTTAAACTGGTAAAAGGCCAGGTGGCGGATTTAGGAATGATCTGCGGCGGAGACGTAGTGGTCTATTTCCAGTATGTAAGCCCGGACAACCAGGATTTTCTTGCCATCTGTGAGGAAGGCATCCAGGCGTGTGAGCGGGATGAGGACAGCTGGATTATTACTGATATTACGGACGAGACGGCCTGGGCCGTGGGGCTCTATTCGGAAAGCCGCGGATTTGCCGGAATCACCGTGGAGGGCGATATAGAACCGCTGACACAGGCAAAGGCGGTGCAGACCTCCGTAAGCGGCAGAAAGTATTACAGCGAGCCGCTTCAGAGAGCTGGTACGGTATACGTGTTCGGCGGCGGCCATGTGGCGCAGGAACTGGTTCCGGTGATTGCCCATGTGGGATTCAAATGCGTGGTTTATGATGACCGCCCTGAATTTGCCAACAGCAGACTGTTTCCGGATGCGGTGAATACCATAGTCGGTGATTTTACAAGTGTCTTTGATAAGGTGACAATCCGCGAGCAGGATTACGTTGTGATCATGACGAGAGGCCATCAGTGTGACTACGACGTTCAGAAACAGGTTCTTAAGACGCCGGCCCACTATATCGGAGTGATGGGAAGCCGCCAGAAGCTGATGACGCTTGCCGGAAAACTGAAGGCAGAGGGCTTCACCGACCAGGATATCGAGCGGTTCTACAGCCCGATCGGACTGGCGATTCTGGCGGAGACTCCCGCGGAAATCGCCATCAGCGTGGCGGGCGAACTGATTATGGTAAGAGCCAGGAGAGAGGGCCGGACGAAATGACAGAGCGCCATCTCTTTTTAAAGGGACGGTCCGGGGCCGGGAAGACGACGTGTCTCCTGTCCTGCCTGGAGCCTTACTGGAAGGGCGCGGGGGGATTTTTGACCCAGCGCCTGACAGACGGAGACGGTGAGACTGCGGGATTTCGCTTCCTGCCGGTGGAGAACATGGAAGTAATACCTTCTGTGACGAGGACCTATGAGCCTGGCATAAAGGGCATTTTCATTGAGCGGACACCGGAGGGATGGAGAAAATATCCGGAAGTGTTTGAGACGCTGGGAGCGGAGATACTGAACCGCCTGCTGGAATATCCGGAACAGTACCGTTTCTGCTATATCGATGAGATCGGCGGCGTGGAACTGAAGGTAAAGCCGTTCATGGAGCGGCTGGAACGGCTGCTCGGGAGTCCGGCCTTCTGTGTCGGAGTTCTGAAGCATTCGGGAAATCTGGCCTCTTTGGGTACGAGAATTCCGCTTCCAGCCAATGCAGCTCCCGACAGGGAGTGGCTGGAAGCACAGATGGAGCAGCGCTTCGGCTGCCGGATTCTGGCCTTTGACGGAGGCGAAGCGGAGAAAATGGAAATCAGGCGGATCATAGACCTGCGGCTTTCCGGAACAACAGAGAAAGGGAGTGAAAAGTGATGGCAGATAAACATCGGGTGCGAGTGCGGCTCACCGCAATGGTGGTTCTGTTTGCAGTCTGCTTTTTCGGTTCCTTCATGCTGGGAAGATATCCGATTGAACCATGGACGCTGATTCGGGTGCTGGCATCGAGAGTCATTCCAGTTACACCGGACTGGCCTTCGCAGGTAGAGACGGTTCTTTTCAACGTCCGCCTTCCCCGGGTGTTAATGGCGGCGCTGATCGGTGCAGGACTGGCGGCGGCGGGAGCAGCCTATCAGGGAATATTTAAGAATCCCATGGTCTCGCCGGATGTGCTGGGAGCGTCGTCAGGCGCCGGATTTGGAGCCGCCCTGGGGCTGTTCCTCTCATTCTCCTACCAGGGAGTATCGTTTCTGGCGTTTGTTCTGGGACTGTCGGCTGTTGGGGCGGTCTGTCTGATCAGCAGCCGCGTGAAATACAACCAGACGCTGGGCCTGGTGCTGGCCGGAATGATGATCAGCTCCCTGTTTACGGCGGCTGTGTCATTTTTAAAGCTCGTTGCGGACCCCAATAATACGCTGCCGGTGATCACATACTGGCTCATGGGAAGCCTGGCCTCGATCCGGCCTAAGGATTTAGCCTTTGCGGCGCCGTGGATCATCGGCGGGATCATCCCCATTTACCTGCTGCGCTGGAAGATCAATGTGCTGACACTGGGTGAGGAAGAAGCGCGCTGTATCGGTGTCGATACCAGTGCGGTCCGGCTTGCCGTGGTGCTCTGTGCGACGCTTATTACATCGGCGGCCGTGTCGGTCAGCGGTCTGATCGGCTGGGTGGGGCTGGTAATACCTCACTTTGCCCGGTTGCTGGTGGGAAGCGACTACCGGAAGATGCTTCCAGCCTCTCTGCTTTTGGGCGCAAGCTTTTTACTGGTGGTCGATAACTTCGCCAGGCTTCTGGCGACCAGCGAGATACCCATCGGAATTCTCACCGCATTTGTGGGAGCGCCGTTTTTCCTCTGGCTGATCCTGAGGGAAGGAAATAAACTTTGAGAGGTGGTAGAATATGGGGCTGATCGTAGAAAATCTGACCTTCGGCTACCGGTGCTTTCCCGTCCTGAAGGGCGTGGATTTTTCCGTGGAAACGGGAAATCTCGTCTGTATGCTGGGGAAAAACGGTGCCGGTAAGAGCACGCTGTTCCGGTGTATTCTGGGCCTCTTAAAGGGGTACCACGGGAAAATCATGGCCGATGGGGTGAACCTCCGAACGCTTAAAGAGAAAGAACTGGCCAGAAAGATTGCCTATATCCCCCAGAATCACGATCAGGCGTTTGCCTTTTCGGTTTTGGACATGGTGATGATGGGAACCACATCGTCGCTTCAGGGATTAAAGAGCCCTGGCAGGGAACAGCGGGAGGCGGCATTTGATGCGCTTAAGACCATGAGGATCGACGCGATGGCGGAGCGCTCTTATGCGCATTTAAGCGGAGGGGAACAGCAGTTGGTGCTGATAGCCAGGGCGATCGCACAGCAGGCTGGAATTCTCATTATGGATGAGCCGTGTGCAAACCTGGACTACGGCAATCAGGCCAGAGTCATGGAGGAGTTAAAGCGGCTTGCCGGCGAGGGATATTTAATCGTACAGTCTACCCACAGCCCGGATCAGGCGTTTCTCTATGCCGATCAGGCTGCGGTGCTTTCAGACGGGATGATAAAGGCATTTGGAAAGCCGGAGGAGGTGCTGACAGAATCGCTTCTGGAGACCATGTACGGCATACCGGTTCGTTTGTTTGATGCGGGAGACACGGGGAGAAAGCTGTGTATGCCCGATCGGGTGAAGGGGGAATAAATTATGTGGGAACTGTATGAACGGCTGATAGAGCCGATACCGGACGATGTTCCGGTGGATGAAATAATCGTGGGAACAAGCTGTACCATGGTGAGAGCCGGAGGAGCGGCGGGGGCGGCCGCCAACCAGAGGCTGGAGAGCCGGCCGCGCATCCTGGAGGAAGAGGAATGGGAACGGGGCATGACCTGGAGACAGGCGGCGTCCCTGATTTCCTCCTGGAACTTTCTGGAGGCCGGAATCGGAGCGGCGGCCATCAACGCCTATTATAACCGGGAGTCTGTGCTGATGGATGGAATCGCCGCGTATGAGGGCGTAAAAATCCTGGAAAGCTGCGATACGTTTGCGGCGCCGGGAGACGCGTTTGCGGGAAAAAAAGTGGCGACTATCGGCCATTTCCATTATGCGGAGCGCTATCTGGAAAAGGCAGGAGGACTCTTTGTTCTGGAGAGGGAACCGCGGGAGGGAGACTATCCGGATACGGCCTGCGAATACATTTTGCCGGACATGGATTACATCTACATAACAGGGTTCACTCTGGTGAATAAGACGCTTCCAAGACTTTTGGAACTGTCCGGCAATGCCAGGGTGATTCTGGTGGGACCCAGCGTCCCGATGGCGCCGGCGCTGTTTGAATTTGGCGTGAAGGAGCTGGCCGGAACGCTGATTACGGATATGGCAAAGACAGAACGCTACATCCGCCACGGCAGCCACCGGGCGGTAGTGCGCTCCGGTATACCCGTGAGAGCAGGATATCAGAATTAACAAATAAGGGAGGCAATATCATGAAGAAAAGAAAAAACATATGGCTGGGCCTGTCGCTCGCTGCAGTCATGATGATGGGACTTGGCGGCTGTGCCAAAGGATCCGGAAATGCCGGAGAGACACAGCAGACTGCGGTGGAGACCACTGCCGCGGCGACAGCGGACACGACAGCGGCGGCTTCACGGGAGACGGATAAGGCAGATTCTGCGGCCGGAGTCAAGGTTGCGCAGGCGGAAGGAACGAGAATTATCACGGACTCAGCCGGGAGAGAGGTGGAGATCCCTTCGGAAATCACGAAGATCGCGCCCTCCGGTCCCCTGGCCCAGATCGTACTCTACACGGTGAGCCCGGATAAGCTGGCAGGTCTGGCGGCTGATTTCTCCAATGAGGCGAAACAGTATATCGATGAAAAGTACTGGGGACTGCCAAAATTCGGACAGTTCTACGGAAAGAACGCAAGTCTTAACATGGAAGCTCTGATTGCAGAAGCGCCGGAAGTCATCATTGACATAGGAGAGGCGAAGAAGACGGTGAAAGAGGACATGGATGCTCTTCAGGAGCAGTTGAATATTCCGGTTATCTTTGTAGAAGCGACGCTTCCCACTATGGCAGACGCCTACGAGATGCTGGGAGATATCACCGGCGAGAAGGAGCAGGCCGGGAAACTGGCGAATTACTGCCGGGCAGAGATCGGAAAGGCAGATCAGAATGCGGCGGCCATTGCTGACGCAGACAGAAAGAGCGTATATTTTGGACTTGGTGAAGACGGCCTTCATACCAATGCCAAAGGCTCCATCCACGCCGACGTGATCGATCGGATCGGAGCGGTCAATGCGGCCGATGTGGAAGCGGTATCCAGTGGAGGCGGAAGCGAAGTCTCCTTCGAACAGGTACTGCTCTGGAACCCGGATTTGATCATCGTGGATTCCCAGAAGCTCTATGATACGCTTACCGCGGATCCCATGTGGCAGGAGCTGGATGCTGTGAAAAACGGGAAAATCTTTAAAATACCGACTGCTCCATACAGCTTTATGAGCAGCCCGCCCTCTGTAAACCGTATGATCGGCATCGAGTGGCTTGGCAGTCTCGTATATCCGGAGATCTATATGTCGGATATTCGGGAAGAAGTGAAGAGTTTCTACCAGCTTTTCTATCATATCGATGTGACGGACGAAAAATTGGAGGCAATACTGAAGAATGCGGTTAGGGGATGAGGGTGCGCGGGTACGCGGACTTTTGCATAGGGATTGAGGAAAAGGGAGAGCAGGCGGCAGGGAGGGAAAGGTTCAGGGATTCCGAGGGGGTGGGACTAAGGGCGAACAGCCCCCTCCGCAGGGGTCCCGGGCAATTCGACCGAACGCCTGATGCGTTCGCTCTCAGTGCCCGCAAAATCGCGTCCTGAAAACGCGATTTTGCCCCTGCTCCGGCGGCTGTTCACCCTAAGTCCCACCGACCTCTGCATCATTCACCTTTCCCTCCCTGCCGCCCGCTCTCCCTTTTCCGGCCAGGCTGTGAAAAAGTCCGCTGTGTCCTGGCTCCATAAGGGGTGGAAAGACATCATTGAACCGGCCATAAAAACAGGTGGAAAGTATCTGGGATTATATCTTAGTCAATAAACAACGGTTTTATCTTAAGGCGGCGTTTCGTAATATTTTTTGCAGGTTTTGTCGGCCGCCTGTTTAAATTTTTCTTTTATCGTTATACATTATCCTCATCTTTTGCGAGAAACCACAGGTTCTTACTGATGGACAGGAGTGTCATTGTAAACAGGATTGATTCCCCAGTCCCTGCCAGAGCCAAGACATATACATGATCTCGCATATCATAATGTTTCCTTCTGTATGTATAAACTGTGTTGGCCTCTGATGTTTTGTGAAATTTCAGGGATCAAACGAATTGCAGTCAGTGTTTAATTCGGTCTGTTGCCAGACAGAACCGGGGGCGCTGACGGCCTCTTACCGCCTGCTTTTACAGCCAGTTCCATAGAGCAGAGCCAGCTATATCTTTCTTCCCTTGTGTAGCCAGTACCCAGCGGACTTTTTCGCAGCCTAGCCGGAAACGGAAGCGGGGGTGACAGGGAGGGAATAGCGAATGATGCAGAGGTCGGTGGGACTTAGGGAAAACAGTCCCTGGAGCAGGGGCGAAATCGCGTTTTCAGGACGCGAGTTCGCGGGCACTGAGAGCGAACGCATCAGGCGTTCGGTCGAATTGCCCGGGACCCCTGCGGAGGGGGCTGTTTTCCCTTAGTCCCACCCCCTCGGAATCCCTGAGCGGTTCCCTCCCTGTCACCCCCGCTTCCGTTTCCTTGATACCTCACGCAAAAGTCCGCGTACCTCCCACACAAAACCCCAATTCTAAAAAAATACGCGAAGCCGGGAAATGGCTTCGCGTATTTTCTTCATATATGCGCAGATATTTAAGCCTTGTTTACAAAAGACTCGCAGTCTGTGCATTCCTTCATGGTCGGATTGGACTCGTGAGTACCTACCTTGATCGCTTCAAGAGTACAGTAATCCTCGTTCTTGGCATGGTAAGTGCAGTTATTGATTGTACAATGGATACATTCGTTCTTTCCGTTTACTAACATAATTCAATACCTCCTTCATCATTTTATCGGTAATATTATCTGCAGAAATGAAGAAAATATACGGATGAATGTCAGCGCAGTTTTCAAACACGCTCTGGGACTTGTTAGATTGTATGTTTGGGTGTATACTATTTTCATTGAAAAAAATTTGACAGAAAGGCTTTAGGGAGGTCGTAGGGGTGGGACAGAAACAGAAGACAAAACAGGTGATCATGACGGAAGGCGTAATCTGGAAGCAGCTTTTGGCGTTTTCCATGCCGCTTCTGGTAGGCAATCTTTTTCAGCAGCTGTATAATACTGTGGATTCCATCGTGGTTGGAAACTTCATCGGCAGCGAGGCACTGGCTGCGGTTGGTTCCAGCAACTCCCTGATCAATCTGATCATCGGCATGTTTATGGGAATCGCCACCGGCGCGGGAGTGATTATCTCCCAGTATTACGGGGCGAAGGACGATCAGAAGCTTCACTGGGCGGTGCATACATGCATGGCGCTGAGTCTGATCGGAGGCACGCTGCTGATCGTGCTGGGCGTGCTTCTGTCCCCTCTGATCCTGAAATGGATGGGCACGCCCGAAGAGGTTATGCCTAATTCTGTCGCCTACCTGCGCATCTTCTTCTGCGGTTCCCTGTTCAATCTGGTATACAACATGGGCGCTGGAGTGCTGAGGGCGGTGGGAGACTCCAGGCGGCCTCTCTATTATCTGTGTGTGTCTTCTGTGGTAAACATTATTCTGGACATGGTTTTTGTGGTGGTATTCCATATGGGGACGGCCGGTGTCGGTTATGCCACCGTGATAGCGCAGGCAGTTTCTTCCGTGCTTACGGTGCGGACGCTGATGAAAACGGAGGACAGCTACCGTCTGGTCCCTACCCAGATCAGGATCGACCGGCGCATGATGAAGCGGATCTTAAAGCTGGGCATACCGAGCGGAATTCAGCAGAGCATCATATCCCTGTCCAATGTTATCGTCCAGGCGAACATCAATGGCTTCGGAGCGGCCGCCATGGCGGGCTACGGCGCCTACAGCAAGGTGGATGGCTTCGCCATGCTGCCGCTTCAGAGCTTCTGTATGGCTTCGACCACCTTCACAGGCCAGAATATAGGCGCTAAAAAGGCAAAACGTGTCAAGGATGGGATGTTTCAGGGAATTGCCATCAGCCTGATTTATACGGCCTTTATCTCGGTCCTCCTTTATTTAAATGCGGACAAGATTCTCCGCATCTTCTCGCCGGATGAGGCGGTTATCGCCTTCGGGCATACTACCATGGCCATCCTGCTTCCGTTTTACTGGTCCATTGCGATTCACCAGATCCTGATGGGAAGTATCCGGGGAAGCGGAAGAACCATGGTTTCCATGTTGATCGGCGTTGGAAACATGTGTATCCTGCGCATGATATATATTAATTTACTGGTTCCATTTTTTCCGAGTTTTGAGGCTGTCATGTGGTGCTATCCAATCACCTGGATGACGACGATGCTGATGGACTGCGTCTACAGCGCAAAGGCTAAATGGATTCCGAAAGGAGAATAGACGATATGAAACACGGATTTATCCGGGTGGCAGCTGCGACTCCGGATGTAAAAGTGGCTGATCCTCAGTTTAACAGGACAGAAATCTGCGCTCTTATCAGGGCGGGGATAGAGAGAAGGGCGAAGCTCATGGTATTTCCGGAGCTGTCGCTTACCGCATATACATGCGGGGATTTATTCGGCCAGGACGCGTTGCTGTCCGGAGCGAGAAGAGAGCTGAGAGAGATTTTAAAGGAGACGGAAGGCTCCGACTTACTGGCGTTTATCGGAATGCCGTGGGAGAGGGGCGGGAAGCTCTATAATGCAGCCGTGGCGGTTCAGAACGGCAGAATCCTGGGCGTGGTGCCGAAGACGAATCTTCCTAATTATGCAGAATTCTACGAGCGCCGTTATTTCGAGCCGGGCAATGAGATTCCGGTGATGGTAAGCTGGGAGGGACAGCGTTTCCCCATGGGGACGAATATACTGTTTGCCTGTGAGGAGATGCCGGGATTGATCGTAGCCGCGGAAATCTGCGAGGACGCCTGGGTTCCGTGTCCGCCTTCGATTCGCCATACGGCGGCCGGAGCGACCGTGATCGTCAACTGTTCAGCCAGCGACGAGACCACAGGAAAGGATATCTACCGCAGAAGCCTGATCACCGGCCATTCCGCCAGCCTCGTCTGCGGCTATGTCTATGCCAATGCGGGAGACGGCGAGTCCACCCAGGACCTGGTGTTCGGAGGACAGAATTTAATTACTGAAAACGGAACATGCCTGGCGGAGTCGAAACGGTTTGCAAACGATACGATTTTTGCGGATCTGGATCTGGAACGTCTGAACAATGAGAGAAGACGCCTTTCCACGTATCCGGTTCGCGACGACAGCGCATATTTTACCGTTGGATTTCATATAACGGAAGAGGAGTATGACCTGGAACGCCCCATCGATCCGATGCCGTTTGTTCCGACGGATGAAGGGCAGAGAAACAGACGCTGCGAGGAGATTTTGTCCATTCAGGCCATGGGCTTAAAGAAGCGCCTCTCCCATACCGGATGCAGCCATGCGGTTCTCGGCATTTCCGGCGGCCTCGATTCCACGCTGGCTCTGCTGGTGACGGTGCACGCCTTTGACATGCTGAAGATTCCGAGAAATCAGATTCATGCCGTGACCATGCCGTGCTTCGGAACCACAGACAGAACGTATCAGAACGCCTGCCTGATGACGAAGAAGCTGGGAGCCGAGCTGACTGAGATCGACATAAAGGAAGCGGTTACAATTCATTTTCGTGACATCGGTCATGACATCGACAACCATAATGTAACCTATGAAAATGCTCAGGCCCGGGAGCGGACCCAGATTCTCATGGATCTGGCGAACCGGTTAAACGGCATGGTGGTCGGCACCGGCGATATGTCGGAGCTGGCGCTCGGATGGGCCACCTACAACGGCGACCACATGTCCATGTACGGGGTCAACGCGTCGGTTCCGAAGACGCTGGTGCGCCATCTGGTGCGCTATTATGCCGATACGTGTGGGGAAGAAGAATTAAAAACGGTCCTTTTAGACGTGCTGGATACACCGGTTAGCCCGGAGCTTCTGCCGCCGAGGGAGGGCGAGATCGCCCAGAAGACGGAAGATCTGGTGGGACCCTATGAGCTTCACGATTTCTTCCTGTATCAGATTCTGCGGTACGGTTACCGTCCGGCCAAGGTGTACCGTCTGGCGAAGGCGGCCTTTGGCGGAGAGTATGGCGGCGAAACGATCTTAAAGTGGCTGAAAGTATTTTACCGGAGATTCTTCAGCCAGCAGTTTAAACGTTCCTGCCTGCCGGATGGCCCGAAGGTGGGCTCCGTCGCGGTTTCGCCGCGGGGAGACTTACGTATGCCCAGCGATGCCAGCAGCCGACTGTGGCTGGAAGAACTGGAGGGACTGTCATGATTACCAGCAGCGCCAACGGAAAAGTAAAACAGGTCATGAATCTGACGAAGAAGGCGAAGGCGAGGAAAGAGTCCAGACTGTTTGTGGCGGAAGGCCTCCGTATGTTCAAAGAGATTCCCAGGGATCGGATCGAAAACCTGTTCGTGTCGGAAAGCTTCTTAAAGAATCCAGAAGGCCGGAAGGTGATTGGTTCTATGAATTATGAGGAGGTGGCGGACGATGTGTTTAAGACCATGTCTGATACGGCCACGCCTCAGGGTGTCCTGGCCCTGGTAAAACAGTATGCATACACGATTGATGATATTTTAGACCGGCCGGGTCCGGCGCTCCTCATGATTCTCGACACCATTCAGGATCCGGGGAATTTAGGGACCATCCTGCGCGCTGGAGAGGGAGCGGGCATTACCGGAGTGGTCATGAACGACACCACAGCCGACATCTATAATCCCAAAGTGATCCGTTCCACCATGGGGTCCGTGTGCCGTGTGCCCTTTGTCTATACCGCCGGTTTACCGGAGACGCTGGCCAAAATAAAAAAACGCGGTGTCCGCCTTTACGCGGCCCATTTATCAGGCAGGAATAATTATGAGAAAGAAGATTATACTGTTGATACAGGGTTTTTAATTGGCAATGAAGCGGGCGGTTTAAGCGACGAGACAGCGGCTATGGCAGACACGTATGTTAAGATTCCCATGATGGGAAAAGTGGAATCCCTAAACGCGGCAGTAGCGGCCTCCGTGCTCATGTTTGAGGCGGCAAGGCAGCGAAGAAATTAGAAAATGCGGCCCGTCAGAAAATTGTAAGGCATTTTTAGACGGTAAATGTTGAGAAATGTCTGAAAATATAGTATGATTAGTGCAAATGAAAGATATGCCTGGCAGCTTTGCCTATTACTGGCTCAGGAAGGGGATTGATAAGATGGCAGCTATCTACTGGCTCATAGCCTTTGTAGTATTACTTGGGATTGAAGCCGCAACCATGGCTCTGACGACCATTTGGTTCGCAGGGGGCGCACTCGTTGCATTTGTACTGGCACTTTTGGGTGTCAGCGTACAGGTTCAGCTTGCTGCATTTGTAATCGTATCATTTATACTGTTGTTCTTTACGAGGCCGTTTGCCTTGAAGTACGTGAATCATAACACCGTGAAAACCAACTCGGAAAGTCTGATTGGTAAGCACGCGAAGGTTACCACCGAGGTGAATAACACCGAAGGAACCGGTGCGGCGGTATTGAACGGACAGGAATGGACGGCGAGAGCCGAGGACGACGGAAAGATTTATCCGGCCGGCACACTCGTGGAAGTAAAAGACATCAGAGGCGTAAAACTAATTGTAAACGAGACTCAGGAGGAAGCGTAGTATGAATGGAGCAATAGGTTTTTTTGCAGTCATTATAGTATTAATAATCATTCTGGCAATACTGGCATCATGTATTAAGATTGTACCGCAGGCGCAGGCGCTGGTTGTAGAACGTCTGGGAGCCTATCTGGGAACCTGGTCAGTCGGTGTTCATATCAAGATGCCGATTCTCGACCGCGTGGCCAAACGCGTGAACTTAAAAGAGCAGGTGGCGGATTTCCCGCCGCAGCCGGTTATCACAAAGGATAACGTTACCATGAGAATCGATACGGTTGTCTTCTTCCAGATTACAGACCCGAAGCTTTATGCATACGGGGTTGAGAATCCGCTGATGGCGATCGAGAATTTAACGGCAACCACTCTCCGTAACATCATCGGTGATCTGGAACTCGACCAGACACTGACCTCCAGAGAGACGATCAACGCGAAGATGAGAGAATCCCTCGACATTGCCACCGACCCATGGGGCATCAAGGTCAACCGTGTAGAGCTTAAGAATATTATGCCTCCGGCAGCGATTCAGGATGCCATGGAGAAGCAGATGAAGGCAGAGCGTGAGCGCCGTGAGTCCATCCTTCGTGCGGAAGGTGAGAAGAAATCCACCATTCTGGTTGCAGAAGGTAAGAAGGAATCCGCGATTCTCGATGCGGAGGCTGAGAAGCAGGCGGCGATCCTTCATGCAGAGGCTGAGAAGGAAAAGAGAATCCGCGAGGCAGAAGGCCAGGCTGAGGCTATCTTAAAGGTTCAGCAGGCGAATGCAGACGGTATCCGCATGATCAGGGAAGCGGGAGCCGATCAGGCGGTTCTGACGATCAAGAGCTTAGAGGCTCTTAAGGCAGTAGCCGACGGCAAAGCAACAAAGATTATTATTCCATCCGAGATTCAGGGACTGGCGGGTCTTGTATCCTCCATCACTGAGATCCCAAAGGATCCTAAATAGGAATGTGAAAGGTAATTAGAGAATTCGCAGCAGGGGGCATAAGCTCTCGTGCTGCGTTTTTCTCATTCAAATAAGTGAAGCAGCCGCGCTCCGGCGCGGCATTTGATCTGGCGATTGCAGGCAGGAGGCGTGTATGGTACTCAAACTGGATTTGACAAAGGAATACGGTATCGTTTTAGAGGGCGGGGGCGCCAAGGGAGCCTACCAGATTGGGGCGTGGAAGGCGCTTCGGGAGGCGGGCGTCCGAATTAAGGGCATCGCAGGAGCCTCGGTCGGTTCACTGAACGGTGCGCTGATCTGCATGGACGATTTGGAGAAAGCGGAAGATATCTGGAAGAACATCGAATATTCCCGGGTGATGGATGTCAGTGACGAGACCATAAAGGCCCTGAAAAAGAAGGATTTCAAGGCGCTTAACATGCAGGAGATTCTAAACAGCGGGTTCCAGTTCATCAAGGATGGCGGCTTCGATGTGACGCCCTTAAAGAATCTGATTGCCGAGGTGGTGGGAGATGAATCACGCATCAGGGAGTCGGATCGGGAACTCTTCGCCGTGACGTATTCCGTGTCGGAGCACAAGGAGCTGGCAGTGGATGTCAAGAGCGGTGAAGAGGGATCGGTGAAGGATATGCTGCTGGCCAGCGCCTATTTTCTGGCGTTTAAGAACGAAAAGCTGGGCGGTAAGCGGTACCGGGACGGCGGCGGCTTCAACAACGTTCCCCTGGGCGTTCTGCTGGATAAGGGCTACGAGGATATCATTGTGATCCGTATCTACGGCTGGGGCTTTGACAGCGAAAAGGTGACAAAGATTCCGGATGGAGCCAACGTGTATCACATCGCTCCCCGCCAGGATTTGGGCGGAATTCTGGAATTCGACAAGAAACAGAGCAGAAAAAACATGACTTTGGGGTATTATGACGCGAAAAGGTTCTTATATGGACTTGCCGGGCGTATATATTATATTGATGCACCAGGTTCCGAGCCGTACTACTTTGATAAGATGATGTCGGAACTGGAACTTTTAAAGATTTATGTCGAAGAAGATCTGGATCAGGAGACACGGGAGAGCCTGAATGGTTACCGGAGGTTTACGGAGACCCTGTTTCCAAGGATGGCTGTGGAGTTTAAACTGAAAGACGACTGGAACTACAGGGATTTATATATCGCGATTCTGGAGGATTTGGCAAAGCGGCTGAAGATCAACCGTTTTCAGATTTATACGGTGGACCGCCTGATCGGAAAAATAATGATGAAGCTGCACTCTCTTGACAGCCGGATTCCATTATAGTAATGTAATAGGAAGAAAAGGCGCGCCAAATGTCGAATGGCTGCAGGATAAACTTATAAAATTACAAGTTTATTCTGGAATGACAGAAAAAAAGATTGCATGTTTATGCATAATATACTATAATAGCGTATAAAAATACAAAAAGAGAAGTGGAGGAAGCATTATGAATTTAAAAGGTAGAAGTTTTATTACATTAAAGGACTATACACCGGAGGAAATCGGATATCTGCTGGATCTTGCCGCGGATTTAAAGGCTAAGAAGAAAAAAGGCGAGACCGGAAGTTCTCTGAAAGGGAAGAATATCGCCCTTATATTTGAAAAACCATCCACGCGTACCAGGTGTTCTTTCGTCGTGGCCGCGGTGGATGAAGGGGCTCATCCCGAATATTTAGGCAAGGATGACATTCAGCTGGGACACAAGGAGAGTGTCGAGGACACGGCCCGCGTGCTGGGCAGAATCTTTGATGGAATCGAATTCCGTGGATTTAAACATAAAACAGTGGAAGATCTGGCAAAATACGCCGGTGTGCCGGTGTGGAACGGTCTGACGGACGATTACCACCCGACCCAGATTCTGGCGGACTTACTTACCATGAAGGAACATTTTGGTTACTTAAAAGGGCTGAGCTTTGTCTATGCAGGCGATGGACGCAATAATATGGCCAACAGTCTGATGATCGGTATGAGCAAGATGGGCGTCAACTTCACGATTCTGGCTCCGAAGTGTTTATGGCCGAAGGACGAGCTGGTCACGCTGTGTCAGGGCTATGCGAAGGAAAGCGGAAGCACCGTCACTCTGACCGAGAACGTGGAGGACGTAAAGGGCGCGGATACGATCTATACCGACGTATGGTGTTCCATGGGCGAGGAGGATAAGGCGGCCGAGCGTGTGGCGCTTCTAAAGCCTTACCAGGTGAATGCTGCGCTGATGGAGAAGACGGAAAAGGATACTACCATCTTCATGCACTGTCTTCCGGCCGTAAAGGGCAACGAGGTGACGGAAGATGTGTTTGAATCAGAGGCCTCCGTGGTCTTTGACGAAGCAGAGAACAGAATGCACACCATCAAGGCTGTGATGGTGGCGACGTTAGGAGAATAGAACATGTATATACAGGAACGAAGCAGAAACCCGAGAAACTTGTCCATGATGCTGGATGCGGCCCATATTATCATAGGAATCCTGATCGTCGCGCTGGCGGTCATCTCATTTTTGAACCCGGAGGACCATATGCTGCTGTTTCCGGTCATTTTCCTCCTGGCGGCATCGCTCAATATCATGAATGCGGTCTTTAAGATCCGTATGAGCGGCCGCGAAAAGAAGAAAAAGGCCTCGGGGATTCTGGTTCTCCTGTTTGGAATTGTGCTGCTTGCCCTCGCTGTCATCAGTGCGGTCAGCATCTGGTGGGGGTGAGAGCGGTGAAGACAGAGATTTTGAAAGCTATAAAAGAAGAGGCCGGATTCGTATCCGGACAGGAGCTGTGCGACCGGTTCGGCGTGTCACGGACGGCCGTGTGGAAGGCCATCGGCCAGCTGAAGGAAGAAGGATTTCAGATCGAGGCGGTACGCAATAAGGGGTACCGTCTCTTAAGCAGCGATGATGTGATCACGGAAGCCGAGCTTATGAGCAGCATGGAAGGCGGTTTTATCAAGAAGATCGTATACTATGAGGAGACTGATTCCACCAATATTCGCGCCAGAAAGCTGGCGGAGGAAGGCGCTCCGGACGGGACCCTGGTGGTCACGGACTTTCAGAACGCAGGGCGGGGCCGGCGGGGCCGGATGTGGGTATCTCCTTCCGGGACGGGCATTTTCATGAGCCTGATCTTAAGGCCGGACATCCTTCCGTCATCTGCCTCCATGCTGACGCTGGTGGCGGCTCTCGCAGTCTATGACGGCATTAAGGAGACGACTGGGCTTGAAACGGTCATCAAATGGCCCAATGATATCGTGGCGGAAGGAAAGAAGCTCTGCGGTATTTTGACAGAGATGAGCGCCGAGCTGGAAGGAATCCACTACGTGGTCACCGGAATCGGCATCAATGCCAATATGACCGAGTTCCCGGAGGAAGTGGGGGAGTCAGCCACCTCCTTAAGTATCATGACCGGAGGCCCAGTGCGGCGCAGCAGGCTGATTGCCGCTGTGATGAAGGCATACGAGGGATACTATGAAAAGTTTAAGTCATGCGGCAGTTTAGCCGGCCTCATGGATGTATATAATGAACATATGGCAAATCTCGGCAGGGAAGTGAAGGTCCTGGATCCCGCGGGCGCCTATACGGGCAAAGCGTTGGGCATTGATGAGAAAGGCGAGCTGATCGTTGAGAAGGCCGATGGAAAGGTGGTCCGTGTGGTCTCCGGAGAGGTATCTGTCCGGGGAATTTATGGATATGTATAAGTATGAATAATTATTCTTTTTACGATCAACTGCAGACGCTGGAGCCGAAGAAGGACGAGTTTTCGAAGGAAGAGCGGTTGAAGGCCATGGAGAAGCCGCTGCTTTCCTGGTACAAGAACCATGCGAGAGTTCTTCCGTGGCGGGAAAATCCTGAGCCATACCGCGTATGGATTTCTGAGATTATGCTGCAGCAGACGAGAGTAGAGGCTGTGAAGCCGTATTTTGAGCGGTTTATGGCGGCGCTTCCCGATACGGCGGCGCTGGCGGCAGTGCCAGAGGACAGGCTCTTTAAGCTGTGGGAAGGGCTCGGCTATTACAACCGGGCCAGAAATTTAAAAAAAGCGGCGGGTGTCGTTATGGAGCAGTACGGAGGAGTTATTCCGGCTTCCTGGGAAGATCTTAAGACACTTCCGGGGATTGGATCCTATACGGCAGGTGCTATCGCCTCCATTGCTTATGGAATTCCCGTTCCCGCCGTGGATGGCAACGTTTTACGGGTGATATCCCGTGTGACGGGGAGCAGGGAAGACATTTTGAAGCAGTCGGTCAAAAAACAGATGGAGGAGCTGCTTCTCGGCGTCATGCCCAAGGAGGGGGCCGGAAGCTATAATCAGGCGCTCATTGAGATTGGGGCCATCGTCTGTGTTCCCAACGGGGAGCCGCTTTGCGGAGAATGTCCCATGGCCTCTGTGTGCGTGGCGAGGCGTGACGGTCTCACAAAGGAGATTCCTGTAAAAACACCGAAAAAGTCCAGAAAGATCGAGGAGAAGACCATCCTTATTCTGGAGTGGGAGGGGCGCACGGCGATCCGCAAACGGGATAGCAGCGGCCTTCTGGCCTCCCTCTATGAGCTTCCGGGCGTGGAAGGATGGCTGGAAGATGAGACACTTGCGCAGATGTACCGTGTCCCGCTGGCAGCGGTCCGCCGGCTTCCGGAGGCGAAGCATATCTTCAGCCATGTGGAGTGGCGTATGAGGGGATTTGCCGTGGAACTGCAGGAAAAACCGGCCGGAGACTACCTCTGGGTGACGCCGGAAGAGATCAGGGAGACATATTCACTGCCAAGTGCATTTAAGGCGTATACTATGATGATAAGGTGAGAATAATGAGAAAAATGCTGTTTATCTTTAATCCACGTTCCGGGAAGGCTCAGATAAGAAACCGGTTGATGGATATTCTGGATATCTTCACAAAAGCCGGGTATGAAGTTTCTGTTCATGTGACCCAGCGGCCTAAGGATGCCATGGAGGTTGCCGCGGCAAGAGGCAATGACGCTGACTTAATCGTCTGCAGCGGCGGCGACGGGACCTTGAACGAGACCATAAGCGGTATGATGCTGCTGGACCGGATTCCGGATCTTGGATATATTCCCGCCGGTTCCACCAACGATTTTGCCTCCAGCTTAAAAATCCCGAAGAACATGATTGCCGCGGCGCATTTGGCGGTGGAGGGGGAAGCGTATCCTGTCGATATCGGAAGCTTCTGCGGGGACAGGAATTTCGTTTATATCGCGGCCTTTGGTGCATTTACGGAAGTGTCCTACTTAACGCCCCAGGATAAGAAGAATATGCTGGGCCATCAGGCTTATATGCTGGAGAGTGTAAAGAGCCTGACTTCCATCAAGTCCTACCGCCTGCGTGTGGAGAGCGAGGAGATTACGCTGGAAGGGGAATTTATCTTTGGAATGGTGACGAATACCATCAGCGTGGGAGGCTTCAAGGGCCTGGTCACGCAGAATGTGGCTTTAAATGACGGAGAATTCGAGGTGCTCTTAATCAGGACGCCGAGAACACCTCTGGATCTAAGCAACATTGTCAACTATATGTTCTTGAAGGAAGAGCCTAACGAGTACGTTCATAAGTTCAGAACGAAGGCACTCACGGTGATTCCGGAAGAACCGGTGGACTGGGTTCTGGATGGGGAATTCGGAGGTACACGCATGGAGACTCAGATCATAAATCTGCAAAAACAGATCCGGATTATGAGAAATCCTTCCAAAAAACAATAAATCTGCAATTTAGCGCAGAAAAATGTTGAAATATGTAATCCGGTAGTATATAATGAAAAGTTGTGTGGACTTTTATGTATACTTCTTAGCGAAAGGACGTTATTAAGTGGAAAAAGATAATTTTTTAGAGAAGCTGGGGAAGCTCGTGGAACTGGGAAAATCAAAGCATAATGCTTTGGACGTAACGGAGATTAACAACTTCTTTATGGGGGAATCACTGACCCCGGAGCAGATGGATCAGATCTATTCGTACCTGGAGAATCGCGGCGTTGACGTGATCCCGGTAATTGACGACTCGATACTGGCTGATGATGTGCTCCTGTCAGATGATGCTCTGCTGCTCGACGATGATCTGGATGACAGCTTTATTAAAGGGGCGGACGAGGAGGATATCGACCTCGATGCCATTGACTTGCTGGAGGGAATAGGTACAGAGGATCCTGTCCGCATGTATTTAAAAGAGATCGGTACCGTTCCGCTTTTAAGCGCGGACGAGGAACTGCGTCTTGCAAAGAGAAAAGCCGATGGCGATGAAGATGCGAAGGAGCGCTTGATTGAAGCGAATTTAAGACTGGTTGTCAGCATCGCAAAACGGTATACCGGCCGCGGTATGAGCTTTTTAGACCTTGTTCAGGAAGGGAATTTAGGTCTTATTAAGGGCGTTGAGAAGTTCGATTATACAAAAGGTTATAAGTTAAGTACATATGCTACGTGGTGGATTCGCCAGTCCGTAACAAGGGCGCTTGCCGATCAGGCAAGGACAATCCGTGTTCCGGTGCATATGGTCGAAACCATCAATAAAATGTCAAAAATGCAGAGAAAGCTGACGCTGGAACTGGGCTATGAGCCCTCCGTCACTGAGCTCGCAGACGCGCTCGACATGTCTGAGGACAAGGTAATGGAGATCATGCAGATTGCCAGGGAACCAGCTTCTTTGGAGACCCCGATCGGTGAAGAGGATGACTCTAACTTAGGCGATTTTGTCGCCGACAACAATGTGGTGACTCCGGAAGGAAACGTGGAGTCCGTAATGCTCCGTGAGCATATCGACGCATTGCTCGGTGATTTAAAGGAGAGGGAGCGTCAGGTTATTGTACTGCGCTTCGGCCTTGAGGATGGACATCCGCGCACACTGGAAGAAGTGGGCAAAGAATTTAATGTAACACGTGAACGCATACGGCAGATCGAGGCGAAAGCACTCAGAAAGCTCAGAAACCCGGTGCGGAGCAAACGAATCAGAGACTTCTTGTAAGAAGCAGAAAGGAGGCGTGGCATGAGAGTGCTCACGCCTTTTTGTGCTTTGCAAATGTAGATGCAGGACGGCAATACATACGGAGATTTTAGACGGCGGCGGGTTCCGCTTCAGCGGAGCATCGGTCTTTGCCTGTGAATCAGAGAAGGAGAATAAAAGGATGAACCACAGAAATTATCAGAAAGAGCTGGACACCATACTGGAAGACTTTGAGAAACAGGGGAAGGTGCCGAGACTGCTGCTTCACAGCTGCTGTGCTCCCTGCAGCAGCTACGTTCTGGAATACTTATCAAAATACTTTGAGATTACGCTGTACTATTATAACCCGAATATCTATCCGCTACAGGAGTATATGAAGCGGGTGAAGGAACAGGAGAAGCTGATCTCTGAGATGAAGCTTGCGCATCCCGTGCTCTTTCGTACCGGCCCCTACGAACCGGACGAATTCTTCCGCATTGCCAAAGGACTCGAGAAGGTTCCCGAGGGCGGAGAACGCTGCTTTAAATGTTTCGATTTACGGCTCCGGGAAGCCGCCAAGGTCGCATCTGCCGGCCGTTATGATTATTTCACGACGACGCTTACCATCAGCCCCTTAAAAAATGCAGAGAAACTGAATGAGATCGGAGAGAAGCTGGCGAAGGAGTACCGCGTGGCGTATCTTCCATCCGATTTTAAGAAAAAAGACGGCTATAAGCGGTCTGTGCAGCTGTCGGAGGAGTACGGTCTATACCGGCAGGATTACTGCGGATGCGTCTATTCTAAGGAGGCAGGCCAGGCTCAGTAAAGATGGCAAACGTGGACTGAAACAACTTGACACCCAATGGGAATTGTAATAAAATTAACGATAAGGAGTATATAGATTAGAGGATAAAGGAGAAAATATTATGTTAACAAAAACACTTACTGTTGTAAACCCATCCGGACTTCATTTAAGACCAGCGGGAGTTCTTTCCCAGACAGCCATGAAGTTTAAATGCGACATCATCATCGAGTGCGGTGAGAAGAGAATTGTTGCAAAGAGCGTATTAAATGTTATGGCAGCAGGCATCAAGTGCGGTACAGAGATCAACTTAATCTGTGACGGTGAAGATGAAGAAGAGGCTATGAAGAGCATGAGCGAGGCGATCGAAAGCGGACTCGGCGAGATGTAATGGACAAGTTTCGATAAGTGAATGATATGCAGAAACTGGCGGAAAGGAAGCGATTCTTTTCCGCCAATTTATGTTATAGTTCTGACGAGGGATAGGGGAAGATACATGGCAAAATTAATCATAATCAGAGGCAATTCGGGAAGCGGAAAAACGACTGTGGCCAGAGCGCTGTAGCGCAGATTTGGAGATCACAGCATGCTTATTTCCCAGGATATGGTCCGCCGGGAAATTCTTCATGTAAAGGGCGAAAAGAATACGCTGGCTTTGCCGCTTATGCAGGAGCTCCTGGCATATGGCCGGGACCACTGTGAGATGACGATTCTGGAGGGAATCTTAAATTCCCAGCGGTATGAGCCGTTGTTCGATTCTGCAAAGACGCTGTTTGGAGACGCGGTTTTTGCCTACTACTATGACCTGCCTTTTGAGGTTACTCTGTTACGCCATCAGACGAAGAGTAACAGGGAAGAATTTGGGGAAAGCGACATGCGTGACTGGTGGAGAGAGAAAGATTACCTGAAAAATATTTCTGAAAACGCATTGACGGCGGAAATGAGCATGGAGGAAACGATCGAGCGGATTTATCGCGATGTGACGCTGGCTTGAGGCGACGTAATTTCAGAAAATTGAGAAATACTGGATGAAGATCATTTTTATGCAAAAATACCGCTGAATTGTTAGGTGAATACAAGATTAAGAACAAAAATTAGAAAAATAAAAGGCTCATACACATAAATTGTCAAATAAACTGACAACTGCTGTGAAAAAAGGGGTTTACAAATGGAAACAGATGTAGTATTATCTAAAAAAAGTTGAAGCACAGGCAGAGGCTGGCAGAAGCCGGAGATGCCATGGTAATAAAACAGTATCGTAAAATATGGAACACAGGCCCGACGACGAGCATAGAAAGCCGCGGGTCTGTGTTTTTTTATTTTATAGGAAAAGGAAGGAGTCCTGGTCTTTTACCGCTTCCGCTGCTCTGTGCTTCGACGAAAAACCTGCTGTCGCTTTGCACCCCTGATAAAAGAGTACAGCCAGAAAGGAATGAAATTATGGTTAAAAATTCAAAATCCCCCACACCAGGAAAAACGCCGGAATTATATGATTCCAGGTTTGAGCATGACAACTGCGGAATCGGAGCAGTTGCCAACATGAAAGGCGTAAAGAGCCATAAGACGGTGGAGCAGGCCCTTCATATCGTCGAGAATCTGGAGCACCGCGCCGGTAAGGACGCGGAGGGAAAGACGGGCGACGGAGTCGGCATCATGCTCCAGATATCACATAAATTCTTTAAGAAGGTGACAAAATCTCTCGGTATCGAGATTGGAGGCGAGAGAGAATATGGAGTCGGCATGTTCTTCTTTCCCCAGGATGAGCTTGCCAGAAACCAGGCAAAGAAGATGTTTGAAATCATCGTAAAGAAGGAGGGCCTGGAATTTTTAGGCTGGAGAGATGTGGAGACGCACCCGGAGCTGATCGGCGAGAGGGCGGTGGACTGTATGCCCTGTATCGCCCAGGGCTTTGTGAAGAAGCCGGCCGACACGGAAAAGGGACTGGATTTTGACCGGAAGCTTTACGTGTCACGCCGCGTATTTGAGCAGAGCAACGACAATACATACGTGGTATCGCTGAGCAGCCGTACGATTGTATACAAGGGAATGTTCCTGGTGAAGGAGCTGCGCAGATTTTTCCCTGACTTACAGGATAAGGACTACGAGTCGGCCATCGCCGTGGTACACTCCCGGTTCAGCACCAACACGAATCCAAGCTGGATGAGGGCGCATCCCAACCGTCTCATCGTCCACAACGGAGAGATCAACACCATCCGCGGTAATGTGGATAAGATGATGGCACGGGAAGAAACCATGGAATCGAAGTATTTTAAGTACGATATGCACAAGGTGCTCCCGATCATCAATCAGGAAGGCTCCGATTCGGCCATGCTGGACAATGCCCTGGAATTTATGGTGATGAGCGGTATGGAACTCCCTCTGGCCGTCATGGTGACGATCCCGGCTCCATGGGCCCATGATAAATCCATGCCTCAGGAGATCAAGGATTTTTACAGCTACTACGCGACTATGATGGAACCGTGGGACGGTCCGGCCTCCATCGTATTTTCCGACGGTGATCTCGTCGGCGCGGTTTTAGACAGAAATGGGCTGCGGCCTTCCAGATACTACATCACGGATGACGATCAGATGATCCTTGCTTCCGAGGTGGGAGCCATCGACACAGAGCAGGATCACGTGGTGAGAAAGGACCGCCTCCGTCCCGGGAAAATGCTCCTGATCGACACGGTAAAGGGCTGCCTTGTGTCAGACAGCGAGCTAAAGGAAATGTATGCGTCGAGACAGCCCTACGGCGAGTGGCTGGATTCCAACTTAATCGAGCTGAAAGATTTACCGATTCCCAACAAGGGAGTCGCGGACATGAGCGCAGAGCAGCGTTCCAGACTCCAGAAAGCCTACGGCTACACCTACGAGGAATACAAGACGATGATTCTTCCCATGGCCTTAAACGGGGCTGAGGCGGTATCCGCTATGGGAGCCGACAGTCCGCTGGCGGTCTTAAGCAGAAAGCATCAGCCATTGTTTAATTACTTTAAGCAGATGTTTGCACAGGTGACAAACCCGCCGATCGACGCCATTAGAGAGGAGATTGTGACTTCCACTGCCGTGTATGTCGGTGAAGAGGGAAATATTCTGGAGGAAACAGCGGAGAACTGCAAGATTTTAAAGGTCAACAATCCGATTTTAACGTGTACGGACTTGATGAAGATCAAATACATGAAGAGGCCCGGGTTCCAGGTGGAGGTCATTCCGATCACATATTATAAGAATACTTCTCTGGAAAAGGCAATCGACAGGCTGTTTCTGGAGGTGGACCGGGCGCACCGGGACGGGGCGAATATCATCATCCTTTCCGACCGTGACATCGACGAGAACCATGTGCCGATTCCTTCGCTTCTGGCGGTATCCGCCCTGCAGCAGCATCTGGTGAAGACGAAGAAGCGCACCTCAGTGGCTCTGATCCTGGAGAGCGGAGAACCCAGAGAGGTACACCATTTCGCTGCGCTGCTGGGATATGGAGCCTGCGCGGTCAATCCATATCTGGCGCAGGAATCCATTCGGGCGCTGATCGAAAGCGGGATGCTTTATAAGGACTATTACGCAGCGGTGGAAGACTATAACAGCGCGGTGCTCCATGGAATCGTTAAGATTGCCTCCAAGATGGGCATTTCCACGATCCAGTCGTACCAGGGAGCACAGATCTTCGAGGCCATCGGCATTTCAAAGAGCGTGGTGGAAAAGTATTTTACCGATACGGTGAGCCGGATCGGAGGCATTACGCTGGACGATATCGCAAATGATGTGGATACGCTTCACTCCATGGCCTTCGATCCCCTCGGTCTCGATGTGGATTTAACTCTGGAGAGCGTCGGAAGCCACAAGGCCAGGGCTGGACAGGAAGAACATCTCTATAATCCGCTGACCATCCACCTGCTCCAGGAGGCGGCCAGAACGGGAAGCTATGAGACGTTTAAACAGTATACACATGCGCTGAATGAAGAAGGCCAGATGGTGAATTTAAGGAGCTTGATTGACTTCGATTATACGAAGCAGAAAGCGGTTTCCATCGACGAGGTGGAAAGCGTGGAATCTATTGTGAAACGGTTTAAGACCGGGGCCATGTCCTACGGCTCCATCTCCGGGGAAGCTCATGAGACGCTGGCTGTCGCCATGAACCGGATCCACGGCAAATCCAACAGCGGTGAGGGCGGAGAGAGTCTGGAGCGTCTGACTCCCGGAGCCGACGGGGTGAACCGGTGCTCCGCAATCAAGCAGGTGGCCTCCGGGCGGTTCGGCGTTACCTCGCGCTATCTGGTGAGCGCCAAAGAGATACAGATCAAGATGGCCCAGGGAGCGAAGCCCGGAGAGGGCGGCCAGCTTCCCGGAGGCAAGGTATATCCGTGGGTGGCAAAGACTCGGCATTCCACAACGGGTGTTGGCCTTATATCACCGCCGCCTCACCACGATATCTACTCCATTGAGGACCTGGCGCAGCTGATCTACGACTTGAAAAATTCCAACACGGAGGCCAGAATCTCGGTGAAGCTGGTATCTGAGGCTGGAGTCGGCACCGTCGCGGCAGGCGTCGCCAAGGCGGGAGCACAGGTGATCCTGATCTCCTCCTTTGACGGCGGAACGGGGGCGGCGCCGAGAAATTCCATTTACAATGCAGGGCTTCCATGGGAGCTGGGAGTGGCGGAAGCACACCAGACCCTGATTATGAACGGCCTCCGCGACAAGGTGATCCTGGAGACTGACGGCAAGCTGATGACAGGCCGTGATGTGGCGATTGCCTGTATGCTGGGGGCGGAGGAGTTCGGATTTGCGACGGCTCCCCTTGTAACCATGGGATGCGTGATGATGCGGGTCTGCAATCTGGATACGTGCCCGGTGGGGATTGCGACGCAGAATCCGGAGCTTCGGAAGCGTTTTAAGGGGAAACCGGAATACGTGGTCAATTTCATGTATTTCATTGCGCAGGAGCTGCGGGAGTATATGGCGAAGCTTGGAGTCCGCACGGTGGATGAACTGGTGGGACGTACCGATCTGCTGAAAAAGAAGGAGCATATTTCTTCGAAAAGGGCGGATAAGGTGGATCTCTCGGCCATTCTTGGCAATCCATATACCGATAAAAAGCTGGCCGGCTATAACCACAAATCGGTCTACGACTTCGAACTGGGAAAGACCATCGATGAAAAGATCCTGCTGAAGAAATTGAAACCGGCACTGGTGAATGGGCAGAAAAAGAGCATTCAGATCGATGTTTCCAACACGGACCGTGCGCTGGGAACCATATTCGGATCCGAGATCACCAGGCTGTACCCGGAGGGACTTCCGGAGGATACGTATACCGTAAACTGTACGGGAAGCGGCGGCCAGAGCTTTGGCGCATTTATCCCGAAAGGGCTTACGCTGGAGCTGGTTGGAGACAGCAACGATTACTTCGGCAAGGGCTTGTCCGGAGGAAAGCTGGTGGTCTATCCGCCGAAGGGCGTGACCTTTAAAGCCGAAGAAAACATCATTATCGGCAATGTGGCCCTTTATGGGGCGACCGGTGGGAAGGCGTTTATCTGCGGCGTGGCCGGTGAACGGTTCTGTGTGAGAAATTCCGGCGCTACCGCAGTGGTGGAAGGCGTGGGAGACCACGGATGCGAGTATATGACCGGAGGCCGTGTCGTCCTGCTGGGACCGACTGGAAAGAATTTTGCGGCGGGCATGAGCGGCGGAATCGCCTATGTTCTGGATGAGAAACGGGATTTGTATAAGAGACTGAATAAAGAAATGGTTTCTTTTGAGGAAGTGACGAATAAATACGATGTTCTGGAGCTGAAGGAAATGATAAAGGAACATGTGGCTTACACCAATTCGGAAAGAGGAAAAGAGATTCTCGACAACTTTGGTGAGTATCTGCCGAAATTCAAGAAGATCATGCCTCACGATTACCGCCGTATGATGAATACCATTGTCCAGATGGAGGAGAAAGGCTTAAGCAGCGAACAGGCACAGATTGAAGCATTTTATGCGAATACGAAGAAGTGAGCCGAAAGGAGGAAAAGCATGGGAAAGCCAACAGGATTTTTAGAATATGACAGAGAGACAGGAAGGGCGGCAGATCCCAAGAGCCGGATTAAGCATTATGACGAATTCCACTTTCCGCTCTCGGAAAAGGAACAGAAATGCCAGGGGGCCCGCTGTATGGACTGCGGCGTGCCGTTCTGCCAGTCGGGAATGATGATGGGGGGAATGGTTTCTGGCTGCCCCTTAAACAATCTGATTCCGGAGTGGAACGATCTGGTCTATACGGGAACATGGGATCAGGCCTATAACCGCTTAAAAAAGACCAACAGTTTTCCGGAGTTCACCTCCCGGGTATGCCCCGCGCCATGTGAGGCGGCCTGTACCTGCGGATTCAACGGAACTCCGGTCGCTATCAAGGAAAATGAGGGAGCCATAATACGGCGGGCGTATGAAACGGGGATTGCCGGCCCTAACCCGCCGAAGATCAGAACCGGGAAACGGGTGGCAGTCATCGGCTCCGGCCCGGCCGGTTTAGCGGCCGCGGACCAGTTAAATAAGCGGGGCCACAGCGTAACGGTATTCGAGCGGGAAGACCGCGTCGGGGGCCTGCTGATGTACGGTATCCCCAATATGAAGCTGGAAAAATGGGTGATCGACCGCAAGGTGGATGTGATGAAAGAGGAAGGAATCTCTTTTGTCACGGGAGCCGATGTGGGGAGGAACCACAAGGCAAAGGATATCTTAAAGGATTTTGACCGCGTGATACTGGCCTGCGGCGCGTCCAATCCCCGCGACATTAAAGTGCCGGGAAGAGATTCGGAGGGAATTTATTTTGCAGTGGATTTCCTTAAATCCACCACGAAGAGCCTGCTGAATTCCAACTTAAAGGATCAGTCGTACCTGTCGGCCAAAGGAAAGCACGTGCTTGTCATCGGAGGCGGCGATACGGGAAATGACTGTGTGGGAACCGCCATCCGCCATGGCTGCGCATCGGTTCTTCAGCTGGAAATGATGCCGAAGCTTCCGGAAAAGAGGACGCCCGACAACAGCTGGCCGGAATGGCCCCGTGTTGCGAAGACGGATTACGGCCAGGAGGAGGCCATCGCCGTGTTTGGCACCGATCCGAGAATGTACCAGGCGACAGTGAAGGAGTTTGTTAAGGATAAGAATGGCAGAGTGGCGAAAGCCGTGCTCCTGTCACTGGAGCCGAAAAGGGATGAAAAGTCGGGCCGGATCATAATGGAACCGGTAGCCGGAAGCGAGAAGGAGGTAGCTGCCGATCTGGTACTGATTGCCGCCGGATTTTTAGGGAGTCAGAGCTATGTGGCGGATGCCTTCGGCGTGAAGCTGAACGCAAGGACCAATGTGGAGACTGAGGCCGGAAAGTATAAGACGAACGCCCGGCACGTGTTTACCGCGGGAGATATGCGGAGAGGCCAGTCGCTGGTGGTCTGGGCCATCCGGGAAGGGAGAGAAGCGGCGAAGGAGGTTGATGAGAGCTTGATGGGGTATACGCTGCTGGAGTAAATGGCGAGGGGGTACGCCACCTTCCCCTTCCCACCCACAGCTTCCCGGCGGGGCGGCGGCTGTGTACTGGTGGCCTGGAGGGAGAGAGTACCGAAATAGGGGCGGTGGGGGAAGGTGGGATTACCAGGTGGCGCGGTGGAGTTTGGCGGGATCCCAGGGGGCGGCTTTTTCGGGTGAGGTGGTTGAGGGCGCAGGGTGACCAAGGGCTATGACGGTGATGGGGGATACCTTGGGTGGGAGGTTTAGGGCCTGTGTCAGCAGCTTTTGCCATGGGGAGTGGGGGAGAACTCCGCACCAGACTGCGCCAAGGGCCAGGCTGTGGGCGCAGAGAAGAATGTTCTGGGTGGCGGCGGCACAGGCTTCGCAGAGGAAATCGTTAGTTCCTTCTATATTATGGTCGCCGCAGACGACGATTCCACAGGCGGCTCCGGCCAGCATACGGGCGTGTGGATTGGCGTCGGAGAGTTCGGCGAGGAGGTTCCGGTCTTCCAGGAGAAGGAAGTGCCAGGGCCTTTTGTTTTTTGCACTGGGCGCGCACATTCCGGCGTACAGGAGTGTGTTTAGAGCATCAGGGGTTATGGGAGCATCCGTGTAATGGCGTACGCTTGTACGGGTTTTAACTGCGGTGATGGTGTCCATGGCGCATGAGGAAAGGGAAGGGCTGGGAGCGGCCGGGCTGCCTGATGGCTGGTCCGGGGCGTCGAGGGACATTGTGACAGAGACGGGCAGGGGAAGGCCGCAAAAACCGAGGGATTTTTGCAGAGCTTTGTCGATAAGCATAATGTAACAGCCGCTGCCGCGGGAGAGGAGCCTGCTCCGGTAAGGGATTCCGTTTATGGTTCCCTGGACGTAAATGGTGCCTTTGGGCTGCTGGAAAATCTCTCTGGCAGAGAACGGCAGGGGCAGATAAGTGAGTCTGCCGGCGGTGTTTTTGAGGATTTCTGCATGGAAGGTTTGCATAATGTTCTCCTTATTAAAAGTATCCGGCTTTTGCCTGGCAAAAACCGGATAGGTGAAATGGTTATTTTATTGGTTCAGGGCATGGCAGGCGCGGAGCAGGGCTTCAGGACTGCCGCCGCGGATAGCCGGGATGATCTGCTTAAGCTGGTCGTGAGGTAAATCCCACCAGCGGACAGCCTCCAGCTGGGTGATGATGTCCTGGCTGTAACGCTTCCTGATTGGCTTTGCCGGGATCCCGCCTGCGATGGTATAGGGTTCCACGTCTTTGGTTACGACAGCTCTCGCTCCGATGATTGCTCCGTCGCCGATTTTGACGCCGGACATAATGACAGCCTCGTAACCGATCCAGACATCATTTCCAATGATGATATCGCCCTTGTTGTCCCATGATTCTGTGACTTCCGAGAGGGGAGTGCCCCATTCTTCAAAGAATAAGGGGAACGGATACGTGGACAGGGACGTCATCGTGTGATTTGCACTTGTAAATATAAATCTGGCTCCACAGGCAATGGAACAGAAGCTTCCGATGACCAGGCGGTCTCTGTTGATCGGGTAGTGGTAGAGTACGTTGTTCTTTTCGAAATCGACCGGATCGTTTACGAAATCGTTGTACATCGTATAGGCACCGACGGAAATATTGGGATCTTTGATGACCGCGTTTAAATAAACGGTCTGCCGGTCTCCTGTTCTTGGATATATGGTTTGTGCCGGAATAGACATTGTGATTCCTCCTTTATGGATCTGGCGTTTTGGTGTCCCTCTGCTATTCCGGCCGCTGCAATGCATCGTTTCATCTGTGTGGACAGCCTCCTTTTCTTTTAGAGCCTGCTCTGGTGTCAGGCAATGCTTTCCTTTATTTTAAGCGATGAGGGGGGAACTGTCAAATCCATGTTGGGGGAAAATAATAGCGGGAAATCTTTATTTTTCTAAAGATTTCCCGCTATTATTTTCCGGCCTTTATGCCGGGAACCGCGGTCTGTGGTATGAAACGAGTGGAGCTTATACGTTGAAACGGAATAGGACAACGTCCCCGTCTTTTACGACGTATTCTTTTCCTTCCATTCTGACAAGGCCTTTTTCTTTGGCGGCCGTATAGGTGCCGCAGTCGAGAAGATCCTGGTAGTTTACAACCTCGGCCTTGATGAAGCCGCGCTCGAAGTCGGAGTGGATCTTGCCGGCAGCCTGAGGCGCCTTGGTTCCTACTTTAATGGTCCAGGCTCTCGTCTCTGTGGGGCCTGCTGTTAAATAGCTGATGAGGCCCAGGAGGTGGTAACTGGCGGCGATCAGTTTTTCGAGACCGGACTCTGTGAGGCCTAAGTCCTCTAAGAACATCTTGCGCTCGTCTTCCTCCAGTTCGGCGATCTCCTGCTCGATCTGGGCACAGATGACGAAGACTTCGCTGCCGTTTTCTGCGGCGAAGCTGCGGACTTCTTTTACATATTCATTGGAGGCGCCGTCGTCGGCCAGGTCGTCTTCGCTTACGTTGGCGGCGAAGATAACCGGCTTGTAGGTGAGAAGATTTAAGGAGGAAACGAATTCCTGAGCATCGTCATCTTCAAACTCCATGCTGCGGGCCAGCTTGCCATCCTCTAAGTGAGCCTTCACTGCCTTTAAGATCTCCAGCTCTTTTGCGAGAGATTTGTCGTTAAAGGCACTCTTTGCCGTCTTGGAGATTCGTCTCTCCAGAATCTCTAAATCGGAGAAGATAAGCTCTAAATCGATGGTTTCAATATCTCTTAAAGGATTCACGCTGCCATCCACATGGATGACATTGCCGTCCTCGAAGCAGCGGACAACGTGAACGATGGCGTCCACTTCTCTGATGTTGGAAAGGAACTGGTTACCAAGGCCTTCACCCTTGGAAGCGCCTTTCACGAGCCCTGCGATGTCCACGAATTCGATGACTGCGGGCGTGATCTTTGCTGAGTCATAGAGCGCAGCCAGCTTTCCGAGACGTACATCCGGCACGGGAACCACGCCTACGTTTGGATCAATCGTACAGAACGGATAGTTGGCCGATTCTGCGCCGGCCTTTGTAAGAGAGTTGAATAATGTGCTTTTACCCACATTCGGCAGTCCGACAATACCTAATTTCATAATTCATTACCTTCCTCTATTTTATTAAACATTTTTAAGGTTGATTTTTTCCTGCAACTAATATAGAATAGCATATTATCCATAAAAATAAAAGAGTCAAACTGAACTCACGCCAGTTTTTGTCGAATTATGGTCGAATATGTCGGGCGAATATGTTTGATTTTTGGCATATCACGGGGTAAAATAAAGAAAACATGAAAGGAGAAAACAATGGCAAATACGGCAGATATTAGTTTTGTGCATTTGGGTATTACGATTGACCATTTGCAGAACAGTATCTCGATATTTGGATTCCGCATAGCGTTTTACGGGATTATCATAGGAATTGGAATACTGGCTGGTCTCTGGGTTGCGACGAGCGACGCGAAAAGGAGGGGACAGGACCCGGATATTTATCTGGATTTTGCTCTGTATGGAATTATCTTTTCTATTATAGGAGCTCGTATCTATTATGTCATTTTTGACTGGGAGAATTACAGGGACAACCTGATTTCAATTTTAAACTTAAGGGCAGGCGGACTGGCCATATACGGCGGCGTGATTGCCGCGGTCATAACGCTGACTGTTTATACAAGGAAGAAAAAGCTTTCTTTCTTTTCAATGGCTGACAGCGGCTGCCTTGGACTGATAACCGGACAGATTATAGGAAGATGGGGAAACTTCTTTAACTGTGAGGCGTTTGGCGGATACACGGACAGCCTTTTTGCCATGAGAATCAGAAGAGCGCTGGTCAACGAGAGCATGATATCTCAGGACCTATTAAACCACCTGATTGTGAAGGACGGTGTCGAGTATATACAGGTGCATCCGACCTTCCTCTATGAATCAGTCTGGAATTTAGGCGTGTTAGTATTCATGCTATGGTATCGCAAACGTAAGAAGTTTAATGGGGAAATGCTTCTTATTTACCTGCTGGGATATGGTCTGGGGAGAGTCTGGATCGAAGGGCTCAGGACGGACCAGCTTATATTCTTTAACACAGGAATTGCAGTATCTCAGGCATTGTCATTGGTATTAGTAGTGATATCAGCTCTGGTGCTCATCTGGAAACACAGACAGATACGATTAAAGAGCAAAGGAGAAGACTGATATGATTTCAAAAGAAGAGTTGATCTGTAAGATTGAAGAGGCAAGAGATAAATTAAACAGAAGTATAGACACCGAGCAGGACAGCAGCACTGTTTATAAGAGAAGTGTAGAGCTGGATCAACTGATAGAACAATATATAGTAGCCGGGTATTAGAGACACGGCATATTTAGAGGCGGTAACGAAACCATTCGTTGCCGCCTTATTTTTTTATTCTTTTTTAGAAAATATCCTTGCTATTTCCTTACAAATGTACTAAAATTAATCTACAAGTGGTGGAAAGTGGTACAAAGTGGTAGAGAATGGAGGAAGAGTGGTGTAAACTCTCTCTCTGACGTACAAGCAGGTGATTAGTATGTTCATGGGCGAATACAATCATACAGTCGATGCAAAAGGGCGTTTGATCGTCCCATCGAAGTTCAGAGAACAGCTTGGTGAAGAGTTCGTCGTGACGAAGGGCTTGGATGGCTGTTTATTTGTGTATGATAACGAAGAATGGAAAGCCCTCGAAGAAAAATTGAAAAGCCTGCCGCTGACCAACACAAACGCCAGAAAGTTTAACAGATTCTTTCTGGCAGGTGCATCTTCCTGTGAAGTGGACAAACAGGGAAGAATTCTTCTTCCGGCTGTGCTCCGTGAATTCGCAGGCATCGAAAAAGATGCAGTGCTTGTGGGTGTAGGAAGCCGCATTGAAATCTGGAGCAAGGATGCGTGGACAGCAGCCAATACATACGATGATATGGAAGAAATCGCTGAGAATATGGAAGGACTTGGAATATGATGTTTGAACACAAGTCAGTGCTGCTTTACGAAACCATTGACAGCCTGAATGTAAAACCAGATGGAATTTATGTGGATGGAACGCTTGGGGGCGGCGGACATGCTTTGGAAGTATGCAGACGCCTCGGGGAATACGGAAGATTAATCGGAATTGACCAGGATGCAGACGCCATCGCGGCGGCATCGGAACGGCTTCGTGACTATGAAGACAGAGTTACGATCGTGAGAAGCAATTACGAAGAGATACAATCGGTACTAAAGGATTTAGGAATCGAAAAGGCAGACGGCATTTATCTGGACCTTGGAGTATCCTCTTATCAGCTGGACACACCGGAACGGGGATTCACCTACCGGGAGGACGACGCTCCGCTGGATATGAGGATGGATCAGAGAAACACACAGACGGCCGCCGATATTGTGAATACGTACAGCGAGTTTGATTTATACAGAATTATCCGTGATTACGGAGAGGACAAGTTCGCAAAGAATATCGCAAAGCATATCGTGAGGGCCAGAGAGACAAAACGGATTGAGACAACAGGAGAATTGACAGAGATTATTAAGGAAGCGGTTCCTGCGAAAGTTCGCGCAGTGGGCGGCCATCCTTCGAAGAAGACATTCCAGGCAATTCGGATTGAACTGAATCAGGAGCTGGAGGTCTTAAATAATTCTATTGATACGATGATCGACTTATTGAAACCGGGTGGAAGGCTGGCTGTTATCACCTTTCATTCGCTGGAAGACCGGATCGTAAAGATTCGCTTCCGCAATAATGAGAATCCCTGTACGTGTCCGCCGGATTTTCCAGTCTGTGTCTGCGGCAAAGTCAGCAAAGGCCGGGTAATCACCA
Source organism: Hungatella hominis (assembly GCF_014288005.1). Classification (NCBI taxonomy): domain Bacteria; kingdom Bacillati; phylum Bacillota; class Clostridia; order Lachnospirales; family Lachnospiraceae; genus Hungatella; species Hungatella hominis. The sequence continues at coordinate 500,022 of NZ_JACOPB010000001.1, forward strand.
GAAAACCGGTTGTACCGTCAGAAGAAGAGACCTGCGGGAACAAGAGATCGAAGAGTTCGAAACTTCGAGTATTTGAGCGGAATTAAAAAGGGAGGAAAAGAGCATGGCTGCTAGAAAGAATGTGCATTCTTACCGTAGTGCTGCCTACGTACAGGGGAATACTGTCCGTAAGCTGGAACCTGCACGCGTACCGGTAAGACGTTCACCAGATGAAGTACGCCGTCCGGCAGTGAACCACAGAGTCAGACGGAATCGTGAAAAAGCCTTACAGATGGATTTGCCTTATGTTATTATGCTGACCATCGCAGCAGTCTGTACGCTCTGTTTATGTGTAAATTATCTCCATCTTCAGTCTTCCATCACGACGAGAATTCATACGATCGAGAGCCTGGAGTCGGAGCTGGAGATGTTAAAGACTGAAAACGATGCCCTGCAGACGAATATTAATACTTCCGTTGATTTGGATCATGTGTACAAGGTTGCTACAGAGGAACTTGGCATGGTCTACGCTAATAAGAATCAGATTCTTCAGTATGATAAGACGGAAAGTGAGTATGTAAGGCAGAATGAAGACATCCCGAAACACTAACAGGCAGAAAAATAGAAAAACCAAGATATTTCCAAGATATATGCAGGAAAAGCTGGCGATTACCGTCCTGGTAGTTACGCTGGCTTTGTTTGCATTGGTTATGGTCCTGTACGATTTAATGACCAATAAAAAGGACGATTTTAATCAGATTGTGCTGTCGCAGCAGGAGTACGACAGCCGTACCATACCATTCCGGCGGGGCGATATTCTGGACCGCAACGGAACGTATCTGGCGACGAGTGAAAAAGTGTATAATCTGATCCTGGATCCCAAGCAGATTATGTCGGATTCCAACGCCTACTTAGAGGCATCAGTGAACGCTCTGGTAGACTGCTTCGGTTATGACCGGACGGAGATGATGAATCTGATCAACGAGAAAAAGGACAAGTACTATATCCGCTACGCCAAGCAGCTGACTTACGACCAGAAAGAAAACTTCGAGAAATATAAGGAAGAAAAACGGGAAGAGTTTAAGAAGGCTGGAGAGGGAAAGGGCATCCGCGGCATCTGGTTTGAGGATGAGTATAAGAGAATTTACCCGTATAACTCCGTGGGCTGCAATGTGATCGGCTTTGCCAGAGACGACGGCATGGATGGAAGCGGCGGCATTGAGCAGTACTATAATTCCACGCTGATGGGAACCAACGGCAGGGAGTACGGCTATTTAAATGACGACTCCAACCTGGAGCGTGTGATCAAGCCGGCATCCAACGGCAATACGGTCGTATCCACCATCGATACAAACGTTCAGAAGATCGTTGAGAAATATATCACGGAGTGGGAGCAGGAGGTCGGAAGCAAGCGGGTGGGCGTCATCGTCATGGATCCCAATAATGGCGAGGTCCTGGCCATGGCCAATGATAAGACCTTTGATTTAAACAATCCGAGGCAGCTCCGCCCGGAGTACACCGATGATGTGGTGAAGCAGCTTGGCATTCAGGAAGCCATAGACGATTACCACAGAAAGAATAAGGACGCGGAGCCTCTGACGGAGGCCAACGTTTATGCCCACTATTCCAATGATGAGATCATGTCCTTCGGAAAACAGGTGGCGTGGAATCAGACATGGCGTAATTTCTGCATCAGCGACGGCTTCGAACCTGGTTCTACCGCCAAGATATTCACCGTGGCGGCGGGCCTGGAGGAAGGCTCCATCACAGGTAATGAGACGTATACGTGTAACGGAAAGCTGGAGATCGGCGGATGGCCGATCAGTTGTGTAAACCGGTACGGTCACGGCGATCTGACGGTGGAGCAGGGCCTTATGAAATCGTGTAACGTCGTTATGATGCACATTGCCCAGAAAGTAGGAAAACAGAAATTCTATAAATACCAGCAGCAGTTTGGCTTCGGTTCCAAAACCGGAATCGATCTTCCTGGCGAGGCGGACAACAAGACGCTTATGTACAACGCGGAGACAGCCGATCCGGCTTCCCTCGCAACCAATGCCTTCGGCCAGAACTTTAACTGTTCCATGATCCAGATGGCGGCGGCGTACTGTTCCGTCATAAACGGCGGCTCCTACTACGAGCCCCATGTGGTGAAACAGATATTAAACGAGCAGGGATCTATTGTGAAGAAGATGGATCCGGTTCTGGTCCGCGAGACTGTTTCGGAATCTACCACGAAGTTTATCAACGAAGCGCTCTATAAGACGGTAAACGCCCAGGGCGGTACCGGATCTGCCGCTAAGGTAGAGGGTTATAAAATCGCGGGTAAAACAGGAACGGCCGAGAAGGTCGGACGTGACAAGAAAAACTACGTCGTATCCTTCTGTGGCTATGCGCCCGCCGATAATCCACAGGTTCTCGTATATGTGGTAGTGGACGAGCCGCACGTAGAGGAACAGGCTCACAGCACGTATGCCAGCGGAATCTTTCAGAAAATTATGACTGAGATTCTTCCTTATTTAAATATATTCCCGGATACAGATATCACGCCGTCACTTCCGGAAGGCGGACAGGCAGAACTGCCTTCAGAGGAGGGGATCAGCAGTTCCACAGAGGGTTCCACGGAAGAAGGAACAGAAGAAAGCACGGCAGTGGGGACACTGGAAAATGGAGAGACAATTCCGCCGGAGGCTCTCGATCCTTCGGAAGAAGCGGTAATCGGTCCGAGCGAGGAGGAAGGCTACGGTCTGCCGGGCGCGCTGCCTGGACAGACGAATCCGGCACGGATCCCGACGACCGCCTCCTCGTCCACAGAAGCTTCCGAAACGGAGACAAAGGAAGAATAAAAGCGCAGGAATTTCATATACTGTAACAATGATGACGGTGGAGCAGCGTATGAATTCTAATAAAACACATCACAGAGAGAAGATAGCCATCCTGTTTTTCCTGTTATTTCTTGCCATGACAGGACTAATGGGGCGGCTGTTTTTTCTTATGATTTTCAGATCCGCCCATTACAGTGCCATGGCGGAGGACTTGCATGAAAGAGAGAGAACGATCAAAGCGGCCAGAGGCAATATCGTTGATGCTAATGGAACCGTCATCGCCACCAACAGGACCGTCTGTACCATTTCGGTCATCCACAATCAGATAGAGGAACCGGATCAGGTGGTGGCAGTTTTAAGCAAAGAATTGGGAATCGAGGAAGATTCTGTCAGAAAAAAGGTAGAAAAATACAGTTCCAGGGAGATTATTAAGACCAATGTGGACAAAGCCCTGGGGGACCAGATCAGGACGTACCATCTGGCCGGGGTGAAGGTGGATGAGGACTACAAACGGTATTATCCCTACGACAGCCTGGCATCCAAGGTGCTGGGATTTACAGGAGGGGATAACCAGGGAATCATAGGTCTGGAGGTCAAGTACGAGGATTACTTAAAGGGGATGAACGGGAAGATTCTGACCATGTCTGACGCGGCGGGTATTGAGATTGAAAATGCGGCTGAGGACCGGATCGAGCCCATCGCCGGGCAGGATCTGCATGTGAGTCTGGACGTAAATATCCAGAAGTACTGCGAGCAGGCGGCGTACCAGGTGATGGAGAAGAAAGGCGCGAAGCGGGTCTCCATCATTGTCATGAACCCGCAGAACGGAGAGATCATGGCTATGGTAAGCGCTCCGGAATTCAACCTAAACGACCCGTTCACGCTTCCGGAGGACCCGGGAGATGTGAGTGCCAAGGAGAAGCAGGAGCTGTTGAACCAGATGTGGCGTAATCCCTGCATCAACGATACTTACGAGCCTGGCTCCACGTTTAAGATCGTGACGGCCGCCGCGGGGCTGGAAGCGGGAGTGGTGAATCTGGAAGACCATTTCTCCTGTCCCGGATTCCGGATCGTGGAGGACAGGAAGATCCGGTGTCACAAGGTGGGGGGGCATGGTTCCGAGACATTTCTGCAGGGAATGATGAACTCCTGCAACCCGGTTCTGATTGATGTAGGCCAGCGCCTGGGAGTGGATAATTACTACAAGTATTTTGAACAGTTTGGACTGAAGGGAAAGACGGGGATCGATCTGCCCGGCGAGGCCGCCACCATTATGCATAAGAAAGAGAATATGGGGCTGGTGGAGCTGGCCACAGTCTCCTTCGGCCAGTCCTTCCAGATTACTCCCATGCAGCTGATTACCACGGCTTCAGCCATTGTAAACGGCGGCAATCGGGTGACGCCCCACTTTGGTGTGGGTGCCGTCAGCGCCGACGGCGAGGTGATTCACAACTTTACCTATCCGGTGAAGGAAGGGATCGTCTCTGCGGAAACGAGCGAAACCATGCGCTATATTCTGGAAAAGGTCGTCTCCGAGGGCAGCGGAAAAAAGGCGTATCTGGAGGGATACCGCATCGGCGGAAAAACGGCCACTTCGGAAAAACTTCCGAGGAGCTTAAAGAAGTACATTTCGTCTTTTATCGGCTTTGCACCGGCGGATAATCCATCCGTAATTGCCCTGATTACCATCGATGAACCGCAGGGAATCTACTACGGCGGAACCATCGCGGCGCCTGTCATTGCTGATATTTTTAAGAATATTCTGCCTTATCTGGGAATTGAAGCAACAGAGGAAAAAACTGTTTCCTCGTTTCGATTCTATAGTTGATTATTCAGGAAAAAAGACGTATACTACTAACTGTGCTACATTCCGCCGAGCAAAGCGAGGGGGATTAACCGCTGTCGAAAGTACGAATACATAAAATATTGAGGTGTGACATGATTAACGAGACGATACTGGCGATTATCATAGCGTTTGCCATAAGCGCGATACTGTGCCCTATAGTAATACCATTTCTCCACAGATTAAAATTTGGTCAGCAGGTCCGGGAAGAGGGACCGGAAAGCCATTTGAAAAAGCAGGGCACTCCCACTATGGGCGGTCTGATCATATTGACCAGCATTATCATTACTTCTCTGTTCTACGTGAAGGATTATCCGAAGATCATACCGATTCTGTTCATGACCGTTGGTTTTGGTATCGTAGGTTTTCTGGATGATTATATTAAGATCGTCATGAAACGCTCCGAAGGGCTTAAGCCTTTACAGAAGATAATCGGACAGTTTATCATTACGGGCGTCTTTGCATACTACCTTCTCAATTCCAGGGCAGTGGGAACGAGCATGCTGATTCCATTTACCGGAGGCTTCGAAAATGGCCTCTATATCGATCTTGGTATATTCTTCGTGCCGTTTCTGTTCTTTGTTGTGCTGGGAACCGACAACGGTGTGAACTTCACCGATGGACTCGATGGACTCTGCACCAGCGTGACTATCCTGGTGGCCACCTTCTTAACCGTGGTGGCCCTGGGAGAGAAGATGGGGATCAGCCCGATCACAGGCGCGGTCGTAGGCAGCCTGCTGGGCTTCCTGCTGTTTAACGTCTACCCGGCCAGAGTGTTTATGGGAGACACCGGTTCCCTGGCGCTTGGCGGTTTCGTGGCGTCCAGCGCCTATATGATGCAGATGCCGATCTTTATCGCGATCATTGGATTTATTTATCTGGTGGAAGTTCTGTCAGATATTATACAAATTACGTATTTTAGAAAAACAGGCGGAAAGAGATTCTTTAAGATGGCGCCGATCCATCACCATTTTGAGATGTGCGGCTGGTCCGAGACCAGGGTTGTTGCCGTTTTCTCTATTGTGACGGCGATTCTCTGCCTGCTGGCATACCTTGGACTGTAAAGAAGGAGAGTAACCTATGAGTCAGAAAATATTAGTTGCAGGGAGCGGAAAGAGTGGAATTGCCGCTTCCAGAATGGCACTCGATACAGAACACGAAGTGATTCTCTACGACAGCAATGAGGCGCTTGACGCGGAGGCGGTCCGGGGACAGTTTAAAGAGGACGAGACAATTGAAGTGCTCCTTGGAGAGCTGACGAAGGAGGCGTTAAAGGACGTGGAGCTCTGCGTTATCAGTCCCGGTATCCCGCTTGATGCCCCGTTTGTCGAGGTGCTGAAGGCCTGCGAGGTCCCGATCTGGAGTGAGATCCAGCTTGCGTACCATTATGCCAGGGGAAAGCTGGCAGCCATAACGGGGACAAACGGAAAGACGACGACGACCTCTCTGGTCGGGGAGATCATGAGCGCGTACTATAAAGAGGTGTTTGTAGTAGGAAATATCGGAACACCGTATACGTCCACCGCGCTCCGCACGACAGACCAGTCTTATACGGTCGCGGAGATCAGCAGCTTTCAGCTGGAGACCATCACAGATTTTAAACCCGACGTGAGCGCGATCCTGAATATTACGCCGGACCATTTAAATCGCCATAAGACGATGGACTGCTACATAGATGTAAAGAAAGGGATTGCAAAGAATCAGACGAAGGAGGATGCCTGCATCCTCAATTACGACGATCCGGTTCTGCGGCGATTCGGAGAGACTGTGACCCCGCGCGTCATCTATTTCAGCAGCAGGGAGCTTCTCTCTGAGGGCATCTGCCTGGATGGCGATATGATTGTAAGGAACCACGACGGCGTGCGCATGGAGATCATAAATATCCATGACATGAATCTGCTGGGCCGCCACAACCACGAAAACGTCATGGCGGCAGCTGCCATAACCATGGAACTGGGAGTGCCGCTTGAGACGATACAGAGCGTGATCAGGGACTTTAAGGCGGTGGAACACCGGATCGAGTTCGTGGCAGAGAAGGCGGGGGTGAAGTACTATAACGATTCCAAGGGAACGAATCCCGACGCGGCGATCCAGGCGGTTAATGCCATGCCTGGCCCCACAATCTTAATCGCGGGAGGGTACGATAAGAATTCCGAGTATGACGAATGGATCAGATCCTTCGGCAAAAAGGTGAGATACATGGTCCTTTTAGGCCAGACGAGAGAAAAAATCGCCGAATGTGCCGCAAGACACGGCTTCACCAATGTCATGTATGCGGAAGACATGCAGGAGGCGGTCAGAGTTTGCGCATCCTATGCGAATGCCGGAGAATACGTGTTGTTGTCACCCGCCTGCGCCAGCTGGGGGATGTTTAACAATTACGAGGAACGGGGTGATGTTTTCAAGGAGTGCGTGCGCAGTCTGTAACAGGATGCGGCTATCGCTCACTAAAGTTTTGGCGAGGAGGAATGAGATGGCGGAAAACAGGCCTAACAAAAAGAAAAACAAACCGCGCCGTTTTTATGATTACAGCCTGCTGTTTACGGTGATATTTTTGACCGTGTTCGGTCTGGTTATGATATACAGTTCCAGCTCCTACGCTGCCCAGATAAAGTATGATGATGCGGCCTATTTTATGATGAGACAGGCGAAGATTGCACTGGCCGGCTTTGTCATTATGCTGATTATCTCTAAGATGGATTACCACTGGTACGCAAGATTTGCCGTTCTGGCCTACGTCCTTTCCTATGTGCTGATGATTGCCACTGCACTGTTCGGTATCGAGAGAAACGGTAAGAAGCGCTGGCTCGGAGTGGGCGGTGCCTCCATTCAGCCAACAGAGTTTGTAAAGATCGCCCTGATCGTCATGCTGGCATCCATGATCGTACAGATGGGCAAAAATATCAACGAAAAGAGAGGCGTGCTGCTGGTGATTGTCACCACGCTGCCTATCGCCGGAATTGTAGCAGCCAACAACTTAAGTTCCGGTATTATCATTGCAGGAATCGCGTTTGTCATGCTGTTTGTGGCATGTAAGAAAAAATGGCCGTTTTTTGCCTGCGGATTCGCGGGCGTGGGGGTGCTGGCGTTTGCCGGTCCCATTGCAACCGCCCTGGAGAAGATCGGTCTTTTAAAGGAGTATCAGTTAAGCCGTATCTTCGTCTGGCTGGAGCCGGAGAAATACCCGTCCACCGGCGGCTATCAGGTGCTTCAGGGGTTATACGCCATCGGTTCCGGCGGACTGGTGGGAAGAGGCTTAGGGGAGAGTATCCAGAAGATGGGATTCGTACCCGAGGCGCAGAATGATATGATTTTCTCCATCATCTGTGAGGAATTGGGGCTCTTCGGAGCCGTGTCGGTGATCCTGATTTTTTTGTTCATGATCTACCGTTTTATGCTGATTGCAGACAACGCGCCGGATTTATTCGGTGCCCTGCTGGTCGTAGGTGTCATGGGGCACATTGCGATCCAGGTTATCTTAAATATCGCCGTAGTTACCAACACCATTCCCAACACCGGAATCACGCTTCCCTTTATCAGCTATGGAGGTACGTCGGTTTTGTTCCTGATGATGGAAATGGGCATGGTTTTGAGCGTTTCCAATCAGATACGTCTGGAAAAATGATAACCTTTTTCCCGCTTTTTACATAGGATAGTATATAAGAAGCCACGGGAGGTATCGGATTGTCGGTCATAGAAGTCCAGGGGCTTACGCCCTTAGAAGGTGAGATAAAGATCCAGGGTTCCAAGAATGCCGTTCTGCCTATGATGGCGGCGGCAATTCTTCATAAAGGCACGACAGTGATAGAAAATGTCCCCAGGATACAGGATGTGTTCTGTATGCTGGGGATACTTGACAGTATCGGCTGTAAATGCCGTTTGGAAGGAAACCGGCTGAAGATTGATGCATCCGTAGTTACAGAGACGGAAATACCGAAAGAGTTTGTGAAGAGTATGCGCTCCTCGATCATTGTTTCAGGGCCGCTGTTAGGACGGATGAAGAGAGCCGTTACCAGTTTTCCCGGCGGCTGCTCTATCGGGGAAAGACCCATTGACCTGCATTTGACGGCGCTTGACGCGCTGGGGGCCCGGGTAGAAGAGGATGGAGAGGAGCTTTTAGTCACTGCCAATGAACTGACGGGAGCCGATATCTACTTCCCGTTTCCCAGCGTGGGAGCGACCGAGAATGCCCTCATGGCCGCCGTTCTGGCGGATGGCGTGACAGTGATTCACGGCGCTGCCAGGGAGCCCGAGATCGAAGAACTGTGCCTGTTTTTAATCGGCATGGGAGCCAGGATCCACGGGGTGGGAAGTTCAACACTGGTTATTGAAGGGGTACTTAGCCTGCATGATTCCATATTTACCGTAACCGGCGACAGGATTGTGGCCGGCACTTATCTTTGTGCGGCCATGGCCGCGGAGGGCTGTGTGACCCTGACGGGAATCCGGCCATCCCATATGGAGGCGGTGCTGCGCTGTGCGGAGGAGATGGGAGCCGCCATACAGAGGTATGACGACCGAATTTCCGTGACCATGACAGGGCGCCCGGCAGAGTATTCGGTTGTGACGGGTCCTTATCCGCAGTTTCCGACGGATTTACAGTCGCCAATGATGGCGGTGATGGCCGCCGCTGAGGGAACCGGCCGTATGGAAGAAACTGTATTTGAGGGAAGATTTGGCACTGTAAAAGAATTGCAGAAACTTGGCGCAGATATTATAATAGAGGATAACAGGGCAGAGATCCGCGGGCTGTACCCTTTAACGGGCGCAGTCGTGAGGGCCAGGGATTTACGCGGCGGCGCCGCACTGGTGGTCGCGGGTCTGGCCTCCCGTGGTGTGACACAGATTACAGACTGCAGCCACATCGAGCGGGGGTATGAAGATATCTGCCGGGACTTAAAGAGCCTTGGCGCTGTGATTAGAGGAATGGAATGATAAGACCAGAAAAAAGCAAACGAAGAATCGTAATCGGAATTGTGGCGGCGGTTATCGTCTTACTGGCGGTAATCTTAATGTCCATCCGGATTACAGAGATTACAGTAACGGGGAATAAACAGTATACCGCCGATGAACTGCGCGGTCTGCTGTTTCAGGATAAGTGGGACCGGAATACGATTTACTGCTTTTACAAAGATCATTTTAAGGAACATGAACAGATTCCGTTTGTAGAAGACTATAAAATCGTATTCCAGAGTCCGACGAGGGTGGAAATCATCGTTTACGAGAAAAGCGTGGTCGGATACGTCTCCTATATGGGAAGTTATATGTATTTCGACAAGGATGGTATCATCGTGGAGAGCTCCAGCAATAAGCTCCCGGGAATTCCATGGGTAACAGGACTGAAGTTCGGGCATATCGCCCTGCATCAGCCCCTTCCCGTGGAAAACACCAGGATCTTCGATGAGATCCTGAATCTGACGCAGCTATTGTCGACGCATGAGATTACGGTGGACAGGATCCAGTACGATACTCACGGCAACGCCAGTTTAATCCTGGGGGACATCACCGTTTATCTCGGAAGCAACGACCAGATGAACGGCAAGATTTCCGAGCTGAAAGATCAGCTTCCCGTGCTGACCGGCCTTGCTGGGACTCTGTATCTCGATACATATGACGAGGCTGAGACGGCCACATCGTACCGGTTTGTAAAAAATAAATAAAATTTCCATTCAGAACTTATAATTTTGTTGAAAAAGTGGTTGATATTTTCGGTAAAATCAAATATTATATTAGATAGGTCTATAGAGTAAGCTGTTTATGGTTAAAGGAGGATATAATCTTGTTAGAGATTAAGATAAATGAGGCGGATAATGCTGCAAGAATTCTGGTAATCGGTGTGGGCGGTGCCGGAAACAACGCAGTAAACCGTATGATTGATGAGAGTATCGCCGGTGTAGAATTCATCGGAATTAATACAGACAAGCAGGCACTTCAGTTTTGCAAGGCCCCTACGGCTATGCAGATCGGAGAGAAACTGACAAAGGGACTCGGAGCAGGCGCTAAGCCTGAGATCGGAGAGAAGGCTGCCGAGGAGAGTTCTGAGGAACTGGCTCAGGCCATGAAGGGCGCGGACATGGTGTTCGTTACCTGTGGTATGGGCGGCGGAACAGGAACCGGTGCGGCTCCCGTTGTTGCCAAGATTGCAAAAGATATGGGGATTCTGACAGTCGGTGTTGTCACAAAGCCGTTCCGCTTTGAGGCAAAGACACGTATGTCGAATGCGATCGCAGGTATCGAGCGCTTAAAAGAGAGCGTTGATACCTTAATTGTGATTCCCAACGACCGTCTGCTTGAGATTGTGGACAGGCGTACCACCATGCCGGATGCGTTAAAGAAGGCGGATGAAGTCCTTCAGCAGGCAGTACAGGGCATTACAGACTTAATCAACGTTCCAGGTCTGATTAACCTGGATTTCGCCGATGTTCAGACCGTCATGACGGACAAGGGCATCGCACATATCGGTATAGGCAAGGCAAAGGGCGACGAGAAGGCTCTCGATGCTGTGAAGCAGGCCGTATCCAGTCCGCTGCTGGAAACCACTATCGAGGGTGCCTCCCACGTTATCATCAATATTTCCGGCGATATCAGCCTGATCGAGGCCAACGAAGCGGCCAGCTACGTTCAGGAGATGGCAGGAGACGAAGCCAACATCATCTTCGGCGCCATGTATGACGAGACTGCTCAGGATGAAGCCAGCATTACTGTTATTGCCACCGGCCTCGATATGGGGAATGAGACTCCTGTCGGCAAGGTCATGACAAGCTTCGGCGGCAGTGCAACCGGCTATACGAGACCGCAGAAACCGACAGCACAGCCGGCGCAGAACCAGAATCCTAACCCGAATCAGGAAGCTGCGGCAACCGCGCCTGCTTACAATCCGAATTATAACCCGAACTACGGCAATCCAAACTATGGAAACCAGGGATACAATCCAAACTACAACAAGCCAAATTATGGCGGACAGGCCGGTGCACCAGGTGCTTCCCAGGGTGCCGGACAGCCTTACAGACCAACCGTAAACAGAGAAGTTCAGATCAATATTCCGGATTTCTTAAAGAACAAGAGATAAGATGCTGTGCTGCGCCGCGTCGTAACACAGGATTAAAAAATGGGGGGTGCTGCAGATGGCCTTAGCAAAGCGCTAGGACTACCTGCAGCACCCCTTGTTTTAAACGGAGGAGATACTTTATGTCGGAAGAAAAGAAAAACCAGGGTGAAGACTGGGAGATGTCGGAAGAGTATTATAAGAGCGGGGAAGGGGAGAAAGAGCTGTCCCTGGAAGATTTTATTACCGAAGAGGATTTGCAGACGGATGGGATGAAGCTTCAGTCCAATCACGACGAGCTCTTAAAGAAGACGGCGGAGGATGTGCACCGTGTGATGGAGCTGACTTTGCAGGGAAACAACATCGAGAAGATTTCGGAAATGACAGGGCTGGATAGTCAGTATGTATACAATATCCTGGTCTGCGCGCAGGGCTTCCGCGAGGACGATGAGATCGCGGTGGCTCATCTCGTGCTTGGATAGTATCGCTTTGTGTGAGTTTTATAATACGACGGAGAAAGAGGGGGAAAGTGCGATGATGAAGAAGATGTGCCCGGTCTGTGACCTTCCTGTAAACGCGGGGAATTACTGTCCGCGCTGCAGAAGGGTGATCAGGAATCCCTATACGCAGAACGTGGATTACTATCTCAATGAGAGACATCCGGAGTATGAGACGGAGTGCGGCTTCCATAATCCATATCTGGAGGCGGATCACCACGAGGAAAGTGGTAATCCTGCCAGAACGGCTTATGGCAGTTCGGCTGGCCGTCCGGTTCAAGGCCGTCCGGCCCAGGGGCGCCCGGTTCAAGGTGGTCCGGTTCAAGGCGGTACAGCTCCCAATAAGCCTGTTCAGAGGCCTTTTTCGGGCGCAGCAGCTTCCGGTGGAGGACGGACGCCAGGAACGGCGTCGAAGCAGGGACAGACAAGAACATCAGAGCAGGCAGGAACGGGCAGTATAAGCGGATCATACGGGAAACCGGCAGAAGGTTCCGGGGCGTACCGTACAGCCACAGGCGGTTATGGAGCGGGAAGCCGCCCGACAGGAACCGGAAGTATGAAGCCGGAGGGGAAGAAAAGCAACGCAGGAAAAACTGTGCTGATTATGGCTGCAGTCGGTCTTGTCACCATTGCCATGGTTGCCTTTACAAACTTGGAAGGCTACTTAAGTGATTATCTCAAAGGAGCTGCGGAGACGACGGAGGCATATAACTATGATTATGAATCTGATTTTACGGAGCTGGATGATGAGGACGTGATAGAAGCGGGCGAACCGTGTATGGCTTACTACCATTTTCCGGCGGATGGCGTTTATGTGAGTGAGCAGCTGCTGGCTGCTGTCGAGAGTTCTGACTTTGGCTATAAACTTGATTCCGACGAACTCTATACGGATAATTACTTATATTACGATACGTCTTATTTTGAAAGCATTAGAAGCCTCTATCTGGAGGATAACCTGAGTGAAACGCGGGACGACGAATACACAGACCAGTATATCGATGTGAACTATGACACTGCGACCAATGAACTTCATGAATATATATCCAGACTTTACAGCAACGAAGCCTCACTGGCCTTTCTGGAGCGTTTTCTGACTGCGACAGAGGAGAGCAGCGGAATTGCGGCGGAAGACCGGAAGTCCGATGAGATTATGGAGGAAGCCAGAGATATTGTAAAGCAGGAGCAGAGCAGCTATATCTATGAAGGGCTGTTTGTCATCGAAATTTACAGATATGAGGGGGATGAAGCCCTTTATGTCTATGCATCGTATAACGATCCTGAGTTGGGTTCAGAGTTGTAGGTAAGGGGGATCGGAGCTGTAACTTGGGAAGATATGGTGTCAGGAATGATATGATATTTTCTTGACAATGTAACCGGATTGTGATATAGTATCATCAATCGTAAGAGGGAGTAGCTTCCAGCCCCGGGGCTGGATAAGATTGCGTCAGAACGATAAAGGAACCTTTATCCGCATACTTATGAAATGTGCAAGACTTTTATTGATAACCAGATGGCTGTCAGTAAAGGTCTTTTTTTATTACATAGGAAAGCTTGCTTTATGGGACTTCATAGTCTGCATAAAGGAAACGCGGCCGCGTTTTCCGTGCCCTTTACGAGAGAAACCAGAAAAACGACAGAAAGAAAGGCGGAGAAAATATGGAAACATTTGATCCCAGCAAGAAACCAAAGTTGAATAAGATTACAGGTCTGCTCAAGAAATCAGGAGTGATAGCGGTCTTGGTGATAGCGATTCCTGTCATAGGGATTGGCTCTGTTTATAACATTCAGGAACAGGAGCAGGCGGTGCTTACAACCCTCGGATCGGCGAAGACGGTCGCGGAGCCCGGGCTGCATTTTAAGATTCCGTTTATTCAGCGGGTACAGAAGGTGAATACCACCATACAGGGCGTGGCTATCGGTTACGATCCATCGGATAACCAGTCGGAGGAAGCGGACTCTCTGATGATTACCAGTGATTACAATTTTGTAAATGTGGACTTCTTCGTGGAATATAAGGTAGTGGATCCGGTGAAGGCCGTGTATGCGTCTCAGGACCCATTCACCATTTTGCAGAATATCAGCAGAAGCTGTATCCGTACCGTTATCGGAAGCTACGATGTGGATTCGGTGCTGACGACCGGAAAAAATGAGATACAGTCCAGGGTGAAAGAGATGATTATGAATAAGCTGGAACAGCATGATGTGGGACTTTCCGTGGTGAACGTCACAATCCAGGATTCCGAACCGCCGACAGCGGAGGTGATGGAGGCGTTTAAAGCCGTGGAGACCGCCAAACAGGGCAAGGAAACAGCGATTAATAATGCAAACAAGTACCGCAATGAAAAGCTTCCGGAGGCTACGGCGCAGACGGATAAGATTTTGCAGGAGGCAGAGTCCTCAAAGGTGCAGCGAGTCAACGAGGCTAACGCGGAGGTGGCGAAGTTCAACGCCATGTACGAGGAATACAGCAAAAATCCGGAAGTGACAAGAAAGCGCATGTTCTATGAGGCTATGGAGGATGTGCTGCCGGGAATGAAGGTGATCATCGACGGTACCGGCAAGACGGATACGATCCTGCCTTTAGACAGCTTTACGGGCACAGCAGGAGCTGCAGCGTCCCAGAGTGCGGGAAATAACGCGACGGGACAGAATTCACTGGGAAACAGTGCAGGAGAACGTACAGGAAATGATGGAAAAAGCGGCATGAAGCAGGGCGGTTCGGGAACTCAGAGCACGGGAAGCCAGACAGATCATGGGGCAGAGGAGGCAGCAGAATGAAAAAAACATTGAAAAAAGTGACAGTAACTATTGCAGGACTGGCCGTCATTATAGTATTATTAGGTTCAGTTGTAGTAACGAATGAAAATGAGTATAAGCTGATCCGGCAGTTCGGCCGGGTGGAGCGGATCATTGATACCGCGGGAGTTACACTGAAGCTTCCATTTATTCAGACAGCGGACACGCTGCCGAAGCAGATCCTCTTGTACGATCTGGCGGCGTCTGACGTGATTACCATGGATAAGAAGACCATGTTAAGCGACAGTTATGTGCTGTGGCGCATTACGGATCCGCTCAAATTTGCGCAGACGCTGAATTCTTCCGTAGCGAACGCGGAGGGGAGAATCGATACAGTGGTTTATAACTCCGTTAAAAATGTGATCAGCAGCATGAGCCAGAATGAGGTAATCAGCGGCCGGGATGGAGAACTGTCCCAGGCCATTATGACAAACGTCGGCGACAGCATGGCTGAATACGGAATCCAGCTTCTGGCCGTAGAGACAAAGCGGCTGGACCTGCCTGCCGATAATAAGGCGGCGGTTTATGAGCGTATGATTTCAGAGCGCGACAAGATCGCAGCGACCTATACCGCAGAAGGCCAGGCCGAGGCTCAGAAGATCAGAAATACAACAGACCGCGAAATCGCCATCAGCATTTCCGATGCGAAAGCACAGGCGGCGGCCATTACGGCGGATGGTGAGGCCGAGTACATGAGAATTATGGCGGAGGCGTACCGCGATCCGCAGAAGGCTGATTTTTATTCCTACACCAGGTCGCTGGAAGCGGCGCGGGCTTCTCTAAAGGGAGACAGCAATACGCTGATTCTGCCCGCAGATTCGCCGATCGCCCGGATTTTTATGGGGCAGTAAGGGCGGATATTACGAAAGACAGGAGATTTACGATATGAAGATCAAAGACATACTGGGGCAGGGAAAGCCCACGTTATCCTTCGAGGTGTTTCCTCCGAAGACGGAAGATAAGTACGAGTCCGTAGAAAAGGCAGCGGCTGAGATTGCAAAGCTGAATCCGGCCTTTATGAGTGTGACGTACGGAGCAGGAGGCGGTACGAGCCAGTATACGGTGGACATCGCCTCCACCCTGCATCATGAGTACCAGGTGACGGCGCTGGCCCACCTTACGTGTGTCTCCTCCACAAGAGAAAAGGTGCACGAGGTGCTGGAAGAGTTAAAGGCCGCGGGAATTGAGAATGTCCTTGCTCTGCGCGGTGATATCCCGAAGGAAGGGCCTGTGGCATCGGATTACCGTTTTGCCTCGGAGCTGATCCGGGAGATCAAGGCCTGCGGCGATTTCTGCATCGGAGCGGCCTGTTATCCGGAGGGCCATGTGGAATCGGTCAGCAAAACCATCGATATGGACTATCTGAAGCAGAAGGTGGAAGCCGGATGTGACTTTGTGACTACCCAGATGTTCTTTGACAATAATATCTTATATAATTATCTGTACCGGATCCGGGAGAAAGGGATTACGGTGCCTGTCGTGGCGGGAATTATGCCGGTGACGAATGTAAAGCAGATCATCCGCAGCTGCCAGCTCTCAGGAACGTATTTGCCGTCACGGTTTAAATCGATTGTGGACCGGTTCGGAGATAATCCTGCGGCCATGAAACAGGCGGGGATCGCCTATGCTACGGAGCAGATTATCGATCTCATTGCCAATGGAGTGGACGCGATTCACGTGTATTCCATGAATAAACCGGATGTGGCGGCAAAAATAAAGGAGAACCTGTCGGAAATTCTGTAATGGATTGGTGCAGGTCCCGGTGAGAAGTGGAGTGATATGCATGGAAATTAACCGGAGAGAGATTCGAAGGTATCTGGGATATGGCAGACAGGAAGCGGATGAGAAGGTTTCGAAGCTGATTGAAGAATGTGTGGAGGAGCTGGAGGCGGCAGCGTCGCCGAAAAGTATATACAGAGTATACCCTTTCGTGCCTTTGCCGGAGGAAGAACTGGATTTTACGGTGTTTCGGACGAAGAGCCGGAGCCTCAGCCGTAATTTGAAGGACTGCGAACAGGTCATTTTATTTGCCGCTACCCTTGGGACGGAGGTGGATTCCCTGATTCGTAAGTACACGAAGCTTCAGATGAGCAAGGCAGTGACAATGCAGGCTGCGGCCACCGCCATGATTGAATCGTACTGTGACGAGGTGAATACGGCACTGAAAGAGTCCTTTGAGAAAAAAGGGCTCTATCTGCGGCCCAGGTTCAGCCCCGGATACGGAGATTTTCCCCTGGAATGCCAGAGGGATATCACTTCCGTTTTAGAGACGGCCAAGAGGATTGGAATTATGCTTACAGACAGCCTTTTGATGACTCCTTCCAAATCCGTGACCGCGGTGATGGGAGTGAGCCCGAAGCCTCATCGCTGTGAGGTGAGGGGCTGTGAATTATGTTCGAAAACAGACTGCGCGTACAGGAGAGGATAAGGGATATGACAGAGTTAATGGAAGAAATCAGGAAGAGAATCGTATTTTTCGACGGCGGCACGGGAAGCCTTCTGCAGGCTAATGGACTGAAGCCGGGAGAACTGCCGGAGACGTGGAATATCCTTCAACCGGAGATTGTGACAAAGCTGCATTACGATTATCTGGAGGCGGGAGCCGACATCATCAAGACGAATACCTTTGGTGCCAACGGGCTGAAATTTAACAATTCCAGTGAATATGGGCTGGACGGGATTGTGACAGCGGCCATGGAAAATGCGAAGAATGCTGTCGGGAAAGCCGGAAAAAAAGGCTTTATCGCTCTTGATATCGGACCTACGGGAAAGCTTTTGAAGCCGCTTGGTGACTTGGGATTCGAGGAGGCGTACGGGCTGTTCTCTGACGTCGTTAAAATCGGTGCGCGCGAGGGTGCTGATCTTGTTTTGATAGAAACTATGAGCGACAGCTATGAGGTAAAGGCGGCCGTTCTGGCTGCTAAGGAAAACTGTGATCTTCCTGTCTTCGCTACGATGATTTTTGACAGCAAGGGCAAGCTTCTAACGGGAGGAACCGTGGAATCCACAGTGGCTCTGCTGGAGGGCCTGGGCGTGGACGCTCTGGGAATCAACTGTGGTCTGGGTCCGATTCAGATGAAGGGGATCCTGGCGGATATCATGAAGGCAGCATCCGTCCCGGTGATTGTTAATCCAAACGCCGGACTTCCGAGGAGTGAAGGCGGTAAGACCGTCTATGATATTGATGCGGATGAGTTTGCAGAGACCATGAGAGAGATCGTGGAGATGGGAGCTTGTGTCGTGGGCGGCTGCTGCGGGACGACGCCGGAGCATATCAGGAAGACGGTTGCGCTCTGTAAGGATTTTCCGGCACGTATGCCGGAGAAAAAGGACCGGACGGTCATTTCTTCTTATGCGCAGGCGGTTGTGATTGACAAAAATCCTGTGATTATTGGCGAGCGCATCAACCCGACGGGAAAGTCAAAGTTTAAACAGGCGCTGCGGGATCACAATCTGGAGTATATTCTGCGCGAAGGCGTGACGCAGCAGGACAACGGCGCCCACGTGCTTGACGTAAACGTGGGCCTGCCGGAGATCGACGAGGCTGCCGTGATGGAGGAAGTGGTGCAGGAGCTGCAGAGTATCATCGATCTTCCGCTTCAGATTGATACTTCCAATATTCAGGCCATGGAGCGGGCTATGCGCGTCTATAACGGCAAGCCGCTGATTAACTCTGTCAATGGGAAGAGGGAAGTGATGGAGGCGGTCTTTCCGTTGGTGAAGCGGTACGGCGGCGTAGTGGTCGCTCTGGCGCTGGACGAGGACGGGATTCCTGAGACTGCCGACGGACGGTTGAAGGTGGCGGAAAAGATCTATGCGAAGGCGGCGGAGTATGGGATAGAGAAAAAAGATATCATCATCGATGCGCTCTGCATGACGGTCAGTTCCGACAGCAAAGGCGCGATTACCACGCTGGAGACGGTGCGGCGGGTGCGGGATGAGCTGGGAGGAAAGACGATTCTCGGTGTCTCCAACATTTCCTTTGGGCTTCCGCAGCGGGAGATCGTCAATGCGGCATTTTTCACCATGGCGCTTCAGAATGGGCTGAACGCGGCGATTATCAATCCTAATTCTGAGGCTATGATGCGCTCGTATTACAGCTTCCGGGTGCTGGCGGATTTAGATCCGCAGTGCAGTGAGTATATAAGCGTCTACAGCGGGCAGGTGGCGACGCTGGGGCAGACGGTACGTCAGGGCAGCGGAGCCGGGAAAATGGATGGGAGCGGCACTGCACTGACGGCCTCCCTTGCTGAGAGCATTGAGAGAGGCTTGAAGGAGAGCGCGCACCAGGCGGTTACGGAGCGTTTGAAGACGTCGGAGCCCCTTGTTATTATCAATGATGAGATGATTCCGGCTTTAGACCGTGTTGGAAAAGGATTTGAGAAGGGCACGGTGTTCCTTCCGCAGCTTTTGATGAGCGCGGAGGCGGCTAAGGCGGCTTTTGAAGTCATCAAGGAGCAGATGGCGAAGTCGGGGAAGGAACAGGAAAAGAAAGAGCGGATTATCCTGGCTACGGTGAAGGGGGATATCCATGATATTGGAAAGAATATCGTTAAGGTGCTTCTGGAGAATTATGGGTATGATGTGATTGATTTAGGCAAGGATGTGCCTCCAGAGCTGGTGGTGGAGACGGCGGTTGAAAAAGAGGTAAAGCTGGTGGGACTCAGCGCGCTTATGACGACTACGGTGCCGAGTATGGAAGAGACCATCAGACAGCTCCGAGTGGCGGCTCCCTGGACGAAGGTGATGGTGGGAGGCGCTGTGCTGACGGAGGAGTACGCGAGGACGATCGGGGCGGACCGGTATTGCAGGGATGCGATGGCGTCGGTGAATTATGCGGAGGAGTTGTTTGTGGGGATGGTTGAAGGAGTATTGGATTTATAAAAACAGTTATTTTACGATATTGAATTCAGATTGTAGAATGGGGCTGTCGCACAAGTGATTGATAAATCATAGGTGTGACAGCCTTTATTTGCAACCTTATTGCCCTCAAATAGTTTATTAAAATATTTTTGCTATTGTACAAGTTGACTTGTAAAATGAGGTATAGTAAACTGATATTGTGCAAAGTGACGACCGCTATATGGATGAGCCTAAGTGGAGGTGATTTATGCAAAAATATTATCACTTTTTAAATCGTAGCGATATTACAGATGGCTTTGAAGATGTAAAAAGAGGCTCTTTTTTTGTAGACAAATCTTTGATCATTAAAGAAGTAAATAAAAAAATTTCCACAAAAGAAAAGTTTATTTGCGTGAGCAGACCCAGACGATTTGGAAAAACTACGGTACTGGAGATGTTGGCCTCCTACTATACGAAAGGGAGCGATTCGGACTACTTATTCATGAATCTCAAAATCATGGAAAAGAAATCGTACAAGGAGCATCTAAATAACCATAATGTTTTCTATATTAATTTCGCTGATTATTTTGAACAAGGTACAGTATTGGAAGGAATTGAAAGGTTCACACAAGATATACTCGAGGATATAAAAAATACATATTCTGAAATTTTATGTAATAATGAGAATGTAGAAGCTATTTTTGATAAAATAAGGCAACTATATGGGGATAAATTTATATTTTTGATAGATGAATGGGATTGTGTATTTAGGTTTCATAAAGGAGAAAGAGCAGAACAAGTTTTGTTTTTAAGCTTTCTTAAACATTTTTTTAAAGATAAAAATTATATTGAATTGGTATATATGACCGGAATACTGCCAATTAAAAAATATAATACAGGTTCAGCACTTAATATGTTTAAAGAATATACGATGGTAATGCCAGGTATGACGGCTCCTTATTTTGGTTTTACATATCAGGAGATGGCTTTGCTGTGTGAAAATACAGATATGGACGAGAATGAATTGGCGGAATGGTATGGAGGCTATTTATTATCTGAAACAGAAAAAATGTATAATCCCTGTTCTGTGAAAGAGGCTTTGGAAAGTAAGAAATGCAACGATTATTGGAATAGTACGGGAGGTTATACAGAGTTAGAAGAATATATTACTATGGATTTTGATGGACTCATAGAATCTGTGACAAAATTATTTGCGGGAGAAAGTGAAACTATAGATATTCCGAGCTTTTTTAACGATTTGGATAGCTTCAGCAATAAGGAGGAGATATTTACAGCCCTTATTCATATGGGGTATTTGACTTATAGTAATGGAAAGGTGAGTATTCCCAATAAAGAAATTAGAATTGAATTTTTTAAAACTATAAAAAAAATGTCATGGGCTACAGTCCCTAAGCTTTTAAAGCAATCCAAAGATCTGTTATCTGCCGTTTTAAAGCAGAAAGAAGATAAAGTAGCATATATGTTGGAAGTTCTTCATGACGAAATGCAAGAATTTAAAGAGTATAATAATGAACATACGTTAAAATGTGTTATCCATTTAGCATTTTATGCTGCGCAAGATGAATATGAGTTGAATTTTGAAGGAAAAACTGGCAAAGGATATGCAGATTGCATTATGTATCCAAAGCGTTTAGGGTATCCTGGTATTATTATAGAATTAAAATATAATGGGAGTGTAGCTGAGGCTATTGATCAAATAAAAGAAAGAGATTATGTCAGTAATTTAAAAGGTAGGGTAGATAGCGTTTATTTAGTGGGAATTAACTATAAAAAGGACAAGAAAAAACATGAATGCAGGATTGAAATTATGAACTTCTCCAAAGATAAATATGAAGATGATTATTATGCCCATATAAGCCAAGACAAGACTCGCAAACAATCTGTCAATGCCCACTGCCATGGAACCGCCAAGCTTGCAGGCGATTTCGCCTCCGCCTTTAATTGCAGAGAATGGGGATTTGGCTGTGGCCTGATCCACGATATCGGAAAATATTCCGACAAGTTCCAAAAACGTCTTCAAGGTGGAAGTATCACGGACCATGCGACTGCAGGGGCACAGGAACTATATAAAAGAAAGAATATCTATGCGGCATATTGCATTTCCGGCCATCACTCGGGGTTGTTAAATGGCGGCACCCGTGCGGACTGTGCTGGAGAAGCTACCCTCATGGGACGGCTGAAGAAAGGTCTTGAAGATTACCATGCTTTTGAGAAAGAGATAGAGATTCCGGCGTTTCCGGTGCCTGCCTTGCAGCCTTTAGGAGAATTTGGCTTTACCGCTTCATTTTTTATCCGTATGCTGTTTTCGTGTCTGGTGGATGGGGATTATCTGGATACAGAAAGCTTCATGGCTGAAAATCCAGTACCACGTGGGACGTATGATACCATGGCGGATTTATTCCAGCGTGTACAGGATTCTATATCGCCCTGGCTGACCAATACCGACAGAAATACGGTTAATGGAAGACGAACAGAGATATTGAAGGCATGTTTGGAAACGGGAAAGGAGCCATCAGGACTTTTTCAGTTAACCGTACCTACCGGCGGGGGCAAGACGGTTTCTTCCCTGGCATTTGCCCTTCAACATGCCATAAAGTATGAAAAACAGCATATCATATATGTGATTCCATACACGAGTATCATTGAGCAGAATGCGGCAGTCTTTAAACACATTCTGGGGCCTGATAATGTATTGGAAGATCATTGCAATGTGGTGTTTGAAAGTGAAGAGGAACTGATGCAGTCCCAGCTGGCTGCAGAAAATTGGGACAAGCCTGTGATTGTAACAACCAATGTTCAATTCTTTGAATCATTATTTTCAAATAAAACATCAAAATGCAGAAAGCTTCATAATATCGCCAACAGTGTGATTATTTTTGATGAGGCGCAGATGCTGCCGGTGAGATATTTGCAGCCGTGTATACGGGCGATTACAGAGCTGATTGTTAATTATCGTTGCAGTTCCGTGCTGTGTACCGCAACGCAGCCGTCGTTACAGCAATTTTTCCCGGAGACGATGAAATGCAAAGAGATTTGCCCGGATGTGAGAGGACAGTATGAGTTCTTTAAGCGAACGGATATTCAGGAAATAGGAAAAATTTCGGAAGAAGAGCTGGCATCTCTTTTGAGACAGGAAAATCAGGTGCTTTGTATATTAAACAGCAGGCGACAGGTGCAGCGCGTTTATGAGGCAGTAAAAGGAGAGGGGACGTATCATCTATCTACGCTGATGTATCCGGAGCATCGAAAAAAGCTTTTACAGGAAATAAGGGATCGCTTAATCGATGGAAAGGCGTGCAGGCTGATTGCTACCAGCCTTGTCGAAGCAGGAGTGGATTTTGATTTCCAAACGGTGTACAGGGAACTGGCTGGCATTGACTCTGTTATTCAGGCGGCGGGAAGATGCAACCGTGAGGGGAAAAGAAGCAGAGAAGAATGTCATACGATGGTGTTCACTCTGGGTAAGACAGAGGGGATTCATCTCCCGGCAGAATTAAAGCAGCCTATTGCCGCCGCGGAGCAGACGGCAGAGAAATATGATGACATTGCGTCACTGGAGGCAATTCATGAGTATTTCAAACGCCTGTATTATTATAAAGGCGACAGGGGATTAGATGTAAAGGGGATCGTGGATCAATTAGAAAAGGGCGGGCGTACCGGCCTGTTTCCTTTTGCAGATGTTGCAAAAGCGTTTTGCTTAATAGAAGATGGCAGCACAAAGACGATTTTGGTTGATAGGGAACCGGAAGCACAGGATATTGTTGCGCGAATACGCCGTGGGGAACATTCCCGCCAGCTTGTCCGGGAGGCGGGTCATTACTGTGTGAATGTATATGAACAGGATTTTGAAAAATTAAACGGCGCAGGTAAATTGGAAGCGCTTGATTTAAAGTTCTATCGTTTGAGAAATTCAGATCAGTATACAGAGGAAATGGGTCTGGTTCTGAATGTTGAAAGAGGGGAGGCGGTTTTCTTATAATTTTGAAAATAGGAGAACGCGATTGGAAGGAGGACAAACATGAGCCGTGGTGTACGGGTACGGGTTTGGGGAGATTTGGCCCTTTTTACCCGGCCGGAGATGAAAGTAGAACGATGCAGTTACGATGTGATCACGCCTTCGGCAGCGAGAGGGATATTGGAAGCAGTCTACTGGCATCCCGGAATGAAATGGGTCGTTGACAGGATTTATGTGAAAAATCTAATTCGGTTTACCAGCATACGCCGAAACGAGGTGAAAAGTAAGGTTTCAGCCAGCAGTGCTTTAACAGTAATGAACGGAGGAAATAAGCCGCTGTTTATCAGCAGCCGCCAGGAGATCGTACAGAGGGCAGCAATTTTGCTTCGGGATGTAGACTATGTTATCGAGGCACATTTTGACATGACAGAACATGCCAGCGATGAGGATAATCCGGGGAAATTCAAAGATATTATCATGCGGAGGCTGAGACGGGGAGAATGTTACCATACGCCGTACTTCGGCTGCCGGGAATTTCCTGCTAAATTTGAACTCTGTGAGGACGATACTGTGGCGACGGAATATCAGGGCGTGGAAAAGGATTTAGGTTATATGCTTTATGATTTTGATTATACCAATCCGGAAGATATACAGCCAATGTTTTTCCGGGCTGTATTAAAGGATGGAGTGTTGGAGGTTCGGGATCAGGAGGTGGTGCGATGATCCTACAGTCTTTGGTAACATATTATGAGAGTTTGGAGCAAAAGGGGAAAATAACCAGTCCGGGCTGGTGTTCGGCAAAGGTGTCTTTTGGTTTGGAGCTTTCGGAAGAAGGAGAGCTGATCCGTGTTATTCCTCTGAAAGAATCTGTTGAGAGGGGGAAGAAGATGGTCGAAGTGCCTGCGATCAGAAGGGTTCCGCAGATGGTAGCCCGTTCTTCTGGGGTTTCGGCCAACTTCCTCTGTGATAATTCCAGTTATCTGCTTGGAATTGATAATAAAGGAAAGCCGGAACGTTCTCTGGAGTGTTTTGAGGCGGCAAAAGAGAAACATCTGGAG
Organism: Hungatella hominis; assembly: GCF_014288005.1. Classification (NCBI taxonomy): domain Bacteria; kingdom Bacillati; phylum Bacillota; class Clostridia; order Lachnospirales; family Lachnospiraceae; genus Hungatella; species Hungatella hominis. The sequence goes on from NZ_JACOPB010000001.1 coordinate 524,883, forward strand.
ATTCTGGAAGATGTGGACAGCAGGGCAGCCAGGGCGGTGACTCTATATTTTAAAACCTGGAAGCCGGAAAAAGCCATGGGACATGCTGCGCTGTCGGAGGTATTGGAAGAAATTCTGGCAGGGGGGAATTTGATTTTCTTTGTTGGAGACGAGTTTGTTCAGGAGGACCCTGCTATCAAAGCGGCCTGGGAAACATACAGCCAGCAGCCAGGAGAAGGAACGGAAGGAATCTGCCTTGTGACAGGAAAACAGGCAGAGATTGCGAGGATTCATGGAACAATAAAAGGCGTACCAGGCGCCCAGTCCAGCGGGGCCGCATTGGTATCGTTTAATGCACCGGCTTTTGAATCGTATGGAAAAGAGCAGAGTTATAATGCGCCGGTCAGTACGTATGCAGCTTATGCGTATACGACAGCTTTAAATTATCTTCTTTCGGATCGGGATCATATGACTTTGATTGGAGATACGGCGGTTGTCTATTGGGCGGAAGATGGAGAAGAGGCGTATAACCGGACATTTTCTTTTATGATGGAGCCGACGGCAGATAATCAGGAGATTGTAGACGGGGTGTTCAAAAACCTGGCGGCAGGCAAGGCGGTGGATGTAGATGATGTGGAAGAAAGCCTCTCCATGGACCAGAAATTCTATATACTGGGACTGTCTCCGAATGCGGCCAGGCTGTCGGTACGATTTTTCTATCAGGACAGCTTTGGAAATATTTTGCGGCATGTGAAAGATCATTACGACAGGCTGCGTATTGTGAGGCCGGCCGGCGACCGTATGGAGTATCTGGGAGTATGGAGACTGCTGTCTGAGACGGTGAACAAGAAGTCAAAGGATAAGAAACCGGCTCCCAATATGGCGGGAAGTCTGTATCGGGCTGTTATTTCGGGAAGCAATTACCCGGAAAGCATGTATCAGGCAGTGATCGGAAGAATACGGTCGGAACAGGATGACAGCGACAGCCACAGTTATAAAATTACGCGGGGAAGAGCCGCCATGATCAAGGCGTTTCTGTTAAAAAACAGAGGAGGCAGTGAGGAGGAAATTACCATGGAACTGAATGATAACAGCAATGATGTTGCATATATACTGGGTCAGGAATTTGCTGTGCTGGAGGCCATACAGGAGGATGCCAATCCAGGAATTAATGCGACCATTAAAGATAAGTACTTTAATTCTGCGTGTGCAACTCCGGCATCCATCTTTCCGATTTTGTTTAAACTGAAAAACAGTCATTTACGGAAGATGAATCAAAAAGGCAAGGAAATTTACTATGAAAAAATGCTTGGAGCCCTTCAGAGTAAGATAACGGAAGTACCGAAACGGTTGAATTTAGATGCCCAGGGCAGGTTTATATTGGGATATTATCATCAGACCCAGAAAAGATATGAGAAAAAGTCAAAGGAGGAAGTGTAAGATGGCAGATGTAATCAAAAACCGGTATGAGTTTGTAATCTTATTTGATGTAGAAAATGGGAATCCCAATGGTGACCCTGATGCGGGAAATCTTCCCAGAATTGATCCGGAAAGTGGTTATGGAATCGTGACGGATGTATGCTTAAAGCGCAAGATTCGCAATTACGTGGAGACCGTGAAGGAGGACAGCGAAGGCTATCAAATATACATTAAAGAAGATGTTCCCTTAAACAGAAGCGATAATACTGCCTATGAATACCTGGGGACTGATGATAAGGGAATAAAAGATTTAAAGAAGAAAGATCCGGAGGTGGATCGGAAGATTTGTGATTTCATGTGCCGTAATTTTTTTGATATCCGTACGTTTGGCGCGGTGATGACAACCTTTGTAAAGGCTGCGTTGAACTGCGGACAGGTTCGGGGACCGGTGCAGCTGGGATTTTCCAGAAGCATTGATCCGATTGTCAGTCAGGAAGTGACGATTACCAGAGTAGCGATTACCACGGAAAAAGATGCCGAAATGAAGAGTACGGAAATGGGACGAAAGAATATTGTACCCTATGCGTTGTATCGGACGGAAGGATACATATCGGCGAACTTAGCGAGAAAGGTCACCGGTTTTTCAGAAGAGGATCTGGAACTTCTGTGGGAAGCAATTATCAATATGTTTGAAATCGATCATTCTGCGGCCAGAGGAAAGATGGCTGTTCGGGAACTGATTGTCTTTAAACACAGCAAAGAGTTAGGCGACTGCCCGGCTTATAAGCTGTTTGATGCGATAGAGGTGAAGAAACATGACGATGTGGATTATCCCAGAAAATACAGCGATTATACGATTACCATCCATGAGGAGCAGATCCCGGAAACAGTAGAAGTCTTAAGGAAAATATAATGGACTATAAGGAAGAGGATTATCTGATGCTTTCAGGAATCCAGCATTTTGCATTTTGCAGGAGACAGTGGGCACTTATTCACATTGAACAGCAGTGGCAGGAGAATGAGAGAACGGTGGAAGGGGAACTGCTCCATGAACGTGCCCATGATACCTGGGCCACGGAGAAGCGGTCTGATGTGATTATCAGCCGGGGATTGCCGGTGCAGTCCAGAACGATGGGGATATCCGGGAGTTGTGATATTGTAGAGTTTCACAGAGCGGAGGAGGGCGTTCCGCTTTACGGGCACAGGGGACTATTTCGGGTTTACCCGATCGAGTATAAGAGAGGAAAGCCGAAAGATATTCCCATCGATATGTTACAGCTTACCGCGCAGGCCATGTGTCTGGAGGAAATGCTTTCTGCGGAAATAACGGAAGGCGCCATTTATTACGGTGAAATACGGCACAGAGAGAAGGTTTTGTTCACAGAGGATTTGAGAACTCAGGTAAGGAAGTATTTTCAGGAAATGCATCAGCTTTTTGATAAGCAATATACCCCTAAGGTAAAATGGTCCAAAAGCTGTAACGCCTGTTCTTTGAAGGATATTTGTATGCCGAAGCTGGGGAAAATTCCTTCTGTGAAAGAATATGTGCGTGAGAAAATTATGGAGGAGGAAACGCCTTGAAAAAACTGTTAAATACTTTGTACGTGACTTCTCCGGATAGTTATCTCTCATTGGATGGCGAAAATGTAGTGATTCTGGATAAAGAGCAGGAGTTGGGGCGGATTCCCCTGCATAATCTGGAATCGATTGTCTGCTTTGGCTACAAAGGGGTCAGCCCGGCCCTTATGGGCGGCTGCGCGATGCGTGATATTTCTCTGTGTTTTATGACACCTCAGGGGAAATTCCTGGCGAGAGTAACCGGCAGTGTCAGGGGAAATGTTGTTTTACGAAAGAAGCAGTACGAAGCTTCTGAAAATGCTGATTTTAGCCTGGGAGTGGCAAAGAATTGTATTCTTGGTAAGATTTATAATGGGAAATGGGTTCTGGAGCGCGCCACTCGGGATCATGGATTACAGGTCGATGTGGAGGCGCTTAAGCGTGCATCTGTATTTATGCAGCAGTCATTAAACTATGTTTTGGAGTGTACGGACATGGCTCAGCTTAGGGGATATGAAGGAGAAGCGGCCAGTGTTTACTTTAGAGTCTTTGACCAATTGATCTTACAGCAGAAAAAAGATTTTAAGTTCTCCGGGAGAAATAAACGGCCGCCGTTAGACAATGTAAATGCCATGCTGTCATTTGTATATACTCTTTTAACAAATATGGTGGCTTCTGCGCTGGAAACGGTTGGGCTTGATCCCTATGTGGGCTTCATGCATACGGATCGGCCAGGGAGGGCGTCGCTGGCTCTTGACCTGATCGAAGAACTCCGTCCAGTGCTCGCAGATCGTTTTGTATTAGGGCTGATCAATCGAAAAATGGTTAGCGGTAAAGATTTTTCTAAGAAGGAAGATGGCGCTGTTATTATGACGGACCAGGCCAGAAAGCAACTACTGACAGAGTGGCAAAACAGAAAAAAGGAAGTTATCACACATCCTTATTTAGGTGAAAAGGTGGAGTGGGGGATGATTCCGTTTGTTCAGGCAATGCTGCTGGCACGATATTTAAGAGGGGATTTGGATGAGTATCCGCCATTTTTCTGGAAGTAGGAGGCGTTTTTCAAGATGTTAGTGCTGATTACCTATGATGTAAATACCGAGACCGCTGAGGGGAAAACAAGGTTGCGTAAAGTTGCAAAGCAATGTGTAAACTATGGTACCAGGGTACAAAATTCAGTTTTTGAATGTATTGTGGATAATGCCCAGTGCGTGATGTTAAAAGCGGTGTTGAAAGATCTGATTGATGTGAATGTTTACAGTCTGAGGTTTTATTATTTGGGTAACAAACATGACACGAAGGTGGAACATTTTGGTGTAGAGAAGGGAGTAAATGTAGAAAAACCTCTTATCTTTTAGAAGCGAATTTATGGTGCGAACCGGAAGTGATCATAAATTCCCTGAGAGGTTCGCACCGGAAATTTTGCAGTTATGCAGGGAGTATTGGGAAATTGGATATATTGATTTAATGAAAAGTATGCAAAATGCATATAATTATTGCTGGTTGTATGGTATAATATATGCGAATTTGCTGTCTCCGCTAGCGATAGCGGAGTGGATTGAAATTTCTTCCTCGAACCTCATTTCGCAATCTACTGGCGTCTCCGCTAGCGATAGCGGAGTGGATTGAAATGATGAATCAGCAGAAACAACTATATCAATCAGGTGTCTCCGCTAGCGATAGCGGAGTGGATTGAAATTTAATGATCGTAGTATTAGCGGCAGTAGTCTGACCGTCTCCGCTAGCGATAGCGGAGTGGATTGAAATTTTACGGTATCGGTTACTAAATGACCATCTTTTGTCTCCGCTAGCGATAGCGGAGTGGATTGAAATCCGGTCACCGGATCCCGGGCACGGCGCTGCATTCCGTCTCCGCTAGCGATAGCGGAGTGGATTGAAATTCGAATCTCACCGCCGTTGCTGCATTTTTTGTAGTCTCCGCTAGCGATAGCGGAGTGGATTGAAATCTCTCAGGATATATCACAGGAACAGCTAGATGCGGTCTCCGCTAGCGATAGCGGAGTGGATTGAAATATTAATGCACGAACTGGGGCACTTTATTATGGATGTCTCCGCTAGCGATAGCGGAGTGGATTGAAATTTTAAATCCGGATCCACGATCCCTGCGGCTGCAATGTCTCCGCTAGCGATAGCGGAGTGGATTGAAATGGCTCCAATCCGGTAATTTTCTGCCCGTCAATGAGTCTCCGCTAGCGATAGCGGAGTGGATTGAAATCCTAAATAACTATCCTGCGCCGTTTTGGTAATAGTCTCCGCTAGCGATAGCGGAGTGGATTGAAATTGGAAACAGTACTTCGCCCATGTATGCTTCCGTTGTCTCCGCTAGCGATAGCGGAGTGGATTGAAATTTTCACAAACGTAGTCTATCAGTTTCATTCTCCTGTCTCCGCTAGCGATAGCGGAGTGGATTGAAATACGGATACGGTTTATGCACATCCAGCAACAGCCGGTCTCCGCTAGCGATAGCGGAGTGGATTGAAATTCATTATGACGGAGTTGCCGCCTCCTGCATTTGGTCTCCGCTAGCGATAGCGGAGTGGATTGAAATCTTTGACGTCGAAAATGACGCCAGTGCCGTGAACGTCTCCGCTAGCGATAGCGGAGTGGATTGAAATTGTACGCTGTATCATACATATTTGCTTTGCCATAGTCTCCGCTAGCGATAGCGGAGTGGATTGAAATTCATACCATTTTACCCGGCGCTCCATCTTCTCCGGGTCTCCGCTAGCGATAGCGGAGTGGATTGAAATTTACAGTTTGGCGCACAGAAAATATAACGTACTCGGTCTCCGCTAGCGATAGCGGAGTGGATTGAAATTGCACTAACATAATCGGCATACATTAATGTCTGGGTCTCCGCTAGCGATAGCGGAGTGGATTGAAATACGGATCCGCCAAAGCTGTCAATCCGACTGGAAGGTCTCCGCTAGCGATAGCGGAGTGGATTGAAATACACCCGCAGCTATGAACATCTCAGCTTTGTAGACGCTTCCGCCATCGCTAGCTGTGTGTTTTAAAATCGTAAGATTATTGCAGAAATAAATCGTTGAGGGGACTCCATTCAGTAATAGCAGAGTATATTAAATTTATGCAAAAAATCAGTTTATAAACGATAAAAGTAAATAGATAGGTTAAGGAGAGCAAAGAGTGAAGTACATTTTTATACATGGACTTGGACAGGGGCCAGATAGTTGGAATAAAACAGTTTCCTGCATGAGAGAACAGGAAGAGATTCAATGTCTGAACGTATTTGCATTTAAAGAGGGATCAGAGATTTCATACAGAAAAGTATATAAGGCTTTTTCGACGTATTGTGAGTCTATAAAAACGGAGTTTGGACTTTGTGGTCTTTCTTTGGGCGCTGTGATTGCGTTAAATTATGTGGTGGAGCATCCGGGAAGGGTAAAGTCGCTGGTCTTGATAGGGGGACAGTGCGTGATGCCGAAGGGGCTTTTAAGATTGCAGAATATGATATTTCGGTTGATGCCGAATGGTATTTTTAAGAAAATGGGGGTAGGTAAGAGAGAACTGATTCAGTTGACAAAATCTATGATGGCATTGGATTTCAAAGAAGATTTGGATAAAGTGGATTGCAGGACGCTGATCGTTTGCGGGGAGAAGGATCGGGCGAACAGAGGGGCGGCTGAAATGATGGCAGAGAAGATTCATGGGGCGAGAATAGAGATATTGGAAGGCTGCGGGCACGAAGTGAATGTGGAGGCGCCGGAAAAACTGGCTGAAATTCTTGAGGCGTTTTACGAAGAAAAGTAGGATGGGAACCTGACAGGAACCGTGGTGTATGGACAACAACGAGCAGGTGGTGAAAGACCGTGGTATACTGACATCCGGGAGCATAAAAAGTCAGGATGAATCTGCGATGACAGGATAGAATAGGGCTATACGGAAGGAGATGAGAGGATGAACTGGATCAGCGGCTTGAAGAAGGCGATTGACTATATTGAGAGTCATCTGACAGAAGAACTGGAAGCGGCGGATATTGCGGCACAGGCAAATTATTCACCGTACCATTTTCAGCGGGTATTTGGAATTTTGTGCGGATACTCTCTGGGGGAATATATCAGGATGAGGCGGCTCACACTTGCCGGTAGTGAACCAGTACAGCGTTGCATAAGTTCCAGTGAATTCTGCACTCGCTATTCACGTCAGGATCACGCCCACGAAGCTAGACGTAGGGTCCACTACGCCGTCGCTTCGCGGACGCGCTCCTGACGCAAATATCAAGCACATAATTCACCGAAACTTACGCAATGCTGTACTGGCGTCTACTGATATAAAGGTGATTGATGCGGCTTTTAAGTATGGCTATGATTCGCCGGAGAGTTTTGGAAGAGCGTTTTCGCGTTTTCATGGGATAACGCCAGTACAGGCCAAATCGGGCAGAGCAAAGTTAAAATCCTTTTCACGCCTTTCTGTAAAACTTATTTTAGACGGAGGCAGTACCATGAAGTACAGAATTGAAAAGATGGGTGAGTTAGAGGTTATCGTAAAAAAGATAAATTTTCCTGTGATTTGGAGACCAGCAACAGGCAGCTGCCAGAGTTTTGGGGAGAGTGCTGGAGAGATAAGACTATGCTTGAGCTGTTTGAACGGAATCCGAAGGAAGGGATCTTTGGAGATGCACTGCTTGGGCTTTGCCTGAGTGAAAATCCGCAAGCGAACGAATTTGTCTATGCGATCGGCATGATGTATGATGGAGCAACGGTTGCGGAAGAATTAAGCGTGGAGAAGATTCCGGCACACACCTGGGCGGTCTTTGAATGTGTTGGTCCTATTCCCGGCGCTTTTCAGGAAATGCAGCATACGGTCTATTCTGAAATCTTCCCCAGCAGCGAATACCAACCCTGCAGCGGACTTGATATTCAGGTTTATCCGGCGGGAGATAAGCAGTCGGATAAGTATGTGTGCCAGCTATGGATTCCAATTGAGAAGAATTCATAAAATGGCTGTAATTTTGGTAAACAGTGGAAGCCAACGGAAATTAGGAGAAAAACAGAATTAGGGCGCTATATCTCTCAAAGGAACTGGTTGAAACAGAACTTTTGCGAATGGGGGAGCGACTGTCCGCGGCGAGTTGTGAAGAGACGAGGAAATGCGAAGAGACGGGGAAATACGAAGAGACTAGGAAATACGAAGAGACTAGGAAATACGAAGCACTGGACAATTGCGAAATATTGGGAGAAAGCTCTTTAATGGAGGAACTGAAATCAACGGTTCCTCCAATTGTTTCCATCATCAGTAAATGTGAGAAGGCCCAGTCGAAATACGAGAAGGGGACGGCACAGTTTAGGCGGTACGCAAAGATAATCCATGCAATGAAGATCTCAAAGGCTTTATTGGAGGACCGGCTGGAGACTTCAGCCGTGTCGGAGACTTCAGCCATGCCGGAGACTTCAGCCATGCCGGAGACTTCAGCCATGCCGAAGAATTCAGCCGAGCGAAAGTAAAAAATTTACAGGTTTTATAAAATTATCTCCGTTGAAGATTGTCCCTCCTCTTACTTATAATAGACTTATCAGGCAGTAAGAAGTTTTGACATAAGGAAGCTATGAAAGCTGGAGTGTGTTTGAAAATTCATATCCGCCATCTGCAGGCACCACTTCGCGGTTTATTTGGCCCCAATTTGGTCAGCGTAGCCCACTACGCTTCCTTCATGGGGACCAAATCTCCCACAAAGTGTAACGCAAAGCTGACGATAAGAAATTCTCAAACACGCTCCAGGGTAAGGGGACAAGCAACAGATCAAGAGGACAAACGAGAGGGAGGTTTTACAATGAAGAAGAGATGGATTACTCTGACGCTGACAGCGGCCGTCATGGCGGGACTTTGCGGTTGTGCGGGGAACAGCGGCACTTCCGGAGCGGGTGACACGGCCGGAGCGAAAACGGAGGCGGAGACGACTACCGCGAAAGCAGAGACCGTGGCACAGACAGCCAAAGAGGAGAAGAAGGACGAGATAACGCTGCAGTTCTGGGAGATGAACTACGGAAGCGACGACGCCTACTTAGAGACCTGCGAAAAACTGATTGCACAGTATGAGAGCGAGAATCCAGGCGTGAATATCGAGGTTACGGTACAGCCGTGGGATAATTATTACCAGCTGTTTTTAACCGCAGTCAGCTCTAATGCGGCGCCGGACGTGGCCAGTGTGGCTCTGGATCTTCCGGATATGTACGCCAGAATGGGCGAGGCTCTGGAACTTAATGACGTAGTGGCGGAGTGGAAACAGGATGGAACCATTGATGACTATGGGGAAGCCACAATGAAATCATTTACTTACGACGGAGATCAGATCGCAGTTCCTTATATGGTGGGATACAGAGGAATCTTTTACCGCAGCGATTATTTAAAGGAGTGCGGAATCGAAAAGGTTCCGGAGACCTGGGATGAACTGCTGGCGGCGTGTGAGAAGATCAAAGAGGTTCGCCCGGATCTGACTCCTCTGGATTTCGCGGGAGCCGACATGGGACTGTGGCACTATTTCATGTGCTTCGCCATGAGCAATGACGCCGGAATCGTGAAGGAGGACGGTACGCCGGGAAGTACGGATGACAGATATAAGGCGGCCATCGATCTGTTTAAAACATTCAAGGAAAAAGGCTATGTGGCTGATGGTGTTCTGGGACATAAATCGGCGGATGCGGAGAAACTGTATTACAGCGGCAAGTCCGTGTTCTGGTTTACCAGCTTCCCGGCTTCCATTTTTGACTATCCGGAGATTCTGGAAAATACCGAGGTTTACAGCGCATTTAAGGGACCGGACGGAACCGCGGTCAGAACCTCCAGCTTTAGTGATGCTCTGATGGCATTCTCACAGACAAAGCACCCGGAGGAAGCGAAGAAGTTTGTAAAATGGTGGGCAGAGAACAGCAGCGCTTTATATACCGAAGGCGGATGCTGGGCGTATCCGGCGAAGAAATCCTTCTTCAGCGGTGAGACCTTTAACAACAAGGTTGCCCAGGGCGTGTTAAATAAGATCGTGCCGACCGCAGTACCGTGTACATGGCCGATCGAGAACATTTTCCCGGGATTCTCTCAGGTAAATGGAGAGCAGACGATGAATTACAGCGCACAGGAGGCGCTTAACGGTAAAGTGGATACCGATGAGATCGCCAGAATTCAGGCAGAAAAGATCCAGGAAGCAATCGACATCGCAACAGAAGAGTAGTGACCAGAGAGGTCCGGCTTTTATAAAAGGCCGGACCTTCATTAAAAAAGGAGGGACTGCTGATGGAGAAAAACCGAAGAAGGTTTGGCCTTAAAATGCTGGTCATGCCGACGATCATTCTGTTGCTGGTCAGCTTTTATCCGCTGTTTAACAGCATTTATTTAAGTGTTACCAATACGAATATTTTAAAGAAAGGACAGACGGTCCGGTTTACGGGCGCTGCCAATTTTATCAAGCTGTTTTCGGACGGGACCATGGGGCCGTCCCTGGTGTATTCCCTGGAATATGCGTTTATCTGTGTGGCCGCCAGCTACGTGCTGGGACTCTTTCTGGCCGTTCTGCTGAATCAGAAGATTAAGGGAAGAGCGCTGTTTCGCGGTCTGATTCTGATTCCATGGGCGATACCGACCGTAGTGGCTACGGCGAACTGGCTGTGGATCTTAAATGACCAGTCGGGAATCGTGAACGTGATTCTGCAGAGACTGCATCTGACGGATGGGCCGATTCTGTTCTTTGCGGATCAGAGGATGGCGCGGATCACATGCATCGTGGTGGGAACGTGGAAATCGTATCCGTTTATGTGTATGTCGCTGCTGGCCGGGCTCCAGGGCGTTCCGGAGGATGTCTACGAATCGGCCAGGATGGATGGGGCCACGGGAATCAAGACATTTTTCTATATTACACTGCCGATGATCCGGAACGTGAGCATGGTGGTCGTGACTCTGATGTTCATCTGGGGCTTTAACAATTTTGATATTATCTATCTTCTGACGCAGGGCGGGCCGCTGGAGGCGACCTTTACGCTTCCGATCTATACATATAATACCGCGTTCTACCGGGGACAGATGGGGTATGCATCCGCCATTTCCATGATGACTCTTGTGATTCTTCTGTTCTTCTGCGCAGTTTACATGAAAATGCAGAAGGGAAAGGATGACGTATGAAAAATAAAAAGGGGATCATCTATGCGCTTCTGATCTTTTTCTGCGCGGCCGCCAATTTACCGGTTCTGTCCATGATTGGAACCGCGCTAAAACCGAGATCCGAGACGCTGTCAACCGTTTCGCTGTTCACGCTGCATCCCACGCTGGATAACTTTATCCATGTGCTTACCAGGACCTCTTTTGCACAGTCTCTCGTCAACACGATCTTCGTGGCGCTGATCGTGACGGCGCTGTGTGTGGCATTTTCTACGATGGCCGGTTTCGGACTGTCACGGTGCCGCGGCGTGTTTTTTGACGGGTATACAATGTTTCTAATTATCCTTCAGATGCTGCCGGCCATGCTGATTATGATTCCGCTGTATGTGACTCTCAGCCGGTTTCATCTGGTGGATACCCATTTCAGCCTTATCCTCATCTATACGGCCATCAATCTGCCGTTCGGTATCTGGACCCTGAAAGGGTTTTTCGATGATATTCCGACGGAGCTGGATGAGGCTGCCATGATCGACGGATGCAGCCGCTTTCAGGCGTATTGGAGGATCATCCTCCCGTTTTCCCTGCCTGGAGTGGCGTCGGTGGGAGTGTTTACTCTGATGAATGTGTGGAATGAGTATACGATCGCCAGTATTTTTATCCAGGATAAGAATCTGCGGACGCTGTCAGTGGGAATCCGGCAGTTTATGATGCAGAATACGACAGACTGGGCTTCCATGAGCGCGGCGGCAACCATCGCGGTTCTTCCGGCGTTCGTCATGATTATATTTGCACAAAAGTATTTGGTGGGCGGATTGACTTCCGGTTCCGTGAAAGGATGAGCAGATGAGAGAAAGTGTACTGATTTTGTGCCGCAATGAACGGGAAACGATCCTCTACGCGGCGGAGGAACTAAAACGTTACTTAAGCCTGGCCGGCGTGTCCGCCTGGACCTCGGTGCAGGAGACGCACAGCCCGTATATGAAGATACTGGAGCTGGCAGTGACACCGGAGGAGTTTTGGGGAAAGGAAGGGCAGTGTCTGGAGCGTTCTCCTCATTCCTGCCAGCGGGATACAGCGGAAAGTTCCTCTCACTCCGTTCGGCGGAATACAGCGGAAAGTTCCTCTCACTCCGTTCGGCGGAATGCAGCGGAGAGTCCCTCTCATTCCGTTCGGCGGAATGTAGACGCCTACGCCATCACAGTAACGGATCTCGGGGGATCCATAAAGGGGTCCAATAACCGCAGCGTGCTGCTGGGGGCCTACCGGTATTTAAAAGAGCTGGGCTTTGCATTTCTGAGGCCGGACCGGGAGGGGGAACGGATTCCGGCATCGGTGGGGCCCCACACGGTAAATATCAGGGAGGAGGCTTCCAGCCGGTACCGCGGAATCTGTATTGAGGGCGCTGTGTCATTTGAAAATATTATGCGCTTTGTGACCTGGCTTCCGAAGGCGGGCTTTAACACGTATTTCACACAATTTAAGATTCCCTATGAGTTTTTCAAGACGTGGTACCTCCATACAAATAATCCGTATTACGAGAAGGAACCGGTTCCCTCGGAAGAAGAGGTGGACGCATTTGTGAAAGAAATTCTCGTGCCCCATATAAAGAAGCTGGGGCTGATCTGGCAGGCGGGAGGCCACGGCTTTACGACGGGAGCGGCGGGGCTGCCCGGTACGGGATGGGATCCTATGGGGGAGGAGAAGGTGCCGGAGGAGCGCAGGGAGTATCTGGCGATGATAGACGGGAAGAGGGGACTGTTTCATGGCGTTCCCCTGAACACCAGCCTATGCTGCTCCAACCCGCTGGTGAGAGAATTGCTGGTTCGGGAGATCCTTCATTACATTCACGGGAATCCTCAGCTGGACATGGTCCATGTGTGGCTTGCCGATGACGGAAACAACAGCTGTGAATGCGGGGCGTGCGCTGCGAAACGGCCTTCTGACTGGTATATTGAGATTTTAAATCAGGTGGATGAGGCACTTTCAAAGGAAGGCAGTCCGGTTAAGGTGGTATTTCTGGCGTACTTTGATCTGTTGTGGCCGCCTGTCAGCGCGAAGCTTCTAAATCCGGAGCGATTTGTGTTCATGTTTGCGCCGATTACCCGATCCTACCGGGCACCGCTTCCGGTGGAAGAGACGCCGCTGATTCCGCCTTATAAACGGAATCAGTGCAGATTTCCGGTAAATGCGGGGGAAAATATGCATTACTGCAGTGCATGGAAACAGTTTTTTCCGGGGGACAGCTTTCTATATGATTATCACTATATGTGGAATCAGTTCCGGGACTGGGGAGATTACGGATCGGCGGAAATCCTGTGGGAGGACCTGGTGAACCTGGAAGAGGCGGGCTTTGAAGGGTATGTGAGCTGTCAGCAAACCAGGGTATTTGCGCCTACGGGCTTTGGAATGTATGTGATGGCTGAAACGCTATGGAACAGGAGCTGTACCTTTGAAATGCTGGCGCGGAAGTATTTCCGCATGATTTACGGTGATCAGGCCGAGGCGGTGCTTTCCTACTGTAAGGAGCTCTCTGCACTATCGTATATGGAGCAGCCGGAGAACGATAATCCGGGAGTGTGCGCGGAGGCTGTGGAAAAGCTGAAAGCGGCGGCCGATTTAATCAGAACTTACCGGCCTCTTTTTGAGAAGAATTTTGGGGATGAGAAGATACAGGACCGGCTGGCCTGGAAATATCTGTTATATTCCGGCAGAGCTGCCGAAATGTACATAAGTATGCTAAAATACAGGAGACTGGGAGCAGAGGATCGGGTTTCGGAGGAATACCGGAAGCTGAAAGAGTATCTGTGCAGGACGGAGGAAGAATGGCAGGAAGGCTTTGACGTCTACTGGTTTGTGAAGGACAGAGACAAAAAGTTCCTGGCCTCTGATACGTAAGAAAAGGGAGGGATCGTGCTTGGGGGATAGGAGAAAGCGAATCCCCGCGCTTCTCAGAAGAATTGGCTTGAAGAGAAGGCTGTTTATCGGTTTTGTGATCGTTTCACTTCTGCCGATGGCGGTGCTGGGGGTCATCATGGGCGTCAGGCTTTACCATACGATTATGGACAATTACGAGGAACAGTCCATACAGGCGCTGGGGACGATCCAGTACCGGATCGGAATCGTGACCGGAGCCAAGGAGGAGAGAATCAATGCGTTTGCCTCTGACGCCGATGTGGTCAAAAGTGTGCGCAAGCTGAATATGGATATCAGCCTTCTCGACCGGACTGCTCTGACAAGAGATCTGCAGGGCAGGCTGCTGGCTGAATTAAGCCAGATTAAGGGCGGTGTGCGCGCGGAAATCCTGGACCGGAACGGGGAGTACGTTACAGGGATTTTCGACGACCGCTACACGGCGCTCTCCGGCGAGGCGAGAGCCAGGGCGAAGGAGAGTCCGGACCGGCTGCATCTGTGGCACGGAACGGAGCAGGAGGGGGAAGAGATTATCGTTTTCTCCAGGCAGATTATTAATTATTTCAATGGAAGGACCACGGGATGGGTGCTTCTCTATGTGGGGACGGATGAGCTGAAGGAAGAGATGAAGACGGTGCAGACCGATGCGGTTATCGCCGTTTACGATGAGGAGGGCGGTCTGATCTGTTCCGGAGCGGGAAATGGGAGTATTGCCGATATTGCGGATGGAGATTTAAATGAGGCCGGATTCCGGGTATCGGGCTACCGGGATTCCGAGGATATGTGGAAGGCGGACTGGAAGCTGGAATCGGGCCGGTATCAGGTGCTTTTTCAGAATATGGCCGGTACCGGATGGGAGATTGCCATTTTTAAGGATTACCATGAACTGGTCCGGTCATTTGCCGGAATCGGGATTCTGGCTGCCGTTATCTGTCTGGTGAGCATGGGCATCATTATCTATCTGTCGCTTTTGATCACCAGGACCGTGGCGGAACCGGTACAGAACATCGCCGAGAGCATGAAGATCTTCAGCCAGGGAAACTTAAGCGTCAGGGTGACGGACGACGCGGCGGATGAGATTGGGAGGCTGGGAAATGAGTTCAATTCCATGAGCAATAACATCGAGCGTCTGACTCACGAGGTTTATGAGGCCCGCATCAAGGAGAAGGAGGCGGGCCTAAGAGCCCTCGAAGCGCAGATCAATCCCCATTTCCTGTACAATACCCTCGATATGATTAACTGGATGTCATACCGCTCATCCAATCAGGATATCTGTAAGATTGTGAAGTCACTTTCCGACTTTTTTAAGCTGAGCTTAAACCATGGGAAGGAGCTTTATACAGTGGGGGACGAGGTTCGCCATATACAGAGCTATGTCACCATTGAACAGTATAAGAAGGCGGAAATTGATTTTGAGATTCATGTGGACGAGGAATTGAAGCCGTGCGTCTGCCCGAAGCTGATCGTACAGCCGCTGGTGGAAAACGCCATCCTTCACGGGATCGAGCCGAAACGGGGGCCGGGAACGATCATCATTTCCTTTGTCCGCCGGGAAAATGACATCGTGATCACGGTGGAAGACGACGGCGTGGGGCTGTGCGTGAAGCAGAGAGAAGGCGCCCGCTATCACCACGGCGGATATGGGCTGCAGAATATTAATGAACGGCTCGCCATGCTATACGGAAAGAAGTACTATGTGACAGTGAAAGAGAGAAAGGGAGGCGGCGTGATTTCCAGTGTCGTCATTCCCCTGATCGGATTGGAAGGTTTGGACGATGTATCTGATGATTGTAGAGGATGAAAAATTTATCCGTGATGGTATTCTGTATCTCTTATCCGAGGTACCGGGCATTACGGAAATCGACACGGCCTGCGACGGGGAGGATGCCTGGAGTATGATAACGGATTCAAGGCGGTTTCCCGATATCGTTCTGACGGATATCCGTATGCCTGGCATGGATGGGCTGGAGCTGAGCGATAAGATCCGGGAGCATTCCTCCGCCTCCAAAATCATTTTTATCAGCGGATATGAGGATTTTGCCTATGCGAAAAAGGCCATTTCCCTTGGGGCCAGCGGGTATGTGACGAAGCCGGTCGCCCAGGATGAGCTGCTGGAGCTGATTAACCGCGTGATGATACAGATCAGAAAGGAAGAGCAGTTTGACAGGCAGCAGGAGATATCGTGTTTTCATGAGAAACAGTCGGATGCGCTGCTGGGAGATATCTTAAGCCAGATAAGAGATAACCCGGGCGGCGTGTCCTTAAAGGCGCTGTCGGAGAGCTGGGGCGTGTCCCCGTCCTATATCAGCATTCTCTTCAAGGATAAGACCGGCCATAACTTTAAGGATTATCTGCTGGACTGCAGAATGAAGCGGGCGAAGGAGCTTTTGGCGGCGGGAAGCCAGGCTGCTGAGATCTGCGAGAACTTAGGATACAGCGATTACGATTATTTCAGCAAAAGCTATAAGAAGTATTATGGCGAGTCGCCGGCGGAATACCGGAAAAGGATTCATTTATAGGCTGCATTTTCCGTGCCTCTGCGAAGATAACCGCAGGGGCATTTAAACTTGCAACAGACAGACATGTTGTGCTATAATGGGGAAAGCTTAATACATTGGAGGTATTACAACATGAAAAAGATTATTTTGACGGGGGACCGGCCAACGGGTAAACTTCATATAGGCCATTATGTGGGCTCCTTAAAACGCAGGGTGGAGCTGCAGAATTCCGGTGAGTTTGATGAGATATTTATCATGATCGCCGACGCGCAGGCTTTGACTGATAATGCGGACAACCCGGAGAAGGTGCGTCAGAATATTATTGAGGTGGCTCTGGATTATCTATCCTGCGGCCTTGACCCTGCAAAATCGACTCTGTTTATACAGTCACAGATTCCGGAACTGACGGAGCTGTCCTTTTATTATATGAATCTGGTTACCGTTGCCAGGCTTCAGAGAAACCCGACTGTGAAGTCGGAGATCGCCATGAGGAATTTTGAAGCCAGCATCCCGGTAGGCTTTTTTACGTATCCCATCAGCCAGGCGGCGGATATCACGGCATTTAAAGCGACTACCGTGCCGGTAGGCGAGGACCAGGAGCCGATGATCGAACAGACGAGAGAGATCGTCAGAAAGTTTAACTCTGTCTATGGGGACGCTCTGGTGGAGCCGGAAATTCTGCTTCCTGACAACCAGGCCTGCTTAAGACTTCCGGGAACCGACGGAAAGGCGAAGATGAGCAAGTCTCTGGGCAACTGCATCTATTTATCCGATACCGAGGCCGATGTGAAGAAGAAGGTCATGAGCATGTATACCGATCCGAACCACATTCAGGTTTCCGATCCGGGACAGATCGAGGGCAATACGGTCTTTACGTATCTGGATGCTTTCTGTAAGGCAGATGCGTTTGAGAAGTATCTTCCGGATTACAAGAACCTGGATGAGCTGAAGGATCACTACAAACGCGGCGGACTGGGCGACGTGAAGGTGAAGAAGTTCTTAAACAGCGTTCTTCAGGAGGAGCTGACCCCGATCCGTGCCAGAAGAAAAGAGTACGAGGCCAACATTCCTTTTGTCTATCAGATATTAAAGGAAGGCAGCGAGAAGGCGGAGCGCGTGGCGGCGGATACGCTGGCCGGCGTGAAAAGGGCCATGAAGATCAACTATTTTGATGATATGGAACTGATTGCCGCACAGGCGGAGAAGTATAAGAATCAGGAGTCATAATGTGGGAAGAAGTTCAACCGTTTTATAAAATGCGGCAGCGTTTTTATAAGGCGGTTGAATTATTTTAGGAAAGAAAGGAAGTAAAACAATGAAAAATGTGATATCGCTTCGTGAGGTAGTGGACTGTGATGCGTTTTTGAAGGAGAAGTGCTTAAATTTCAGGATTCATCTGCGGGATGCGTGCGGAAAACAGTCCTGTTGGATTGAGCCTTTGAGTGAGTGTGGATGTGACGGACAGTACGAGGAGCTGTACGCGGCTTTGGAGGAATTCTTTGGAAAACTGCGTTACAAGCTGGAGTACAGCGACGATAAGCTTAATTTCTGGCTTTTCAATGAATAGGAGCAGCAGGCCATGAAATCGCGTTATAAGGGAATTGTGTTTATCGTATGCTCGGCGTTCTGCTTCGCGCTGATGAATTTGTTTGTCAGGCTGTCGGGAGATCTGCCGTCCATTCAGAAAAGTTTTTTCCGGAATCTGGTGGCATTTTTCTTTGCACTCATTCTGATGAAACGGGATCACGTGGGCTTTTCCGGTAAGAAGGAGAATCTGTGGCAGCTGATTCTGCGTTCCACGTTCGGTACCATCGGAATTCTCTGTAATTTTTATGCGGTGGATCATCTGGTGCTGGCAGACGCCTCCATGCTTAACAAGATGTCGCCGTTTTTTGCGATTCTGTTCAGCTTTCTGATTTTACAGGAAAAGGTAAAGCCGGCTCAGGCAGTCATCGTGGCGGGCGCATTTGCCGGAAGCCTCTTTATCATCAAGCCGTCTCCTCTCAACATGGAGCTTGTACCGGCTCTGATCGGGCTGCTGGGAGGCATGAGTGCGGGAGCCGCCTATACCTTTGTGCGGTCGCTGGGGATCCGTGGGGAGAAGGGGCCGTTTATCGTCTGTTTCTTCTCCGGATTCTCCTGTCTGGTGACGCTTCCCTACCTTCTGGTGCGGTTCCATGGGATGACGTGGGCACAGCTGGGATTTCTGCTGCTGGCAGGCCTTGCGGCGGCGGGCGGCCAGTTTGCGATCACCGCGGCGTACTGTCATGCCCCGGCCAGGGAGATCTCGGTCTACGATTATTCCCAGATTATCTTTTCCGCCGTACTGGGCTTTGTTATATTCGGCCAGGTACCGGACCGGTTCAGCGTGTTGGGGTATGTGATGATCTGCGTGATGGCGGTGGTGATGTTTCTTTATAACAACAGACGGACGCAGGCGCACACCTGACGCAGATATCAAGCTTCCGCATTGCCATAGCTTTATTCGGCACTGCGAATGAGGGGAGCGTACACGGCAAAGATTCAGGATGAGGTAAACCGGATTTTCCCCAATCTCTTCCACCGCGTTTTCAACGTCACTCTTCAGGCTGTCCAGGTAATCTGCTTTAGGGACAACTCCAAAGAGCGTATCCGCCGTTTCTCCGTAAAGGGTGATGCCAGCCTTCCTGATTATGGTGAAATGAATATCCTTTATCCCTATGTGTTCGCGCTGCAGAATGGGACGGAATTGGATTATGGAGCTGTTCAGGCAAGGCAATTCGATGCGAAGTGTCCGGATGGCGGAAGAGTGTGCGTTCATGGAGAGGTAGTGGAGTAAGGCGGTATAGGAAGCTCATCATTGATTTTACAATAGAAAATATATCCAAATTTCAGCATAATAAAACGATAATAATAATCAATACTGATTATTGACTTTTCCAATCCCTGGATGCTATAATGTTTTTGCAAGTTAGATGCAACTAACTTATAATTTCCCTATAAATGAACCATATTACTTATGGATAAATTGGCAGAAAGGAGACATAAAAATTATGTCATTAATTGGAAAAGAAATCGGAGAGTTTAAAGTACAGAGTTTTGTAAATAATGAATTTAAAGAGGTAACGAAGGAGGGTGTGCTGGGAAAATGGGCTGTATTTTTCTTCTATCCTGCGGATTTTACCTTTGTGTGCCCGACGGAGCTTGAGGATCTGGCGGACAAGTATGAGGACTTCAAGAAGATCGGATGCGAGATTTACAGCGTCTCCTGCGATACTCATTTCGTGCATAAGGCATGGCATGACGTTTCGAAGACCATTAAGAAGATTCAGTATCCGATGCTGGCGGATCCGACCGGCACACTGGCCCGTGACTTCGATGTGATGATCGAAGAGAATGGCCTGGCGGAGCGCGGTTCCTTTATTATCAATCCGGAAGGCAAAATCGTGGCCTATGAAGTGATCGCCGGAAATGTGGGCAGAAATGCCGATGAGCTCTTCCGCAGAGTGCAGGCTTCCCAGTTTGTGGCGGAGCATGGCGACGAGGTTTGCCCGGCTAAATGGAAACCGGGTGCTGAGACGTTAAAGCCAAGCCTGAACCTGGTTGGGCTTCTGTAATATGACTGGGCAGTATGACGTCATCGTCGTGGGAGCGGGGCCGGCCGGATTATCGGCCGCCCTCTACGCGGCGAGGGCAAAATACCGGGTCCTCGTCCTGGAAAAGGAGAAAATGGGAGGACAGATTACCATTACATCGGAGATCGTCAATTATCCCGGCGTGGAGAAGACGAACGGCACCGAGCTGACGGAACAGATGAGAAGACAGGCGGAAGCCTTTGGCGCGGAATTTGCCATGGCGGAGGTTAAGGGGATCGATCTGGCCGGGGAGATCAAGACGGTGAAGACTGACAAGAGAGATTATCAGGCTCCCGGCATCGTTCTGGCGGTGGGAGCCAATCCCAGAAAGCTGGGTTTTGCGGGCGAACGGGAATATCAGGGGCGCGGCGTTGCCTACTGTGCTACCTGTGACGGTGAATTTTTTACGGGAATGGATGTCTTCGTCATCGGCGGAGGATTTGCGGCGGCGGAAGAGGCTGTATTCCTGACGAAGTACGCGAGAAAGGTTACGATCATCGTCCGTGAGGAGGATTTCACCTGTGCGAAGGCCGTAGCGGACAAGGCGAAAAATCATGAGAAGATCGAGGTACACTACGAAACGGAGATTTTAGAGGCGGCTGGAGACGGACTGCTTCGGCGCGCTCGTTTTAAGGACAACGCATCCGGGAAGGAGTGGAGCTACGAAGCACCGGAAGGAACCTCCTTCGGGATTTTTGTATTTGCCGGATACGTCCCGGATACGAAATGGCTGAAGGGTTTGGTGGAGCTGGATGGACAGGGCTATATCATCACCGACCGGGACCAGAAGACGAGTGTGGATGGCGTCTACGCGGCCGGGGATGTCTGCGTAAAGAATTTGCGTCAGGTGGTGACCGCTGTCTCGGATGGAGCCGTGGCCGCGACTTCCCTGGAACGGTACGTTTCGGAGATATACGAAAAAACGGAGCTGGCCGGATGGAAAGCGGATATAGAAGAAAAGCGGACAAAGAATGTGGAACATGCCTCGGTTTCTGGCTTGAACGATGGTGTATTGATTACCGGGGAGATGAAATCCCAGCTTGCGGACTTATTTTCCGGGCTTCAGAATAGAATAGTCGTTGAGGGTGTCCTCGACGGCAGTCCCATGGCGGATGAAATGGAGCAGTTTCTTGAAGAACTCGGCGATATTTCGGATATGGTGGAATGCAGATCCCGCCGTGAATCGGATAAGGGCAAAGAGGATGAAGAGTATCCGGTGCTCCGCATCATAAAGGAGAACGGAGATGAGACCGGGATTCGCTTCTATGCGGTTCCGGGCGGCCATGAGTTCAATTCCTTTGTTCTCGCAATCTATAACGCGGCCGGGCCGGGGCAGCCGATTACGGACGAAGAGAGAACCCGGATCGGGAAGCTGAAGGGACCGGTGAATATAAAGATTGCGGTCTCCCTGTCCTGTACCATGTGTCCGGCTACGGTTATGGCGGCGGGCAGAATCGCCGCGGAACATGGTGGTGTGGAGGCGTGGGCCTACGATCTGGCCCATTATCCGGAGATGAAAGAAAAGTATCAGATTATGAGTGTGCCGTGTACGATCATCAATGACAGGAAGGTGGTATTCGGCAGAAAAACAGTGGATGATCTGCTGACGGTTCTGGAGGAATCCTAAAAGGAACGGGCAGATGAAAGGAGAATGAATATGGACTATCTGGAAATAGAAAAGGTTATCGGACGGGAAATCATTGACTCAAGGGGAAATCCGACCGTGGAGGCAGAGGTATGGCTCGCTGACGGAACCATCGGAAGAGGCGCGGCGCCGAGCGGTGCGTCTACCGGTGAATTTGAGGCTCTGGAGCTGAGAGATAAAGATAAGAAACGTTTTGGCGGAAAAGGCGTCAGGAAGGCTGTCGAAAATATCAATACGGTCATATCCGGTGTCCTGACAGGCATGGATGCGTCGGATATTTACGCGGTCGATCACGCCATGATCCAGGCGGACGGAACGAAGGACAAATCAAAGCTGGGCGCCAACAGCATTCTGGCGGTCTCCATCGCCTGCGCGCGGGCCGCGTCCATATCCATGGGAATCCCGTTATACCGTTTTCTGGGCGGAATCTCAGGAAACAGGCTTCCGGTGCCGATGATGAATATCTTAAACGGCGGCGCTCATGCGGCGAATACCGTTGATGTACAGGAATTCATGATTATGCCGGTCGGCGCTCCCACATTCCGTGAGGGACTCCGCTGGTGTACCGAGGTATTCCACTGTCTGGCGTCTATTTTAAAAGAGAAAGGCCTGGCTACCTCTGTCGGTGACGAGGGTGGTTTCGCTCCGGACTTAGGAAGCGACGAGGAAGCCATCGAGCTGATCTTAGAGGCGGTAAAACGCGCCGGATATGAACCGGGACATGATTTCGTTCTGGCTATGGATGCGGCTTCCAGTGAGTGGAAGAGCGGAAAAAAGGGCGAGTACCTGCTTCCGAAATGCAAGAAGCATTTTACTTCGGAGGAACTGATCGGACACTGGAAACAGCTCTGTGAGAAGTACCCGATCTGGTCCATCGAGGACGCTCTCGACGAGGAGGACTGGGAAGGCTGGAAGAAGCTGACGGCCTCTCTGGGCAGCAAAGTACAGCTGGTCGGCGACGACCTCTTTGTAACCAATACAGAGAGACTGAAGAAGGGAATCGATTCCGGATGCGGCAATTCCATTCTGATCAAGTTAAATCAGATCGGCTCCGTGTCGGAGACGTTAGAGGCCATCAAGATGGCTCACAAGGCCGGATATACGGCGATCGCTTCCCATCGTTCGGGTGAGACGGAGGACACGACCATTGCAGACCTTGCGGTGGCTCTTAATACGTGCCAGATTAAGACAGGCGCGCCCAGCAGAAGTGAGCGTGTGGCGAAGTATAACCAGCTTCTCAGAATTGAGGAAGAGCTGGGCGAGACGGCTGTTTACCCTGGAAGAAATGCATTCTGCATCAAGCGGTAAAATGCGGTCAGTAAATTAGAAAATAAAGAGAACGGCTGACAGAAGACATCTCCTGATTCCGATAAGACGGAATGGAAGAGGCGGCTTCTGCCTGCCGTTCTTTTTATGGATCGTCCTGATGAATGCGGCTGAGTGAAGGCTGCATCTGCATTTCAATGTGACATTTGCCGCAGACTATGGTAAAATGAAAGGAAAATTGGTTGAAATACAGAAGTTGGAGGCACTATGGTCTGGATTTATCGCGCTTTTTTTGAACCGGGGACAGGGGGCAATAAGAGGGAGACTGAGCATGAGCAGGGACTTTTGCTCCTGCGGAGAGCCTTAAGGGAACAGTATGGGATTGATTGTGGTGATAGCCGGAAACCGGATCTGAAGGAGGGAGCGCACGGAAAGCCATACTTAAGGGAGTATCCGCAGATTCAGTTCAATATCAGCCACTGTATGGGACTGGCCGTGCTTGCCGTCGGGGATTGCTCCGTGGGAATCGACGTGGAATATGTGCGGCCGTACCGGGAGCCGCTTTTAAAGAGAGTGCTTTCTGAGGCGGAGCTCCGACAGATGGAGGCAGTGGGAGAAGCCGGGCGGGAGGAGCTGTTCTTCCGGTTCTGGACTCTGAAGGAAAGCTACGTGAAGGCGGTGGGATGCGGTATTACTGTGCCTCTGCAGGACATTTCCTTTCAACTTGGTGATGACGGGGGAATTACATGTGAAAAGACCGGATGGAAGTTCCGTCAGTGGATTCTGGCAGGGGGGTATGTGTTATCGGCCTGTGTATCGGGGGATGTGGAAATTCGTCTGGCAGAACAGGAGGAACGGCCTTGAACGGTGAGAAAAAGGACTTGCGTTACAGCAGAACGGACAGGCTCCTGCAGGAGGCATTTTTAGAGCTTTTGAAGGTCAAATCCGTCGATCGGATTACGATCAGGGATTTGACGGAACGGGCGGGGATCAACCGCTGTACGTTCTACCACCATTACCAGGATGTCTATGATCTGCTGGAACAGATCGAGGATGGGGTCATGGAGCACGTGCTGGAAATGATGCGGGGCTTCCATCCGAACCGGGAAGAGGATGTCAGCCGCCGTTATTTTGAGTGTTTCTGTCAGTATATCTATGAAAACCGGACCGTATACTGCGTGCTGACCAATGGCCAGGAGAGCCGGTTCATCAAAAAGCTCCTGAAAATGATTTCGGAATACATGGCGGGATTATCCGGGAAGGAGAATGACGGCGACAAGCTGAGCCGTGAGTATGCGGTTGCCTATTCCATCGGAGGTGTGGTGGGCGTCCTGCATAAGTGGATGAAAGAGGATTTTGAAAGCCCTCCCGAGGTGGTGGCCGGATTTATCAGCAGCGTATTTCTAAATGGGATGAAGGGTATTCTGTGAGAATAGTAGAAGTCAGGAAAGAAGAGGTTTCGGGAATGATACTCCCGAAACCTCTTCTTTCAAGTATCTGCATTCACTCATACGCTGCAGAAGCGTTTGTCTTTTGTGACACGGCGTAATGTTCGATATAGTGCAGTGCATCTCCTACCGTTGTAATCTCAAGTAAGTCACTGATGTCCATCTCAATCTGAAAGTGTTCTTCGATGTCTCCGATCATCGCTATAAAATCCAGAGAGTCAAATTCTAAGTCTTCAACGAAGCGGGAATCTCTGGTGATGGATTCCGGGCTGACATCCACATACTGGGTGACGAGTTCCTTTAACTGCTTATACATATTCATTCCTCCCTGATCCGCCGCCGGAAACTGTCCGATGGTTTGAATTTGAGTCCAAGTTTAAGCAGATTTCCTTCAAATATCAAGCAACAGATTGGAAAAACTGTTGCTTAAACAACAGTTTTTGGAAAGTGTTGCATATTGTCTCCCCAGAAAATGATCCTGACGTAGAATAAAGAGTCCGGTTCCCCTGTGTTTCATTCCTATTGACTGAGTACCTCTGCGTTGATGCCCATAATTCTCAGATGTCCGTCTTCCGCTAAGGAAAAGAAGAGACCGGGTGATCCGGATTCGCTGCCTACGAAGATGCCTGCCTGTGACGGTGTCAGACGATCGGGATCGGCACCGGCGACCGCCTGAAGCATGGCGTCTGTAAAAATGTCGTCCTTCTGGGCCTTCAGACCGGCGGCATCCATGACATCCAGCCCCTCCGTGTTGGCTTCTGTCGTCACGTAAACGGGATAGGCGCAGAGCCGGGTCAGCGCTTCGATATCGCGCTCTGAGAAAATATGCTGAATCTGTTTGGCAAAGCCTTTATAGTCCGATTCTTCCAGGGACGCGGCCTGTCTGCCGGGGACTTCGGTATTTGCGTCTGCTTGGCGGGGGCTGTCGGAGTCTATGCTGTCGGAGTCATCGCTGCTGGAACTGCCGCTGCCAGAGCTGCCGCCGCCGGAGCTGCCGCCGCCGGAGCTGCCGCTGTCGGACTCTCCGGACCTCTCCTCGGACTGATTCTCCGCAGACATGCGCTGAGTCATCAGCTGTATCTTTTCGGCGGAAGCACTGCCGTTTCCGGCCTTCTTCACTTCCGACTCCCTTAGATCGATCGTCACCTCATCTCCGGCCAGCAGATCTCCCAGTTTTATTTCCGTCAGTTCTTCTGTGTCGACGCCGTAATAGTATAACTGGGCGTGGGAGCAGTCGATAAAGCAGCGTTCCCCGAACAGGGAATCGCCGCTTGCGCCGCCATTATCCGCATCCTTCACGTAAAGTCCGTTCCGGCCTTCGTCGGTTTCCAGAACAATGGCATTATTGCCGAGATGGAGCGGGTCTTCTTTAGGCTGGCAGCCCGTCAGGCACAGCAGGGCAACAGCGGCCGCAGCGGCAGTCAGTAAGCGGATATTTATCATGGGGCAGATTCTCCTTTGTAATGACAGGTTTGATCAGTTTATCTGATCCGTTACCTTCATTTTAAGGTCTGTCCATACCGATGTCAACCGAAGGTTTTCGGGAGGACTGTTTTAATGGGAACCGGCTCTCTGAGATCATGAGTCCGGCCAGCGTCAGCACGATTCCGCATATGGACTGCCAGGTGATGACCTCGTGCAGGAAGATTAAGGAAGTGATCACCGTAATCACCGGAACCGCGTAAATGTAGACGCTTGTCTTTACGGAGCCCAGTGCCCGTACCGCGAAGTTCCAGGTGACAAAGCAGAGCGCGGAAGCGCCGAATCCCAGGAAGAGAATATTGAGCGCGTTCTGCATCAGCATGAAACGGGCCGGAGCGATCCGGAAAGGCAGGAAGAACAGCGCCGGGACCATGAAGAGGAGGCCGTAGAAAAAGGTTCTGCGGGTGCTCTCGATGGTTCCGTACCCATAGCTTCCGATCTTTTTCGTGAGTATGGAGTAGGCCGCCCAGGTGATGGCCGCCGCCAGGGCCAGGAAATCTCCTTTGGGGCTCAGCTGTACGCCGGTATCCTTTTGGAAGCTTAAGAGGGAGATTCCAAGCATGGCCGCCGCGAAGCCGGTTAAGAAACGGCGCCCGGGCTTTTCTCCCTTCATGAACAGCCAGTCGAAGAGGCTGGTGAAGAACGGGGCCACGGAGATGATAATGCTTACGTTGGCTGCCTGGGTCAGGGTCAGCGCGAAATTTTCCATGAGGAAATAGAGGGTGACGCCGCAGAGGCCGGCCGCTGCGAAGAGCAGCTCCACTTTTCTGTCTCCGGTATGGAGGAGGCGGGGGGCTGCGATCCACAGCGCTGCGTATCCGATAAAAAAACGGAAAAACAGGATTTCCAGCGGTGTAAAGGATACGAGCAGAACCTTGGTTGAGATAAAGGTGGTTCCCCAGATGAAGATGGTGACGGCGGCCGCAAGATGGCCCGTCATGTTAGACTTTTCTGACATTTGTTTATTCCTCCGTGCCGGCGGTGGTGTCCCTGCCGGATTCTGTAAATATTTTCTGATACTGCTTCGGAGTCAGCCCTGTGAAATCCTTAAAAAAACGGGTGAAATGACTCTGATCGGTGAAACCGGCCCTGGCGGCCGCGTCGATGGGAGGTACCGCCTGCTCTAACAGCTTCTTCGCCTCTTCTAAGCGGATGGACTGGAGATAGCGGTACGGGGATACTCCCGTCTGCTTTGTAAAGGTATGGAGCAGCCACGATTTGCTCAGATGAATCTGTTCGGTCAGCTCTTCCAGCGTGATATTTTCGGAATAGTGTTCCTTTAGATATTCACACGTATCGGCGATGGCGCTGTCCAAAAAGACTCCGTTATGCTCTTCGTAAGGAGCGCTGTGCTCCTTAAGGATCTGCTCCAGCAGGAAAAAGAATGCTTCCTCTTTTTCAAAGGGGGACGCGTCGGTTACAATGGCATTGTAGACGTCGGCCAGCGATGTGGTGATATCGCTGTGATAGACTACATTTACGGTGAATTGTGGGACAAATTCTTTTCCCGTGATGTCGGCGGCCGCTTTTTTCATGACAGGCACGGGTATGTTTAACGCCCTGTAGTCCAGCAGCTCTCCGTTCATGGGAGAACAGAAGTGGTTGTCTTTGGGATTAAAGAGAATTAAATCCCCCCTCGACAGATCGTACTCGGATTCGCGGCACCACAGATGGCGGCAGCCGCCTTCTATAAAGCCGATGACGTAGCATTCGTGAAAATGATTGGGGAATTTCTGTACGATACCGCTTAGCTGGTAT
The DNA here is from genome assembly GCF_014288005.1 of Hungatella hominis. Classification (NCBI taxonomy): domain Bacteria; kingdom Bacillati; phylum Bacillota; class Clostridia; order Lachnospirales; family Lachnospiraceae; genus Hungatella; species Hungatella hominis. Next base: position 552,586 of record NZ_JACOPB010000001.1, read on the forward strand.
GCCTCGATACCGAGACAGCTGTCATAGAATATATGGCGTTGTTCCTGAGATGTTGTCATGGCGTGCTCCTTTCAAACTTTTTTGATTTTATCACAATAAAGTAAAAAAGTCTTGTATGATGTTGCAAATCGAGGAGCCAAAATTCCTTAACTTTACAGGTTTACTTATGAAATCCTGAAAAACTGGAAAGAATTCTTAGAAAGACAGTGACAAAAGATTGAAAATTTGAGAGTAAACGGTAATATGGAGGAACTGCACATGAAGACCATGACAGATAATTTTATGATTTCTTTTTTACAGCGATTTGACGAGCACCCGTTTGATGTGAAGCTCCATGGGAAAACCCATCATATCGGAAATGGAAATCCGACCTTTGTGGTGGATTTAAAAGAGGATATCGAGGGGAAAGAGCTTTTGACGAGCACTTCCCTGGCGCTGGGCGAGGCTTATATGAAGGGAAATTTAGAGGTGGAGGGGGATTTGTTCGAGGCTCTGGACTCATTTTTGGGACAGATGGACCGATTTTCCACAGACCGGTCCAAATTAAAGAAGCTGATGTTTACATCCCAGTCAAAGAAGAATCAGGAGAAGGAAGTCACCTCCCATTATGACATCGGCAATGATTTTTACAGCCTGTGGCTGGATGAGACCATGAGCTATTCCTGCGGTTACTTTAAACATGAGAGCGACACCTTATACGAGGCGCAGTGCAATAAAGTGGAGCGTATCCTGGAAAAACTCTGTTTAAAGAAGGACATGACCCTGCTCGATATCGGATGCGGCTGGGGGTATCTGCTGATCCGGGCTGCAAAGGAGTACGGTGTAAAGGGGCTTGGAATTACCTTAAGCCACGAACAGCAGAAGGAATTCGAAGAGCGGATCGAAAAAGAGGGATTGACGGGACAGATTGAAGTAGCGCGGATGGATTACCGCGAGCTTGAGAAGAGCGGCAGACAGTTCGACCGGGTGGTCAGCGTCGGGATGCTGGAGCACGTGGGGCGGGCTAATTACGAGCTGTTCGTAAAAAATGTGGATTCCGTGTTAAAGCCGGGCGGGCTCCTTCTGCTTCATTATATCAGCGCGCTCAAAGAGTATCCTGGGGACCCGTGGATCAAGAAATATATCTTTCCGGGCGGCATGGTGCCGAGCCTTCGGGAAATAATCCATTTATTCGGTGACTACCGGTTCTACACCCTGGATGTGGAAAGCTTAAGACGCCACTACTATAAGACCCTGCGCTGCTGGGAACAAAACTTCAGCGGCCACAGGCAGGAGGTGGAGGAGAAGATGGGGACTGAGTTCGCGAGAATGTGGGAACTCTATTTAAGCTCCTGTGCCGCGACCTTCCACAACGGTATCATTGACCTTCATCAGATCCTTGTCTCCAAGGGTGTAAACAACGAGTTGCCCATGACGAGATGGTATTAACTGGAAATGAGGAATTCTCTCAAAAAAGTGGTTGCATTTTTAGTTGGCATATGCTAATATATATGCAGTTAGCAAACACTAACTACATGTGAATATTCTATACTGTGAGCACTTAGTGAGGTTTTTCACGAACTTAGTGCGAGCCATACCTGAGTACTTAACGAGGTTTTTCACGAGTTTAGTACGAACGTATACATTAACCCTCTGGGTTTTCCTTCATTGACCCGTGAAGGAATCATGACTCCTATGAGAACCGCCTCTGTTACCGCATGACAGAGGCGGTTTTTCATTTCGCGGGAAAGTTTGTACTATGAAACAAAAAGCCCTCACCAATGCTGTTAATAATATGGATTCCGCATATAAAAAGTTCTTTAAAGAACATACAGGATTGGATTTTGAGAGTGGGAAGGTCAAACTGCCTAAACTAAAGGAAGTAAAAGCAAAACTGCACAGGAGATTTTGGGGGGCAGATAAAATCAGCGACAGTTTCCCAGGTGCCGAGAGGCAAATAATATATTAGCGGAAGGGTTACGGCAAATAGCGTAAAACAAACAAAATAGGGCAGGAACTGCCCGAATTAAAGCTTGTGGAGATCGTAAGCTGCGAGAGTGCTGTGTGCCAGTGGCAAACATTTAGCACGGACCAAAACGGAGTGTAGATTAATGAGGCAAGAAGTCCATTAGCTTTAGACAATGGATAGTTCACTCTTGTGTATTGATATGCAGAAGAAATAATGATAAAATAGTGAATCAGTATGAGAAAGCAGGAATTGATTGCAGATATTCAGAAAGGAACGGCCAGAAAGGATAGAACCAGAAAGGATGGAATACAGATGAAAAAGGTACTGATGATGATTCAGGAATCGTGCCCTTACTGCCGGCAGGCATTGCGCATGATGGATGAACTGAAAGCGGAGCGGCCGGAGTTTAAGGCAGTCGAGGTGAAAATTGTGGATGAGAACAGGGAGAAGGCGTTTGCAGATTCCCTGGACTACTGGTATGTACCGACGTATTTCGTGGATGGAGTAAAGATGCATGAGGGTGTGCCGACCGTGGACAAAGTGCGGAAGGTTTATGAGAGGGCGCTTGACCTGTGAGAGGAGGCCGGGAAGCGGGGAAATTTGCTGCTGACTGAGCGATCGTATGGTATGATTCCCGTGGACATCGAGTGACTGGATAGAAAGGTACATAATTGTGACGTTATATGAGTAAAGGGAAGAAAAACTGGCTGATGATCCTGATTTACGCGGGACTCATTGCTATGTGCCTCGGCATCGTCTGGTTTGTGGGAAAGATATCCTCGCCGACAAAACCGGGCAGAGAAAGCAGCAGCGAGACGACGATGGTGCAGACCGAAGAATCGCAGGAAGAGGAACGTGAAGAGGAGGAGAGCGAGAGCGCGGAGGCGACGCCATCGGAGGCGGAGAAACAGGAAGAAAGCAGGCATCAGGAGGAAAACGGGAGATGGTACGGCGGCCGTACAGAGACGGACCGGCCGGAGATGGAGGAAGAATTGCCGGTGGAAGAGTATCGGCCGCCTTCCATAGTAACGGTCTCTGATATCCATTATTTCGCCCCATCCATGACCGATTACGGCGAGGCGTTCGACGAGATGGTGAAGCGGGACGATGGAAAGCTGGTTCCTTATATTTCCCAGCTGATGGATGTGTTTACGGAAGAGATGACGGAGACCCAGCCCGATGCCGTGATTCTGAGCGGTGATTTAACATTGAACGGTGAGAAGGGGGCTCATGAGGCGCTTGCGGAAAAGCTGAAAGTGCTTGCGGACCAGGGCGTGCGGGTCCTCGTGATTCCGGGAAATCACGATATCAATAATCCCAACGCTGCCTCCTATTTCGGAGCGGTGAGGGAGGCGGCGGAATCGGTCAGCGCGGAGGAATTCCTGGACATTTACCATGAATTCGGATACGACCAGGCGATCAGCAGAGATGGGACCTCCTTAAGCTATATCTGTGAACTTGACGAGAAAAACTGGCTGATGATGCTGGATTCCGCCCAGTATGAGCCGGTGAACCTGGTAGGAGGAAGAATACGGAGCACCACCGTCAAATGGATGGAGGAGCAGTTGGAAGCGGCGAAGGAACTGGGGATCTCAGTAATTCCCATTGCCCATCACAACCTGCTGAAGGAGAGTATTCTGTATCCTGTGGACTGCACCCTGGAAAACAGCGATGAGGTTATAAAACTGCTGGAACGATACCGTGTGCCGGTCTTTATCAGCGGACACCTGCATCTGCAGCGGACCAAGAAATACAAGCCTGAGCCGGGGGAACCGGAGGATGCCTACCATATCAGTGAGATCGTGGCGGACTCCTTTGCCATTCCGCCCTGCCAGTACGGAATCCTGTCATGGGGAGACGGCGGGCAGCTTCGCTATACGACGAAGGAAGCGGATGTGGAGCGTTACGCGGCGGCTCACGGCCTGACCGATGAAAACCTGCTGAATTTTAAGGAGTACGGAACCGATTTCCTGGTGGGTGTGATAAGCCAGCAGATCTATAAGAAGATGAGCAGTCTGCCGGAGGAGCATATGCGTAAGATGGCGGAGCTGTACGGCCAGCTGAACCGTGATTACTGCGCCGGGACGCCCATCGACGTGAAAGAGATAAAATCAGATGAGGCATTCCGCTTATGGGAGCGTAACCTTCCGGACAGCCGGATGTTCGAGGAGATCGACGATATCCTGCGCGATACCAGGAAGGACCACAATACGTGGGATTTCCCGGGAGAGTGGTAAAAACTTCCTTTACAAATTATTTCATATCGTGCTATAATGATGAAATAAAATTACATGCGTGACAGGAACGGAGGAAGAGGAACCATGCAGGATCATATCAACGTTTCAGGAGTCCTGTGTTCTTCTTACGATACCTTTTTTGAGGCGGAAAAGAAGATTGCAGATTATATACTGGAGCACAAAAGTGAAATCATCGATATGACTGTCGCGGAGCTGGCTTTGGCAAGTGGAACCAGCGACGCGACGGTATCGCGTTTTTGCAGGCGCTGCGGATTTAACGGTTTTCATCATTTAAAGATTACTCTGGCGAAGGAGGTGGCGGAGGAACGCGGGAAATCCGTGGAGGTATCCAACGATATCAGCCGCGATAATATTGCGCAGTCCCTCCAGAATATCCTGGCCAACAAGGCGGCGGAGCTGACACAGACGGTGTCCATGATGGACCCGGTTCAACTGGGAAAGATTCTGGAATTGATTGAACATGCCCGCACGGTGCAGCTGGTGGCTGTGGGGAATACGATTCCGGTTGCCTTAGACGGCGCCTTCAAGTTCAATCAGCTGGGCATTCAGGCGGTATCAGGTACGATCTGGGAGACACAGATGGCGTTTACCTGCAATATGGGGCCGGAAGATGTGGTGATCATCATATCCAACTCCGGTTTTTCCAAACGGCTGATGACGCTCACCGCGGTGGCGAAGGAGAATCACTGCAAGATGATTGCGATCACCAACAACGCCGCCTCGCCGCTGGGGCAGGCCAGCGATTACCACATCACAACGGCGACCAGGGAGAAGCTGCTTTTGGGTGAGTTCTGCTTCTCACGGGTATCGGCCACTATGGTGGTCGAGATTCTCTATCTGTTCCTGGCTGTGAGCAAGAAGGATTCATACGACCATATCCGACGCCATGAGATCGCGATTTCCGAGGACAAGAATAACTGATCCGGCGGAAGCTGCGGGGAAGAGTATAGGAAAATGAATATGGAAATAAAAGAGTTTTACAGCTTGGAGGATAAAGCGTACTGGTTAAGCCAGATCAGGAAAAGCGACTGGCGGGCAGGACAATATCTGCATGATTTGTTGAGCGAAGATCGGTTAAAGGAGCTGTGCGGGGAGACGACGAGAGTATTTCTTTTGACGGATAACCGGCAGCTGATATCATTCTGTACGCTGGCGGAGGTGGACGATGTGAGAAACACGGACCTTAGTCCATGGATCGGTTTCGTATATACGTTTCCTCAATACAGAGGACACCGGTATATGGGAATTCTGCTGGAGTATGCATGTGAAGCAGCAAAAATGATGGAGCGGGTCAGATTTATATTTCTACCGGCGAAACGGGATTATACGAAAAATATGGATATACCTTCTATCAGCTGATGAAGGACGAGATTGAAGAGGATTCCAGGGTATATAAAAGAGAGACTAAGTGAGAATTTCTCTTTCCAGCAAGCATTAAAAACAGGAGTGAGTGTCAGGGAGTATACGGTGAACATGCCGTACCGGACATTGGTTCCTGTTTTTTTGTGTGGCTCTCTTTACTTGCCTTCCCTGTAATTAAGGAAAATAGTTTTCGTGGAAGGAAAATATTATTTTTATGAAAGGAAAATATCGTTCTCATGAAAGGAAAATATCGTCCTCATAAAATGAAACAAACGATGATGCATGAAATCAGCAATTATTGGAAAAATACATAGTAAAAAAGTACAAAAAACATGCGGGGAAACAGGGAAAATGGACTGGGGATTTATGGAAATTGACGAAACTCCACAAGAAAAAATATTTCTTGAAAAAATGTATTGACGAAAATAATAAATCATAATATAGTATAGCAGAGGGAAGAAATAAAATTTTATAATAATGAGGAGAGGTGACATATGATTTACACAGTGACATTTAATCCGGCTTTGGATTATGTAGTAAAAGTAAATCACTTCACGCTGGGAATGGTCAACAGAACCGTGCAGGAAGACATTTATTATGGGGGCAAGGGCATTAATGTATCGGCGGTACTGAAGACACTGGGCTTTGGGAGTACCGCGCTCGGGTTTGTGGCCGGATTTACGGGAGACGAGATTGAACGGGGAGTGAAAAATCTGGGATTCCAGTCCGATTTTATCCGGGTGGAGAACGGTATGTCCAGAATCAACGTAAAGCTTAGATCGGAAGAGGAATCGGAGATCAACGGCACTGGTCCGGAGATTACCGGAGCGGATGTGGAAAAGCTTTTTGAAAAGCTTGAGAAGCTTAAGGCAGACGATGTCTTAGTCCTGTCGGGAAGCATCCCGCATTCCATCGACGACGGAATCTATGAGCGGATCATGGGGCGGTTAGACGGAAGGGGCATCCGCATCGTGGTGGATGCGACGAAGGATTTGCTGATGAATGTCCTTCCCTATCATCCATTTATGATTAAACCGAATAACCATGAGCTGGGAGAGATGTTCGGTACGGTGCCAAAGGATGAGGAGGAAATCATATATTACGCCAGACAGCTGCAGGAAAAGGGCGCGGTGAATGTGCTGGTCTCCATGGCGGGGGATGGAGCCGTCTTAATTGCTGAAAACGGAGCGGTATTTTCCATGGGAGTGCCAAAGGGAACGGTGAAGAATTCTGTGGGCGCCGGGGATTCCATGGTTGCGGGATTCATCGCCGGATATCTGGAAAATGGAAATTACGAGCACGCTTTAAGGCTTGGAAGTGCCTGCGGAAGCGCCAGCGCATTTTCCGAGGGGCTGGCCTGTAAGGAAGATATTATGAAACTTTATGAGGAATTACGATAGGAGGGGTTCTGAGATGAGAATAACGGAATTATTGAAAAAAGAAAGCATCGAGCTCGGTGTAAAAGTCTCTGGCAAGGAAGAGGCCATTGATAAGCTGATTGGTCTGATGGCGGCCGGCGGAAGGCTGAACGACAAAGCCGGCTATAAAGAAGGTATTCTGGCCCGCGAGGCGCTGGGAAGCACTGCGGTAGGGGAGGGGATCGCGATTCCTCACGCCAAGGTGGCCGCGGTTAAGGAACCGGGACTGGCAGCCATGGTGGTGCCTGATGGCGTGGATTACGAAGCGTTTGACGGTTCGCTGGCCAATTTAATCTTCATGATTGCGGCGCCTGAGGGCGAAGCGGATGTTCATCTGGAAGCGCTGTCCCGTCTGTCCACGCTTCTTATGGATCCCGACTTTAAGAATGATTTGATCCATGCGGAGTCAAAAGAAGAATTTTTACAGCTGATCGACGACAAGGAATCCGAGCGCTATGAGAAGAAAGTGCGGAAAGAGGAGAAAAAAGCGGAGTATGCGGCGCCTAAGGTCCAGGAGCCTTTAAAGAGCGCAGCCGGATACCGTGTCCTTGCAGTGACCGCGTGTCCTACCGGCATCGCCCACACCTTTATGGCGGCTGAGAATCTGGAGCAGCTGGGAAAGAAGCTTGGCATTCCTGTCAAATCGGAGACTAACGGAGCCGAGGGTGCGGCCAACGTTCTGACAAAGGAAGAGATCGCCGCTGCCGACGGAATTATCATCGCGGCAGACAAGAATGTGGATATGGCCCGTTTCGATGGTAAACACGTAGTGAAGGCCTCTGTCTCCGACGGAATTCAAAAAGGTGAGGAACTGATTAAAAAGGCTGTGAGCGGCGAAGCTCCTGTCTACCACCATACAGGTGCCGCTGCTTCAGAGGAGGGCGGAGAGAGCGAGGGTATCGGCCACACCATTTATAAGCATCTGATGAATGGCGTCTCTCATATGCTTCCGTTCGTGATCGGCGGCGGACTTTTAATCGCTCTGGCCTTCCTGTTCGATGATTATTCCATCAATCCGGCTAATTTCGGTAAAAATACACCGATAGCGGCCTATTTAAAGACGATAGGCGAGCAGGCATTTGGTATGATGCTTCCGGTTTTGGCCGGTTATATCGCCATGAGTATCGCGGACCGTCCCGGTCTGGCGGTCGGTTTCGTAGGTGGTATGGTGGCAAAGATGGGAGCCACGTTTATGAATCCCGCAGGCGGGGACGTGAACTCAGGATTTTTAGGCGCGCTTCTGGCTGGTTTTATCGGCGGTTATATTGTTGTCCTGTTAAAGAAAGTATTTAAAAAGCTTCCGAAATCTCTGGAAGGCATCAAACCGGTTCTCTTATATCCGCTGCTGGGCATTTTCCTGGTCGCGGTGGCAACAACATTTATCAATCCGTTCGTCGGTGCGATCAATGACGGTCTGACCCATTTCTTAAACGGCATGGGCGGCACCAGCAAGGTGATCCTCGGAGCCGTTGTCGGCGGCATGATGTCCGTAGATATGGGCGGCCCGGTCAATAAGGCGGCATACGTGTTCGGCACGGCGCAGCTGGCGGAAGGAAACTTCGATATTATGGCCGCAGTTATGGCGGGCGGCATGGTTCCTCCCATTGCGATCGCATTGTGCAGCACATTCTTTAAAAAGAAATTTACGGAGAAGGAACGCCAGTCCGGTCTGGTAAACTATATCATGGGCCTGTCCTTTATATCCGAGGGCGCCATACCGTTTGCGGCATCAGATCCGCTGCGCGTGATTCCGTCCTGTATCATCGGTTCGGCCGTGGCAGGCGGGCTTTCCATGGCACTGAACTGTACGCTGCGCGCACCTCACGGCGGTATCTTTGTACTTCCGACGATCGGAAATCCGTTCGGCTATCTTGCCGCGGTTGTGATCGGATCGGTGGTCGGCTGTGTGATACTGGCGGCGCTTAAGAAGAATAAGGCTGGAGAAGAATAAGCCTGGTAAAAAATCGAAAAGGGAAAGATCAGTTGGGAAAAATACTGGTTTTTCCCTTTTCCCGTGCCATTTTGCCGGCAGGATGGTATAATTGACAGAAAAAGAGAGAAAACGGTTCTTTCACATCAGGAGGGAATCGTGTGGGAAGGCAGGAGGAAGATGGCTGAATTCGAAGAAAACGGAAGCATAATCAGATATGCGGGGCTGGAATGCCTTATGGTCGGAGGAACGGGATCAGAGGTGATGAAGCAGTACGGGAGCGGGTCCATTTGCAGCTTAAAGCAGTCCATCACAGGCAGTCCTTACTGGTTTTTCTGGTGGGATTAGGCGGAGAAAGGAAATGAGAGAATGCTAACAATAAAGCGAGTGAGCCTGGATATCCCGAGGGGACGCCGGATTCTGGCGGTCAGCGATATCCACGGCCATGTTCATTTTTTGAAAAAGGTGCTGGAAAGGGCGGGGTTCTGTAAGGATGACGAGCTGATAATCGATGGTGATATCATTGAAAAGGGACCGTATTCCTTAGAAACGCTCCGTTATGTCATGGAGCTTGATAAAAAGCCTAATGTCCATGTGATTTCGGGGAATGTGGATTCATGGCAGCTGGAGCTGATTGGAAGCTGCGAACCAGAGCGGACAAGGGCACTGGCGGAATTTATCCGAACGGCAAAGAAACGATGGGGAGGAAGTCTTTTTCTGGATTTCTGTGAGGAAATGGGGATCGGGCATCCGCAGTCGGAAGCGGAGACAGCTGCTGCCAGGGAAAAGGTGATAGTCCACGGGCAGGCGGAACTGAAATTTTTATCAGAGCTGCCTTCCATTGTGGAAGCGGGCAATTTTATTTTTGTTCACAGCGGCCTTCCTGAGCGGTGGGAGGAGATGGATGGGCAGGAGGCCACTCCGGTTCTGAAGTTCGATGACTTTCGAAACAGGAGCGGAAGCTTCGACCGGTGCGTGGTGGCAGGCCATTGGCCCGTCTGTCTCTACCGCCATGAGGTGGCGGAATTCAACCCGTTTTTTGACCGGAACAAGAATATCATCAGCATCGACGGGGGCTGCGGACTGAAGCGGGATGGACAGCTTAACTGCCTGATCATTCCGGATGCAGAGGGGACCATGGAAGAAGTCAGCTGGACCTCCTACGGGGGATTTCCGGAAATGACGGCTGTCGACAGCCAGCAGGAGAGGAAGGCCCGGATATCGGTCCAGTACACGGACAACCGTGTGGAACTTCTGCCGGGGCAGAGTCCGGGTGCGGGGCTGGTGCGCCTTCGCCACCTGACCACGGATACCGTGCTTGTCGTACCGGAAGACTATTTATATGAGCGGGATGGGACGCTCCGGTGTGACGATTTCTGCGACTATCATATGGAAGTAAAGGCAGGAGAGCGGGTGGAACTGGTGGAAACCGGCGCCATGGGAAGCCTCATTAAGAAGAACGGGGTCAGCAGCTGGTACCACGGAAGGCTGAAGCCGGTATAGAATAGGGGAGTAAACAATATGAGAGAAGCTGGTAAGAATCAAAGGGAAGGCGAAACCACGATCGATGAAACCACGATCAACGAAAACAGGGTACTGTCCGGCGCTCCTGTGATGGAAAGGGAGGTAACCGCACTTCTGGAAGAGATATCCTCGTGCCCGGAAACGGCAGCGGTGGCGGTGGGCGGCTCCAGGGCCACGGGAAAGGCCGACAAGAAGTCGGATTACGATATCTATGTGTATGTGGAAATGGAGATATCAAAAGAGCGGCGCAAGAGTATACTGGAAAAGTACTGCGGCGTCATGGAGATTGGGAATCACTATTGGGAGTCAGAGGACAACTGCACGCTGAACAATGGTGTGGACATCGATATTATTTATCGGAAGCTTCAGGATTTCGAGGGAGATGTGGCAGCGGTTGTGGAGCAGAACCGGGCTTCCAACGGCTATACTACCTGTATGTGGCATAATCTTGCCACGTGCAGGATCCTGTATGACAGGGGCGGAGCACTGGAAGCTATGAAGAAGCGCTTTGATGTCCCTTATCCGGAGGCGTTGAGGGCTGAAATCATTCGGAAGAACAGAGCCCTGCTAAGCGGCGTACTCCCGTCTTACGATGCACAGATACGGAAGGCTGCGTCCAGGAGAGACCTTGTCAGCATCAATCACAGGACAACGGAATTTCTGGCCAGCTATTTCGATATTATTTTCGCCATGAACAGGCAGACCCATCCGGGGGAGAAACGGCTCGTGAGTCTCTGCAAAGACAGATGCGAAAATTTGCCGGACCGGTTTGAGGAAAATCTGAACCATTTATTTTCCGTTATGTACGATCCTGATGGGGCTGTCAATGATGTGATCGCCTGTGTGTTGATAGAACTGGACCAGGCTTTGCTGAAAGCAGAAAATGGCAAGTCGTATATATAGACCACAGACGAATTCGGGAAATTTAAAAATCCCGGGCGGCGCTGAATGCATGCCCGGGATTATACGTTCCTGTGTTCTTTCTGGTGTGTTCCATCTATTTTTAATTAAGAGGTGAATTCCTTCATTTCTTCGATCTCTTTTTCCTGAGCATCGATGATGTTCTGGGCGAGAGTCCTGATCTCCTCGTAATTGGTGTACTCGAGGATGGATTTGGCCATGTCAACCGCCATCTGGTGATGCATGATCATGCCCTCGGCAAACGCATGATCGAGGCTGTCGGTGCCTGACTTACTCATGGAATGGTCATGCTCCAGCATCTTGTCGTATTCGTCTAAATAGGCGCTTTCCTGGTCTGCATCGTTGTGGCCTTCCGCCTCATACTTTTTGATCAGATCCTTCATCTGCTGAATCTCTTCTGTCTGAGTGGTTTTGATGTTTTCGGTCAGTTTTTTCAGCTTTTCATTGCTTCCGCCGTATTCGAGGTAGCTGTCGGCCATTTCGATGGCGGACTCATGATGAGGAATCATGCCGTTTAAAAAGTCGATGGATGCATTTCCTGTCTTGGGAATGTTCTCCATGTCATGCATCATGTCCATCATGATCTCATCCTGGCGCTGTAAGTAGCGGTTGGTGTCGTCGTCAGAGGCTGCGTCACTGCCGCCGTGACCGCTATGGTCCATACTGTTTTTACTTTCCGCCGAACCGGACGATTGTTCCGCGGTCTGGCTGCTGCTTTCCATCTCCGCCGGTGCGGGCGGAATCGGCGCCTTTTTTCTGCTTCCGGCCGCGGCAAAGGCGGCTATTGCAAGGATAACGATGGCGGCAATGATTCCAGTCGCCCAGTATTTCATATTTTTGTTCATAATCCCATTTCCTCCATTTCTTATCGGTAATCTTAGTATGAGGTAGTGATGGAAGGTTTATGCACGATGGAAAATCTAATCTTGTGCAGGAATGGATGGTCTGGTAAAATAAGGATAAAAAGGAGGCGTCTTCTATGCGGACCGAACAGGAAATGTATACAATGATAATCGATACGGCAAAGGCGGACGGCCGCATTCTCGCCGTTTATATGAATGGATCCCGGGTGAATCCGGAGGCGGAAAGGGATATTTTTCAGGATTATGATATCGCTTTCGTCGTGAAGGAGACGGAAAGCTTTCGGAAGGACAGAACGTGGATCGACCGGTTTGGAGACCGCCTTTACATGCAGTATCCGGAGGAGAACGACGAGTTTCCCTCGGATGTGGAAAACTGCTACGGCTGGCTCATGCAGTTTGCCGATGGAAACCGCCTCGACCTTCATGTACAGACGCTTTCCTACTCCCTGCAGATGATGGAGGAGGACCGGATGTTCCGGATTTTGTATGATAAGGCGGGCTGTCTGGCTGAAGCCCCGGAACCGACGGCGGAGCAATACCGGGTGAAACGGCCGGAGGAGAGCCAGTTTCTCTTTGTATGCAATGAATTCTGGTGGTGCCTGAACAATGCAGCGAAGGGACTGTGGAGAAAAGAGGTGCCGTATGCGCAGGACATTGTGAATCTCCATGTGCGCCCCCAGCTCATTACGCTTCTGTCCTGGAAGGCCGGGATTCAGACGAATTTTACCTGCAGTGCGGGGAAATCCGGAAAGTATCTGAACCGCAGCTTATCACAGGAGGACTGGGACCGGCTGATCCGGACGTACGCGGGCGGCAGGCTGGACGAGATGTGGGAGGCAGCCGATGCCATGTGCGTGCTGTTTCATGAGACAGCCCTGGCGGTGGCAGAACAGCTGGGATTTCGGTACGATGTGAAGGAAGCAGAGGCGAGCCTGGGTTTTTTCCGCCATGTTAAGGGACTGCCGGAGGATGCGAAAGAGGTTTTGTGAGTTTGTAAGTTTTATAGGATTACAAGTGATTTTTCCGCTGCTGAATAGATTCACTACAGTATGCCAGTGCGTGTAATGCTTGAGGACGCAGCCGGATATGATGAGCAGATGAGGAGAATCCAGAAGAAGAACCAAAAGGTTAAGGGACTGGATAAGGGGGAGTTTCTTGGCAGTTTCAGGAAGGAAGACAGGTTAAACGCTGTTTTTACCATTGTTCTGTACTATGGTGAGAAAACATGGGATGGTGCAAAGGACCTTTATTCGCTTATTAATTTCGATGAAGTTCCGGAAATGCTGAAAGATCTGTTTAACAATTATCGTCTTCATATTCTGGAGGTCAGACGTTTTAAAGATATCGACCAGTTTAACACTGATTTGAGGGAAGTATTCGGATTTATTGGCTTTTCCGGAGATAAAACTGCGGTACGTAATTATGTCGCAGAAAATCAGGACAGCTTTGAACAGCTGAGCGAAGATGCCTATGATGTAATTGCTGTCATGGCTCATTCGAAAGAACTGGAAGACGTAAAGGAAAGGTACAGAGAGAAAGGCGGGAAGATTAATATGTGTGAAGCCATACGGGGAATGATTGAAGACGGCAGACTTGAGGGTAAACTTGAGGGAAGGCGTGAAGGTGAATTAAAGGCAAAGCAGATTGTTGCCAGAAATATGTATTTACGTGGAATGTCAGAGGAGGATACAGCCGGCCTGTGTGAGGAAGATATAGAATTGGTAAGACAATGGTTCCGTAAGTGGAGAAAACAGGACACGCGGTAACGCAGAGGATTAAATTTGTCATTAAGGAGACATAAATTATGAAAACATATAATTGGGGAATCATAGGAACAGGATTAATTGCGCGGGAGATGGCGTCGGCCCTGACTGCGTGCCGCGGCGCCGTCTATGGTGTCTGCGGAACGAGCAGAGAGAAGGCGGAGCACTTTGCGGCGGAGAACAGGGTTTTTCACGCGTTCGCGGACGCAGATGCACTGCTTTCGGATGAAAATGTGGATATTGTATACATAGCAACGCCTCACAACATGCATTTTGAATTCATCAGGCGGTCGGTCCTGGCTGGAAAACATGTTCTCTGTGAGAAGGCCATTACGGTGTCGTCCGCGGAGATGGAGCAAGCGGCTGCACTGGCTGAGGAAAAGGGCGTGGTGGTTATGGAGGCCATGACGATTTTCCATATGCCTCTCTATAAAAAGCTTAAGGAGATCGTAGCTTCGGGGGCGATCGGGCCGGTGAAGACGATTTCCGTCAATTTTGGAAGCTGTAAGCCTTACGATGTGACCAGCCGGTTCTTTTGTAAAGACCTGGCTGGGGGAGCGCTTCTCGATATCGGAACGTACGCCGTGTCCTTTGCCAGGTATTTTCTGGATGAGAGACCGGATACCGTTATGTCTGCCGTGAAGCGATTCGAGACCGGAGTAGACGAACAGTCCGGAATCGTTTTCATGGGCGAGAACGGACAGATGGCGGTTATCGCGCTCTCCATGAGGGCCAAGCAGCCAAAACGCGGCGTGGTAGCCGGAGAACGGGGATATATCGAGGTCGCGGAGTATCCGAGGGCGGACCAGGCTGTCATCGTCTATACGGCAGACGGACGGAGAGAGGAGATCGCCTGCGGCGACAGCAGGAAAGCGCTGGAATACGAGGTGGAGGATATGGAAAAAGCCGTGTCAGAGCACCTTGTGTCAGAGAGCATGGCCCTTTCCAGGGATGTTATGTGGCTTTTAAGCGGTGTGCAGAAGCAGTGGGAAGACCAGGACGAACAGCAGGACGAACAGGCTGGAACTCAGAAGTAAGGACAGAATATGGAGGACAAAATCATGTATCAGTGCTGTATTTTTGATTTGGATGGAACGATTATCAATACACTGCATTCTTTAAAGAAGACGGTGAATGAGACGATAAAACAGTTTGGCTACGGCCCTATTGATGAGTATCACGTCAGGTATTTCGTAGGAGACGGTTATAAGAAGCTGGTGGAACGGACGCTGGTTTACTGTGGGGACACAGAGCTTACGCATTACGAGGAGGCGCTGACAGTCTACGACGAGATGTTCAAGAAATACTGCTTATATCAGATGGAACCGTATGCAGGGATGCCGGATTTTTTAAAGATGCTGAAGGAAAAGGGAATCAGGATCGCGGTGGTGACAAACAAAGCACATGACCGTGCTGTCGAGTGTGTGGAGACCGTCTATGGCCCTGGCTTTTTCGATAAGATAACCGGGGAGGGAAAGGGCATGAAGTGTAAGCCGGACCCCGAGGGCGCCCTTAAGACGGCGGAGGAATTCCATGTGAAGCCGTCGGAATGCCTCTACTTTGGAGATACGAACACCGACATGAAGACGGGAATCAACGCAGGCATGGACACCGTGGGTGTTCTGTGGGGATTCCGGGACAGGGCAGAGCTGGAAGCATTTAAGCCGAAATACATCATCAGCCATCCGGATGAAATCATATCCCTGTTTAACGAAACAAACGAGAATTCCCCCGCCTTTGCAGGGGAAAAATGAAACAAATAAACAATGAATAAATTTGAAAAAAGACAGGAAACTAAAGAGAGATGCTCTGAGCTGAAAGGGAGGTCTCTCTTTTTTGCTGCATATGGAAGCTTTTTCTGTGCATCAAAAAAAGTCTCCGGGGACGGTGTGTTGCGTTTTACCGGGCATCTTGCTCCGGTGCAGGACGCCTGGCCAGCCGGCTCAGAAACGATATTTTACGGGATAACTCATCAATCCAAGGAGGAAACATGGCAAAGCACTGGAAATGGGGATTTGTGATACTGGCCGCTGTATGGGCCGCACTTTTCGGAAACATGCTGGGGTATGCCTGGAATGTGACGCATCAGGAGGAGCCAATACCTGAGGTGCCAATGGAACAGATCCAGAATACGAATATAAGCGAGGTGGCCCAGGAGACGATGGACCGGTTCTGGACGGTGGCCGTGTTTGGGGTGGATTCCAGGGAGGGAAAGCTTGGAAAAGGCACGCGGTCCGATATGGAGATGGTATTAAATATCAATCTGGAGACCGGAGAAATCCGAATGGTGTCGGTTTACCGGGACACCTACGTAAAGATTGATGAAAAGAATAAATACGATAAGATCAATCAGGCCTATTTTGAAGGCGGTCCGGCTCAGGCTATTTGGGCGCTGAGCGAAAATATGGACTTAAATATCGACGATTACGTTTCCTTCAGCTGGAAGGCCGTTGCAGATGCGATTAACCTGTTAGGAGGGATCGACGTGGAGATCAGTCCGGAGGAGTTTAAGGTCATCAATGGCTTTATTACAGAGACCGTGGAGTCCACAGGAGTCGGTTCCCACCATTTGAAGAAGCCGGGAATGAACCATTTGGATGGGGTGCAGGCCGTAGCGTATGCAAGGCTGCGGAAGATGGATACGGATTTTATGAGGACAAAACGGCAGCGGCTGGTGGCGGAGCTGGTGCTGGAGAAGTTAAAGCAGGCCGATTTGGGAACAGTGCGTCAGCTGGCATTTTCCATACTCCCTTCCGTGTCTTCCAGCGTGGGGATGAAGGATATTCTCTCCCTGGCGGGCACTGTGTCGAAATTCCATTTAACGGAGACCGAGGGCTTCCCATTTGAACTGAAGGATGCACTGGTGGGAAAGAAGGACTGCGTCATACCGGTCACTCTGAGAGACAATGTAATCCGTCTTCATCAGTTTTTATTTGACGAGGAGGACTATGTGCCGTCGAAACAGGTGGAGGAGATCAGTGAGCAGATCGAGCTTCACACCAGAAAAAGGTAAGTGCTCAGCCTCCGCTTCCGCAAAACCATAAAAAGTAAAAAAACACTTGAAAAAACAGTTAGCATATGCTAATCTATATGAAGTTAGCAATAACTAACTTGCGGCTTTCAAAAATCTGGATAGATAAAATAAGTTTACTCCGGGGATAATGAGAAAGCGGAAGGAGTGAAACGGATGTCAACAGACGCAATTATGTCATATATTTCAGAGTGCAGCCACGCAGGAAGGCTGGAGTTTCAGGTTTCCATCCAGTGCGCCCCCGTATTAAAGGGAATTAAGGCGTCTAATCTTGTGACCATGGCAAAGGGATCACTGCAAACCGTAAGAAGCGCCCTTGCAGGCACAGAAATTACTGCGGTCATGCTGGCAGCCGGCGACAGGACAGAGGTTCTGTTTCTGTACCGCTTCCCCATGCTGAAAGCACTTCTGGCAAATAAGGAAATCAGAAAATTTTTAAAATCCTGCGGATATGTACAGTTTGATTTGGCTTCCATTCTCATGGGATTAAAACGCAAATATACCGCGTATCTGGCCGGCAGCGGAGAATTTCCGCACGAACTGGGCGTTCTGCTGGAATATCCGGTCGAGGATGTCAAGGATTTTATCCGTTACAACGGAGAGAAATTCCTGTTTACCGGTTACTGGAAAGTATATCACAATCCTGCGCAGGCCAGGCTTAAATTTACCCGGTATGACCGGGCGAGAGAGGCCGCCATGCAGCAGATCATAAATGGAAGCCGCCTGTATGAAGTGGCGGTAAGAAAAGGAGAATAAAACATGAGCGATATTTATGTAGTATATTTTAGTTCAACAGGAAATACAGAGGAAATGGCAAAGCACGTTGCAGACGGAATCGAGAGAAAGGGTGGAAACCCGATACTTACAGAGATTGGAAGCGCAGATCCGGATCACTTAAAGGAGGCTTCCGCCTTTGCACTCGGCTGTCCTGCCTGCGGCGCAGAGGAGTTAGATGAGAGCATGGAGTCCTTAATCGAGGAGATATCCGGTTCTCTGGAAGGCAAGCACGTCGGGCTGTTCGGCTCCTACGGATGGGGCGGCGGCGACTGGATGCGCGAGTGGGAGAAGCGCATGGCGGAGCGCGGCGCGAAGATCGTCGGCGGTGAGGGCGTCATCGCTCTGGAATCCCCGGACGGAGACGCGGAGAAGCAGCTTAAGAACCTGGGAGAAGCGCTGGCGGAGCTTGGCGCTCAGGCTTAACCTGAGATTAAGATTAATAGTTGGCCGGCAGGAATCGTTTCATATAATTCCTGTCGGCCATTCTTTTAGGAGCATTTGGCAGTGCTTCCTACGGTGTATTTGGCTCCAGCACTACGAATGACTGCGGTTCCAGAACGATTTGTCCGTTCTCCCATCTGCCGCTGCCGATGGAGTAGATGGCAGACTTCTGACCGTCAGAAGGTACCGTGACCGTCTCGCCGGACGGATTGACCGCAACGGTCAGTGCGCCGCGGCGGTATACGAAGGGCATCGCTCCCTTTTTGGCATAGAGCGGCTCGAATACCGCGTCGGCCTGTAAATCTGCCTGATCATGGCGCAGGGCCAGCAGGGCTTTAACGGTGTGGAGCAGGGAATCCGGATTGGATTCCTGATTTTCCACGGTGGGCGCGTCGGAGGCTTCATCAACTGGGAGATAGAGGCTGTCTTTATCCGCATCGGAGAAGCCCGCATTTTTTCCGCTGTTCCACTGCATCGGTGTGCGGGAACCGGTTCGGAAGTAGCCGCCTTCCTTTGTCGCCAGCTCTAAATAGCGCATTCCGATCTCATCGCCGTAATAGAGATAGGGAACGCCCGGCATGGTAAAAATGAACGCAAAGGCCAGCTTCAGCTCGGTCTCATCCAGATTATAGCGGGGACGGAGTGTGTCGTGATTGCAGGTCAAAAGACAGAAGTAACCGTCCTCTTTCGAAGCTTCATATTTGGGCAGGTAATCGTCTAAGAACCTTGTAATATCTCCGTGGCTGTCCTTTTTGAAGAAGCTGTGGTCCTCCTGGCTCTCATAGTCGCGCATCAGGGTGCTGTAACCATTGCCGCGTCCATTTAAGAAGAAATCCATGTGGAAGCCTGCCTTCAGCGCGAGCCGTGGATTGCCCCATTCGGAAACCATGGCGGCTTCCGGATAGTCGCTGTCCAGCATTTCCCTGACATCTCGCCAGATGGCACAGGTGCCGGTCTTTTCCTCATCGTCGTTCTTCACCAGGGAGGCAGCCATGTCCACACGGAAACCGTCACACCCCCGGTCGAGCCAGAAACGCATGACATCCTTCATGGCCTCTCTGGTGGCGGCACAGTCCGGATGATCGGTGGGGAGCTGCCACGGCTCCTTCGGATCTAAGAAGCCGTAGTTTAAGGCCGGCTGGCATTTGAAAAAGTTGAGTACATAGACGCCGCTGCGTTCACTCTCTCCGCCGATATACGGAAAGCCCTTGGCGCCCTCGAAACAGTGATTGGTCCAGATGTAGCGGTTGGAGTATTCGTTGGTCTCCGCCTTCTGGCTCATGGTAAACCACTCGTGTTCCTCGGAGGTGTGGCCGGGAACGAGGTCCAGCAGCACGCGTATCCCCCTTTTGTGGGCCTCCTCAAACAGATGGTACAGATCTTCGTTGGTTCCGTAGCGGGGGGCTGTCTTCTTATAATCCCGTACATCGTAGCCCGCGTCCTTAAAGGGGGAGTCGAAACAGGGATTGATCCAAAGGGCATTGCAGCCCAAGTCCCTTATGTAGTCCAGCTTCCCGGTGATTCCCTGAAAATCACCGATCCCATCCCCGTTGGTATCCTGAAATGACTGGGGATAAATTTCGTAAAATACTGCGTCTTTTAACCATTGCGGCATGACCATTTCCTCCTTTTAATGTAACAGTTCAGATGGCTCATTCATAATTCCTGTCAACGATGCTATTGACATCTGCTATATTAATAATATACTATAAAAAAGAAAGAAAATCTTGCAAAATAATACCGGATAGTAACACAATTCTATGATAATGGGGAGGATAAATGGAAATGGAGAGAACGGGGCTTAAGACTGGGAGCACAGGCGGGCGGATGCCGGACTATAAAGAGAAGACAAATCACGGGGATGCGCTGATGCCGGTCCGCTATTACCACTGTTCCGTGCCGAATTCGTACAGAAATCTCTCCCTGCACTGGCATGAGGAGATGGAGATCACCCTGATCCGGTCGGGGGCCATCTATTACGATATCGATTTTGAGACATTTTCGGTAGAGGAAGGGGATCTGCTTCTGATTTCTCCTCACATGCTCCATTCTGCCCATGAGATGCCGGGGAAGGACATGGTGTCGGACAGCCTCGTGTTTCATCTCGACTTCCTGGGCTACCAGGTTCCGGATGCCTGTACCCTGAAGTTCTTAAACCCGGTCCAGTCCGGGAAGCTGCGTTTCCTTCCGGTCGTGAAGCCGGGGACAGCTGGCTATGAGGAGATGAAGGCGTGTTTTGTCCTTCTTTTAAAATGCTTTAATGAGAAGCAGTATGGGTACGAGCTGTACACGAAGGAACTGCTCATGCGGTTTTTCCGCCTGCTGTACCAGTACGGATGTGCGGCGAAGCACGAGGGAAGTAACGGAGAATCCGGCGCCGAGGAGAAGTTAAAAGAGGTTCTTTCGTATATTCAGTCAAATTACAGGGAAACGTTATCCATAGAGGAGCTGGCATCGGTCTGCCATTTCAGCCAGACTCATTTTATGAATTTCTTTAAGCGGTATGCAGGCATGACCTGCATAGAGTATATCAACCATTACCGGATCACCAGGGCGGCGGCCGATTTGGTGGAGACGGAACGGCAGGTGATGGATATTGCGCTGGAAAATGGCTTCCGGAACATTTCTTATTTTAATAAGGTATTTAAGGAACGGTTCGGAGTGACGCCGGGGAGCTACCGGAAAAACAGCCTGGAAAACCTTTCCCTGTCCTGTAAAATGTGATATACTATGCAGATGGAATCAGATTGGAGACGTAATGAATGAAGAAAAATAGAAGAATCCCGCGGAAGTTCTGCATCGGAACCGTGATTCTGGCTATGATTTTAACGGGATGTGCCGGGCGGCAGATTCCCTCAGCGGAGCCGGAAGCAGAGGGCGGGAAGCTGAATGTGGTGACAACGCTGTTTCCTTACTACGATTTTACCAGGCAGATTGCCGGTGAGCATATTAACCTGACCATGGTGGTTCCGGCAGGCATGGACAGCCATTCCTTCGAGCCGACGCCGGCCGACATGATCACGATTCAGAACGCCGATGTGCTGATCTGCAACGGCGGAGCCATGGAACACTGGCTGGAGCGGGTCCTATCGGCGGTCGATACCTCCCACATGGCGGTCATGACGGGGATGGATTACGTGGATACCGTTCAGGAGGAGATTGTGGAAGGCATGGAAGAGGAGGCGCATGGCCACGACCACGACCATAGCGTTGACCACGACCACAGCCACGATGACCTTTACAGCCATGATCTGTATGACGACGACGGCCATGGAGAAGAGATCGAATACGACGAACATATCTGGACCTCGCCTGTGAACGCCATGAAGCTGGTGAAGGGCATCGAAGAGACCCTGGCTTTAGCAGATCCCGGGAACCGGGCGGCCTATGAAGCGAATGCGGAGAGCTATCTGTTGAAGCTTGAGAAGCTGGATCAGGAGTTTCGTGACGTGACAGCCAATGAAAAGAGGAACATGATAATCGTGGGGGATAAGTTCCCTTACCGTTATTTTGCGGATGAGTATGGTTTGCGCTACAGGGCTGCATTTTCCGGATGCAGTACGGATACGGAGCCAAGCGCCAAAACCATCGCTTACCTCATCGATAAGATGAAGACAGAACAGATTCCGGTCATCTACTATCCGGAGCTGACCAGCCACCGGGTGGCGGAGATCATCTCCGAGGAAACGGGCGCAGAACCGCTCTTACTGCATTCCTGTCACAATGTGACCAGGAGGGAATTTGACAGCGGCGTGACCTATTTAGACTTAATGGAACAGAATGTGATTAATTTGAAAAAAGGACTGGAATAAATGAATTCATTGATACAATGCAGCCATGCGGATTTCGGCTATGAAAACCAGGATGCCGTGGTGGACGTTACCATGGAGGTGAATCCCGGTGATTACGTCTGCATCGTCGGAGAGAACGGTTCCGGAAAGAGCACCCTGATGAAGGGAATGCTGGGACTCTTAAAGCCGACGAAAGGCACCATATCCGTGTCGGATGAACTGAAAAAGAGCGGGATCGGTTATCTCCCGCAGCAGACGGCGGCGCAGAAGGATTTCCCGGCTACGGTCGGGGAGGTCGTACTGTCCGGCTGTTTGAGCAGGCGCGGAAACAAGCCTTTCTATTCAGGAAAGGAAAAGGCGCTGGCGGAAAAGAACATGGAACGGCTGGGAATCGCAGAGCTGGCAGGCCAGTGCTACCGCGACTTATCGGGCGGACAGCAGCAGCGGACCCTGATTGCCCGGGCCCTGTGCGCCACGGACAAGCTGCTGATCCTGGATGAGCCGATTACGGGCCTGGACCCTTCGGCAATCCTGGAATTTTACGAGATTATCCGAAAATTGAATCAAAAAGAGGGCGTGGCGATCTTAATGGTATCCCACGATATTACAAATGTGGTGAAGCAGGCGAAAAAGATTCTTCATTTAAAGAGAGAGGTGCTGTTCTACGGCGCGACGGAGGAGTATTTAAAGAGCAGCGCGGGCCACATTTATCTGGGAGGTGAGCTTTGATGGAAATGGTGAGTGAGATGCTTTCATACCCGTTCCTCGTCAGGGCCTTAGTGGGCGGAATTCTCGTTTCGCTCTGCGCGTCCCTTCTGGGTGTGAGCCTTGTGCTGAAACGGTATTCCATGATTGGGGACGGTCTGTCCCACGTGTCCTTCGGCGCGCTCTCCATCGCGGTAGCGGCCGGATGGTCCCCCTTAAAGGTATCCATCCCCGTGGTGGTTCTGGCGGCGTTCTTCCTTTTAAGGATCACGGAGCACGGGAAGATCAAGAGTGACGCGGCCATCGCCATGATATCGGCGGCGGCCCTTGCCATCGGTATTATCGTCACCTCCATGACGACCGGTATGACGACCGATGTGAGCAGCTACATGTTCGGAAGCATTCTGGCCATGAGCAGGACGGATGTCAGCTTAAGCGTGATCTTAAGCGTCGTGGTTCTGGGGCTGTTTCTGATCTGTTACAATAAGATTTTTGCAGTGACCTTTGATGAGAATTTCGCCAGAGCCACGGGCGTGAACGTCTCGTGGTACAATGTGCTCATTGCGATTCTGACGGCGATCACCATCGTCCTTGGAATGCGGATGATGGGAGCGATGCTGATTTCCAGCCTGATTATCTTTCCGGCGCTCACCTCCATGCGGCTCTTTAAGAGCTTCCGCGGCGTGGTGCTGTCCTCCGGCGTGCTGGGCGTGGTGTGCTTCTGTATCGGCATGGTGATGTCCTACCGGTTCTCCACACCGGCGGGAGCCAGCGTCGTTGTCGTCAATCTGGCGGCATTTCTGCTCTTTACAGGGGCAGAGTGGGCGCTCAAATTCCGAACCGGCGGAAAAAAGCCGGAATTAAGTGAAAATACGGAAGCAGAAAGGCAGTAGCAGCAAGATGGATGAGAAAAAATTAATTCATGCCCGGCGCCATGTGAGCCAGACACAGTTTATTGCATATGGATTTTTCTGCATTATCATAACGGGAACACTTCTTCTCATGCTTCCCTTTGCCAGCCGCGACGGACAGTCGGAGCCATTTTTAAACTGTCTGTTTACGGCTACCAGCGCGTCCTGCGTGACGGGCCTTGTGGTGGCGGATACCTGGAGCCAGTGGTCCTTATTTGGCCAGCTTGTCATACTGACCATGATTCAGATCGGCGGTCTGGGTTTTATCACGGTGGGCGTCTTCATCTCCATCGTTCTCCGCCGTAAGATCGGCCTGAAGGAGCGCGGACTCATGATGGAGAGCGTCAATACCCTGCAGATCGGCGGGGTGGTGCGCCTGGCGAAGAAGATTATCATCGGCACTTGTATCTTTGAGGGAACGGGCGCGGTGCTTCTGGCAATCCGCTTTATCCCCCAGTTTGGTTTCTTACGGGGACTGTTCTACGGTATTTTCCATTCCATATCGGCCTTCTGCAACGCGGGCTTCGACCTGATGGGAGGGCAGACACCGTACAGCTCTTTTGTAGCCTATTACGATGACTGGCTGGTGAATCTGGTCATCATGTCCCTTATTATTATCGGTGGTATCGGCTTTATCGTCTGGGATGATTTAAGCCGGAATAAGCTGCATTTCCGAAAATATATGCTTCAGACGAAGATTGTACTCGTCACCACCGCGATCCTGGTCTTCGGCGGAGGACTGCTGTTTTATCTGCTGGAGAGGAATCATCTTCTGGTGGGAATGAATACCAGCGGAAAGATCCTGACCTCCTTATTCAGCTCTGTGACGGCCAGAACGGCCGGCTTCAACACGACGGACACGGCGGCCTTAACCGATGGAAGCAAGCTGCTGACCATCATCCTGATGTTCATCGGAGGAAGCCCTGGCTCCACTGCCGGCGGCATCAAGACGACGACCCTGGTGGTCCTTC
The DNA here is from genome assembly GCF_014288005.1 of Hungatella hominis. Lineage (NCBI taxonomy): Bacteria > Bacillati > Bacillota > Clostridia > Lachnospirales > Lachnospiraceae > Hungatella > Hungatella hominis. The sequence continues at coordinate 577,200 of NZ_JACOPB010000001.1, forward strand.
TCTTGTGCGTACATTCCAATATCAAGCAGACGTACGGGATCAATATCTTCGGCCGGAGGCTGGAGAACGACGCGGTCAAGCGTGCCGGTACGATTCTGACGATCAACCTTTTGCTGGCAGTCACGGCGTCGCTGGCCATCATGGCGATACAGCCGCTGGGATTTTCCGATATCCTGTTTGAGACGTTTTCCGCTATCGGTACTGTCGGAATGACCACGGGAATCACGAGAGCGCTCCATCCGGTATCGCGCTGCATCATCATTCTTCTGATGTACTGCGGCAGAATCGGAAGCCTTTCCTTTGCCCTGGCCTTTGTCCAGTCCAAGAGAAAGCCCCATGTACAGCAGCCTGCGGAGGCGATCAACATCGGGTAAGCCCGCAGCCGGTGCCTGGAAGTGAAGAGATCATGTATTCAATTCGCCTCGGCGAATTGGTGCGAGCGCCCGTCATGCCCCGCATGACATCATACACTGGGGCGCTCTGCACATCCGCCGGAGGCTTTAATATTCAGAAGTGGATTGCACCACCACTGAATAAAGATTGCTATAACCCGCCACCTTAGAGGTGGGGGAATCTGCTTATGAATGTTGAAATAATATGCTGCGAAGCAAAGGAGAATATCATATGAAATCAATTTTAATCATAGGAATGGGACGGTTTGGCCACCATCTCTGCGAAAATCTCGCCATGCTGGGAAATGACGTTATGGTGGTGGATCAGAAGGAAGAGGTATTAGAGGACCTGCTTCCCATCGTGACCAGCGCCAAGATCGGAGACTGTACCAACGAGGCGGTTTTACGAAGCCTGGGAATCGCCAACTTCGACATCTGTTTCGTCTGTATCGGAACGAATTTCCAGAGCAGTCTGGAGATCACCAGCCTTGTAAAGGAGCTGGGCGGCCGCCGTGTCATCAGCAAGGCGAACCGCGACATACACGCCAAGTTCCTTCTCAGAAACGGCGCGGACGAGGTCATCTATCCGGACCGTGACATTGCAGAAAAGATGGCGGTCCGCTACAGCGCCAACCACGTATTTGACTACATTGAACTGACGCAGGAATACTCCATCTACGAGATCCCGCCTCTTCCGGAATGGATCCACAAGACCATCCGCGAGGCCGATATCCGCAACCGTTACCACATCAGCGTCCTGGGCATCAAACGCGAGGGAAAAGCCCAGCTTATGCCCCCGGCCGACTATGTCATTCAGGCGCAGGAGCATCTGATGGTAATTGGAAAAAAGGTGGATATTGACAATATCCTGGAAAAGATGAAATGATGTGCTCAAAGTTCGGGTAAATAATATCGCCGTCCCACCGGTCAGCTTCTGGTGGGGCGGCGTTTTTTGGTTTCACAGGTAGGTTCATCCTATGAAATAAAAACCCTCCGGGGGATGTGCCGGACTCTTTATTCTGTAACAGGAACCTTTGCTATAAGAATTTTAAGTTGCTGGACTGACCCTCGGTGGTGTAGGTGGCCATATTTTTCACATATTTGCCGGGGGAGACTCCCATGATTTTATGGAACACCTTGACGAAATGGGAGTAATCATTAAATCCGCATTCGTAACAGGCGTCTGTGATGGAGGCACCCTGTTTTAAGAGGATTCCGGCGTGCTGGATGCGGCGTGCGATGATGTAGTTCCACAGGGAGGTTCCGGTATAGTTCTTGAATATATGACTCAGACGGGAACCGCTGATATTCAGTGCGGCGGCGATCGTCTGTATGGATATATCATGGGTCAGATTGTTATTGACATAGCTCAGGGCCTGTCGGATTATCTCGGGGGATACGTCTCCCGCAGAGGCGGATTCAAAACGGATGGCCTCATTCGCGCAGAGGAGAATCCAGGAGAGACAGGACCGGATTCGGATATCATACCCGAATTCTTTTTTGTTTAAGCTGTTGATAATGGTATCCACACACGCTTCGTATTGCTGAAGCTGTCTGCTGTCCAGATGGCAGGGATGGTCCGGAGTGAAATTCTGAAAACAGGCGAAGAGATCTGTTTCCGGGGTTGACAGGGAGGCGGCAAAGCTTTCTTCGAAATGGACAGGCATACGCTCATAGGGCGTCTCATCGCTGATGAACAGGCCGTGTATGTCATTCGGACAAATGAAAATCAGATCGCCGGGCATAAGGCGGAAGGTGACATCATTAAAAAAATAGTCTACATTACCGCTTTTAAACAGCAGAAGCTCGTATGCGTTGTTGTGCATATGCAGGGTACGATCCTGCTTCTGGCAGGTGCGGTGATGGGAAATCAGCAGCTGGTTGATGGATTGTGTGGTGATTTCAAACATTGGAAGCTCTCCTTTCTGACGATATGCGCAGCATGATATGACATAAATATAGCATAAAAAACAATATTATGAAAAGAAAATTATGATATGATAAGTCATATGGTTAATATACACAAAAAAAGAAAGATGAAAGTGAAAAAGATGGACATAATAATGAACTCAAGAAATGATATGGTTCAGCTGTTTCTGGATTTTATAAGGCCGCTGAAAGCATTTTACAGTCCGAAGAGGGCATTTCTTCATGTGGGGAATACAGGGGCCCATTACGGTGAAAAGTCAGCCAGGATGGAAGGCTGGGCCAGGGTGCTCTGGGGATTGGGGCCGCTCTGGTCAGCGGATAACTCCGGGCTTCCCGCAGAACAGCAGGAGGAGATAAGGGAGTGGCTTGTACTCTATCGGAACGGTATCATCCATGGAACGGATCCCGGAGACAGCGAGTACTGGGCCGACATATTTGATTATGATCAGAAGATGGTGGAGGTGGCGGCGCTCGTATTTTCGATAACGGTCAACCGCAGGGAGCTGTGGGACGCGCTGACTGACGGCCAGAAGGACAACCTGTACCGGTGGCTGAGACAGATGAATGACTACGACATGCCGAAGAATAACTGGAGGTATTTCAGAATTCTCACGAATATGACTTTTCGGCTGCTGGGGCTGGAGTGGCGGGAAGATAGAATGGAGGAGGATTTTGCGCTGATCGAAGGCTCCTATACCGGCGATGGCTGGTATTACGACGGCAATCCGGGCCAGGTCGATTATTATGTGGCATTCGCGATCCACTATTACGGACTGATCTACGCGGAACATATGGAGGCGCTGGAGCCTGAGAGGTGCCGGATCCTTAAGGAACGCAGTACGAAGTTCTTTGATGATTTTGTCTACTGGTTTGCGAATAATGGGGAAGAGATTCCTTTTGGAAGGAGCCTGACCTACCGTTTTGCGCACAGCGGCCTGTTCGGAGCGATGGCCTACGCCAGACTCGATGTGGATTACGGCGTGCTTAAGAATCTGGTTTTAAGGAATATCGAGGTGTGGATGCGGCGTCCCATTTTCGATAACACGGGGATTTTGAGCATTGGGTACGGATATCCGGATCTTTTGATGAGTGAGAATTATAATGGATGCGGTTCCCCCTACTGGTGCAATAAGGCGTTTATCGTGCTCGGACTGAATGAGAACCATCCATTCTGGACGGCTGAGCCCAAGGCGTACCCTTATGAACCGGTGAAATATTTAAAGCACCCGCACATGATTGTTACCCATGATGACAACGATCACGTGCTGGCTTACGTGACGGGGCAGCATTTGGCGCTGGATCACGGCAGGGGCGCGGAAAAATACGAGAAATTCGTATATTCCAACCAGTTTGGCTTCAGTGTTGCGAGAGGGACCAGCCTGGAACAGGGGGCATTTGACAATACTCTGGCATTTTCCGTAAAGGGAGAGAACCGCTACTGCATGAGATACGGTCAGACAGACTTTAATTCGGATGAGGAAAAGCTTTCTGCAAAATACAGCCCGATGACCGGTGTGGAGGTAATAAGCACAGTGGTTCCCTGCTCTCCCTGGCATGTGCGGATTCACCAGATTACCAACTGCGTACCGGTAACGGCAGCAGACGGAGGTTTTTCCATTGCTCAGGAGCGGTGCTTTGAAGTGACGGAGGGAGCCGGGACGGGCAGACTGAAAGCGGAGAATATCGAAATCACGGAAGATTCTGCATTTGTAAGGGCTTCGTGGGGAGTAAGCGGAATTGTGGCCGAAACTGAGGGGACGGCAAAGCTTGTGACGCCGTTTCCGAATACCAATTTATTCTATAATCTCACGGTTATTCCAACCGTGACAGCGGAACTGGAACCGGGCAGCCATTTACTGATTACCAGTGTGTTCGCAGACCGCTTCGCCAGTGCCGGGGAAATGGCCGGGCAGAAGCCTTTCGTGAGTGTGGAAGAGGGAAGTGTTACGATTGCATACAGAGGCAGGACAGTGACTGTCCCCCTTTTATGACATAAGAAACAAGAGAAAGGAGAATGCAATGTATTTATCACAACAGGATGCGGCATGGGCTGCTGAGACAATGGAAAAAATAAAAAAGAAGATAAAGCCTGTGACAGAACGCAGCCGCGGCAAGATACCGTATACCACGGTGGACGGCGTCTTCGATGACCGGTCCGGAAGCCAGGATATCTCCTGGTGGACCAACGGCTTTTGGGGCGGTATGATGTGGCAGCTTTACGCTTTGACGGGTGATGAGCTCTACCGGGAGACGGCTGAGGAACTGGAGAGAAAGCTGGATGCGGTGCTGATGCGTGCAGACGGCCTGGACCATGACAATGGTTTTAAATGGCTGCCAACTGCTGTGGCGGACTACAGGCTGACGAAGAATCCAGAGTCCCGGAACAGAGCCCTGCTCGCTGCCAATAACCTGGCAGGCAGATTCAATCTTGCCGGCAACTTTATCCGGGCATGGAATGACTGGGGAGAGGATGATCACCGCGGATGGGCGATTATCGACTGTATGATGAATCTCCCGCTGCTTTACTGGGCCTCCGAGGAGACGAAGGACCCCAGATTTCAGCAGATCGCTGTGGCGCATGCCAATATGGCGCAGCAATGTTTCGTGAGAGAAGACGGTTCCGTCAATCATATTGTGGAATTTGATCCCTTTACAGGAGAGAGGGTGCGAAGCTATGGGGGGCAGGGCTATGAGACCGGTTCTTCCTGGACCAGGGGACAGAGCTGGGGCTTATACGGCTTTGTGCTGAGCTACATACATACCGGTGACGGGCATTATCTTAACACGGCAAAGAGGATCGCCCATTACTTTATGGCCAACACGCCGGAGAACGGCCTGATTCCCGTTGATTTCCGGCAGCCGGCCGAATGCGCCTGGGAGGATTCCACTGCGGCGGCGATCGCGTCCTGCGGTCTGATCGAGCTTTCCAGGCACACGGAGGGCAGAGACAGCAGCCTCTATAGAAACGCCGCGCTGAAGATGTTAAAGGCCCTCGACGCGTCCCGCTGCTGCTGGGAAACGGAGAAGGATCATCTGCTGGAGCGGTGTACGGCGGCTTACCATGATAAAGAACATGAAATTGCCATTATTTACGGTGATTACTATTTTATTGAGGCAATATGGAAGATTGCTGGTGAAGATTTGTTTATTTGGTAATACAAAAGTTGCAGTTACTGCCGATAATACGAATTATGTCATGTATTATCGGTATTTTTATGTCTAAAAAGGACGTGAGCTATTTAAAAATCTGTTTATTCTGACTCTTTTATCTGGAAAACGCACTTCCTTTCTCGCACAATGCAAGCTATTCCCCAATCTCGCAAAATTAAGTCCACCATAATTCGTATTATATTTCCAAAATCAAAATCTGGTTTTTCCAGGTAAAGATAAATGAAGAAAATGGAGGATTAAAAAATGAAGAAAAGAAGATTGGCAGCGGGTGTTATGGCGGCGGTTATGGCAGCAGGTATCGTTGCAGGATGCAGCAGTACAGGCGCCGGAGCCAAAGGAAGCCAGGAGGAGAAGGTGACCATTAAGGTTGCCCTGTGGGATTATTCCAATACCGAATATTACAAGACCATGTTTGATGCATTTACGGCAAAGTATCCCAATATTACCGTTGAACCGGTCGAATTCTCTGCGGATGAGTACGACAACACGGTGATCACACAGCTGGGCGGCAAACAGGACTTCGATGTTGTGTTCACAAAGGGAACACCTGCACTGAGCGCACTGGTGGAACAGGGACACGTTCTGGCGCTGGATGATCTTATGGGGAAGGACGCCTCTTTTCAAAAGGATGCGTATTCCGGTCTTGTGGACCAGCTTCAGCTAAACGGCAAGACGTATGGAGTTCCGTTCAGAAAAGACAATAATATGATTTTCTATAACAAAGACTTATTCGACAAGGCCGGCGTCCCTTATCCCGAGGACGGCATGACGATGAAGGAATACCATGAGCTGGCTGCCATAATGACGAGCGGAATGGGAAATGACAAGGTCTACGGCGCCCATGTCCATACGTGGCCCAGCAATGTGTCCGAGTTCGCCAGACGAGTCGAAGAATTTGACGTTCTCGATACGGACAGCTATGAAAATCTGGTGCCGTATTATAATGAGATTCTGGCCATGCAGGACGAAGAAGTTGTTCAGGACTACGGTATGCTGAAGTCCTCCAACATCCATTATTCCGGCGTATTCTATAACCAGCAGGCGGCTATGCTTCAGATTGGAACCTGGTTTATCAACATGTGCGTGGAAAATGTAAAAGACTTCAACTGGGGTGTCTGCAGCCTTCCAAATGACAAAGGAATCGGCAATGAGGCCGCGATCGGCGGCGTGACTCCGGTATCCATCGGGGCGTATGCAAAGCATCCGGAAGAGGCGTGGACCTTTATCAACTATATCTGCGGAGAAGAGGGGGCAGAGGTCCTTGCAAAACAGGGAATTGTCCCAGGCTACAACTCCGATCAGGTCAGCCAGATCTTTGATGATATTCCCAAAACATCGCCCAATGCTCCGGAAGGCTTATCAAAGTATATTGATATAGATAAGTATGTAGTGGAGCAGCGTATGGACAGGCTTGCCAAGGAAATTGATAACATTTACCAGGAACAGCACAGCGCCATCATGACAAAGAGTGTGACTGTGGAGGATGGTCTCCGGAAGATGGCAGAGAGAGTTAAGGAAGCGCAGTCCAAGTAACTGGAGAAAGGCGGACATATGAACAGAGATAACAGCGCGGCCCAAATATCGAAGAAACGGTCTCTGGCCAGAAAAAAGAACTTAGTCGCATACTCATTTATCCTACCTAATTTAATCGGATTTTTCATTTTTACATTTATACCGATTGTCTTTTCCCTGCTGCTCAGTTTTTGCGAATGGGATTCCGGGAATCCGGTTAAATTCGTAGGTTTAAAGAATTTTATCACGATGTTTACCAATGATTCAAGCTTTTGGATTGCTTTGAAAAACACCCTTTATTATACGGTCGTGACAGTGCCTGTAACGCTGGCCTTATCGCTGTTTCTGGCCATTCTGATGAACAAAAACTTAAAGGGCCGGGTGTTTTTCCGCTCCGTTCTCTTCTTCCCGTACGTGGCTTCCCTGGTAGCCGTGGCAGTGGTCTGGATGGCATTATTCAATCCGGACCGCGGCCCGGTCAACGGGCTTCTGATGGCGCTCGGTGTGTCCAATCCGCCGAGATGGGCGGCGTCTACGACCTGGGCTATGCCGACGATCATCGGTTTGACCGTGTGGAAGGGGATGGGGTACTACATGATTGTCTATCTGGCCGCCCTCCAGGGCGTATCGGGGGATTTGTACGAGGCGGCTTCTCTGGACGGAGCAGGCAGATGGCAGCAGTTCCTCCACATTACGTGGCCCTGCGTAACCCCTACTACGTTCTTTATTTTGATGATGCTGATGGTATCCACCTTCAAATCCTATGATATTATGTATATCACGACACAGGGAGGACCCGGCGAGGCAACCAAGGTTCTGGCTTACCATATTTTCAACAGCGCGTTCGTAAGCTCCAGGTTTGGTTACGCCAGCGCGGTGGCCATGGTTCTGTTCGTCATTATCATGGGTGTGACACTGATTCAGTTTAAAGGTGAGAAACGATTTACAAGTTATTTATAAGGAGGCAGCAGTATGAAGCAGGCAGATAATAAAAATTCGGCTGTCTCTGCGGTTAAGACAGCGTTTATGTACGCAGCACTGATTATTATGGCGGTTATTATGCTTATTCCCTTTGCATGGATGCTGTCGGCATCCTTAAAGTTCGAGAAGGATGTATTCTCCTTTCCGATCGTATGGATACCGCCCGTTCCCCAGTGGAGCAACTATGCAGAAATATGGAAGAAGGTTCCGCTTCTGACGGGCTTTTTCAATACGACGAAGCTGACGGTATGCACCACCGTTTTGCAGCTGGTCACGTCGAGCTTTGCAGCCTATGCATTTGCGAAGCTGAGCTTTAAGGGGAGAGATACTATTTTCATGATGTACGTCATGACGATCTCAATACCATGGCAGGTTTATATGGTTCCCCAGTACAAGATGATGACGCTGTTCGGCCTGACCGACAGCCATCTGGGCATTATTCTGATGCATGCGTTTACAGCCATGGGAGTATTCCTGATGAGACAGTTTTTTATCGGAATCCCCAACGAACTGCTGGAGGCGGCGAGAATCGACGGTCTGAGTGAGTACGGAATCTGGGCGAGGCTGATGCTTCCGCTGTCGAAGCCGGCGATCGCCACTCTGTGCATTACCTCATTTACCTTTGAGTGGAACGATTTTATGGGGCCGTTAATCTATTTGTCTTCCCAGAAAAAAAAGACCATTCAGCTGATGCTGCGTATGTTTAACAGCCAGTATTCCTCCAACTATGCCCAGATTATGGCCGCGGCCACGGTTGCCCTGATCCCGGTCCTGATTCTGTTTATCTGTTTACAGAGGTACTTCGTGGAGGGCGTGGCGAGTTCCGGTATCAAGGGATAGAAGCTAATTCAGGAAAGAAAAGGAGACGGGATGAAATATTTGGAAAATGTGACCTTTGAGGATTTCTCCTCCGTGGAAAGCTCAGAGCAGAAGCTGAAGACAGATATTGACTGCATCAGGAGAATCGTAGACGCCGTGGAGCGGCAGGAGGTGGGAGCGTATGATTAGGACATTCTGCACCCATGAAATCCGAAAAGTCCGGGAATTGAGCGGCAGCCTGTGGGAATTTTCGCCCTGTACAGGTGATCTGGCAGGCAGAAAATACCGGACGGCGGTTCCGTGCTGCTGGGAATCCATGCCTGATTTTTCCTCTTACAGGGGAGTCGGCGTGTTTTCCAGAGAGATCGAGACGGAAGGGGCATTCCGGCTGGTATTCAAGGGCGTCAGCCATACGGCAAGAGTGTGTCTCGATGGAAGGGAGATAGGCAGCCATTATAATGCTTATACGCCATTCGCCGTGGCTGTCACAGATGTGATGGCCGGAAGGCACCTGCTGGAGGTCTATGCAGATAATACGTTCGGCGAGGCCAGCGCACTCCACATACCCAATGACTACATGAGCTACGGCGGCATCAGCCGCGGTGTCCTTCTGGAGGAATTGACGGATACGTATATTGAATACATTCACGCAGTCCCGATCATGGAGAAGGACGGCTGGAAAGCCCTGGTTTCAGTGAAGGTTAAAAATTGGTCCGCGGCCGGGAAAGCATGCAGGCTGAATCTGGACCTGGCCGGGATTGCCTCTGAAGCCATAAAACTGACACTGGAGGCCCGCGGGGAGAAAACCGTGGACTTTCAATTGTCCGCGGCAGAGGCGGAGGTCTGGGAGATCAAAAACCCGAAGCTCTATACAATCCGGGCCACGCTTTCGGATGAAAACGGAGCGTTTGACGACCAGATCGACCGCATGGGATTCCGCGAGATTAGGACGGAGGGCAAAGATATTCTTTTAAATGGGAAGAAGCTGCGTATCAGGGGATTCTGCCGCCACGAGGACCATCCGATGTTCGGCTGCGCCCTGCCCTATGCGGCAATCCAGCAGGATCTGGAGACGGCCATGGATTTAGGGGCCAATGCCATCCGTACCGCTCACTATCCCAACGACGAATTGTTTCTTGATCTGTGCGATGAGCAGGGAATTCTGGTATGGGAGGAAAACCATGCCCGGGGGCTGACGCTGGAGCATATGCAGAATCCGAATTTCGAGCGCCAGGCGGAAACGTGTATCGAGGAAATGATCACGGCTCATATCAATCACCCGTCTGTCATTATCTGGGGCATTTTAAATGAGTGCGCCAGTGATACGGAGTACGGCTATGAGTGCTATAAGAAGCAGTACGACTTGATTAGGCGCATGGATTTTTCCAGACCGAGGTCGTCTGCAAGCTGTAAATTTAAGACGGACATCTGTTTCGGGCTTCCGGAGATTGTCTCTTATAATCTTTATCCGGAGTGGTATCATGAGACGCCGGCCAATGAGTATGTGAAGGATATCTATGACTGGGTTCAGCGTGAGAGCGAAGGAAGCGGCAAGCCGTTTCTGGTTACTGAGATCGGTGCGGGCGCCATCTATGGTTTCAGAAGCCACACTCTGTGCAAATGGTCGGAGGAATATCAGGCAAAGGCTCTGGAGAACCAGATTACGGCGGTTCTTGAGCAGGAAGGCTGCAGCGGTATCTTTATCTGGCAGCTCTGTGACGTGAGGGTCAGTGACGAGTGGTTCACCAGCCGCCCCCGCACCATGAATAATAAGGGGATTGTGGATGAATACAGGCGGCGCAAGCTGGCCTATGATGTGGTAAAACGGATTTACCACGCTTACGAAGATAAATGACAGGGAGAGCAGCAGGGGAAAACCATGTTTAGAAAAACGCGGTTTTCCCCTGCTGTTTTTTAAAACCCTGTTCCTCTTTCCTTTAATAATTCCTGCATAGTTGGATTTATTTTCCTTATTGAGAATTATTTTCAATAAGGTACTTGATTTTTTATTCGGATTAGCATATACTAACTACTGTAAAGAAAATTAAATTGAGAATGATTTTCAAAATTAAGCAGAGGTGGTGAATATGATGCCTTTAACCATGGTAAGAACCGGCGAAGCACAGGTAATACGTAAAATCGGCGGGAACGAAGAAACGAAACGTTTTCTGGAGAATCTTGGTTTTGTAACGGGCGCAGTGGTCACCGTGGTATCGACAATCAGCGGAAATATGATAGTCAATGTCAAGGATTCCAGAATCGCAGTGAATCAGGATATGGCAAAAAAAATTATGGTTTAACAGGAGGAAAAGAGGATGCAGACCTTGAAGGAAATTCCATGCGGCACGACCGTAACCGTGAAGAAGTTAAATGGAGAGGGCGCAGTCAAACGCCGGATTATGGATATGGGGATCACAAAAGGCTGTTCTGTATTTGTCAGGAAGGTTGCACCGCTCGGGGACCCGGTGGAAGTAACGGTGCGAGGGTATGAACTTTCTTTGAGAAAACAGGATGCGGAACTGATTGTGGTAGAGTAAAAGATCAGGGAAGGGCGGACGCCCTATATTTTAAGAACGAGAGTTAGAGATGGCTAACTAAAGGAGGAACAAGAGTATGGCAATCCGTATTGCACTGGCAGGTAATCCGAACTGCGGAAAAACCACCATGTTTAATAACTTAACAGGCTCCAACCAGTATGTTGGAAACTGGCCTGGGGTTACGGTTGAGAAGAAGGAAGGGAAGCTGAAGGGAAAGAAAGACATCATTATCACCGACCTTCCGGGAATTTATTCCCTGTCACCGTATACACTGGAAGAGGTCGTAAGCCGTGACTATTTAATTAATGAGAGACCGGATGCGATTATTAACCTGGTGGACGCCACGAATCTGGAACGTAACTTATATTTGACGACACAGCTGCTGGAGCTGGGGATTCCGGTTGTCATCGCCCTGAACATGATGGATCTGGCGGTGAAGAGCGGTGATAAGATCGACGAGAAGAAGCTGGCGGCAGCGTTTGGCTGTGAAGTGGTTGCTACCTCCGCTTTAAAAGGCGAGGGACTGACTGAAGTGGTAGACCGTGCGGTTCGTCTGGCAAATGCCAGGACCATTCAGGTGCCGAAGCATGAGTTTTCCAGAGAGGTGGAAGGCTATTTGGCCGATATCGCAGACCTCCTTCCCAATTCCGTTCCGGACCATCTGGTGCGCTGGTACAGCATCAAGCTGTTCGAGCAGGATGAGAAGGTCCTGGGTACGACCCCGCTTTCTGCCGATTCCTCGAAGCGCATCGTGGAAATTGTGAAGGATGCCGAGAAGCAGATGGATGACGATGCGGAGAGTATCATCACCAACGAGAGATACGAATACATATCGAAAATCATTACGGGCTGTTTAAAGAAGAACCGAAAGGGAATGACCGTTTCGGACAAGATTGACAGGATTGTAACGAACAGAATCCTGGCGCTTCCGATCTTCGTGGCCGTGATGTTTGTGGTCTATTACGTTTCCGTCACATCGCTCGGAACCATTGTTACCGACTTTACCAACGATACGCTGTTTGGCGCATGGATCCAGCCGGCCGTTCAGAGCCTACTGGAGACCGCAGGCGCTTCCGAATGGCTCGTTTCCCTGGTTGTGGATGGTATCATCGGAGGTCTGGCGGCTCCAATCGGATTCGCTCCTCAGATGGCGATTCTCTTCCTGTTCTTATCTGTCCTGGAGGACTGCGGATACATGGCGAGAGTTGCATTTATCATGGACCGTATTTTCCGCAGATTCGGATTATCGGGAAAGAGCTTTATCCCGCTGCTTATCTCTTCCGGATGCGGCGTTCCGGCCATCATGGCCACTAAAACCATTGAAGATGATAAAAACCGCCGTATGACCATTATGACATCGACCTTCGTTCCCTGCGGCGCAAAGCTTCCGGTTATCGCACTGGTAGCAGGTGCGATCATGGGTGGGGCCTGGTGGATGGCACCCAGCATGTATTTTATCGGAATTGCATCGGTTATCGTATCCTGTATTATTTTAAAGAAAACGAAAATGTTTGCAGGTGATCCGTCACCGTTCGTAATTGAACTTCCGCAGTACCACGTTCCGTCAGTGAAGACCGTGCTGCTTCACGTATGGGAGCGTGTATGGAGCTTCTTAAAGAAAGCGGGAACAATCCTGTTCCTCTGCTGTATGGTGATGTGGTTCCTGGCTACGTTCGGTGTGGAAAACGGCGCCTTCGGCATGGTTGAGGATATGGAAGCTTCCTTCCTCGCGATCATCGGCACCTTCCTCGCTCCGATCTTTGCGCCTCTGGGCTTCGGCAGCTGGCAGGCGGTTGCCTCCTCCCTTTCCGGATTTGTGGCAAAGGAGGGCATCGTCAGCACCATGGGTGTCCTTGCCAATATGGCGGAAGCGACGGAGAGTGACGCCGCTCTGTGGCAGTACGTTATGACTGATTTCTTCCACGGAAGCGCCCTTGCAGGATTTACCTTCCTAACCTTTAACTTACTGGATTCTCCGTGTCTGGCTGCAATCAGCACCATGGCGAAGGAGATGGGAAATAAGAGCTGGACCGCGTTTGCAGTTATCTTCCAGAATGTATTTGCTTATGCGGTATGCTTAATGATCTATCAGCTGGGATCATTCGCCATGGGCGGTGGTTTCGGTATTGGAACAGCCTCTGCTGTTATTGTTCTTGCTGTAACTCTGTATCTGCTGTTCCGTCCGGCTCCGAAGGCTGACAAAAAGACAGGAGCCGCAGCGGCCAGAATTTAAGCAGATGCACAGGGACCTGGAGGACGGACTACCAGGAGACTGAATAGAAAAGAGGGATACTTATGGTAACTTGGATAGCTGCCAATGCGGCGACAATTATGATATCACTGATATTACTCGTATTGACGGGACTTGCGATCCGTTCCGTGTATAAGAACCGGGGAACCTGCAGCTGCGGAAGCAAGAGCGGCTGCGGAGGACAATGCAGTTGCTGCCATGGCTGCGCTCCAGGCCATAAGCCGCGCTCATAACGGGGAGGTTGATAAGATGAATCAGGCTGATATCCTCGAAGAGAAACGCGCCTATGTGATTCGGGAATTAAAGAAAAACGGCTGCAGAATCACAAACCAGAGACAGATTCTGATTGACGTGATTCTGCAGGACGAATGCTGCTGCTGTAAGGAAATGTATTATCAGGCACTGGAAAAGGACCCCACGATCGGAATGGCCACTGTTTACCGGATGGTGAAGACCCTGGAGGAGATTGGACTGATCCAGAGAAAGAACCTTTACCGGATAGACGGAGACAGCGCCAGCGCCTGACGGGATCAAAAACCCGGGCAGGAGAAGCGCTGACGGTGCTCAATGAGAATAACAGGAACCGGCGTGGTACCCGTGCAGACAGCTGCAGGGCGCCGCGGCCGGTTCCTTCGTTTTCGGAATACGGACCGGGAGTGGACTTATGGAAAAAAATCGTATATGATAGAAGCGATACACACGGGATGAAATGGGGAGAAACTGCCATGTATGAGTCCGGAGAAAATTATCTGGAGACGATCCTGCGTCTGAGAGAGAAAAATGGGACGGTGCGTTCCCTCGATATCGCCCACGAACTGAATTTCAGCAAACCAAGTGTGAGCCGTGCCATCGGAATCCTGAAGGAGGCAGAGGAAGACGCCTGCCGCATGGAACATATTATCAGTGAGGAAGTATTTTTGGGAATTAAAAGATTTATGAGCGAGCAGAGCCTGTAGGTTTCTGCTTTTCTTTATCTTTGAATGTAACTTTTTGAGAAAAACGGAGTCTATATAGGTGAAGGCGGTTTCGAGTGAAGAAAAAACAAAGGAGAGACGTCCGTGGGAGTGAGATTTGAAGAAGTTTACCAGAGGCAGAAAAACGCGGTATACGGTTACCTTTCCTATATGACGAAGGATAAAGATACGGCGGAGGATTTGGCGCAGGAGACCTTTTTGAAGGTCTATCTGGGGCTTAAGGGCTTTAAGGAGGACTGCAGTGAAAAGACGTGGTGCCTGACGATTGCGCGGAACACCTTTCTTTCCTTTGCCAGAAAGAAACAGCCGGTTCTCCTGGAAGAGGCCGACATACAACGGCTGGAGGCCGGGTATGAGAGCGGACCGGAGGAGAAGCTTTTGAAGGAAGAAAAGGCAAAACTGATCCGGGAGGTGCTTTCTTCCTTAAATGCCGACGACAGGACGATCATCCTGCTTCGCGATTATGAAAAGATGGCGTACGCGGATATTGCCAGAGTGACAGGGCTTTCGGAAACCGTGGTAAAGGTCAGGCTTCACAGGGCCAGGCTTAAGTACCGGAGCCGGTATGAACAGAGAGGAGGTGACAGCTGTGGCATGTGATTACAGAGATCGGGTACTGGAGTATCTGCGGGGCAATATCGAGGACCCGGAAGTGGAAAAGCACCTGGAGGAATGCGGGGAATGCCGCGCGCTGGTCGAGGGGTATCTGGAGAAAGGGAAGGAGCTGGACATACCGGAGGCCGGATATAGCGGTACGGATGAGGGGCTTAAGGAGCGGGTGGTCCATTTTGAAAAAGGAACCAGAAGGATCCTGGTGTTCACCCTGGTGGGATTCGTGCTGGGCTGGTTTTCCATCACTTATTTTACGGATTCCTTTCTTGTGACAAAGGTGATTCTGGCCATCCCGTACAAGGCCAGTGAGATGCTGCACAATCTGTTTCATGCGCAGCCCTACGGCTATTACAGCGGGAACGGCATGTTTACGGAGTTCAATGAATTCTTCCCGGGAAGAGGCCTTCTTACGTTTCTGGCGGAGCGGATTACGCCGGTTATGATCGGGGGCGCTGTCTATGGCAGCCTCGCCTATTTTACCGGAGATTCGAAGATCTTTACGCTGCGGCGCTATCTGAAATTTGCAGCCGTCTGGGCGGCTGTAGTCCTTCTGTGGACGGGGGCGCTGTTAAAGGCGGACACCGTAATGGCGGCAAAGGATGACCGTATGGAGGACGTAACCGGATTCTTTCTGGCGACCGAAATCCGGGGAAACGGCTACTATGAAGAGGATAAGCCGGGAGGGAATGACACCATTTTCCGCATTCTTCGGGATGCACTTTACCAGGACGGGAATCCCCTGGAACGCTTAAGCCCTGATGTGCGGGTACCCGAGGATGAACTGCAGCTTCAGATCTTTCTGGGAAAACACCGGCAGGATTCCATGATCTGTGAGGTAAATCCGAAGGAGCATTATCTGGTGACGGAGCACGGTACGGTATACCGGGTGCCGGAAGAATTCTCCAGATATATGGTTCGGTACCAGGAGGACTGTTTGGAGTCCTTATATGATGAATACGACGGGGAGGAGACGCTGACAGATGAAGAAATTGGCGGAATGGAGAATTAAAACGAAAAAAGACTGGATCCTTGCGTTCCTGTTTACGGCCCTGATGGTCTATGTGGTGGCGGTCCGCTTTTTTCACTGGAAGATCCTCAATTTTATGCAGAAGTTCATGCCGGATAAGATGAGTACCATGAACCTGCCGGAGGGATATGGAACAGTGCTGTTCTGCACTTTAGGCATGGCGGTGATCACGATGGCAGTGCTTGCGCTTGAACACCAGAAAAAGAAGTATATAGTGGCGGCGGGGCTGGCCGGATTCCTGATTGCCGACTGCGCGCTGGGCGGCTTCGTATTACACTGCCGCCTGATCGTACAGCGGGGGTATGAGGAACCTGCGGCTTCCGCCTGGATCGCTTTACGTGATGAGAATGAGAATGTGAATCTGGCGTCCGGAGACGAGACTCTGGCGCGGCTTCAGATGCTGGCATTTTCCCTGGAGAGGCAGCCGGCCGAGAGACAGGCGGAGCTGAAAAAGCTGGTGAGAGAAGGGAAGCAGGCCCGTTCGTTTGTCTGGTTCTCCTTTCCGGAGAAATATTTTCACGGATACGATCCCATATTTAATATAGAAGAAGGACTGATTTATATGGACCGCGGGGATCAAAATATGGTGTTTTACAAGGATAACGGTTTCATTGAGTGCGTAGAAGAACTGAAAAACACCATGATTGAGAAAAAATGATGAAGTACAATAAGGGTCTCCAGCTTGACTTTACAGGCGGTTTGTGACAAAATAGGTAGTTGTAATGAATGAAAAACCTGGAAAGAAAAGAGGTCCTTAAACGATATGACAAAGATTGATATTATATCCGGCTTCCTTGGAGCCGGTAAGACGACTTTTATTAAAAAACTGCTGGAGGAGGCCATCTCCGGAGAGCAGGTGGTTTTAATTGAAAATGAGTTCGGGGAGATCGGCATCGACGGGGGATTCTTAAAGGATTCCGGAATCGAGATCCGTGAGATGAACAGCGGCTGCATTTGCTGCTCCCTGGTCGGTGATTTTGGAAAGTCCCTGGCGGAAGTGCTGACCAAGTACAAGCCGGATCGTGTGATCATCGAGCCGTCAGGCGTGGGCAAGCTTTCTGATGTCATGAAGGCAGTCAGAGATGTGGCGGCGGAGATCGAGGTTACCTTGAACAGCGCGGTTACCATCGTGGATGTGGCGAAATGCCGGATGTACATGAAGAATTTCGGCGAGTTCTTTAATAATCAGATCGAGAACGCAGGAACGGTTGTTTTAAGCCGTACCGACATTACTGCCATGGACAAGGTAAATCAGGCTGTGGAACTGATCCGTGAGAAGAATCCGAAGGCCGTGATCGTCACAACGCCATGCAGCCAGTTAAGCGGCGCCCAGCTTCTGGAAATCATCGAGAAGCCGGATACGATGGCGGAAGACTTAATGAAGGAAGTTAAGGAGCACCGTCATCACCATCACGACCATGACGGCGGGGCGTGCGGCTGTGGGCATGATGAGGAAGAGTGCGGCTGCGGCCATGATCATGAGCACCATCATCATCACGACCACGATCATGAAGCAGAGGAATGTGGCTGCGGCCATGACCATGAGCATCATCACGACCACGATCATGAAGCAGAGGAGTGCGGCTGCGGCCATGATCATGAGCACCACCACCATCACGACCACGATCATGAAGCAGAGGAGTGTGGCTGCGGCCACGATCATGAGCACCATCATCATCACGACCACGATCATGAAGCAGAGGAGTGCGGCTGCGGCCATGACCACGATCACCATCATCATCACGACCACGATCATGAAGCAGAGGAGTGCGGCTGCGGCCATGATCATGAGCACCACCATCATCACGACGGCGAGGCCTGCAGCTGCGGTCACGATCACCACCATGCGGACGAGGTATTCACCAGCTGGGGCCTTGAGAATGTTGCGGCCATGAAGAGGGAAGACTTAGACCGGATTCTGGACGAACTGGCATACGGTGACCAGTACGGCGAGGTGCTTCGCGCCAAGGGCATGGTTCCTGGAGAGAAAGAGGGAAGCTGGCTCTATTTCGACCTTGTACCGGAGCAGTATGAGATCCGTGACGGATCACCGGAATATACCGGCAAGGTATGCGTGATCGGCGCAAAGCTGAAAGAAGACGAATTAAAGAAAGCGTTTGGCAGGTGAGAAGATGGAGTACACGGATACATTAGATGACGATTTTATGCCGGTGTTTCTGATCAATGGATTTTTAGAAGCCGGTAAGACCCAGTTTCTCCAGTTCACCATGCAGCAGGATTATTTTCAGACCGATGGAAAGACCCTGCTGATCGTCTGCGAAGACGGTGATACGGAGTACGATACAGAACTGTTGAAACGCACCAAAACGGCAGGTATATTTATCGAAAGCATGGACGAGCTCACGCCGGAGCGTCTTCTGGAGCTGGAGCTACTCTATAATCCGGAGCGCGTCTTAATTGAGTGGAACGGCATGTGGAATCAGGATGACTTACAACTGCCGGACGACTGGCGTGTATATCAGCAGATTACCATTATTGACATGTCCACCTTTGACTTATATGTGGCGAATATGAAGCCTCTGCTGTATGCCATGATTAAGAATTCTGAACTGGTTATCTGTAACCGGTGTGACGGGATCGAAGATTTATCAGGCTGCCGCAGGACCCTTAAATCCATGTGCCAGAGAGGCGAGATAGTCTTTGAGGATTCAGAGGGAGAGATCGACGAGATCGCGGACGAGGATCTGCCTTACGATATGAGTGCGGACGTGATTGCAATTTCGCCGGAGGCTTACGGCATCTGGTATATTGACTGTATGGACAGGCGGGACCGCTACGAGGGAAAGATTGTGGAATTTACGGCCATGGTATTAAAGAGCCCGGATTTTCCGAAAAATTACTTTGTCCCGGGACGTATGGCCATGACCTGCTGTGAAGCCGACATGACGTTCCTCGGATTTGTCACGAAGGCCAGAGAAGCGAAGGACTTACAGACGAAGCAGTGGGTAAAGGTCCGGGCCAGGATCGCCTATGAATTCTGGAAGGACTATGAGGGCGAAGGCCCTGTGCTCTATGCGGAGTCCGTCCAGCCGGCGGAGCCCATCCGGGCCGTGGTACAGTTTTAACAAAACAAGCTTAACGGCAGTGGCGGGCGGAGAGAAATCGGTATCCCCCACTGACATGAAGTCAAGCCGCGCATCTATAAGAGGTAGTCGCACTCTTTGAAATGATCGAGCGTGGATTGAAATAACGAAACAAAGATCGGGCAGGCCGTCTCAGCGCCATATTTCCTTCGTGCGGAGTGTCGGCCTCCGGAGGGTTTTTGTCTCATAGGACAGCTTTCCTATGAAATAAAAAAAGAGCCTTGAGGCGGAACTGTCATGGTCCCGCTTCAAGGCTCTTTTGAGTTTGCAGTGTTTTGTAATAAATGATAAAGCTACATCTGTGGTACCGGTGTCGGTCTGGCCGGATCGAATACGTCCGGGACGCTGAATAAGTCGCTTAAGCTGTCCGGATAGTAATACATGCGGTAGCCATCCAGATTCCGTCTCCCCTGGCGGAAATGATCCGGTCCCAGCTGCATCCAGTAAGGCGTGCTGGCATCCACGTTGCAGAAATATCGGAATCCCAGTGATTTTAAATAGGTAAAGCGTTCATTATCATCCGTATAAGGCTTCCAGGTCCCGATATCGCTGCCAAAGGGGTAGAGAATGATATCGGTAGGACCGATGAGGGATTCCACGTTCTTTTCCCATTTATCCGCATCCATCCTGAAGTGTTCCATGGAGATCGTGCCCAGGTTGCGGTGGCCCCAGCTGTGGGAAGCCAGTTCCCAGCCGTGGTCTCTCAGGCACTGAGCGACTGCGGCAGCCTGTTTGCGATCCTCCTCGTAATTGGGATTGGTGTCCTTATAAGATTCATCTGTCCGGTATCCAAGAATTCCATTGTAGCCCGTAAATGCGATTATGGCTCTTGCGCCCTTATAAGAAAATCCCGGGTGTTCTTTAATGAAGGTTTCCAGTATGGGAACGAGATCGAAATCTCCGGTGACGACGCTTCCGTCATCCTGTTCCATCTCTGTGGTGGGATAGCCGTCTTCACCGATCACCATGCGGGTGGCGAAGCCGTCTCCCTTCATATATTCATAGTAGCACACGTCATCCTGTGACATGACGAAGGCCTTTTTCCCTTCGGGAAGCATGATGTCGCCGTAGACGAACTTCGGATTGCCGTTTTCGTCTGTCGTCTCATAGGCGAGATCGTGAATCTTTACGAGGACGTAGCCCTTATCGTACATGGACTGCATCATCTTGATAAACTCGTCTTTCGTCGTCATCATCTGGTTGTATCCGCCCTCCCGGTTGTCTCCGTCGAAGGCTTTGGAGGTGTCGACGATCAGAGAGTGGAAGAACACGTGGGTGACTTCCTGGGGATTGACGCGGACCAGCCGGCTCATCTGATCTTTGTAGGCGGCGACGGCGTCTGCGGCTTCCTTCGCGGAGGCGTAGCGGCTGTCGGAGGTGATCAGGCTGATGGCGCCTTCATAATCGTACTGCAGGGCCAGGCTTTCTGCCTGTGTAAGGAGATCGATCAAACCGGTGTCCTCTGTCTCCGGTGCCGTGGTGATGATCTCCGGAGGGGATGCCTCCGCGGTGGTCTGGGTGACGGATGCCTTGACCGCCCCCAGACCCTTGCGGTGCCGGCCCAGTATAATGCCGCCCGTGACTAAGGCGGCAACCAGTAAAATTCCTATCATAATGACAATGATATTATGTAACGTGCGGCGACGCTTTTCCTGCTGACGCCGTTCACGGTATTCTTCCATATTCATGCTATTACCTCTTTTTCCAGTGTATTGAAGGAGCTTTGGGCGGCCGGATCAGACAGATGCTTCACAGAAAGTGACACACTGCTGTACCCGAAATCGTCCTGGATACCGGACACAGTACAAACTCCTGAACCAGTATACCATACTTTCAGACAGGATGAAATCGTATCAAGGGAAAATTAAGGAAAATTTTTTGGAAAAAAGTGGCATAGGACTGGAAATCCCACCCATACAATGAAACAAAGGATTTTATCAGGGGAAATTATGAAACGATTGTTAGCTATTGTTTTAAGCATGCTGCTTTTCCTCTGTCCGTCTCATGCCGCGTGGGGGCAGGAGCCGGACATTGCCGTGGCGTCGGACATGGTAATCCGGTCGGAAGAGGCGAAGACTGTAAACGCCGAGGGAGGTCCATCCATACAGGCGCCCAGCGCTCTGCTGATGGAAGCTTCTACCGGACAGGTGATATACGAAAAAGATGCGGATACGAAAAGGAGTCCCGCCAGCATTACGAAAATCATGACTCTGATCCTGATTTTTGATGCCCTGGATTCCGGAAAAATAAAAATGACCGACGAGGTGGTCACCAGCGCACATGCCAAGTCCATGGGCGGCTCCCAGGTTTTCCTGGAAGAGGGGGAGACCCAGACGGTGGAAACCATGATCAAATGCATCGTGGTGGCCTCAGGAAACGACGCTTCCGTGGCCATGGCGGAATACATAGCTGGAACAGAGGAAGAATTTGTGAAAATGATGAACGAGAGGGCGGCCGGACTTGGCATGACCAACACCCATTTTGAGGACTGCTGCGGCCTGACCGATTCGCCTACCCATGTGACGACGGCCAGAGATATCGCCCTTATGTCGAGAGAACTGATCAACAAGTATCCCCAGATCCATAATTACTCCACCATCTGGATGGAGAACATCACCCACGTGACGAAACAGGGAACGAAGGAGTTTGGTCTCTCCAACACGAATAAGCTGTTAAAAATGGCGACCAACTTCAATGTGACCGGTTTGAAGACGGGATCTACGTCTCTGGCTAAATACTGTCTGTCGGCGACCGCAGAAAAAGACGGTGTCCGCCTGATCGCTTCCATTATGGCGGCTCCTGATTACAAGGCCAGGTTTGCAGACGCCCAGACGCTGCTGAACTACGGCTACGCCAACTGCCGCCTGTACGAGGATAAGGAGATGCTGCCGCTTCCGGAGCTGGTGGTGGATAACGGCGTTGTGGACAGTGTCCCCTTAAAATACGGCGGCACCTTCTCCTATCTGAGCTTAAACGGGGAAGACCTGGCTGCCATAGAGAAGGAACTGGTACTGCCGGAATCCATAGCGGCGCCGGTGGAGGAAGGCCAGAGCGTGGGCGTGATTAAATACAGCCTGGCGGGAAAGAAGCTGGGAGAAGTTCCGGTACTCACAGCTGGAGCGGTGAAGGAAGCCGGGTTCATGGATTACTTTAAGAGAGTGCTGGCGGGATTCGCAGTTTGACAGCGCGGAACCAGAAAGAAAACGAAAAACGGGAGGAAAAGCGTCTCATGCTTTTCCTCCCGTTTTTTATTTCACAGGAAAGTTCATCCTATGAAACAAAAACCCTCCGGGGGCTGCGCATTCCGCGCTAAGGAAATATGGCCGCTGAAGCGACCGCGCTTCAGCGCGAGAGTCCGGCGGGCCGGACTCTTTATTATAGAAGACCACCAAACTGTAAGAACAGCGGAGCGAATACCAGGGACACAATGGTCATCAGCTTGATCAGGATATTGATAGATGGTCCCGACGTATCCTTGAACGGATCGCCTACCGTGTCGCCGACGACAGCCGCCTTGTGCGCGGAGCTGCCCTTTCCGCCGTGGTTGCCTGTCTCGATGTATTTCTTCGCGTTATCCCAGGCGCCTCCTGCGTTGGACATGAAGATGGCAGTGAGAACACCGGTCACCAGGGCTCCGGTCAGGAGTCCGCCCAGGGCTTCCGGCCCGAGAATCAGCCCGACGGCCAGAGGGACGAGCACGGCCATGAGGCCGGGAAGAAACATTTCGCGGAGCGCGGCAGTGGTGGAGATGGATACGCAGGAGGCGTAGTCCGGCCGGTCGGTCCCTTCCAGGATGCCCGGCTTCTCGTGGAACTGCCGGCGCACTTCCTCGATCATCTGGTGAGCAGCCTTCGACACGGATTCCATGGTCATGGAAGAGAAGAGGAAGGTGAGCATTCCGCCGATGAACAGTCCGACGATCACATGAGCATTTAAAATATCAATTGTTTTTAAATTTACCGCTTCTGCATAGGAGACGAACAAGGCCAGGGCGGTTAAGGCGGCGGAACCGATGGCAAAGCCCTTTCCGATCGCTGCCGTGGTGTTGCCGACAGAGTCCAGCTTGTCGGTGATTTCGCGGACCGAATCATCGAGACCGGCCATCTCTGCGATGCCGCCGGCGTTATCTGCGATAGGACCGTATGCGTCGATGGCGACGGTAATGCCGGTGGTGGAAAGCATGCCGACCGCTGCCAGGGCGATTCCGTAGAGGCCCATCAGGCGGAAGGAGACGAGAATGCCGATGCAGACCAGCAGGATCGGAATCGCGGTGGACTGCATACCGACGGCAATTCCGCTGATCACGGTGGTAGCGGACCCGGTCTCAGACTGTTTGGCAATCTTTTTTACAAAACGATAGTCGCCGGAGGTGTAGATCTCCGTGACGAATCCGATCATAACGCCCACAAGGAGTCCGGCGATGATGGCAAAGGCGGCGTTGAAGCTGCTGAAATATACGTAGCTTAAGAGGAAGGAGGCGGCCACGACCAGGGCTGTGGCGCTGTACTCTCCGCTCTTTAACGCGCGGTGCGGATTGGAATTGTTGCCGGCTCTCACGATCAGGGCTCCGATGATGGACGCCACGACTCCGCAGGCGGAGAGCAGCAGCGGGAAGATGACGCCCGCTTCCTGGTAGAATACGACACCCAGCGTCAGCGCTGAGATCAGGGACCCTACATACGACTCGAACAAGTCAGCCCCCATACCGGCCACGTCGCCTACGTTATCGCCTACGTTGTCTGCGATGACGGCCGGGTTCCGGGGATCATCCTCAGGAATTCCGGCTTCCACCTTGCCGACTAAATCGGCGCCCACATCGGCCGCCTTGGTGTAGATTCCGCCGCCCACACGGGCGAATAAGGCGATGGAGGAGGCGCCGAGGCTGAAGCCTGCAAGCACTTCCACATCCTTTGTAATAAGGAAAAGCGTTCCGACACCGAGAAGTCCCAGTCCGACGACGGCCATACCCATGACACTTCCGCCGGAAAACGCCACGGATAAAGCCCGGCTCATACCGGAGGTCCTTGCGGCGTTGGCGGTACGGCAGTTGGCGCGGATCGCCGCACTCATGCCAAGATAACCGGCGATGGTGGAGAAGGCGCTGCCCACCAGGAAGCAGACGGCCGTAGTCCAGCTTCTCGTACCAAAGCCGATCACGACGAAGAGGACAGCGACAAAGATGATGAGGACACGGTATTCCGAGGTCATAAATGCCCTTGCGCCTTCCGCGATCGCGTCCGCAATCTCGCGCATCCGGTCATTTCCCGGGTCCTGCTTAATCACGTGAAGACGCAGAAAGATGGCGAATAAAAGGCCGATCAGGCCGATAACGGGTACAGACAGTATCATTTTTTCCATAATAACCCTCCCAATTTTCATGATATTTGTGCAAATTGATACCTGTGTAAACCATTGTAGCAGATAAACAACGAGAATACAACAAAAAGTTTTAGATAACCTAAAAATAATTTAGAATAATTTATTCTGTGATTTAGTTGACAAACAATATTATACGATATATAATATAACCATGCTATACAAGATATAATATAGAACACAAAATAATATTATACTAAACAATAAGAGAAAGGTCGAGTGAGTATGGAGACGAAACGTTTATACCGATCAGTAAAGAATAAGGTAATTTGCGGCGTGTGCGGCGGCATCGGAGAGTATTTTAATGTGGACCCGGTTATTATAAGGCTTATATGGGTAATTCTGATGTTCTTCCAGCCATGGCGTCATATGTTCCATTCGTTTGCAGGATTTTCCCTCATCGGCGGCAGTTTAGTCGTTTATTTCATCGCGGCAGTGATTATACCGCGGGCACCCTCAGATGACGGAAGCCGTTAAAGGCCGTTCGGATCTGACTGAATGAGAAGATAGGAGTGGGAATATGGTTTTTAACACAGGTGCAGCCCTCCTTGACGCGATCGTACTGGCGGTTGTGTCAAAGGAACAGGAAGGGACTTACGGATATAAAATCACACAGGATGTGAGGAGTGTCATCGACATTTCGGAATCGACCCTTTACCCGGTGCTTCGCAGGCTTCAGAAAGAAGAGTGCCTGGAAGTCTACGATATGGCTATCGACGGCAGAAACCGCAGATATTATAAGATTACGGAAAAGGGAAGAGTACAGCTGAATTTGTACAAAGGTGAGTGGGCAGGCTACTCCCGGAAGATATCTCAAATCTTTGAGGAGGCATTAATATGAACAGGGAAGAGTTTATGAAGGAGCTGGAATATCTGCTTTCCGATATTCCGGATGAAGATAAGGCGGAGGCCATCGGCTACTACAGAGATTATCTGGAGGAAGCCGGAGATGAGAATGAGGAAGCTGCTATTAAGGAATTTGGAAGCCCGGAGCGCATCGCGGCGATTATCCGTTCCG
Source organism: Hungatella hominis (assembly GCF_014288005.1). Taxonomy (NCBI): domain Bacteria; kingdom Bacillati; phylum Bacillota; class Clostridia; order Lachnospirales; family Lachnospiraceae; genus Hungatella; species Hungatella hominis. The sequence goes on from NZ_JACOPB010000001.1 coordinate 602,903, forward strand.
ATCTGTCCGGGCATTTGGAAGACGGCGGGGAGTTCACAGAGAAAGGGTATCAGGATGAACGGTTCCGCGACCCGAATTACCAGGTGGCGAAGCGGTATGACCTGCCGGACGCCGTGGAAGGACAGAAGACAGAGGAACATGAGGAAAAGAGAGAGAATCAGCCGAGAACCAACAGGACGGTGAAGATCATCCTGTGGATTATCTTAATCATTGTGGCGTCTCCGGTCCTGTTTGGAATCGGCGGCGGGCTGGTCGGGATGTTCGGCGGCCTCTTCGGACTGCTGGTAGCTGCTGTAGTGCTCGTGGGCGTCCTTACCGGAGTGCTGTTTATCTGTGGGATTGCACTGCTCATAGTGGGCATCGTGTCGATGGTGATTCATCCCTTAAGCGGGATACTGGTTATCGGCATTTCCGTACTGACGCTGGGATTTGCCTTTGCATGTCTGGCTTTATGCGGAGTGTTTTACGGTAAGTTTCTGCCGTTTCTGTTCCGGTCGATTGTGAACGGAATCAGTGGTTTACTCTATGGAAGGAGGAGTCGCTCATGAAGAATTTTACGAAGGCATGCCTGATAGCAGGCGGCGTCTGCATTCTGATCGGAGGTGGGATTACCACTGTGGCGGCCGCCATGGGCGGCAGACTGTCGGATGTGTCTGCTTACCATTACAGCTGGCTCGGCCGTGATATCGCCGACGGTATTACCCGTGACATCAGGTCGGGGATGGACGATCTCAGCCGCGACCTGTCGGATAGTTTCGACGACAGCTTTGACGAGCTGGGCCGCGAATTTGATGATATCGGCCGCAGCATCCATGACAGGCTGGATGATGGGGTATTAAACGAGAGTGCATTTTCTGAGATTTACGCCAGGAAGCTGGATCTGGAGGTTCGAAGAGGAAAGGCCGTTATCGTATATGATGCTCCGGCGGATAAGATTGTTGTCTCCAGTGAGGAAGATATGGCACGCTGGAATGTCTACAGCGAAGAGGATGAACTGAAGGTAACGGTTGGGTCCAAGTCCTGGGATTCCCATGATTATAAAGATACGGTGATATATATTCACGTTCCGGCAGATTACCGCTTCGAGGAGGTCGAACTGAAGGTCAAGGCCCAGAGTAACAACAAGGTCATCAACAGCGATAATGGTCCTGCCATTGTGGCGGAAGGCTTGAAGGCCGGCAAGATAGAGATCGACGCATCTGTCGGCGCAGTAAGAGTGACCGGAGCTGACACGGGAAAGCTGGAGGTTGATTCCGATGTGGGAGCCGTGCAGTTTGAAGGAAAGGTAGACGGCGATGTGGACACGGAATGTAGCGTCGGCGCTGTTAAACTCGACCTGGCCGGAGCGAAGGCAGACTTTAACTACGAGATCAAGTGCAAGGTAGGCAGCATTACCGTTGACGGCGAGGGTTTTTCCGGTCTGTCCAAGGAAAGAAAGATCAATAACGGGGCAGTCAAAAAGATGGAACTGGACTGCAACACAGGCGCGATTGAAGTTAAATTTCACTGAAAAATGGAAAACATAGAGAGAACAGAGAGGAGATTCGAAGATGGATGACAGAGAGACAAGAAGATTATATCGTTCTGATACAGATAAGATGATTTGCGGCGTATGCGGAGGAATCGGTGAGTATTTTAACGTTGACGCCACGCTGATCCGGCTCTTATGGGCGGTGCTGGCCTGTTCCGGCACGGGCGTTGTGGCCTATTTCATCGCGGCGATCATTATTCCCCGCAGATAGGAATTACGCGGATACGATTACCATTCCGGCTCCGGCTGCTTTTGCGGCCCGGAGCTTTTTTTCATTTCATAGGAACGTTCGTCCCATGAAATAAAAACCCTCCGGACTCTTTATTCTAAACTGAACCATTTTATCCCCTGGAGGCTCTTATATACAGGTGCACCAAAAACGGAAGGGAGAGAAGCGATGAACGAAACCCGTCCGAGGCGCCCTGCGAACAGGTGATCCGGCAGGAAGAAAAGGACCGGGTCTATGAGGCCGTATGCGCCCTGGACAGAAAGCAGAAGACCGTGGTCATCTTTTATTACTATCAGCAGCTGACGACGAGAGAGATCGCGGATATTCTGGGCTGTATGGAAGGAACGGTTAAATCGCGGCTTCATACGGCCAGGAAAAAACTTTCAAAGGCTCTTGAAGACTTGGGATGGCAAGAGGAGGAGAAAATATGGACGAAAAAAAACTGGAATCTCTGATTACGGAAACACTCGCTGAGAGGGCAGAGCGCCTTTCTGTATCTCCTGAAGTAAAGCAGCTTGTGAGACAGAAAATTTCTGAGGAAAAAAAGGAGAAAACGAATATGAAACATCGGATCAGCGGAAAAATAGTAATTCTCGCGGCGGCCCTGTGCCTGCTTGGAACCATGGGTGCGGTGGCGGCAGGAAGGGCAGCTGGACTTGTCAGCCATTCCGATGGGAACGATCCGGTCTATGGAAGCTACGGGGAACTGAGAAGTAATGTGAAGCAGGATCTGGGATATTCCGTAAAAACGGTGGATTCGCTGGGAGAAGGATGGGATTTCCGGAGGGCTTCCATTGGGAGCGTGCAGGCTCAGGATGAGACGGGAAATGTGATCGGCACGTATCTGAACCTGAAGGTCTGTTACGGCGCCTCTAAGAAGGAGGCGGTCAGCCTGATCGTCAGACGGCCGGGAAGCCTCGTCAGCGAAGAGGTGAGGCAGCCTGACGCGGCAGGGGAACATGAGGGAATCGAACTCCGCTATTACTGTGACAGGTACAAATTCCTTCCGGTTGGAACCGAGATATCCGAGGAAGACAGGCTGGCCGAGGAACGGGGAGAACTGTTCCTTTCCTATGGGTCCGATCAGACAGAGATAAACGATTACTATACCGTATCGTGGAAGGACGATGGAATCAGCTACTCCATCATGTCCTTGGATCGGAGCTTTACTGCAGATGAGATGTTTGCAATGGCGGCGGAAGTCATTGATGGGAAATAATCGTAGTTTCCCTGTCTGCCGCAGCGCCTGACGGTTCGGGGTTCAGCAGGACAGAAGTCTCAAAGACGCCGTCTTCATACCGGAACCGGGTGATACCGTGGTACTGGTCTGCGATGTGGCGTACAGACATGGTACCGATGCCTTCCCCGGCGTGATGGGAGGAGAGGAAGACTCCGTTCTCTTCCCGGATCTCCCCGGAGTAGGAGTTGACGACAGACAGTGTGACCATGGAGCGGCCCGCCATTCCCAGCTTCATGCGGATAAAGCGTTCCCCTTCCGTCTGCCGGAGGCATGCCTCCACGGCATTGGACAGCAAATTCCCCAGAATGGTGCAGAAGTCTACCTCAGGAACTGTCAGAAGGGAGGGAAGCTGGATCTCGATGAAGACGGTGACCCCGCTGCTGACGGCTGTGTTTTCATAATAGCTGATGATGGAATTGACCGCATGATTGTCACAGTACTGTTTCAGGGCGTAGCTGTCGGTCTGTTTTAAAAACTCTTCAATGTAGCGGAGGCATCCTTCATAGTCCCTCCGCTCAGCGTATCCCCGCATGGCCAGCAGATGGTGACGGAGATCGTGACGGGCCTTCCGTGTCCCCTCAATGTTGTCCTGCAGAAGGCTGTACTGCTTCTTCTCCATCTCTGTCAGCAGTTCGGCGGTATGAAGCTTTTCCCGCAGAACGATGTTCTGGGAGGTCTCCGACAGCAGCCGGAAGATGCAGAGCTGGCAGAAAAACATACCCGGATACCAGACCAGGGGAAACAGCAGCATGGAATTCTTATTTCCGGTCTCAATGGCGGTATAGTATGGATTGATGCCGAGCCGGTAGAGAAAGAAAAAGGACACGGGAATAATCCATAAATAGTTCCAGATATTCATGCTTTTTGTGCTGGCGATGGCCGGATGGATACACACCTTGAAGAAGTGGTAGAGTACCGGTACAAGGAGAATATAGACAGTCAGGCGGCACAAAAAACCGGTGGCGGTCTGGCTGCCGGAAAAGGAAGCTGAATGCCAGATCACACTCACCAGGTCGGAGATCATATTGGTTCCATCCAGATAGTTGCGCGCCGCAAACACCATGAAGATGGTGACGAATATACTTTCGCGAAAAAGCCAGGACAGAAATAGGATGATGACTGCCAGGCTGTAGATGGAATATAAGGTCTTAAATGAGTCTCCGCCCCCAAACAGGGGACGGAGCAGAAAGTAAGAACCGGTCGTAACAAAGAATAAAAGAACCAGAATAAAAAAGCTCCGTACGCCGTTTACCCGTAAACGGCCCCGGAAGAACAGCAGGATACAGAAAATAATCGTCAAAAGTTCAAGCCCGACGGATAAGATGGAAAAAGGGAACTCCATTATACGCCTCCGCTCAGCCGCAGAAACTGATAGTCCGCGTAGCGCTGGTGAATTTCCTGACGGTTCTTCCGCGTAATCGGCACACGCTCATCGGTATCCATGATAAAGTCATTTTTTTCTAAAGAGATCACCCGGTCCATGTTGACGATGCAGTTTCTGTAACAGCAGAGAAACTGGGGATAACAGAGAAGACAGGGTGAAAATGTCTCAAATTTCATGTAGGAACGGATCGTTCTCGTTTTGGTGTGAATCTGAATATAGTGATTAAAGTAATCTGTAAATATAATATCATCGAGCCGTATCTTAATCATGGTCCGGCTTTCCTTCACTTCTATGTACCGCGCGTGGCTGCGCATGGACCGTTCGCAGTATTTTAGCGTGTCTTTAAATTTCTCATAGGAAAAGGGCTTTACAAGATAATCAGAAACCCGCAGTTCAAATCCCCTGACTGCAAAGTCACTGCTGTTGGTAGTAAAGACCATCAGGCAGTCCGCATCGCTGTTTCTTACCTTCTCCGCGATCTCCAGTCCATTGATTCCATCTAAAAAAATGTCGATAAAAAGCAGATCATAAGCCCCCGGCCTCCAGCATTCCATAAACTGTTCACCGTTTTCAAATAGGTCGATCTGCCTGTATATGGGATTCCCTGAATAATATTCCTTAATATAGCCGGATAACTGTTCCCTCTGTGCTGAAGAGTCATCTATGACTGCAATACGCAATGTTATCACTCTCCTTCGTTCATATAGCATACCTATAAAATTATATCATATTATCGACAGACCTGCTGGAAAGATTGGGTAAAAACAGGATAAATACAGTAAACTATAGTATATTTTGGTAAAATGTGTCATTAGTACTGTCGAAAATTGACATATGGGGCCGCCGCCCCATCCTGCAAATCAGAAAACCCTCCGGTCCGGATGTTTAAGGGGTCTCATAACGGGCATACTCTCCTTAGATTCGAGAAAGGAGCAAGCCTGTAATCATGTCAAAAGGAAAAAAGAACGAACCATTCGATCCTCATAATTTAAAACCAGAGGAAATACTTAAATTCGAAATTGCCACGGAGTTAGGTCTCAGTGACAAAGTAATCAACGGCGGCTGGCGTTCCCTCACCGCGAAAGAAAGCGGCCGCATCGGCGGTCTCATTACGAAACGCAAACGCGAATTAAAACAAGAGGCTTTAGAAGAAAAGTAAGAACTGCGCGACAGCGCTTAAGGAGAGGGGAAGGGAGACCGGAGCTGACAAACAGACGGTTTCCCCTCCCCTCTCCTCAAGCTATGTGGCTAAGAATTGGCTTTGTAAGGGGAAAAGCCATAGGGGACTCCCTGTTTAAAAAAACTTGCCACCCCCCTCGCTATCCATTATAATATACGGGAAAGAGGATACAGCGATGGAAGAGAAAAAGTTGAGAAGTGGTTTTACCACGGGTACGTGTGCGGCCTGTGCGGCGAAGGCTGCCGCGGTTATGCTGCTGCAGCGGGAAGCGGTAGAGTGTGTCCAGGTGATGACGCCGGGAGGAACCCGGGCGGAGCTGTTGCTGCATGATGCGGAACGGACAGAACATTCGGCCGTGTGCGCCGTCAGAAAAGACGCGGGAGATGACCCGGATGTAACGGATAAGGCTTTGATTTATGCTTCGGTAGAGTACATAACAGACAGCGGTGACCCGGATATGTGTTACCGGAACAATCATATTTTCTTAACCGGAGGCCCTGGGGTCGGGATTGTTACGAAGCCGGGCCTTGCGTGTCCTGTGGGGCTTCATGCCATCAATCCGGTACCCAGAAAGATGATCTTTGAAGAAGTGGAGGCGGTGGCACGAAGCGCAGGCTGCGAAGGACGCCTCCTTGTCCGAATATGGATTCCGGAGGGGGAGCGTCTGGCTCTCAGCACCTTTAACCCAAAGCTAGGAATCGAGGGCGGGATCTCTGTGCTCGGAACCAGCGGGATCGTGGAGCCGATGAGTGAGGCCGCTTTAAGAGCCACCATTCAGCTGGAACTCCATATGAAGGCCGTGGCAGGGCAGCGGGAAGTGATCTTAACCCCCGGAAATTACGGGGAGAATTTTTTGAAGGAGACATTAAATCTCTCCCTGGCCCAGGGGATCCAGTGCAGCAATTTCGTACAGGATTCCGTGAAAATGGCGGCGGACGAGGGGATGAACGGTCTTCTTTTTGTCGGCCACGTCGGAAAACTGATCAAGGTGGCCGGCGGTGTCGGAAATACGCATTCGAAGTACGGGGACAGGCGTATGGGAATTATGTGGGACTGTGCCCGGATACACTGTGAGGAGATGGCGGAGAGTGACAGGAACCGGTTGAAAGACCAGGTGCTCGCATCCAATACGACGGAGGAGGCGGTAATCTGGCTGGAAAAGGCCGGAGTCCTGAAACCGGCGATGATGACTGCGGTGGAACGGATGAAGCAGTACGTAGAAGAGTGGAGCGGGAGAACCGTGTGCGCCGAGGTGGTGACATTTACGAACGGATACGGTATACTTGGTATGACTTGCGGGGCAGAGAACATGATTGAGGCATTTCGCATTCGGGAAGAAGCAAACGAAATGCAGAAAGAATAGAAGAGAGAACAAGGACAGAAGAGAAAACAAGAATAGAAGAGAAAACAAGAACAGGAGAGACAATCATGTCTGGAATTCTATACGGAATCGGAGTCGGTCCTGGAGACCCGGAATTAATGACCATAAAAGCAGCAAAGCAGATAAAGGAATGTGCGGTGATCGCCATTCCACACAGGGAAAAGGAACTGTGTACGGCTTACCAGATCGCGCGTCAGGCGGTGCCGGAGATTGAGGAGAAAGAGTGCCTCTACCTCCCCATGCCGATGACAAAGGATAAAAAAGTGCTGGATGAAAGCCATGATCTGGCGGCCAGCGCTGTGATGGAACGGCTGGACAGAGGGGAGGATGTGGGCTTCATCACACTGGGTGATGTGAGCATCTACTCGACCTGCAGCTATCTGCTGGAGCGCCTGTGGAGCAAAGGGTATGCGACGAGGCTGGAATGCGGGATTCCCTCCTTTTCAGCGGCGGCGGCCAGGCTTGGCATGCCGCTGGTGTCCGGAGCGGAGGAGCTGCATGTGATACCGGCTACGTACCAGGTGAAGGAAGCGCTTAAGCTTCCAGGCGTCAAGGTGCTTATGAAGACGGGAAAACAGATGAAGGCAGTCAAGGAAGAGATCCGCAAATGCGGGGCCAGTGCCGTTATGGTGGAAAACTGCGGCATGGCCGATGAACGGATTTTTATGTCCCTGGAGGAAATTCCGGATGAGCCGGGATATTATTCACTGTTGATTGTGAGGTAGAGATGGTACATATCGTAGGAGCAGGTCCGGGAGCACCGGATCTTATTACCGTCCGTGGGAAGGAACTGATCTCACAGGCGGATACAATCATTTACGCAGGCTCGCTGGTAAATCCGGCGCTGCTGGAATACAGAAAAGAAGGCTGCCGCGTGTTAAACAGCGCGTATATGACGCTCGATCAGGTGGTAGAGGCGGTCCGTGAGACCGAGGCAGAGGGAAAGATGACTGTCCGCCTGCACACGGGGGACCCCTGCATCTATGGGGCGATCCGGGAACAGATGGATGAATTTGACCGTTTGGGGATATCCTGTCAAGTCTGCCCGGGAGTCAGTTCCTTCTGTGGAGCCGCCGCAGCCTTGAATATGGAATACACGCTTCCGGAGATATCCCAGAGCGTGGTGATCACCAGGATGGCAAGGCGGACTCCGGTTCCGGAGCGGGAATCCATCGCTTCATTTGCGGCGCATGGGGCGACCATGGTCCTGTTCTTAAGCTCAGGCATGGTGGCAGAGCTGGCGGCTGAGCTGATGCGCGGCGGATACGGCGCGGACACTCCGGCGGCCATCGTCTACCGGGCTACCTGGGATGATGAGAAGAAGGTCGTCTGCACGGTGGGAACGCTGGCAGAGCGGGCGGCCGGGGAGCAGATCAGGAAAACAGCCCTGATCATCGTGGGAAACGCGGTGAGCCAGAGCGGATATGCCCTTTCGAAGCTGTATGATTCGGGGTTTACGACGGAATACAGGCAGGGAAGTGATACTGAGGGGAAAGAGAGGAAATGATGAGGCTTTCGCTGATTTGTTTTACAGGAGCGGGGGCGAAGCTTGGCGCCCGGCTGTTGAAGGAACTGAAACGGAACGGCCATGAATGCCGTGGGTTCGTGCTGGAGAAGTTTTTGAATCCGTTTCACGAGACAAATGGTCTGGAACCCTTAAAATCCAGCCTTCAGGAATGGACCGGGAACCAGTTTGAGACGCGGGAGGGGCTGATTTTCATCGGGGCCGCAGGGATCGCCGTCAGGGCCATTGCACCGTGGGTAAAGGACAAGAGGACAGATCCGGCCGTTGTGGTCATCGATGATAGCGGCCGTTTTTCCATTTCCCTTCTGTCAGGCCATTTGGGAGGTGCCAATGGGCTGGCGGAAGAGACGGCGAAGCTGACGGGAGGAATCCCCGTCATCACCACAGCCACGGATATCCATGGCCGCTTTGCGGTAGATAATTTTGCAAAGGAGCAGGGGCTTTGGATCTCGGATATGAAGACGGCAAAGGCGGTGTCCGCCGATGTCCTGGCCGGTGAGCCGGTGGGATTTTTCAGCGATTTCCCCGCAGCGGGAAGAGTGCCGGAGGGCTTTACCCAGAAGGAAAGCTGTAAAAGAAATGTCTGGATTACGGTGAAGCGTTATCCGGAGAACCATGACAGCTTATGCGGCCGCGCTCCGGCGCGTGAGTCCGGCGGGCCGGACTCTTTTTCGAAGCTGTACCTGCCGGAAGGCGGGGAGGTGCTCCGGCTGGTACCGCGGATTGTGATCCTGGGAATCGGCTGTAAGAGGGGCACGGAAAAAGAAAGAATAGAAGCATCCGTGGAGGAGGCATTACGCCGGTGGAACATCGAGCCGGAGAGTGCGGCCGCCGTGGCGACAATCGATATAAAGAAAGAGGAAGCCGGACTCCTTTCCTATGTAAGGGAGCATGGCCTCTCCTTTCAAACGTATCCGGCCGAACGGCTGCTGCAGGCGGAGGGGGAATTCTCCCCGTCTTCTTTTGTTAAGGAGATCACAGGCGTGGACAACGTCTGCGAGCGGGCCGCTGTAAGCCTTGTAGAGGACTTAGGCGGAGGAAGACTGATGATGAGAAAACAGGCGGGCGGCGGCGTCACGGTGGCGGCCGCGGTCCGGGATTGGAAGGTGAAGCTGTGAAGCAGACAGGAAAACTATATGTGGTGGGAATCGGACCGGGTTCCTACGAACATATGACGATAAAGGCGGTTCGCGCCATGGAAGAGAGCCAGGTGGTGGTCGGATATACGGTGTATGCGGATTTGATGCGGGAACATTTTCCCGGAAAAGAGTGGATCACCACGCCTATGAGGCAGGAGACAGAACGGTGTCGTAGGGCAATCGAGAAGGCGGAGGCCGGCATGACGGTGGCGCTGATCTGCAGCGGGGATGCCGGTGTGTACGGGATGAGCGGCCTTATTCTGGAACTGGTGGGAGAATCGGATTCCCCGATCGTGGAGGTGATTCCCGGAGTGACGGCGGCGTTAAGCGGCGGCGCCTTGCTCGGCGCGCCTCTGGGGCACGATTTTGCCGTGATCAGCTTAAGCGATTTACTGACTCCGATGGAGCTGATCGAGGACAGGCTTTTGCACGCGGCAAAGGCGGATCTGGCCATATGCCTCTATAATCCCTCCAGCCGGAAGCGGTCGGATTACTTAAGACGGGCGTGTGACATCATGCTCACCGCCAAGAAGCCGGAAACGGTCTGCGGCATTGCAATGAATATCGGCCGGGAAGGGGAGTCCGTGGAGCTTATGACGCTTTCCGAATTAAGAGACACATCCACCGACATGTTTACCACCGTGTTCATCGGCAATGAGAAGACAAAGGCGGTAAACGGGAGGATGGTAACGCCGAGAGGATACCGGAATGTGTAGGATTTTAATCTTCGGAGGCACTACGGAAGGCCGTCTTCTTGCCGAATACTGCCACCAGCAGGAAATAGAGGCGTACGTCAGCGTTGTCAGCGGTTACGGTGCGGATCTGCTTCCGGAAAGTGAATCTCTCCATGTGCTTTCGGGCCGCATGGCCGGTGATGCGATGGAAGGCTTCATGAAGCGGGCATCCATCCGCGCCGTCTTTGACGCGACCCATCCGTATGCCGCGGAGGCAACCAGAAATATAAAAGAAGCCTGCGGCCGCGCCGGGGTCTCCTATCTGCGGGTGACGCGGGAGTCTGCCGCAGCGGAGAGCCCCGGAGGTGACAGCCGCAAAGGCTCAGCCGCAGCATTTGCATCTCAAGTCGTATACGTGCATTCCGTAGAGGAAGCAGTCTGTTACTTGAAGGACAGGGAGGGAGACATCCTCGTGACTACGGGGAGCAAGGAACTTGCCGCCTATACAGCGCTTCCGGGATATGAGGAAAGGCTTTACGTGCGGGTTCTTCCCTCCTGCGCCGCCATATCCGCCTGCGAAGACATCGGAATAAGAGGAAAACGCATCATCGCCATGCAGGGTCCGTTTTCCGAAGAAATGAACCGGGCCATGATGCGGCAGCTGGGAGTCCGCTATCTGGTGACAAAGGAAGCAGGGACAGCGGGAGGCTTTTTAGAGAAGCTCTCCGCAGCGGAAGCACTTTCCGTGACAGCGGTTGTGATTGGAAGACCGTTGGAGGAGGGAGACGGAATTACATTGGACGCGGCGAAAATACTCCTGAAAGAAGCGGGAACCGTATCCGCCAAACGGAAGCTTTCTCTCATCGGGACAGGGATGGGAGGCCCGGGCCAGATGACGCTTGTGGCCGCTGAGGCGCTGAAACGATGCGATGTCTTATTTGGCGCCAGACGCATGACGGACGCGGCGGAGACGCTGGGAGAAGCAGCGTCGAAAATCCTGCGGGTTCCGATTTACGGGAACCGTGAAATCCTGGAATGGCTTGAGAGCCATCCGGAGCATAAAAGAGCCGGTGTCCTGTATTCCGGCGATACGGGGTTTTACAGCGGCGCGTCCGGTATGGGCGCCGTGCTTTCGGAAAAACCGTACTGCGATTCCTATGAATTCACCATTTACCCGGGGATATCGTCCGTGTCGTACTTATGTGCCAAAATGGGACGAAGCTGGGAGCATGTGAAACTGATCAGTCTGCACGGGCGGGACTGCGACGCGGCCCAGGCGCTGGCCCAGAATCCGGCGGTATTTACGCTGCTGGGCGGGGTGCACACGGTAAAGGAACTCTGTGAGCAGCTTTTGAGAGCCGGGCTTACCGACGTGAGAATCACTGCGGGAGAGCGGCTCTCCTATGCCGATGAGCGGATTGTGACCGGAACGCCGGACCAGCTTGCAGCTATGGAATTTACAAGCCTGGCTGTGGTTCTGATGGAACGGAACGAAGAGAGTGAGGGTGTCAGATGAGAGATGAATGGTTTATCCGGGGAGAGGTCCCCATGACGAAGAGCGAGGTTCGTGCCGTTTCGGTGGAGAAGCTGGAGCTTTCGCCCGATTCGGTCCTCTTTGATATCGGAGCGGGGACCGGTTCCGTGTCGGTGGAGGCCGCGGCTTTTATGCCGGAAGGCACAGTCTATGCGGTCGAGAAGAAGCGGGAGGCCGTGGAGCTGCTGGAGAAAAACAGGAAAAAGTTTCAGGCGGAGCAGATTCGAATCATAGAAGGCGCGGCCCCGGAGGCTTTAGAGGGTCTGGAGGCGCCTACCCATGCATTTCTGGGAGGCACCTCCGGCAAAATGGCAGATATTCTTTCTCTGCTGCTGGCAAAGAATCCAGAGGTCCGGGTGGTGGTGAATGCGATCACGCTGGAATCCGTTTCGAAGGTGATGGAATGGACCGCCGCCCGCGGGATCGAGGCCGATATCGTTCTGGTGTCAGTTTCACGGGCGAAGGCGGCGGGCCGGGTCCACATGATGATGGCTCAGAACCCTGTTTATGTGATTTCCTTTGGGGGGAGAGAGACAGGGGGCGTGAAAGCGGCAAAGCAAGCGGTGACAGCCGAAGAGGCCTCCGGCTCAGAAACCGCATATCCGCGTTTGATGCTTGCCGCACCCAAGAGCGGCAGCGGAAAAACGATGATGACCTGCGGACTGCTGGCTGCATGGAAAAAGCGGGAGATAGAATGCCGGGCGTTTAAGTGCGGGCCGGACTACATCGATCCCATGTTTCACAAATACGTACTGGGAATCGACGGTGGAAATCTGGATACCTTTTTCCTGCCTGATGAAGAGGTGCGAAATCAGTTTAAGGATCTGGCAGCCGGTGCTGACCTTTCGGTGGTGGAAGGCGTGATGGGATATTACGACGGTGTCGGAGGAAATGACACTTGGGCCAGCTCCTACGACACGGCCCGCGCTCTTGACGCGCCCGTCGTACTGGTTCTGGACTGCAAGGGAGCCTCGCTTTCCCTGGCGGCAGAAATAAAAGGATTTCTGGAATATAGAAAAGACAGCCGTATACGCGGCGTTATCCTAAACAGGATCTCTCCGGTGATGGCGGAGCGTCTCGTGCCGGAGATCGAAAAGCTGGGAATTTCCGTGTTCGGCTATCTGCCGGAATGCGACGCGGCAAAAGTAACCAGCCGTCATCTCGGACTTGTGATTCCGGAGGAGTCCAAAGCCCTGCGGGAGCGGCTGGAACTGCTGGCTTTGGAGATGGAGAAGACCGTGGATGTGGAAGGGCTTTTACGTCTGGCAGGCGGTGCCGGGGAATTGAAGGACGACGGTGAAGCGGCGGAGGGCAGTGCGGAAGCCGTAATCGCCATTGAAGCACCCGGAACGGAACGCATCCGGATCGGTATCGCCAGAGACGAGGCTTTCTGTTTTTACTATCAGGAAAATATAAAGCTTTTTGAGAGTCTGGGAGCCGAGTTCGTGGAATTTGATCCCATGCGGGACGAGCATCTGCCAAAGGAAATTGCCGGGCTGATGCTCGGCGGCGGTTACCCGGAACTCTATGCCGAAAGATTGTCGGCCAACGGCTCTCTTTTAAGAGAAATAAATGAAGCGGCGGCCGGCGGAATGCCCATACTTGCGGAGTGCGGCGGTTTCCTCTATCTACATGAGGAGCTGGAGACGAAGGAGGGGGAGGTCTTTCCCATGGCGGGAGTCATTGCAGGACGGGCATTTCCAACCGGAAAACTGTCCCGATTCGGATACATCGGGCTCGTGCCCTATGGGGACACCCCGCTTTTGAAAGAAGGGGAAGAGATCCGCGGCCATGAATTCCACTACTGGGACAGCACGGCCTGCGGCAATGCAATGAAGGCCGTGAAACCAGGCGGAAAGAGAAGCTGGGACTGCATTCATGCAGATGGCGGTCTGCTGGCCGGTTTCCCCCATCTTTATTATCCATCGAATCCATCTGCCGCAGAGCGGTGGCTGGAGCTTTGCAGGAAAGGAACTTAAGTCATGACAGAAGAATTAAACATACGGCGGGGTGTCTCAGAGGACATTCCCGAACTGGTGCGGCTATACGACGAGACGGTCGGGCATCTGGAAAGCCATGTCAACTATCCGGGCTGGAAAAAGGGAGTCTATCCCGGAAGGGATGCGGCGGAAGAGGGTGTGGAGACAGGCACACTCTATGTGGCGGAGACTAAAGGCCGCATCATCGGTTCCATCATATTAAATGGAAAGCAGGAGGCCGCATACAACGGTGTCTCCTGGGGCGTGGAGGCGGAGCCGGATGAGGTAATGGTGATCCATACATTTCTCGTTCACCCGGATTTCCGTAAATCAGGCGCGGGGAAATTTCTGATGGAGTTTGCGGAATTACAGGCCCTGAGGGAAGGAAAGAAGACGATCCGCCTTGACGTATATGAGAAAAATGAACCCGCAGTCCGGCTCTATGAGCGGCAGGGATACCGCTATGTGGCGACTGTGGATCTGGGACTGGGCTCCTGGGGCCTTCCGTGGTTTAAACTCTATGAGAGAACGGCAGAAGAATGCTTAAACGGGGTTTTGTCCAGGATATCCCCTCTTTCGTCAGATGCCATGGAACTGGCCTCTCTCACATGGAGCCATGTGGCGAAGCCGCTCTATAGCCTGGGGATTCTCGAAGAGGACGTGATAAAGATCGCCGGAATATCAGAGACCCAGCATGTTGATATCGGTAAACGGGCGCTGATTATCATGTGCAGTGATAACGGCATTGTAGAAGAAGGTGTAACGCAGACCGGACAGGAAGTCACTGCCGTGGTAACTGAAAATATGACGGATGGAAACAGCAGTGTCTGCCTCATGGCTGACCGGGCGGGAGTGGACGTGTTTCCGGTGGATATCGGAGTCTCCAGAGATTTGCGTTCCGGCGCCAGGAACCCGCTGATACGGAAAAAACTGGCTTATGGAACAAAGAATTTCCATAAAGAACCGGCCATGACCCGGGAAACCGCTGTAGCGGCCATTGCCGCGGGAATTAGCGTGGCTGGAGAGCTGAAGGAAAAAGGGTACCGTCTGATCGCCACAGGAGAGATGGGGATAGGCAACACCACGACGAGCAGTGCCGTGGCGGCCATGCTGCTGGATCGTGATCCGGCTGAAATGACGGGCCGCGGGGCGGGACTGTCGGACGAGGGCCTGATGAAAAAAGTATCCGTTATCCGGGAAGCTGTAAAGCGGTACGGACCGGAATGCAGAGATGCCATCGATGTGATTGCCCATGTGGGAGGCTTAGATCTCGCCGGCCTTACCGGTGTCTTTTTAGGGGGCGCGGTCTACCGCATTCCCGTTCTGATCGACGGCTTTATCTCGGGTACTGCGGCGCTTGCCGCAGCAAAGCTGGCGCCGGCCGCCCGCGATTATATGCTGGCCACCCACGTTTCGGCGGAACCGGCGGGACGCCTGCTCCTGGATGAACTGGGCTTAAAACCATTTGTGGCGGCAGGGATGTGTCTGGGGGAGGGAACCGGCGCGGTTGCGTCCATCCCGCTTCTCGATATGGCGCTGGAGGTTTATACCAAAATGAGCACATTTCAGGATATTCAGATTGAGGAGTACAAGCCGCTGGCGCCTCAGAAAAATTCCGGGACGCAGTAGCAGTGCATCCCGGCACCACCAGGGCGTGCTGGTGCTCACAGCGAGGAGGAAGAGGATGGTAACACTGGTAACGGGAGGCAGCGGCAGCGGAAAATCGGCCTTTGCCGAGCAGGAGATTGTCAGACTGGGAAAACGGAGGCGGATCTACATTGCGACCATGAAGCCTTGGGATGAGGAGTGCAGACGCCGGATTGAACGTCACCGTCTGATGCGGGCAGATAAGCAGTTTGAGACTGTGGAGTGCTACCGCGGCTTAGAGCGGCTGAAGCTGCCTGCCGCGGGAAAATACGGAGAGCTGACCGGAGCAGCGGAGTATGCAGTTCTTTTGGAATGCCTCTCCAACCTGGTTTCCAATGAACTGTTTGGAACCGGGGAGGACGACTGCCCGGACAGCTTTTCCGCCGAATACGGCTCTGCGGTGGCGGATTCGGTAGTAGACGGAATTCTGAGTCTGAGAAGGAAAGTATCTGATCTCGTCATCGTGACCAACGAGGTATTTTCGGCCGGCGATTACCGCAAACAACCGGTCTGCATAAAATGGGACGAAAACGGGGAAAATCCGGATACCGGAGATCTTTGCGGCTGGGATGAATCCACGGCTCTCTATCTAAAGGTTCTGGGAGAAATCAACTGCCGCCTGGGAATGCTTGCAGACCGCGTCATCGAGGTGAGCGCAGGAATTCCCGTTGTAATTAAATAATCATGTCATACAGTTGTCGTGTTTACTGTGTTACACTCATAAAAAAGTAAGGAGGCAGCAGTATGACACCATTTGATTATAAAAAAGAGTATAAGGCATTGTATCTTCCGAAGGAGATGCCAGCCATCGTGGAGGTACCTTCCATGCAGTACGCGGCAGTGAGAGGACACGGAGATCCGAACGAGCCGGATGGGGAATACGGAAGGGCGGTTGCCGTTCTGTACGGGATTTCCTACACGATTAAGATGAGCTATAAGGGAAGCCGGAAGGTTGACGGCTTCTTCGAGTACGTCGTTCCGCCGCTGGAGGGCTTCTGGTGGATGGAAGGCGGCGCGCCGGGCGTCGATTACAGGAACAAATCCCGATTTAACTGGATTTCCATAATCAGAGTGCCGGAATTCGTCACAGAGGAGGTATTTGCCTGGGCGAAGGAGGAGGCGCAGCGAAAAAAAGGGATCGATATGAGTCTTGCGGAGCTGATCACAGTTTCGGAGGGCCTGTGTGTCCAGTGTCTCCACATTGGAAGCTATAACGAGGAACCGGCCACCGTTGCAAAAATGGACCATTATATAAAGGAACAGGGCTATGAGAACGATATCTCTGATCGCAGGCGTCACCATGAGATATACTTAAGTGATCCGAGGAAGGTTTCACCGGAACGAATGAAAACTGTAATCAGGCATCCGGTGAGACCGAAGATTGATTAGAGCGTATCTAGTACAGCATTGCGCAAGTTCCGGTGAATTCTGCACTCGCTATTCACGCCAGGACCACGCCCACGAAGCTAGACGTAGGGTCCACTACGCCGTCGCTTCGCAGTCGCGCCCCTGGCGTAAATATCAAGCACATAATTCATCGAAACTTACGCAATGCTGTACTAGATATGAATTTTCAGACATGCTCTGGGAGAGGAAGGAAAAAATGATAGTCATGATTTGTGTTGACGACCATAACGGCATGATGTTCAACCACCGGCGTCAGAGCAGAGACAGCGCAGTGCAGGAGCGGGTGCTTCGGTGCTCGGAGAACAGCAGACTTTGGATGAACGAGTATTCCAGTAAGCTGTTCCCGGAGCCTAAACCGGACTGGCTGTCTGTCGATCCGGCATTTCTTGACAGGGCGGGAAGCGGCGAGTACTGCTTTGTTGAGGATCAGGACATTCTGCCGTATGAAGATGAGCTTGAATCGATCATTCTGTTTCAATGGAACCGCAGTTATCCGGCGGATTTCCATTTTCCCGCGGATATCCTGTCTCATGGATGGACCATGACGGAATCCGAGGAGTTTGAGGGAAGCTCTCACGAAAAAATAATAAGAGAAGTGTATAAAAAAGATGAAGAGAATAAGTAATTATATTGCAGTTTTAGTCATGACGGCGCTGCTCCTTGCCGGCTGCGCCCAGTCACCGGCCCCGATACCGGACCAGGCGCTGGCTCAGAAATCGGCTCAAATGTCAGACCAGACATCGGCTCAGACCGGTGAAAGCCAAAGCACTGCCGGTGTATTGGCCAATGAGACAGAGCTTGTGGGTAGTACAGGACCGAAGCAGTTTAAAGCATCCGATATTCCCGCCTATTCGGGAGACGCGTATGCCGCGGTAAACGGGAATGTCCCCTATTTCGAAACGTCAGATTTCACGACAGAATCCTTCGAGACTTACAGTGATTTAGACAGCCTCGGAAGATGCGGCACGGCCTATGCCAATGTGGGCACAGACCTTATGCCGACAGAAAAACGCGGGTCCATAGGCAAGGTGAAGCCTTCCGGGTGGCAGACCATAAAATACGATTTTGTAGACGGTAAGTACCTCTATAACCGGTGTCACTTAATCGGCTTTCAGCTGACGGCTGAGAATGCCAATGAAAAGAATCTGATCACAGGTACCCGGTATATGAATGTGGACGGCATGCTGCCGTTTGAGAACATGGTGGCCGACTACGTCAAGGAAACGAAAAACCATGTCCTGTACCGGGTTACTCCGGTTTTCCAGGGTAATAATCTGATCGCTGACGGCGTACTGATGGAGGCGGAATCCGTTGAGGACGAGGGCGACGGAATTTTATTCTGTGTATTCGTCTATAACGTGCAGCCCGGAGTCACCATAGACTACGCTACCGGCAGCAGTCAGCGATCAGAGAGTGCACCACAGGAGACCGCAGCGTCCGAGGACGGCAGCACAGCCGGAAAAAAAGCTGAGAGCAGCGCAGAAAGTAAAAACGAAAGTAAATCCAGTACCGAGACCACTTATATTTTCAATACCAATACTCACAAATTTCACTATCCTTCCTGTTCCAGTGTTTCACAGATGAATGAATCAAACAAGCAGAGCTTCACCGGCAGCCGGGATGAAGCGATCGCGCAGGGCTATGAGCCGTGCGGGAGATGTAAGCCTTAATTTCTTTTTCTGCCGGCTGGTATCTTTAGCTATAAAATTTATAGTTGTAGTGGGGGAGAGGCTCTGTGTCCCTCCTCTTTCCCGTCTTCACTCCAGGTCTCTCCCGAGCGTATCTTTCAGCCTCCAAATCCAATTCTGCGCCGGTAAATACGAATTGAAACCGTGATATTTTTTAAAATATTATAGACTTTATACGCCTGTATATGGTATTATATACATAAGAAACACGTCACTAACAGTTAATAATTGGATTGTAAAAAGTATGGTTCAATTTACTTGTATGGAGGTATATATGACAGATACAGAAAAAATTGATCAGATCCTATTAAAAATGGAAAGTTTTGCGACAAAAGACGATTTGAAGGCCTTTGCAACAAAAGACGATTTGAAAGCCTTTGCGACAAAAGCAGACTTAAGGCATGAAACCAATTTGGTGTTGGAAGAGTTGGATTCAACGGAGCAGAGACTCAACCGAAGGATTGATTCAACCAACAAAGACCTGCAAGAGTTACGTCAATATGTCTCAGTTGTGCGATATAACAATGAGATTGTCGAAATTCTGATGAAACGACAGGACAATGTAGAACAAAGATTGCAAAAAGTGGAAAGAAAGGTGTTGTGTTCATAAGTTGTAACAGTTCAGACGGCGGGATAATTGGCGCATAAGTTGTTTGGATCTGTCTGTAAAAGGCAGAAAACAATTGAAAATATTTACAGCTCGTGATATGCTATTACTGTATCCTGACGCCAAAAACATGTTTTGAGGCGAAAGGTTCGGCTCGAGATAGGAAATATAACATGGAATGCAGATCGCATTCTTTTCTTGCCGTACCTTTTGGGGTGCGGCATTTTTGCTTTAACAAAATCAATGAGAATTCTCCCAGCCTCTACAGGTGGGAGATGAATCGCAAAAACAAACTTAGCGTCAGTGGCGGGCAGATATCCCCCACTGACATGAGGTCAAAACAATCTGGAGGTGTAACGATGGAAACAAGGATCGCGGTGGTGGGAATCGTTGTGGAAGCAGAGGAATCCGTAGAGGAACTCAACGAAATTCTTCATGAATACCGCCAGTATATCATTGGCCGTATGGGGATTCCCTATCATGAGAAGAAGATCAGCATTATCAGCATTGCGGTGGACGCTCCCCAGAGTATTATATCGGCTCTTTCCGGCAAGGTGGGAAAATTGAAGGGCGTCAGCTCGAAGACCGCCTACTCGGGAGTGAAATCATGAGCGACGCTGCAAAAAAGGTTATGGACTTAGCCGTGCGGCTGGCGGAGAATCACGATCTGCCGGATGACGCGCTGTATACGCTGATTACGGAACGGAATGAAGAGACAGCCCTGTTTTTGAGAAACGAGGCCAGAGCACTGTGCGAACGGATCTACGGACGCTTCGTCTATATCCGAGGACTGATTGAATTTACGAATTACTGTAAAAATGACTGTTACTACTGTGGAATCAGGAGAAGCAACCGGGAGGCAGAGCGGTACCGGCTGACAGAGGAGGAGATTCTGTCGTGCTGTGAGGCTGGCTACGGCCTGGGATTCCGCACTTTTGTGCTTCAGGGCGGAGAAGATCCCTATTTTACGGATGAACGGCTTTGCACCATTGTGGCGTCAATCCGAGGGTTGTGTCCGGACTGCGCCATCACCCTGTCGGCAGGGGAGCGAAGCCATGACAGTTATAGACGCCTCCATGATGCGGGGGCAGACCGTTACTTACTCCGCCATGAGACGGCCGATCCGTGTCATTACGGAAGGCTTCATCCGGAGTCGATGAGCTTCGATAAGCGGATGGCAGCGCTGAGGGATCTGAAGGAAATCGGTTATCAGACTGGCTGCGGCTTTATGGTTGGGTCACCATACCAGACCGCGTCCATGATCGTAAAGGATCTGCGCTTCATGAAGGAATTTGGTCCTCATATGATCGGGATCGGACCGTTTCTCTCTCATAAGGACACTCCCTTTTGTGATATGGAAAATGGGACAGCCGAATTGACACTGTATCTGCTGTCGGTTATCCGTCTGATGATGCCGAAGGTGCTGCTTCCTGCTACCACGGCACTCGGAACCGTGACGGAAGGCGGCAGAGAGGCGGGAATCTTAAGCGGCGCAAATGTGGTCATGCCGAATCTGTCCCCGGCAGGCGTCCGAAAGAAGTATATGCTGTATGACAACAAGCTGTCCTCCGGCTCCGAGGCCGCGGAGAGCCTGGAACTCTTAAGGGAATCCTTAAGTAAAATCGGTTATGGGATTGCCGTCTCGCGGGGCGACAGTCTAGTAATATAAAAATGAATGACTGACGGAGAAGCATTTGCTGACCCGGAAGAAAGGAAGGAATCATGTATAATCCAGAATCGTTAAAAGCAGAGGAATTTATTTCACACGAGGAGATCCAGGAGACACTCGACTATGCGGAAAAAAACAAAGAAAACGTGGAGTTGATCGACTCGATCATCGAAAAGGCAAGGCAGCTGAAGGGACTCAGCCACAGGGAGGCATCCGTGCTGCTGGCCTGCGAGATGCCGGACAAGATTTTAGAGATGTATAACCTGGCGGAAGAGATTAAGAAGAAATTCTATGGAAACCGTATCGTCATGTTCGCGCCTCTCTACTTATCCAACTACTGTATCAACGGCTGTACGTACTGTCCGTACCACGGCAAGAACAAGCACATCGCCCGCAAGAAGCTGACGCAGGAGGAAGTGGCAAAGGAAGTAATCGCCCTTCAGGATATGGGCCACAAACGTCTGGCTATCGAGGCGGGAGAGGACCCGGTGAGGAATCCCATCGAATACATATTGGAATGTATCGATACGATCTATTCCATTAAGCATAAGAACGGAGCTATCCGCCGTGTGAATGTAAATATTGCGGCTACCACGGTCGAGAACTACAGGAAGTTAAAGGACGCGGGAATCGGAACCTACATTCTGTTCCAGGAGACGTATCACAAGGAGAGCTATGAGAAGCTTCATCCGACGGGACCGAAGCACGATTACGCCTACCATACTGAGGCTATGGACCGGGCCATGGACGGCGGAATCGATGATGTGGGACTTGGCGTACTCTTCGGACTGGAGCTCTACAAATATGAGTTTGCAGGTCTTTTAATGCATGCCGAGCATTTAGAGGCGGTTCACGGTGTGGGCCCTCACACAATCAGCGTTCCGCGTATCAAGCATGCCGACGATATCGATCCAAGCGCATTTGACAACAGCATCAGCGACGACATCTTTGCAAAGCTCTGCGCATTGATCCGTCTTGCTGTGCCATATACGGGAATGATCATATCCACAAGGGAGAGCCAGCAGGTGAGGGAAAAGGTGATCCGCCTCGGTGTGTCCCAGATCAGCGGCGCTTCCAGAACGAGCGTAGGCGGTTATCAGGAGGAGATCCGGCCGACCGATACAGAGCAGTTTGACGTTTCCGACCAGAGAAGCCTCGACGAGGTGGTGCGCTGGCTGATGGAGATGGGGTATATTCCGTCCTTCTGTACCGCGTGCTATCGGGAAGGCAGGACCGGCGACCGTTTCATGAGCCTCTGTAAGAGCGGCCAGATTCAGAACTGCTGCCATCCCAATGCGCTTATGACGTTAAAGGAATTTTTGATGGATTACGCCTCCGAGGACACGAAAGCCATCGGAGAGAAGTTAATCGAGGCAGAGCTCGCCAATATTCCAAAAGACAAGGTGCGGGATATCTGTAAGGATCATTTGGAAAAGATCGAACAGGGAATCCGGGATTTCCGGTTCTGAGATAGTATGGTTCATACAAAAGACAACTCAGAGGACTGTGGGGTGAAGAAAT
Source organism: Hungatella hominis (assembly GCF_014288005.1). Lineage (NCBI taxonomy): Bacteria > Bacillati > Bacillota > Clostridia > Lachnospirales > Lachnospiraceae > Hungatella > Hungatella hominis. Next base: position 625,238 of record NZ_JACOPB010000001.1, read on the forward strand.
ATGGGACTAGGTGATACGCCGGGCGGCGAGCGCATACACATCGGCTTCTTTGGCCGCCGCAATGCGGGAAAATCCAGCATAGTAAACGCGGTCACGGGCCAGGAACTGTCCGTGGTATCTGATATCAAGGGAACGACGACGGACCCGGTCTATAAATCCATGGAGCTGCTTCCCATGGGCCCTGTGGTGATCATTGATACCCCGGGCTTTGACGATGAAGGCGCTCTCGGAGAGCTGCGCGTGAAAAAGACCCGGGAGATTTTAAACAGGGCGGACTGTGCCGTGCTGGTGGTCGATTCGGTTTTGGGAAAGACGAAGGCCGATGAGGAGATGCTTTCACTATTTAAAGAGAAACAGCTTCCATATCTGATCGCTTATAATAAATGGGATCTGCTGGACAAAAAAGAGTATAAAACAGAAGAGCAGACAGCGGACGAAAAATCTGTTTTCGTCAGTGCCGAGACGAACTGCCATATTAAGGAGTTAAAGGAGAGGATTGCCGGTCTCATAAAAGAGAAGGAAAATGGCTGCCGTCTGGTGGGAGATTTCTTAAAACCTCTCGATCTTGTGGTGCTGGTGGTCCCCATCGATAAGGCTGCACCGAAGGGACGGCTGATCCTGCCGCAGCAGCAGGCCATCCGGGATATTCTGGAGGCAGGGGCCATGTCCGTGGTGGTGCGCGACACGCAGCTTCAAGCAGCGCTTAAGAAGCTGGGCCGCGATCCGGATCTGGTGATCACGGACAGCCAGGCATTTTCCGAGGTGGCCGAGGTGGTACCGGACCATGTACTGCTCACCTCCTTTTCCGTTCTGATGGCAAGATATAAAGGATTCCTGGATGCGGCGGCAAGCGGAGTGAAGGCCGTGAACCAGCTGCAGGACGGGGACCGGATTCTCATATCCGAGGGGTGTACCCACCACCGGCAGTGCAATGATATCGGCACGGTGAAGATTCCGGCCTGGATTAAGAAATACACGGGGAAGAATGTCATCATCGAAACGTCCTCGGGGCGAAGCTTTCCTGAGGACTTATCCGGTTACCGCCTGGTGATCCACTGCGGCGGCTGTATGCTTAATGAGAGAGAAATCAGATACCGCATGCAGTGCGCGGGGGACGCGGGCGTTCCCTTTACGAATTACGGTATGGTCATTGCGCAGATGAAGGGGATTTTAGAGCGAAGCATGGAAATCTTCCGGAAGGTTCGGTGATTAGTCCGGGAAACATATTTCCGGCTTGCGGGAATAACAGCAGAGCAGGAAGGATAACGGGATCCGCGTTATCTTTCCTGCTTTTTGTATCATAGAAAAAGGACTCTTAGTACAGGAATGATTCACAGAGAAGGAACCGGCAGTGCAGACCGGGCGCTGAGGCGGTTCGTCAGCTGTGAACACGACGGCAAATGGAAAAAAATACCATATATGGAGTTTAAGGACTACTGAGCGTGCGTTCCAAATACTGATTATTTCATGTAAAATAATAAAAGAAGTATTTTACATCAGGAAGGATTTATTTTACATGAATGATAACAGAAGTAAAAATCAGCCACGAGTACGGAAATTTCCATCAGAGCCGGCCGGGGAGAAGGGCCCGGGACGTGCATCAAAGGGCGGACGAAACAAAGAAGAACTGCTGCGTGAAATGGGGAACCGCTTAAGGCAGATCAGGTTGGAAAAGAACTGGACTCAGGATAAGATGGCGGAATGTCTCGGTATTACGAAAGCATTCTATGGAAAAATCGAGAGGGGAGAGAGCAGCATTGCCCTGGAAAAACTGGCCCTGTTGAATGAAACCATGGACATTGACTTAAACTATCTGATAACCGGGGAGACAATTCCGGTACTTCCGATCAATTTCCAGGATGTCCCCCGCGAGAAGCGATACAGCATGGAACAGCTTATCAAATATGCCGTCAGTCTGGCATCATCAAAAGAGGGGTGACAGAGAAATGAGAATTTTATCGTTGACAATCAGACTTCACGCCCCGTGGGTCCATTCTTTAAAGGAAAAGCGGATGGTGGTGAAGAGTCTGACTGCAAAGCTTCGCAATAAATATAATGTATCCGCAGCAGAGACCGATGAACAGGATATTCACCAGATAATCGTCATCGGAGTGGCCTCGATTGCTGCAAACCACGCCCAGGCCGACAGCATGGAGGAGGAGATTCTGCATTTTGTGGAGTCGAATACGGAGGCGGAACTGGTGGAACACGTGAAAGAAGTATTTTAAAGGCAGAGATAAAAGCGGCATTGTTAAAATGGGCTTGACAGAAGCTGGAAAAAGGGATATAGTTGCTATACTGTAAAGATACTTAACAAATTCGGAGGCAGCTACATGAACGATTATTCGCAGATGACGGTACTTATGGAACGTATTATTCATAAATACAATCAGTGGGAGAACAGAAAACGCACGTATGGCACAAAGATGCTGCTGACCCGATCAGAGATTCACACGATTGCGGCCGTGGGAGACAATCCGGGAATTAATATTACTACTCTGGCCTCTGCGCTGGGAGTTACGAAAGCCGCCGCTTCGCAGATGATCTATAAACTGGTGGATAAAGGCGTCGTGGAGAAGGCGGTATCCCACTATTCGGACACGGAGGTGGTCTTAAACCTGACGGAGGAAGGGCAGAAGAATTATATTGCCCACAGGGAGATCCACACCCGCTCGGATGAAGAATCCCTCCGGCTGATTCAGGAGATGCCGGAGCCGTTCTGCGGAGAGATGATTCAGTTCCTGACTGCGTTTGAAGAAATTATGGATAAGAGATTAAAAGAAGAATAGGCTGTCGCTGACAGCATTTCTTTTTTTTATTATGTTAAGTAAGTTTACAGTAAATCATATTAACATAGCGTTACATTGACAGCGCGCCACACTAACATGGGAAGCACATTAACATGGGAAGCACATTAACATGGGAAGCACATTAACGAGCACCACACTGAGAGGAAAGCATAAGGAGGAAATCATGATACAGGAATATCGCACAAAGGAACTTTACGGAGATTTTTATAAGAATGAAGGAAAACCGCTGGTGGTAATCATAGGCGGCAGCAGGCCGGGACTTCCGGCGCCTTTGAACAAAGATTTTTTAGAACGATTAAAGAAAGATTTTCAGGTTCTGCTGCTGGCGTACTTCGGCGCCGGTGATCTTCCGGAGAGTCTTGAGTGCCTGCCGATGGAATACTTTGTTAATGCGGTATCCGCCGTAAAACAGGAGTACGGCATCGGCGACAGGGAGGTGATCGTAATCGGCCAGTCGAAGGGAGGGGAAGCCGCGCTGCTGCTGACAAACTATATGCGATCAGCAGTGACAATCGCGCTGGTCCCTTCCTGTTATGCGTTTCAGGGACTGCCCGCGGAATTCACCCTGGAGAGCTTTACAAACAGGAAGTCCTCCTGGTCCTTTCAGGGAAAAGAACTGCCCTATATCAAATTCTATTTTGACCGGGAGATTGTAAAGGAGATTATGGATGGAAATTACTGTACGTGTTATGTAGCGTCGATAGAGAAAAACGGGAATGAAGACGCGCTCATCCGCGTTGACGGATATACCGGGAAAATACTTCTGATTTCTGAGGAAAACGACAGGTACTGGCCGAGCCGGGCGATGAGTGAGCAGCTGGTTAAGAGAAGCGGAAACAGAGAAAATATGAGACATATTTCCATGAAGCTGGACGGCCATTATCTCATGAATTATGAGGAGTCCGCCGGGGAAATCGTGAAGTACCTGGAAGAGTATCTGACCGGTAAACAGTAACGTTATGGTAATAGACAAATAAAGCATATAGCGCCAATAAATGATATGATGCCATTTATTGGTGTTTTGTTTTTAACAAATGTATCTGCTCTCTGTACGAAATCCCTGTTTTGTTGTATGATAATAGAGATAATTTTTATAATGGGAGGAATGGAACGATGAATTTACTGGGCAGCCTCGCAATCGCGTTTTCCATGTACTCTGTAATCCCCATGCCCCAGGTATCCTGGACGAAGGAGCGGATGAAATATGCCATGTGCTTCTTCCCGTTAATCGGTGTGGTGATCGGAGCCTTGACTTACGGTTCCGTGCTGGTGCTTACGGTGCTTAAGCTGGACTGGATGGCTAAAATATTACCGGTCCTGGTACCTCTGATTGTTACGGGGGGAATCCATATGGATGGGTTTCTCGACGTGACGGATGCCAGAGCCTCGCACGCGCCGGTGGAAAAGAAACTGGAGATTTTAAAGGACCCACATACGGGGGCTTTCGCCATAATCGGCTGCTGCGTGTATCTGCTGCTCTACGTAGCGGTTTTCGGAGAGATGAAACCGGTGCTTCTGGGAGCCTACGGAGGGATTTTTGTGATATCGAGGGCGCTTTCCGGACTTGCCGTGGTGACCTTTCCGATGGCGAAGAACAGCGGACTCGCTGCGTCATTTTCCGGACAGGCACAGAAGAAGACTGTCGCCGTGACCATGTGGTGCTGTCTGGTTCTGGCAGAAGGCTGGATTCTGTATGCGGGAGGAGCCGCGGCTGCATCGATGACAGCGGTTGGCGCCGCTCTGACATTTTTGTACTATTACCGTATGGCGAAAAAAGAATTTGGCGGAATTACGGGAGACCTGGCCGGGTTCTTCCTTCAGGTGTGTGAGCTGGTACTGACGGCGGTGCTGGCGGCTGTGACCCGATTTGCCATATAAAGAACAGGAGAATATTTATGATATTTATTACGGGCGGTGCGTGGCAGGGAAAGACGGCATTTGCGGAAACACTTGCGGCAGGCCGGGCCACGCCGGGAATAGGGGAACACGTACTTTACGCCGGTCCCAAAACGGAAGAGAGAACGCTTCCGGTGGCCAGCGGACGGAGGGATTCGTTCGAAACGGCCCTTGAGCGGCCGGTTATCAGCGGATTTCATTACTTTGTGAGGAGACTGCTCTGGGAAGAACGGGATGTCAATGAATTTATAGCCGCGATTGAGGCGAAGAATCCGGATGTCGTGATTACCGCGGACGAGATGGGATGCGGTATCGTTCCGGTGGACCCGGAGGAGCGGGCATGGAGGGAGGCAGCCGGGAGGGCGGCCGAAAAGCTGGCGGCAGATTCCGAAGCGGTGTACCGCATGGTCTGCGGCATCGCCACCAGGCTGAAATGAGGGAGAACAGATGATACGTTACCATATACTGGCTGCATTTGCGGGCTGTGCCCTTGATGCGCTGTTTGGAGATCCACGGAATATGCCCCATCCGGTCTGCGGCATCGGTAACCTGATCGCATGGCTGGAGGCACGGCTCCGCAAATGGTTTCCGGCAAACGAAAAGTCGGAGAGAATGGCGGGAACCGCGCTGGTCGTCGCTGTTCTTTTGATCACAGGACTTGCCTCGGTGCTCGTTCTGGCCGCCGCGTACACGGTTCATCCATTGGCCGGAGTGGCAGTGGAAAGCGTGATGTGCGGGCAGATGATGGCGTGGCGTTCTTTGAAAAAAGAGAGCATGAAGGTGTATGACGCGCTGGCCGCCGGGGATACAGAGGGCGCAAGAACCGCAGTCTCCATGATCGTAGGGCGGGATACCAAAGATCTCACAGACCTGGGAATTACCAAGGCTGCGGTGGAGACTGTGGCGGAAAATACCTCGGATGGAATCATTGCTCCGCTCTTTTACATGGTGCTGGGAGGCGGAACCGGGATATTTCTCTATAAGGCGGTTAATACCATGGATTCCATGGTTGGATATAAAAATGACAAATATATAAACTTCGGAAGAACAGCAGCCAGGCTGGACGATGTGTGCAACTACATTCCGGCCAGGCTTTCGGCCTGTTTCATGATCGCGGCGGGATATGTCCTGGAGGCGGCAGAAGGAGCCGGAATCCGTCACTACAGCGGAAGAGGCGGAATTCGGATCTTCAGACGTGACCGCTATAACCATAAGAGTCCCAACTCCGCTCAGACGGAATCGGTCTGTGCCGGAGTACTGGGGATTCAGCTGGCGGGAAACGCGTTCTACTTCGGAAAGCTGTACGAGAAACCGACTATCGGCGATGCAGACCGGTCTGTGGAATATGCGGATATCCGGCGGGCAAACACGCTGATGACGGGAACGTATGCGGCGGCGCTGTTTGCAGCGGCGGTTCTTGGGCTTCTGGTTACAATACCATTTATTAGATAATCGGGCACTGTACAACAGACTGTAAAATGACAGAATGGAGATATACATCATGGAATACCAGCATGGAGGAGACATATATACGAATCAGGTGGAGCTGGATTACTCCGCCAACCTAAACCCGCTCGGGCTTCCCGAGGGTGTGAAAAATGCTTACATAGGGGCGGCAGACTGCTGCAGCGTGTATCCGGACAGCCGGTGCCAGGCCCTTCGAACGAAGCTGGCGGATTACCACCGGATCGGAAAAGAGGCTGTTCTCTGCGGAAACGGCGCGGCGGAGCTTATCTTTCTGATTGTACAGGCGAAGCGTCCGAAGCGGGCGCTGTTAATCGCCCCCTCCTTTCTGGAATATGAGCAGGCGTTAAAGGCCGCAGGATGCGGGACGACCTGGTTCGACTTAAAGGAAGAGGAAGACTTTGCCCTTTCGGTACCGGAGCTCCTCGCGCGTTTAAAGGAGGCAGAGGCGGCCGGACAGCGGCCGGATATCCTGTTCCTCTGCAATCCCAATAATCCCACCGGATTTGCGGTGGAACGGGAAGCGCTGATCCCTCTTCTGGAGTACTGCGAAGAGCGGGGCATTGTCTGTGTGGTGGATGAGTGTTTTATGGAGTTCCTGGATGAGCCGGAGCGCTTTTCCGTGATGAAGGAACTGCGGTCGGGACGTTTCCGCCGGCTGTTTATTCTGAAGGCATTTACGAAGATTTACGCCATGGCCGGGCTGCGGCTGGGCTACGGTATTTCTCTGGACCGGGAACTTCTGGAAGCAATGGACGGCTGTCGTCAGCCGTGGAGTGTCTCCGGTCCGGCTCAGTCGGCGGGCGAGGCCGCGCTTGGGGAGACGGAGTATGTGAACCGGGCGAGGGAGCTGGTGAAACGTGAGAGGAGCTGGCTGAAGGCGCAGATGGAGGGCCTGGGGCTTTTCGTCTACGATTCCAGGGCCAACTATCTGTTTTTCAGGGATCCGGCGCAGGCCAGGGCCCGGACGCCGGAATCCCGCAGCCTCTATGACGCCTGCTTGAAAAACGGTGTCTTAATCCGCTCCTGCGCCAACTACCGGGGGCTTGACGGACGTTTTTACCGGATCTGCGTAAAGGACAGGGCCAATAACGAGACATTTATCCGGGTGCTGAAAAAGGCGATGGAAGAGAGGGATTAGATCAATGGCAAAATCAATTATGATACAGGGAACGATGTCTAACGCGGGCAAGAGTCTGATCGCGGCAGGATTATGCAGGGTCTTTAAGCAGGACGGCTACCGTGTCGCCCCTTTCAAATCGCAGAATATGGCGTTAAACTCGTATATAACGGAGGACGGGCTGGAGATGGGACGCGCCCAGGTGGTGCAGGCGGAAGCCGCCGGTATTAAACCGCAGGCGGACATGAATCCGATTCTGCTGAAGCCGACTTCCGACTCCGGTTCCCAGGTCATTGTCCACGGAGTACCGATTGGAACGATGCCGGCGAAAGAGTATTTTGCATATAAAATGACGCTGATTCCCGAGGTGGAAAAGGCATACCGGAGACTGGAGGAGGAGTACGATATCATCGTGATCGAGGGCGCCGGGAGCCCGGCGGAGATCAATCTGAAGAAGGATGATATTGTGAACATGGGCATGGCGAGGATGGCGGATGCGCCGGTCCTTTTGGTGGGAGATATCGACCGCGGCGGTGTGTTTGCCCAACTTTACGGGACTGTGGCCCTGCTTTCGGAAGAAGAGCGGGCGCGGGTGAAGGGGCTCGTCGTCAATAAATTCAGGGGAGACAAGACCATTCTGGAACCGGGGCTTTACATGATCGAGGACCTGTGCGGCATACCGGTTACGGGAGTGGTTCCTTATGCTGATGTGGACATCGAGGATGAGGACAGCCTGGGACACCATTTAAGCGGAACAGAAAAAGGGAAAAAGACGCTGGTGGACATTGCCGTCATACGGCTGCCCAGAATTTCCAATTTTACGGATTTCCAGGTCTTTTCCTGTATGCCGGAAGTCGGCCTTACGTATGTGAACCGTTTGTCGGATCTGGGAAAACCGGACCTGATCCTGCTTCCCGGGACGAAGAACACGATAGAAGATTTACTCTGGATGCGGGAGAACGGCCTGGAGGCGGCAGTGCTGAAGCTGGCATCCGCCGGCGTTCCTGTGTTCGGAATCTGCGGCGGCTTTCAGATGCTGGGAGAAAGCCTGGAGGACCCGTTCGGCGTGGAGACGGAAACCTACAGAGGGCGGCCGGTGGAGGGGCTTAAGCTTCTTCCGGTAAGGACCGTATTCGGGAAAGAGAAGACGAGAACCCGGGTGACCGGTTCCTGTGCCTCCGTGGGCGGAATCCTGGAGGAGCTTTCGGGCATGGAGATCGAGGGATACGAAATCCACATGGGTGAGACGGTCCGCGCGGTGCCGCCCCTGTCCTATGTAATGGAACAGAACGGCTCTCATCTGGCCAAGATGGATGGCTGCCAGAGAAATCATGTCTACGGCACGTACATCCATGGATTTTTTGACCGGGAGGGAATCGCAGAGACGGTTGTGAGCGCTCTCCTTGAGAAAAAGGGGCTGACCGCAGTGCGAAACGAAGAGTTTCATTATGCCGCCTACCGGGAGCAGCAGTACGACCGTCTCGCGGCAGTCATCAGAGAGAGCTTTGACATGGCGGCAGTTTACGAAATGATGGGAATCGACGGCAATCGCATGACGGACAGCAGAAAGGAAGATTCAGAATGATAAAGACGGAACTGGAACGGGTGCTTCCCGGTGACATAGAGAAAAGAAGCTTTGAGATTATCACAGAGGAGCTGGGGGACCGGGTCCTGGACCCGGAAAATGAACTGGTCATCAAACGCGTAATTCACACGACCGCCGACTTCGACTATGCGGACAGCTTAATCTTTTCCGAACACGCAGTGGAGCTGGCGAAGGCGGCGATTAAAGAAGGCGTCCGCTTCATCACAGACACCAATATGGGGAAATCGGGCGTCAACCGGGCGGCCCTCCGGAAATGCGGCTGTACGGTGGACTGTTTCATGGCCGACGAAGACGTGGCGGAGGCGGCGAAGCGGCTCGGAACCACCAGAGCCTGCGCCAGTATGGAGAAGGCGGCCGATTTGGGCGGAGACTGTATCTTTGCAGTCGGCAATGCCCCCACGGCACTGGTCCGGCTGTACGAGCTGATTAAAGAGGGCAGGCTGAAACCGAAATTGGTGATCGGTGTGCCTGTTGGTTTTGTCAACGTGGTCCAGTCCAAGGAGATGATCCTTTCGCTGCCCGACACTCCGTTTATTGTGGCGAGAGGACGGAAGGGCGGAAGCAATGTGGCGGCTGCCATCTGCAACGCGCTGCTGTATCAGTGCATATAACGGGACTGAATAGAGACAAAATCTTATTATTTACAGGAGAGAAGGGGTATAGATCATGAATTTATACAGTATTATTTTGGTGGACGACGAGGAAGAGGTCCGCAAGAGCATTATCAAACAGATCGACTGGGAATCAGCCGGATTCAAGGTGGTGGGGGATGCTGAGAACGGAGAAGACGCGCTGGAAAAGATCGAGGTCTTAGAGCCGGATGTGGTGCTGACCGATATCCGTATGCCCTATATGGATGGTCTTACTCTGGCGGAGAAAATCCGGCAGAGGTATCCTTCCATGAAGGTGGTTATTTTTTCGGGCTACGACGATTTCGAGTACGCCCAGAAGGCGATTAAGCTGAACGTGACGGAGTACATTCTAAAACCGGTCAACGTGGAGGAACTAACCTCCATCCTGAAACGGATCAAGTCCAATTTAGACGAAGAGATCGAAGAGAAGCGCAACGTGAGCCGCCTTCGTGAAAATTACAGAAAGAGCCTGCCAATTATCCGCGAGCAGTTTTTCAACGACATGGTGCACCGGAGGCTGTCGGATGATTTGATCGAGTCGAAGCTTAAGGAATACGATATCCCGATTATGGGAGCCAGGAAATGGGTGATCGCGGCTATCAATGTGGAAAAGAGTGATGACAGAAGCAAGAAGACACTGTCACTCCACGAGGAGGAAGAGCTGATCCCGATTTCCGTCATGCAGATCGTGCGGGAAAAACTGAAAAGCTACTGCCGGTTCTCCTTATTCCAGTCCACGGCTGAAGCCGAAATGGTGGTGATCGCGGCGCTCGACGACGACAATACGACGACGGGGCTCATCGATGTCCTGGGAGATATCTGTAAGGAGGCCAAACGTATTCTGGAGGTTCCGGTCACCATCGGCATCGGCCACAGCGTGACCGGCCTGTCGAAGATCGCAGGCTCCTACCAGTCGGCAGTAGAAGCCCTGGGATATAAGGCGGTGGTGGGCAGCGGAATCACGATCTACATCAACGATATGGAGCCGGTAGGCAGCGGCAAGCTGGAATTTGACAATGCAGACGAGTCTGATTTTATTTCCGCCGTCAAGTTTGGACCGGATGAGAAGATCGAGGCCGTAACGGCCAGGATTTCCGGCAAGCTGGAATCAGCAAAGGTGCATTACCGCCAGCAGCAGGTGTATGTTTTCGGCGTCCTGAACACCATCATTCAGATGATCCAGCAGTATGATTTAAACCTGGAGGAGATTCTGGGCGGCGAGCTGGAATACTTAAGTGTCATCGACAAGCTTCAGAAACGGGAGGAGTTCGGCGAGTGGCTGTTTAAGACGGCGCACAAGATGAACCAGGCCATCAATCAGGAGCGTGACATAACGACGCGCCAGGTGATCCAGCAGGCGAAGCAGTATATTATGGACAACTATCAGAACCCCGATCTGTCCGTGGAGATGATCTGCCGCCACCTGCACATGAGCCCGGCTTATTTCTCGACCATGTTCAAGAAGGAGACAGGGCAGGCCTACATCGCCTATCTCACGGAAATCCGCTTAAATAAGGCCGTGGAACTGTTAAACAAGACGGACGACAAGACGTACGTCATCGCCTCCAAGGTGGGTTACCAGGAGCAGAACTATTTCAGCTACGTATTCAAGAAAAAATTTGGAGTGTCACCGACGAAATTCCGTGGAGCCAGATAAATGAATAAAAAGAAAAACGGCAAGAGGATTCATAACAACAGCATACGGTATACGATCTTTACGTATTTTACCGTGACTGCCTTAGCGGCCAGTCTGCTCATTACGTTTTCCATCTACCAGCGTCTGTCGAGCCAGGTGTCCGAGACGGTCATGGAGGAAAATCAGAGCCTGATCGGCCAGGTGGCGCGGTCTGTGGAGAGCTATCTGCGCACGGTCATGAAGCTGTCGGATTCCCTGTATTACGGTGCGATAAAGAACGCGGACCTGTCCTCGGAGTCCATCAACAGCGAGATCACCCTGCTGTACGACAACAACAAGGACAATGTGGACAACATTGCCCTGTTCTCCCAGGATGGGACTTTAAAGGAGGCGGTGCCGGCGGCCAGAATCAAGACGAATCTGGACGTAACCGGGGACGGCTGGTTTTTAAGCGCAATGGAGAAGACGGAGAACCAGCACTTCTCCAATCCTCACGTCCAGTATATTTTCGACGGCAATGAAAGCCAGTACCGGTGGGTGATCTCTCTGTCCCGGGCGGTGGAGCTGACGGAAGGGACATCGACGGCCCAGGGCGTGCTTTTGGTGGATTTAAGCTACTCCAGCCTGGCGCATCTGTTTGAGGGCGTGACCACAGGCACCGGAGGCTACGTCTACTTAATCAGCAGCGACGGGGAAATCCTCTACCATCCTAAGATCCAGCTGATTGATTCCGGACGGGTCTCCGAGAATAATTTAACAGCGGCCGGATACAAGGACGGAAACCATTTGGAAAAGTTCGAGGGGCGTGAGCGGATTATCACCGTGAAGTCCGTGGGCTACACGGGCTGGAAGGTCGTAGGGGTGACGCCAAAGAACGTGGTATCCCTAAACTCCATAAAGACGAGGCTGTTTATCATTTTCCTGATCACCCTGATTCTCTTTATTTTAACAATTATTAACTCCTATATTTCGTCCAGAATCACGAATCCCATCAAGGAACTGGAGAAATCCGTGGGAATTCTGGAGGAGGGAAATTTGGAGACGCCGGTCTATATCGGCGGTTCGTATGAGATTCAGCATCTGGGAACCTCCATCAATAACATGGCCAGACAGATCCGGGTGCTGATGAACGATATTGTGACAGAGCATGAGGCCAAGAGAAAGCAGGAATTTGATACGCTGCAGTCTCAGATCAACCCGCATTTTCTCTATAACACCCTGGATATCATCGTCTGGATGATTGAAAATGAGCAGAAGGCGGAGGCAGTCAAGGTAGTGACGGCGCTTGCGCGGTTCTTCCGTATCAGCCTGAGCAAGGGCAAGAGCATCATCACCGTGCATGACGAGCTGGAGCACGTGCGCAACTATCTGATGATTCAGCACATGCGTTTTAAGAACAAATTTTCCTACTACATCGACGCCGCGGACGACTGCCTGGAGCTGGCCAGTTTAAAGCTGATGCTCCAGCCGCTGGTGGAGAACGCGATCTACCACGGGATGGAGTTCATGGACGGCGACGGCGAGATCACGCTCAAGGTGTGGAAGGAAGGGGAGGACTTATACTTCACGGTCCGCGACAACGGGCTGGGCATGACCCGGGAACAGGTGGAAAGCCTGTTTTCCGACTCGATTTTAGTGACCTCCAAAAAGGGCTCCGGAATCGGTGTAAAGAATGTGAATGAGCGGATCAAACTCTATTTTGGCGAGGAGTACGGGCTTAGGATCGATTCAGAACCGGACGAGGGGACGGAGATTACCATCCACCTTCCTGCCGTTCCCTACAGCCGGATTCTGGCGGAGGGCGGAGAAAGATGAAGATGACAAGGCGGGAAAAGATGATATGGAGTCTGCTTGCGGGAGTTTTAGTCCTCCTGTTTCTGCTGTCCTCCACGGATTTGATTATCAAAGAAAAGAAGACAGAGATTTATCCGATTTCCATCGTGATCGGAGATACCACGGATGATTACTACACAAATTTCCGCAAGGGCGTGGATAAGGCTGCGGATGAGTACAACGTGGATGTCAACTTCATCACCCTGTACGAAAAGGGAGATGTCACGGAGCAGATGGATCTGTTAAAGCGCGAGATTGACGACGGGGCGAAGGCAGTGGTGCTGGTCCCCTTAAAGCAGCAGGAGTGCAGTGCGATGCTGGATGGGATGGTCCTTGGCAGCCCGCTGATCGTCATGGGAACCATCTTCCCGGGCGACTGGGCCATGAGCGGAATCTCACAGGACTACCAGGAGACAGGGAAGATGCTGGGGGAAGCCATAGCAAGGGAAAATATCCATGACAAGCCGGTTCTCGTATTCTCCGAGGGGCTGGAGTACGGGTATAACAAAGAAGTGTACAGCAGTCTTCTGGCGGCGCTCTCCCAGGCGGGCTTCCATGTGCAGCTCTACGAAAAGTACAGAGGCGGCGCTTCCGGCACCAGCGCGGCGGAATGTGAGGATGACTTCCGCCGGACGATTGAAGAAACTGCGGTTTTCAGCAGCGGAGAGGAGATTCTAGTTGCCCTGGATGTGCAGAGCCTGGATCAGGTGGCGGACGTTATCGCGGGAAGCCCGGTTTATGGAAAAGACACTCCGAACCTCTACGGCTTCGGCAGCACGACGAAGATATTAAACCAGATGGACCGCGGCGTGATAAAGGGCCTTGTGACGACAAACCAGTTCGATGCCGGATACTTAAGCATTGTAAAGGCAGTGGAGGCCATCGAAAAGCGCGGCGACCGGGATCAGATCGTGCTGGAATCGTATTACATCGAAAAAGATGATTTGAAAGAGACGCGTTTCGAGAAGATTCTTTATCCAATCGAGTAAGAAACAGAGGAGGGCCAATGAAAAAGAAATATTCATTAATTGCAGTACTGCTCATAGCTGTTATTCTTGTGTTCGGCTGTCTGTTTTTCCAGAACCGGAGCCATGAGGAGAAGGAGGAGAAAAAGACGCTGCGGGTCGGGGTGACTCTGTACCGGGGAGACGATTCCTTTATCAATAATCTCTGCGGAAAGATGGAGGAGAAGGCGAAAGCCTATGAGAAGGAGACTGGCGTCAAAGTGATTCTCGACGTTGTGGATGGAAAGGGGAATCAGAACACGCAGAACAGCCAGGTGGACCGGTTTATTTCCCTGGGTGTGGACGTGATCTGTGTCAATATGGTCGACCGGTCCGCAGCCTCCTATATCATCAGCAGGGCGATGGAGGGTGATATTCCCGTGATATTCTTCAACAGGGAGCCGGTGGAAGAGGATATGAACCGATGGGAAAAGCTTTACTATGTGGGGGAAAGCGCTAAGGAATCCGCGGTCCTGCAGGGGAACATCCTGGTAGACGCTTACAAGAAGGATCCCGCTTCCCTGGATTTAAACGGCGACGGCAAGGTAAGCTATGTGCTCCTTGAGGGCGAGACGAGCCATCAGGATTCCCTGATCAGGACGGAATGGTCGATTCAGACCTTAAAAGACGGAGGCGTACCTCTGGAAAAGATCACCGGAGGCATTGGAAACTGGGAGAAGAGCCAGGGCTCTGCGTGGATGGAGAAATGGCTCGATGAGTATCCGGATGAAATCGAACTCGTGATCAGCAACAATGACGATATGGCGCTGGGCGCGGCTGACGCGCTGGAGCGGAAGAAAATCACAAGGCCCATCAAGATCGTGGGAATCGACGGAACGCCCCAGGGAATCGAGGGGCTGAACTCCGGCAAGCTCTTTGGAACCGTGCAGTGCGACAGCGATGAGTATGCTAATGCGGTGTTCCAGATCGCCGCTGCGGCTGGACTTGGACAGAATGTACAGGAAATCGTGAGTTTGGAAGGGGGAAAATACTATAATTGCAGGCAGACTGCACTAACAGTCGATAAAAACTGAAAAGTCTTGTGCATGTTGCGATTCAAACCATGGAAAAACAGGTGAAAAACAGAATGTCTAAGAAATTTTATATAAAAACGAAAAAAATCATATGGAAATATGCCTAAAATAAAGATATAATATGGGTGTCGATGAGGAAAAATGACGAATCGGCAAATACTATACTATATCTAGGGAGGATTTATCATGAGATTACTCAAAAAAGTAGTAGCAGTAGGTATGGCGTCCACTATGGTATTTTCCATGGCAGGATGTGGCTCCAAGACAGCAGAAACACCAACCACAGCAGCTCCGGCAGAGACGACAACCGCAGCAGCAGGAGAGACCACAGCAGCTCCGGCAGAGACAAAAGCCGCAGATGCAAAAGTGGAGAACAAGGATAAGCCCTTAGTATGGTTTAACCGTCAGCCATCCAGCAGTGCCACAGGCCAGCTTGATATGACGGCGCTGAATTACAATGCGGATACATACTATGTAGGATTCGATGCCAATCAGGGTGCTGAGCTTCAGGGTACCATGGTGAAAGAGTACATCGAAAAGAATATTGACACCATCGACCGCAACGGTGACGGAGTCATCGGCTATGTTCTGGCTATCGGCGATATCGGACATAACGATTCCATCGCCCGTACAAGAGGCGTTCGTAAGGCTCTTGGAACAGCAGTAGAAAAAGACGGCAACATCAACAGCGACCCGATCGGAACGAACACAGACGGCTCCTCCACCATCGTACAGGATGGTAAGATTGAAGTGAACGGAAAAGAATACGTAGTTCGTGAGCTTGCTTCTCAGGAAATGAAGAACTCCGCTGGTGCTACATGGGATGCAGCGACAGCAGGTAACGGAATTGGAACATGGTCTTCCTCTTTCGGCGATCAGATCGATATCGTTGCTTCCAACAACGACGGTATGGGTATGTCCATGTTTAATGCATGGTCCAAAGACAACAAAGTTCCTACATTTGGATACGATGCAAACAGTGATGCAGTTGCAGCGATCGCAGAAGGCTACGGCGGAACGATCAGCCAGCATGCAGATGTTCAGGCATATTTAACACTTCGTGTTCTTCGTAACGCTCTCGACGGCGTTGATATCGACACCGGTATCGGCACAGCTGACGACGCAGGAAACGTTCTGAGCAGCGACGTATATGTATACAAAGCAGATGAGCGTTCTTACTACGCGCTGAACGTTGCAGTTACAGCTGACAATTATAAGGATTTCATGGATTCCACAATGGTTTATGCACCTGTGGCAAACCAGCTTGACGCAGCTGCACATCCGGAAAAGAAGGTATGGCTGAATATCTACAATTCTGCTGATAACTTCCTGGGTTCCACCTATCAGCCACTTCTTCAGAAGTACGACAAGCTGCTTAACTTAAAGGTTGAGTACATCGGCGGCGATGGCCAGACAGAGTCCAATATCACAAACCGTCTTGGAAATCCGAGCCAGTACGATGCATTTGCAATCAACATGGTTAAGACAGATAACGCAGCTTCTTACACATCTTTACTTGATCAGTAAGATTCACTAATATTAAAGATGGGCAGGCTATCAGGGAGAAGAAATTCTCCCTGATAACCTCTTTTAATAATCAGGCGTTTTTATAAGCAGAGGAGTAAAAACAATGGCAGATAAGAAAGATGATATCGTCTTATCAATACGCGGTATGAGCAAGTCCTTTGGCCGAAACAGGGTTCTGGACCATATCAATCTGGATGTGAAGCGCGGAACCGTTATGGGGCTTATGGGTGAGAACGGCGCCGGTAAGTCCACCATGATGAAGTGCCTGTTCGGTACCTACCAGAAGGACGAGGGAAATATCTTCCTGAAAGGAAAGGAAGTAAGCTTTTCCGGACCGAAGGATGCCCTTGAAAACGGAATTGCAATGGTTCACCAGGAACTGAATCAGTGTCTGGAAAGAAATGTTATTGACAATCTGTTCCTCGGTCGTTATCCGGTCAATTCCATGGGGATTGTTGATGAAGGCAGAATGAAAAAGGAAGCTTCCGAGCTTTTCAGAAAGCTGGGCATGACCGTTGACCTTACTCAGCCCATGCGGAACATGTCTGTATCACAGAGGCAGATGTGTGAGATTGCCAAGGCAATCTCCTATAATTCTCAGGTAATTGTTCTCGATGAGCCTACTTCCTCCTTAACGGTACAGGAAGTGGATAAGCTTTTCGAGATGATGAGAATGTTAAAAGAGCAGGGAATTGCCCTGATCTACATCTCTCATAAGATGGATGAGATTTTTGAAATTTGTGATGAGATATCAGTGCTTCGTGACGGCAACCTGGTTATGACAAAGAGTACCAGGGATGCGAACATGAATGAGCTGATCGCGGCCATGGTAGGCCGTTCACTTGACAACCGGTTCCCGCCGGTTGACAATACCCCCAAGGATGTGATTTTGTCCATCCAGCATTTATCTACGAAGTTTGAACCCCATTTGCAGGATGTTTCCTTCGATGTAAGAGAAGGGGAGATCTTCGGGCTGTATGGTCTGGTGGGCGCTGGACGTACGGAGCTTCTGGAAACAATCTTTGGTGTCCGTACCAGAGCGGCCGGGCGTGTGTATTTTAACAAACGCCTTATGAATTTCGGAAGTGCGAAGGAAGCCATGGAGCATGGATTTGCCATGATCACCGAGGAACGGAAGGCCAATGGGCTTTTCCTGAAGGGCGATCTTACGTTTAACACCACTATTGCAAACCTGGAGCAGTATAAAACCGGGATCGCGCTCTCTGATGTTAAGATGGTAAAGGCGACTTCGAAAGAAATTAAAATTATGCATACCAAGTGTATGGGGCCGGATGATATGATATCGAGCCTTTCCGGCGGTAACCAGCAGAAGGTTATTTTTGGAAAATGGCTGGAACGCGAGCCTCAGGTTTTCATGATGGATGAACCTACAAGAGGTATCGATGTCGGCGCGAAATACGAAATATATGAGTTGATCATCAATATGGCGAAGCAGGGAAAGACGATCATCGTTGTATCCTCTGAGATGCCGGAGATTCTGGGAATTACGAACCGTATTGGTGTTATGTCCAATGGACGGCTGTCTGGAATTGTGAATACAAAAGAAACAAACCAGGAAGAGCTTTTAAGACTCAGTGCAAAATACCTATAATGGGGGAGATTGATGGATATGGCGAATGGAAATGGTAAGACTCTTACAGCTGAACAGGAACTTAAGCTGCGCCAGCCAATTGAGGATTATGTTGGTAAGATACAGAGTAAGATCGACAGCCTCAGAGCGGACGGCACAAACAGAGCAGTCGCTCTTCAGAATTCGATTGACGCAATAAAGAGAGACCGCAGCATCACGAAGGGTGAAAAAGAATCCAGGATTACAGCGTATAAGGCTGAGCTGGATAAAGCAAAAGCAGTTGAAGCAAAAAATAAAGATGAGATTTCAAAATTAATTTCCGACGCAACAGCGTATCTGAAGGCACACTTTGATAAGGATTATTATCAGCCGCTGAAGGAGAGCTGTGAGCAGGAAAAGGTGCTCGCAAAAGAAAAGTACAACAAAAAGATTGCGGAGCTGGAGAAAGAACACCAGAGCACCATGTCAAAGCTTTCTGACCATCAGGAAGTGAAGGATGAAAAGTATGTTCATAAGAACCGGATGTTTGATGCGAAAATGGATTTGGAAAAGGAACTTCAGCAGATCAAGGACAGAAGACACGCGGCGTTTGTCTGGCAGTATCATCTGATCGACTTACTGCGCATCTCCAAATTCACCTTCACGGAGTCCAGGGCCCAGAAATGGGAGAACTATAAATATACGTTCAACCGCAGGGAATTTTTACTGCAGAATGGTTTGTATATCGCGATTATCCTGATTTTTATCGGGCTTTGTATCGCCACGCCGATCATAAAGGGCGTGCCCCTGCTTACCTATAATAATATTTTAAATATTCTTCAGCAGGCTTCCCCGCGTATGTTCCTTGCACTCGGTGTAGCGGGACTCATTCTCCTTACCGGTACGGACCTTTCCATTGGCCGTATGGTTGGTATGGGTATGACGACTGCAACCATCATTATGCACCAGGGTATTAATACGGGTATGGTTTTCGGCCATGTATTTGATTTTACGGGCCTTCCTATCGGTGTAAGAGTTGTTTTCGCTCTGTTTATGTGTATCGTTCTGTGTACATGTTTTACCGCAATCGGAGGCTTCTTTACAGCCAGATTCAAGATGCATCCTTTTATTTCAACCATGGCAAACATGCTGGTAATCTTCGGCCTCGTTACGTATGCGACAAAAGGTGTATCCTTCGGTGCAATTGAACCGTCGATTCCGAAGATGATCATCCCGAGACTGAATGGCTTCCCGACTATCATCCTTTGGGCGGTAGCAGCCATTGCAATCGTATGGTTTATCTGGAACAAGACAACATTCGGCAAGAATTTATACGCAGTCGGCGGAAATCCGGAGGCAGCGGCTGTTTCAGGTATTTCCGTATTCTGGGTAACTATGGGCGCATTTATCCTGGCTGGTATTCTTTACGGCTTTGGCGCATGGCTGGAATGTGCAAGAATGGTAGGCTCCGGTTCCGCGGCTTATGGCCAGGGCTGGGAGATGGACGCGATCGCGGCCTGTGTAGTGGGCGGCGTATCCTTTACCGGTGGTATCGGTAAAATTTCAGGCGTAGTAGTCGGCGTACTTATTTTCACCGTACTGATCTACTCCCTTACAATCCTCGGTATCGACACAAACCTTCAGTTTGTATTTGAAGGTATCATCATTATCACGGCAGTAACACTTGACTGTCTGAAATACGTTCAGAAGAAATAAAACAATAATTCACCCAACAGCATGAAAGAATTTGCTTATACGCCAGCGCACCGCAAATTCTTTCATGCCTTTTTTATTTCTATAGGAAAGATGGCCGCTGAAGCGACCGCGCTCCGGCGCAGGAGTCCAGCTTGCCGGACTCTTTAATGTAAGGGGAAGAATAAAATTTCTCCCCAAAGCATGGTCCCCATGCTCAAAGCAGCTCCATACCTGCCAGCCCCGACAACCGGCTGTTCTGATACTCCCCGGAGTACGTCACATCCCTTCCAAACCATTCCGGAGGAACAAACGCATTCGCCTCCTCCTCCGTCTCAAACTCCACTTCCGCCAGCATAAGCCCCTGAAACTTCCCTTCAAACACATCGAATTCGATAGTCAAATGCGATCCCTCGACAGGAATCAAGTACCTTTTTTTCGTAAGAATATTCCCATCCGCCTTCCCGATCAAATGCTCATAAGCCTCCTTTGTAAGAGGCAGATTATACTCCTCCCTGGCCAGCTTCCCTCTTGACTTATACGTAAGATAATACGTATCATCCTCCCGTCTCACCCGCACCACCGGCTCTGTACACAGGTAACCCTGCTCAATCGCATGATAAGGATACTCCTTATATCCGGGCAGTGGATCATTTATAAAAAATTTACGTTCTATTTCCATCGATTTCCCTCCATTAACAATACGTGTAACCATTGCAAAAATAGTATACCATATACCATAAAGAAAATGTAGTCAAGCCTTTTATTTATTATTTAATATTGTTTTAATATTGGTTTTCCCAGCACAGCCAGTACACAGCCCCAGGGTTTGCGGTTAGGGTGAGGGGGACGGGGGAGAACCTGCGACAGCTTCCTTTTCCGAGGCTCGCAGGAACTTAAGCCGGAAGGCAGGAAAAAAGGGTGGTGAAATCTGGCCTCCAAGCCAGATTTCAAGTGCACATGGAGGAGAAGTCCTTCAGGAGTTCTCCGTAATTTGCGCGGGCCGCCCTTTTTTCCTGCCTTCCGGCTTTAGTTCCTGCCGCCGAGGAAACAAGAAGCTGTCGCAGGTTCTCCCCCGTCCCCCTCACCCCAACCGCAAACCCTGGGGCGTACCTCCCCAATAATTGTTTCTTCCCAACTCAAGCTGAAACAGTAGATAAAATATCCTAAAAGTGGTAATATAAAATCTACAGACAAAAAACAGGAGAATACATCATGAAAAAGAGAGAAAACCGTATTTTTCCCATCTGTCTGCTGCTGGCTCTGGCGGTCTGCTTTCTGGCGGCGTGTTCGTCCGGAAAAGGCGGGACGCGGGAATCGCCGGGGGCGTCAGAAAGTACGTTCAAAAGTACGTCAGAAAGTGCCAATGGCAGTTGGAAGGGTGCGGATGACAGCGGTGAAAGTGCGGAAGCAGCGGAGAAGAAGCTGCGGATCGGCGTTGCCATCTACCGGTACGACGATAATTTTATGAAGCTGTACCGGGAGGAACTGAGGCAGTATCTGGAGGAAGCGTATAACGCGGAGGTTGTGGTGCGGAACGCCAGGGGAGAGCAGGAGGAACAGATCTCCCAGGTGAATGAGTTTATCGAGGCCGGATACGACGGGATTATTGTGAATCTGGTGGACACGGACCGGGCGGGCGTGATTGCAGATTCCTGCCATGAGGCTGGGATTCCCCTTGTATTTATCAACCGGGAGCCGAAGGCGGACGAGCAGGCCAGATGGAAGGCGGAGAAGATGGCGGTTTCCTGCATTGGAACGGATTCGAAGCAGGCCGGAACCTATCAGGGCGGTATCATACTGGAGACGGAAAAACGCGGAGATTTTAACGGAGATGGCGTCGTGTCCTACGTAATGATTATGGGAGAAAAGGACAATGAGGACAGCAATTACCGCACCGAGTATTCCATAAAGGCGCTGGAGGACGGCGGCATGGAGACGGAAAAGCTGTTTTCGGGCCATGCTGACTGGAAGAAGGAGGAGGGCCGGAAGCTGGCGGAGAAGGCGCTTGCGCTTTATGGCAGGCGGATCGAGGTCATTTTCTGCAACAATGACGCTATGGCCAATGGCGCGTGGGAAGCCATCGACGCGGCGGGCCGGAAAACCGGAAAGGATATCTACTTAGTAGGCGTGGATGCCCTGGAGGAGACGGTTCAGTACATTAAAGAAGGCAAAGTGACGGGAACCGTGCTGAACGATCACACGGGACAGTCCCATACGGCCGCGGACATACTGATGAAGATGATTCACGGTGACGAGGCAGAAACAAGGTATCTGGTGGATTATGTGAAGATTTCTACCATCAGTACCCTGCAAAAATAAACAGACAGAGAGGATTATGATCATGGGAAAAGTATATGCATTTGTAGCAAACGGATCAGAAGAGGTGGAACTGCTGGCAGTCGTGGATGTTCTGCTCAGAGGCGGACAGGATGTGAAGCTGGTTTCCATTACAGGAAGTAAAGCTGTGGTAAGCGCGCATCAGATAAAGCTGCAGGCGGATCTTGAATTTTCCGAGGCAGATTTTTCTGACGCGGATGTTCTGTTTTTACCGGGCGGTATGCCGGGAACGAGGAATCTGGCGGCTCATGAGGGCTTGTGCGGGGAGTTGTTAAAGGCGGATAAGGCTGGAAAGAGACTGGCTGCCATCTGTGCCGGACCCAGTGTCCTCGGCGGACTGGGGATCCTGGAAGGGAGAAAGGCGACGTGTTATCCGGGCTTTGAAGGCGAACTGAAGGGCGCGGAATATACGAGACAGGGCGTAGTGACGGATGGCAATGTGACAACCGCACGGGGCCTTGGCTATGCGCTGGATCTGGGAATTGAACTGCTGGCTTTATTGACGGACAGGGAACATGCGGGTCAGATCAAAGATTCGATCCAGTATGACCAGATTCCAATGTAAGGATAAGGATGTGATGGGGATGAAGATGAAAAAAAGATGGGTACTGCCGGTTCTGGCTGCGGGGATTTTGGCCGCCGGCTTAGCGGGATGTGAAAAGAAGGATCCTTACGGCCTCTCGGCTAAGGTTCCGGTGACGATTACCATATGGCACTACTATAACGGCGTCCAGAAGGAAGGCTTCGATCAGCTGGTTCAGACATTTAACGAATCGGAGGGCCGGGAAAAGGGCATAATCGTGGAAGCCTACAGCAAGGGCAGTATCGACGATTTAAGTCAGGCCGTGACGGACAGCATAGATAAGAAGATCGGCTCGGATCCGGTTCCGGATGTCTTCGCGGCTTATGCCGATAAGGTTTATGAGATCGACCAAAGGGGCATGGCGGTTGATCTAAGCAAGTATCTGACCGCCGATGAGATCGGGGAGTATGTGGATGCCTACATAGAAGAAGGCCGGTTTGACGGAAGCGAAGGAATCAAGGTGTTCCCGGTGGCGAAGTCAACGGAAGTATTTGCGATCAACAAGACGGACTGGGATAAGTTTGCCGAGGCA
This sequence comes from Hungatella hominis, assembly GCF_014288005.1. Classification (NCBI taxonomy): domain Bacteria; kingdom Bacillati; phylum Bacillota; class Clostridia; order Lachnospirales; family Lachnospiraceae; genus Hungatella; species Hungatella hominis. The sequence goes on from NZ_JACOPB010000001.1 coordinate 648,517, forward strand.
ACCGGTGAGACGGACGCGGCGTTCTCTTCCTGGGAGGGGATCACGCGTGTGGCGGAGAAATATTACAAGTGGACCGACAGCCTGACGGAAACGCCGGATGACGGAAAGGCATTTTTCGGAAGAGACGCATTTGCCAACTATATCATCGTCGGAAGCCTGCAGCTTGGACATGAGATTTTCCGCGTGGAAGATGGACACGTGATCATGGATTTTGACAGGACCGCCATGAAGCGGCTCTGGGATAATTATTATATTCCGTATGTCAACGGCTATTTCGGCGCATTCGGAAAGTTCAGAAGCGACGATGTGAAGACGGGACAGCTGGCGGCCTTCGTGGGCTCAACCAGCGGATTCGCCTATTTCCCAACCAGCGTGACGCTGGAAGATGGAACCAGCTATCCCATCGAGAGCAAGGTCTATCCGCTTCCCAACTTCTCCGGGACGGAGCCGTGTGCCGTCCAGCAGGGGGCAGGCATGATGATCTTAAAGTCTGAAGAGAAGAGAGAGTATGCGGCGTCCATCTTTTTGAAGTGGTTTACGGGTGTTGACAATAATATCAGATTTTCCGTCTCCTCCGGCTATCTGCCGGTTAAGAAGGAAGCGGGAGTGAAGGAACGGCTGGAGACCGTGCTGGCGGAGAATGGAGAGGAAGACGCGGCGGGTGAGAATCTGCTGATCGGCCTGGAGACTGCCAACAAGTATCAGCTGTATACGACGAAGCCCTTTGAGGGCGGAGATCAGGCGCGCGCCATTTTAAACGCCACCATGGCGGATAAGGCCAGAGAAGACAGAGAGACCGTGCTGTCCCTCATGGCGCAGGGAATGTCCAGGGAAGAAGCGGTAGAGCAGTTTACGGAAGAATCTAACTTTGACCAGTGGTATGAGGATACAAAAGAACAACTGGAGACAATCATCGGAGAGTAGTTATGAAAAAAGGCAGGAATGAATCCATCAGAACCCATCTGCTCTGGCCGTTATTGGTGCTGCTGATTATACAGGCACTGATTATGGCCGGAATGGTTCTGTTCGGCGGTGTTTCTAAAAAACTGAAGAATAATGAAATCCATATTTTGAGTGAGAATACGGATAACACCAGGCTCTATCTGGAGAAGGAGACGATCCACCAGTGGATCAATGTCGTCAATGACTCCGGATCCATGGCGTCTGAGATTCAGTCGGTTTTAGACGAACAGCATAAAGATGCGTCCTGTATTTCAAACGATTATGATTTAAACCGGGAGATTGCCGACGGGATTATGAACAGAGCCGTCGATCTCATGCGCCGCAGCTACGGGACGGGAATATTCGTCGTGCTGGATGGCCCGGCGGCGCAGAACAGTGCGGAAAATACGAAGGCCGGGTTTTACATACGCGATTCTAATCCCGGCAGGAGCTATAATCAGGATAATTCGTCCCTGCTTCTGGAGCGGGGGCTTCCTTCCCTTGCCAATAAATACGGGATTCCCCTGGATTCCTTCTGGGACCTGGGCTTTGATATGACGGCCGATGACGGCAGTACCGATTTCTATAAAAAACCGTTTTATTCCTCCGTGGAGAATCAGGCCGGGGCAGAGGACCGGTTGAATTTTGCCTATTTAAGCAAGCCGTTCCGCCTGAGTCCGAAAGACATTCCTGTCATCACGTATTCCGCTCCCATCATTCTGGAGGACGGAAGCGTCGTGGGCGTGTTCGGACTGGAGATGGGAATCGGAAGGATCGAACAGGTGCTCAGCTCCGACAGGACGGAGAGCAGCTTCGAGGTCTGCTACGCCCTGGGAGTCCGACAGTCGGGAGAGAATACCATCACTCCCGTAGCATCGTCAGGCTATCTTTATAATCAGTATTTCAAGGGAGACGAGTACCTGGAATACACGGATAACGAGGAGGAAGGTATCGGTGAGCTGCATTCCTCCGACCGGGCCGGGTGGTATGCCAGCGTAAAGCAGCTGGATGTGTATAACTATAATACGCCGTTTGAACAGGAGGAATGGGTCCTGGTCGGGATGGCCAGGAAGAACGACCTGCTGTCCTTTTATAATTCCATTCGAAGCATGCTGCTGAGCTCCATTTTGATTCCGATTATTTTAAGCGTATTCGGCGTCTTCATCATTGGCAAGATCGTGACAGACCCGATTCGCGGCCTGGTCAATGAGGTGCGTAAACGGTCTGGAGAACACGGCCTTACGCTGACACGGGTTCACATCGGGGAGATTGATGAACTGACAGAGACCATCGAACAGCTGAGTGCGGATGTGGAGCGGTCAGCATCGAAGATATCCAGCATTTTAGAGCACGCCAACGTGCTGATTGGCGTGTTTGAGTATGAAGAAAACAATGAAAGCGTATTCTGCAGCCGTTCTATTTTTGAGATGATGGGTTGGGAAGAGCCGGGGGAACCGTACTGCTATATGGGCAGCGAGGAGTTTCGGCAGCGGATGGAGGCCGGTATCAGGAATACAAAGAGAGACGGCGAAAATTACCTTTTTCATGTGGAGGCGCGCCCGACGGCAGATGAAGCAGAGAGGAGCGCGTCTGACCGGGCAAATGCGGCCGGTAAGGGGCGCTGGGTCCGTCTCATCCTGGAGACACAGGAGGCGGGAACGGTCCTCGGCGTGCTTTCAGATGTGACGGGCGACGTGGAGGAGAAGGCGAAGCTGGAGCGGGAGAGAAATTACGACCTGCTCACCAACCTTTATAACAGAAGGGCATTCCGGGAACAGCTGGTGGTGGCCATGGCGGATGGAACCATTCAGACCGCGGCTGTGGCCATGTGGGATCTCGATAATTTAAAGTATATCAACGATACGTACGGCCATGATGAGGGCGACCGCTATATCGTTCTGTTTGCCAACTGCTTAAAGCGGCTGGAAGAGGAAGGCGCCATTGTATCGCGCTATTCCGGCGATGAATTTGTCACGCTGATTTACGGGGGTGGAAAAGAGGAGATCAGGCGGAGAGTCCAGTCCTTCATGCAGTTTTTGCAGTCTACCAGCCTGGAGATGAAGGGTGGGTATCAGATTCCTGTCCGCGTTTCCGGAGGCATGGCGTGGTATCCGGATGATGCCGTGGATTTTGATACACTGTTAAATTACGCTGATTTTGCCATGTACATGGTTAAGCACAGCGTGAAAGGCATTATCATGGAATTCGATTCCAACGATTATTCCAACAATTCCTATATGCTGGCCGGGCGGGAAGAATTAAACCGGATGCTGGAGACGCGGGAAGTGGATTTTGCATTCCAGCCAATCACGAGGCGGGACGGAAGCGTCTTTGGCTATGAGCTGCTGATGCGGCCCAATTTTACGAATTTAAAGGGAATCAAAGAGGTGCTGAATCTGGCACGGGCTCAGGCGAAGCTTACACAGATGGAGACGCTGACCTGGTATGCCGGTCTGAAGGCTGTGGAAAAACAGGATCAGGCGGGCGCTCTGGGACAGACGGAACGGCTTTTCATCAACTCCATTGCCAGCGCCTGTATGTCGAAGGAGGAGGAAGCCGATCTCTGGAACCGGTACAGCCGCTATCTGTCCCGTGTCGTGACGGAGCTTACGGAAGGGGAACCCGTGAATCAGGAGTATATGAGCCGTAAAATTGCGGTGACTAAAAAGTGGAACGGTCTTATCGCTATTGACGATTTCGGAGCTGGCTACAACAGTGAAACCGTGCTTCTCGACATGGCGCCTGATATCATCAAGGTGGATATGAGTCTCGTGCAGCGTATCCATGAAGATCCCAACCGTCAGCTGATTCTGAATAATATCCTGGACTTTGCGGGGCAGAACCATATCACGGTTCTGGCAGAGGGAGTGGAGACGAAGGAAGAACTGGAATTTCTGATTCAATGCGGCGTCGAGCTGTTCCAGGGATACTATATCGGACGGCCTCAGTTGGAAATCCGTCCAATCGATCCGTACATTGTCAGGAAAATGCAGGATTTTGCCCAAAAATCGGACTTTTCACAGAAATAGTACTGGAATTTACCGAATGAGTATGCTATAATGCTAAATTGAAGTGTAACGCCCTGTCGGTATGGCGGTTCACATATATATTCAAGGAGGAACCCATAGAATGAGTTTACAAGTAGAGAAATTAGAAAAGAACATGGCAAAATTAACTGTAGAGGTACCAGCTGAACAGTTTGAAAAAGCGCTCACCACGGCTTTTAATAAGAATAAGAGCAGATTCAACATACCTGGCTTCAGAAAAGGAAAAGCTCCTCAGGCCATGGTAGAGAAGATGTACGGCGTAGAGGTATTATATGAGGATGCCATCAACGAAGCACTCGACGCAACATACGGCGATGCCGTAACAGAGAGTGAACTGGACGTTGTATCCAGACCTGAAATCGACGTTGTACAGGTTGAAAAAGGGAAAGAATTAATCTATACAGCTACCGTAGCTGTTAAGCCGGAAGTGACTCTCGGCGAGTACAAAGGAATCGAAGTAGAGAAGGCATCCGCTGAAGTGAGCGACGAGGACATCGAAGCAGAGCTTAAGAAGGTTCAGGAGCAGAACTCCAGACTAATCACCGTAGAGGACAGAGCAGTAGAAGACGGAGACCAGACGGTTGTTGATTTCGAAGGATTTGTAGACGGGACTCCGTTTGAAGGAGGAAAGGGCGAGGATTATCCTTTAACTATTGGTTCCCATTCCTTCATCGATACATTCGAAGAGCAGTTAATCGGTAAGAACATCGGCGAAGAGTGCGAAGTAAACGTAACTTTCCCGGAGGAATACCATGCAAAGGAACTTGCCGGTAAGCCAGCAGTATTCAAGGTAACCGTTAAGGAGATCAAAAGAAAAGAGCTTCCGGAGTTAAACGATGAGTTTGCCGGAGAAGTTTCCGAGTTCGAGACTCTCGAAGAGTACAAGAACGATGTAAAGGCCAAGCTTTCCTTAACAAAGCAGAAAGAAGCCGCTACAGAGAATGAGAATCATGTTGTTGACAAGGTGGTGGAGAATGCCACAATGGACATTCCTGAGCCGATGATCGACAGCCAGGTAAACAACATGGTCAACGATTATGCAAGAAGAATGCAGAGCCAGGGCCTTTCCCTTGAGCAGTACATGCAGTTCACAGGCATGACGATCGATACATTAAAAGAGCAGATGAAGCCGCAGGCTGTCAAGAGAATTCAGACAAGACTCGTATTAGAGGCGATAGTAAAAGCTGAAAACATCACGGTTTCCGATGAAGCTGTTGAGAAAGAGATCGCAGATATGGCTGAATCCTACAAGATGGAAGTTGCCCAGATCAAGGAATACATGGGAGAGAACGGCGTCGAGCAGATGAAGGAAGACTTAGCAGTTCAGGAAGCAGTTGATTTCCTGGTTGCTGAGGCAAAGTTAGTTTAAATACGTTCTGAAGACCGGGGAGATTCCTGATTATGTTTGGAATCTGCTCGGCTTTCGTAATATAAGGACAGGAGGAAACAAGATGAGTTTAGTACCTTATGTCATTGAATCGACGAGTAAGGGCGAGCGTTCTTACGATATTTATTCAAGACTCTTAAAAGAAAGAATTATTTTCCTGGGTGAAGAAGTGACAGACGTGTCCGCGAGCATTGTTGTAGCCCAGCTTCTGTTTCTGGAGGCGGAAGATCCTAACAAGGACATCAACCTCTACATCAACAGCCCGGGTGGCTCTGTAACCGCGGGTATGGCGATCTATGATACGATGAACTATATCAAGTGTGACGTTTCCACCGTATGTATGGGCATGGCGGCCAGCATGGGCGCATTTTTACTGTCCGGCGGTGCAAAGGGAAAGAGATTCGCTCTTCCAAACGCGGAGGTCATGATTCATCAGCCTTCCGGCGGCGCACAGGGACAGGCGACCGAGATCCGGATTGTTGCTGAAAACATTTTAAAGATCAAGAAGCGTTTGAATGAGATTCTGGCTGCAAACACAGGCCAGCCGTATGAAGTGATCGAACGCGATACAGAGCGCGATAACTACATGAACGCCGAAGAAGCAAAGGCTTACGGTCTGATTGATGAAATTATCTACAGCCACGAGCATTAAGTTAGTGATTAATTGAGAAAGAATGAGGTGTGTATATGCCGGTCAGAACAGACGACAAAATCCGATGCTCTTTTTGCGGGAAAACGCAGGACCAGGTAAAGAAGCTGATTGCCGGTTCCAATAATGTCTATATCTGTGACGAGTGTATTGATCTCTGCGCGGAGATATTAGAAGAAGAGTTCGACAGTCATGAAGAAGAAGGACCTGATTTCAGCGACATCAACTTAATGAAGCCGAAGGAGATCAAGTCATTTCTGGATGACTACGTCATCGGACAGGATGGCGCCAAAAAGGTGTTGTCCGTAGCGGTCTATAATCACTATAAGAGAATCACATCCAGACGAAACATGGATGTGGATGTACAGAAGAGTAATATCCTGATGCTGGGACCGACCGGTTCCGGTAAGACGTATCTGGCACAGACGCTCGCAAAGGTGCTCAACGTGCCGTTTGCCATCGCGGACGCCACAGCGCTTACCGAGGCGGGATACGTGGGCGAGGATGTGGAGAACATTCTGCTCAAGCTGATTCAGTCCGCAGATTACGATATCAGCAGGGCTGAGTACGGCATTATCTATATCGATGAGATTGACAAGATCACGAAAAAATCCGAAAACGTGTCCATCACGAGAGATGTATCCGGTGAAGGGGTGCAGCAGGCACTCTTAAAGATTCTGGAGGGAACGGTCGCCAGCGTGCCGCCTCAGGGTGGAAGAAAGCATCCTCATCAGGAGCTTCTTCAGATCGATACCACCAACATTCTGTTCATCTGCGGCGGTGCCTTCGATGGGCTCGAGAAGATCATCGAGAGCCGTTTAAGCGCGGGCTCCATCGGTTTCAACGCCGAGATCGTGGATAAGAACAGAACCGATATTGACGACCTGTTGAAGAAAGTACTTCCGCAGGATCTCGTAAAATTTGGTCTGATTCCGGAATTTATCGGCCGTGTGCCGGTTACCGTGTCATTAGAGCTTCTCGACAAGGCAGCGCTGGTAAAGATTCTGACAGAACCGAGAAATGCCCTGATCAAGCAGTATCAGAAGCTGTTTGAGCTGGACGATGTAAAACTGGAGCTGACCGAGGAAGCAGTCGAAAGGATTGCGGAGCTGGCAGTGGAGAGAAAGACGGGAGCCAGAGGCCTGCGTTCCATTATGGAAAGCGTTATGATGGATATCATGTATGAGATTCCATCCGACAGCAACATCGGTATCTGTACGATCACCAAGGCTGTTGTGAATAAAGAGGGAGAACCGGAGATCATCTACAGAGATACGACGGTGCCCAGAAAATCCCTGGCCCAGAAACTGAGAAAAGATAAGACAGGCGAGATTGCATAGGATCCAGAGAAAGTTCGGAAAGGTGTTACAGCAGGAAGAACTGCTGCAGCACCTTTCCTTATTTACGCCGGGAGGCACTAGTACAGCGTTGCATAAGTTCCGGTGAATGCTGTACTAGATGGATCCATCTGTCCTGTCGGGATGCAAAGGAGAGAAATATGGAAGATAAGACAATAACGATGCCGGTCATTGCTTTGCGTGGCATGACTGTCCTTCCTAAAATGATGATACATTTCGATATCAGCCGCAGCAAGTCCATCGCGGCTGTGGAGAAGGCGATGATCGGAGACCAGAGAGTCTGCCTCGTCACTCAGAAGAACAGCGAGGAGGCCGATCCGGGAGTCGACGAGCTTCACCAGGTGGGCTGTGTGGCACTGATCAAGCAGCTGGTGAAGATTCCGAATAATGTGGTTCGCGTCATGGTCGAGGGCCAGGAGCGTGTGGAGCTTCTGGGACTGGACAGCGAGGAACCCATGCTTGTCGGTGAGATCGGAACCTTAACAGAGTCGGAGGATTCCCTGGACTACGTCACGAGACAGGCTATGGTGCGTATTCTGAAAGAAAAGCTGGAGGAATACGGCAAGGAGAATCCCCGGATGCTGAAGGAGGTCTTCCCGAACCTGATGATGGTTACGGACTTAGGCGAGCTTTTGGATCAGATTGCGATCCAGCTTCCATGGGACTACAAGAACCGCCAGAAGGTTCTGGAGTGTGTACTGCTGGAAGAGCGTTATGAGACCGTCATGAGAAACCTTCTGACCGAGATCGAGATTACCCGTGTAAAACGGGAGATTCAGGGACGTGTCAAGGAGAATGTGGATAAGAATCAGAAGGACTATATCCTGCGGGAGCAGCTGAAGGTGATCCGTGAGGAGCTGGGCGAGGACAACCCGCTGTCCGATGCCGACGAGTATGAGAAGCAGCTTAAGGCTTTAAAGGCGGACAAGGAGACGAAGGACAAGATTCACAGAGAGATCGAACGGTTCAAGGCTATGCCGGGCGGAAGCCAGGAGGCCAACGTACTCCGCATGTATCTGGAGACAGTGCTGGACCTTCCGTGGAAAAAGGTGTCGAAGGACAATAACAACATATCGCATGCCGAGGCGATTTTAAACGCGGATCATTATGGGCTGGAAAAGGTAAAGGAGAGAATCCTGGAATACCTGGCCGTCCGTGTTCTGACGAAGAAAGGAACGAGCCCGATTATCTGCCTTGTGGGACCTCCGGGAACCGGTAAGACGTCCATCGCGCGCTCCGTGGCCAGGGCGCTGAACAAGCAGTACGTCCGCATCAGCCTTGGCGGAATCCACGACGAGGCTGAGGTCCGTGGCCACAGAAAGACATACGTCGGCGCCATGCCGGGCCGTATCGTGGAAGCCATGCGGCAGGCCGGAGTCAGCAATCCGCTGATGCTTCTGGATGAGATCGACAAGGTGAGCAGCGACTATAAGGGAGATACTTCCTCTGCGCTGCTGGAGGTGCTGGACAGCGAACAGAATGTAAAGTTCCGTGACCACTATGTGGAACTCCCCATCGATTTGTCCAATGTGCTTTTTATCGCCACGGCGAATACGACGCAGACCATACCGGGACCGCTGCTCGACCGTATGGAAGTGATTGAAGTAAACAGCTATACAGAGAATGAAAAGTTCCATATTGCGAAAAACTATCTGGTAAGAAAGCAGCTGGAGCGGAACGGTCTGACGGAAGAACAGGTTTCCATTACCGATAAGGCTCTTGAGAAGATTATCCATAATTATACAAGGGAAGCCGGAGTGAGAAATTTGGAGCGCCGGATCGGGGATATCTGCCGGAAGGCCGCCAGAGAGTTCCTGGAAGATAAGAAGAAGGCCATCAGGATTACGGAAAATGGGCTGGAAAAGTATCTGGGCAAGGAGAAAATCACCTTCGAGGATGTCAATGAGGAAGATCAGGTGGGAATCGTCAGAGGACTGGCATGGACCAGCGTAGGCGGAGACACTCTGCAGATCGAGGTCAATGTCATGCCCGGAAAGGGAACGATGCAGATGACAGGCCAGATGGGCGATGTGATGAAGGAATCGGCCCAGACGGCATTAAGCTATATCCGTTCCATCTGCCCGGAGTACGGCGTGGCGGACGATTACTTTGAAAAACACGATATCCACCTCCATATTCCGGAGGGAGCAGTTCCGAAGGATGGTCCGTCGGCAGGCATTACCATGGCGACCGCCATGCTGTCGGCTGTCACGGGAAGAAAGGTGGATGCGAAGCTGGCCATGACGGGAGAGATCACACTGCGCGGAAGGGCGCTTCCGATCGGCGGCTTAAAGGAGAAGATCCTGGCTGCCAGGATGGCACATATGAAGAGAGTTCTCGTGCCGGATAAGAACAGGCCCGACATTGCGGAGCTGTCGAAGGAGATCACGAAGGGGCTGACCATCATTTTTGTGAAGGATATGGCAGACGTGCTGAAGGAAGCCCTTGTAAGCGAATAGAAAGGAAGCCATATGATAATCAAAACAGTAGAACTGGAGACCGTGTGCGGAATTACCAGTAAGCTGCCGGACAATACGAAGCCGGAGTTTGCATTTGCAGGGAAGTCCAATGTGGGGAAGTCGTCGCTGATTAACGCGCTGATGAACCGCAAGGCGTACGCGCGCACGTCCTCCCAGCCGGGCAAGACCCAGACCATTAATTTCTACAATATCAACGATGCCCTTTATTACGTGGATTTACCGGGCTACGGCTACGCAAAGGTAGCTCAGGAAGTAAAGGCCAAGTGGGGGAAGATGATTGAAAACTATCTCCACCAGTCTCCCATGCTGAAGCGTGTGTTCCTGCTCATCGACATCCGCCATGATCCATCCGTCAACGACAAGACCATGTACGACTGGATTGTGTACAACGGATATCAGCCGGTTATCATTGCGACGAAGCTGGACAAGATCAACCGGAGCCAGGTGCAGAAGCATATGAAGATGGTTCGTCAGGGACTGGGAATCGGTCAGGCTGTGACGGTTATCCCATTTTCCGCTGAAACGAAACAGGGAAGAGACGAAATATGGGCTCTGATCGAGGAAATGATGGGAGAGTCTTGACAAGGAGACAAAATCTTTTTATAATAAACCTATTTATGAGATAGTGCAGAGGAGAAAAAGTTATGAAAAAGACAGGAAAGAGTTTGGCAGCAGCCTGCCTTGCGGTGGTTTTAGCCGTATCGGCGCTGACTGCGTGTGGGAACAAGAATGCGGCAGAGAGTACACCGGCCGCCGGAGCAGAGGCGAATGAAGGCGGAGAGAAGGTATTGAAGGTTGCGATGGAGTGCAGCTACGCACCGTATAACTGGACCCAGCCTACGGATGCAAACGGCGCTGTCGCGATTTCAGGAGGTTCTGATTTTGCGTACGGCTATGACGTTATGATGGCGAAAAAGATCGCTGATACACTGGGTCTTAAGTTGGAGATCGTTAAGCTGGACTGGGATTCCCTTGTACCGGCTGTACAGTCGGGAAAGGTTGACTGTGTCATTGCGGGACAGTCCATCACCGCTGAGCGCCTTCAGTCTGTAGATTTTACGGAGCCGTATTACTATGCGACGATCGTAACTCTGGTAAAGACAGGCGGAAAGTATGAGAACGCGGCCAGCGTTGCAGACCTTGCAGGAGCCACAGCTACCTCTCAGTTGAACACAATCTGGTACGACAACTGCCTGCCGCAGATCCCGGATGGCAACATTCAGCCGGCACAGGAGTCTGCACCGGCCATGCTGGTAGCTTTAAACTCCGGCAGATGTGATCTGGTTGTGACAGACAAGCCTACCGGACAGGCTGCACTCATTGCGTATCCGGATTTCAAGCTGCTTGATTTCACGGGCAAGGACGGCGAGTTCCAGGTATCGGATGAAGATATCAACATCGGTATTTCTTTAAAGAAGGGGAATACAGAGTTAAAGGACGCCATCAACAGTGTATTGGCTACGATGACAAAAGATGATTATAATAAGATGATGGAAGAGGCGATTTCCGTTCAGCCATTATCAGAATAATCTTACATTACAGAAATCGGCAGGGCATGCAGGCACGGGACAGGGCAGTTTCATTCCGTGCCGCTTGTTCTGTTTCAATTAAATTGGAGGTAATCTTATGTCGCTGCCGTCAGATTTTTTTGGAAGGATTGTATTTATCCTGCAGAAATACGGAGTATCATTTTTAAACGGCGCCGGAAAGACTATGGCGATCGCCCTTGTCGGTACACTGATCGGCTGTATCATCGGATTTGCGGTCGGAATCGTCCAGACAATACCGGTGGATAAGAAGGATAATCCTGTTAAAAGGGGAGTTCTGGGACTTATCAAGCTGATCTTAAATATCTACGTGGAAGTATTCCGCGGAACGCCCATGATGGTTCAGGCCATGTTTATTTACTATGGATCTTCTGTTCTGTTTGGTTTTAACATGTCCCAGACGTTTGCCGCTTACTTTATTATATCCATTAATACGGGTGCTTACATGGCGGAGACGGTACGCGGCGGCATCCTTTCCATCGATCCGGGACAGACAGAGGGCGCGAAAGCCATCGGTATGAATCATATCCAGACTATGGTCAATGTTATCATGCCTCAGGCGCTGCGCAACATCATGCCTCAGATCGGCAATAACTTAATTATTAACATAAAGGATTCTTCCGTTCTTTCCGTGATCGGCGTCGTAGAGCTGTTCTATGCAACGAAGGGCGTGGCCGGCGCTTACTATACGTATTTTGAGGCATTTACCATTACGATGGTGATTTACTTTATCCTTACCTTCACCTGCTCCAGAATTCTGCGTCACTGGGAGAAGAAGATGGACGGTCCGGACAGCTACGATCTAGCTACCACGGATACGCTTGCCTACACCAGCGGCCTGGTGAAATTCCCAGATCCAAACGAGAAGGAGGATAAGTAATTATGGCAGGAAATACAGTACTGGAAATCCATCATTTAAGCAAGACGTTCGGAACGAACGTGGTTCTCCGGGATATCGATTTCTCCGTGGCTGAGGGCGATGTGACGTGTATCATAGGCGCCTCCGGTTCCGGTAAATCCACACTGCTGCGCTGTGTCAACCTTCTGGAGACACCGACTACGGGAGAGATCCTGTATCACGATAAGGACATTACGGACAGAAAGATGAACGCCGCCTCCTACCGTACGCGCGTGGGTATGGTGTTCCAGAACTTCAACCTCTTTAATAACATGACAGTGCTTGACAACTGTATGGTCGGCCAGATCAAGGTTTTAAAGAAGGACAAGGAAGAAGCAAAGCGTAAGGCCATGCTTTATCTGGAGAAGGTAGGAATGGCTCCCTATATCAACGCAAAGCCGAGGCAGCTGTCCGGCGGCCAGAAGCAGCGTGTGGCAATCGCCAGGGCACTCGCCATGGAACCGGAGATTCTGTTGTTCGACGAGCCGACGTCCGCTCTGGACCCGCAGATGGTGGGCGAGGTGCTTGCCGTCATGAGGACGCTTGCAAAAGAGGGATTGACCATGATTATCGTCACCCACGAGATGGCGTTCGCCCGCGACGTTGCGAACCACGTTGTGTATATGGCGGGCGGGGTGATCGAGGAAGAGGGCGCTCCGGCGGACATCTTCGGAAACCCGCAGAAGAACTCGACCAAGGAGTTTTTGAACCGGTTTATGCAGGGGTAGGCGGAGGAAATAACGGATAGTCGAAACGGCATAAAAGTTCATATGGAAGGTTTGTGTTGGAAGCCCTGCAAAGTCTGGTGATTTTGCGGGGCTTCCAACTTAGGCAGAGCAGCTTCGTGTTTCAAAACAAAATGCCGCATTTATTCGAAATGAGAAAATCACTAATTGTACCAATACCTTTGATGATTTTTTCATCTGATAAATGGGAATATCCCAACATAATTTCATCGTCATGTTCTGTGTTTTTTTCCAGATAATAATTAGAAGGTCGATAGATTCTAACTCCTTTTTCCAGCAGTGCTTTATCGATTTCCTCTGTAAACAGTAAATCGTGAAATTTTACAACTAGGTGTAACCCTGTTGCGTGCCCCAAAATAGCAAACTGGCCCGGAAAATGACAAGACAACTCGTTGAGTAGAAGCTTTCTCCTTCTGCCATAGAGCTTTTTCATTTTCCAAATATGTTTTTCAAAATATCCCTCCTGTATGAATTGGGCTAATGTATATTGCCCTAAAACATCCGTATGAACATCCGAATACATTTTCAGTTTCTTACATGGTAAAAGCAATTTATCCGGCAAAATCATAAATCCCAGCCGAAGTGCGGGAGCGAGTATTTTACTGAACGAACCAAGATAAATAACACGCTGCGGGTTCAATTCATATAAAGAACTGATAGGAGGGCCTTCATATCTAAATTCGCCGTCATAGTCGTCCTCTACTATATAGCAGTTATTTTGTTCCGCAAAACGAATAAGTTCTAAACGCCTTCTGATAGGTAAAACGCCTCCCATTGGATATTGATGTGAAGGCGTTGTATAAACAAATGAGACATTTTTCTTATCACGCATAAAATCAATGCAAATCCCATTATCATCAACGGGAACACCTTCAATCATACATCCGGTAGAGGTTATTACCTTCCTTAAACCAGAATGTGTTGGTTCCTCGATTAAAACAATGTTATCTTTGGCTTTCAAGATTTGAGAAATCAGCGACAAGCCTTGTGTTGCTCCGGAAGTAATAACAATCTGACGGGGAGTACAGGACAACCCTCTTGTTCGATATAAATATTTCGCAATTGCTTCCTGTAATTCCTGTACGCCAAAGGTCTTGCAATAGCCGAAAGATGATGGCTCAATTCTATTGCACACTTCACGGTAGATATTTCCCCAAAGTTTATGCGGAAAATACTCTAAAGCTGGTAATCCGGTGCGAAAGTCAATGATGTCTGCGGGGCGTTGCATTTTATTCTGTTTCGCCGTAGTGCTGTTATTAACAGACGGAATCAAATCAAGGGCGTGCAGTTCGTCTGCGACCACTGTGCCTGATCCCTTTATTGTTTTTAGATACCCTTCAGCAGCTAGCTGACTATACGTTTCAATAATTGTGTTTCTGGAAACAGCAAGTTCTGATGATAATTTACGAGTTGATGGAAGTTTATATCCAGAAGGTAACATACCGTTCAATATTTTTTGGCGGATTTGTGTATAAATTTGCCGCTCTAATGTAAGTTGACTGTCACGATTTATTTCTATCCACATAGTAATCCTTTCTTTTAAAAGTGGTTCTATAAAAATAACTATATAGTGGAACTTTAAAACCCACTTTTAAATTGATACAATTGTAGCATAAATCAAGAGAACAAGAAAGGATGAAGTAAAATGATTAAAAAATACGCATCAGTAAAAAGTGTTTTTCCAAAGTTTCAATTTAGAGCTATGGTCGTGAAGGATATGGGGATTTCTATCGAACGCCTTGCCAGGAACAAACTGATTTAAAATTAAAATAAAACAATAGAAGAACGACTGTCCAAAATATGAACGGACATCTATTAGAACTGTTGGCAGGAGATAAAATGAATACATATACTTTTATAATTACATCATTGATTATTATTTTGATTCCTGGTACGGGTGTTATCTATACTATAACTGTTGGCTTGACCGAGGGAAAAGAAAAAAGCATTTTTGCGGCCTTGGGCTGTATGATTGGGATTCTTCCGCATTTATGTATCAGTATTGCATTATCCTCATTACTGATGCAAATAAATGATACAGTGTTTGATATTATTAAATATGTAGGAGCTGTATATTTGATATTTTTGGGATTGGGTATGATATGTTCAAAAAATAATATTCAATTTTCAGAAATGCAGACAACGCACTATATACCTGTAATTATTAGTCGAGGAGTACTTATCAATCTATTAAATCCAAAATTGACACTATTCTTTTTTGCGTTTCTACCACAGTATGTCGCTTCTGACAGTAAACATTATATGATAACAAGTGCTTTGCTTGGAGCGCTGTTTATGGTACTGACGTTGGCTGTATTTATTGGGTATGGTTTTATGGGAAGTATTGCAAAAGTGTGGATGAATCAATCGCCAAAACGAGTGGCAATATTGCAAAAATGTGTTGGTCTTATTTTCATAACTTTTGCTGTACAATTGGTTTTAGTCTGAAAGACAGAGTAAAAGATACAGCCGAAAGAACCTTAATTTTAGTGAAGAATGATGATCCGAAAATGGTATAAGGAGCATGTGGATATTTACAATCCCCAATGCTCCTTATACCATTTTTGCATGACTCTATTCAGATACAGTGACAGATTCCGTTACCACAGGAACCGGCGTTATAATTTCTTTTTCTACCGGCGTCATAACTGCCGGAACCGGAACGGCTGGTTTTAACGGCTCCGGTTCCGGAGACGTCTGTTCCTGTGTCTGCTCCTGCTTCTGGCTCTTAGAGACCTGCACGTTCTCCGCGTTCTCCGTGCCCTTCGCATCTCTGGGCTTTTTGGAAAAGATATCTCTTACCTTGATGCGCACAAAGGTTTTGATAACCTTCACCGAAAGCAGGATGATAAAGACGGGAAGGACAATAGTCAGCAGTAGCTTTGCCTTCAAAAGAAATTTCTTCCGTTTCAGCTTTTTCACTTCTGCCTGATACTCATCTCTGATTTCCTGAATCAATGATTTCTGTTTTTTGATCTGCATGGGAATTCCCCCTTTATAATTGCCTTTTTAGTCGCTCATGAGAGCCTTCATGGCAAATGCGTAGATTTCCTGGCTTTTGGCCTTCCAGTGGTCACACATGATTTCCGCCTGGTCCTTATCGGGGACGGCGAGCTCCAAATCGATCAGACAGCTCTTACCCTCACGCACCTCACAGTGAACGATGAAATCCTGATTGGTGGATTTGTAGAAATCCGCGGTCACGCCCACCTCGTTGCGGAGGCGGAACTTGTTCTCTTTCAAATATTCATCGATGTCTTCAATGATGGCAGAGGATATCTTGTTGCCGAAGAACGAAAGGGTTTCTTCTCCCTCCCGCGTGATCTCATAGCGGCTGCTGTTGTGGTTGGTCTCCACATGGAGGAGCTTGGCCTCCAGAAGTTCGTTTAATGCCTGATTCAGCGTGAAATACGTGGTGTATTCATGCTCCAGGAAAAAATTTGACAGCTGCGCACTGGTAAGGGGAAAATTGACCTGCTTCAGCATATACAAAATCATTAATTTATAAAGCGTCATGGGTTCTGACAACATAGGACACCCTCCATAGATTGATTCTTACTTTTGTATATGATCTTTCACTGCACGGCTGACCACATCGGCCACACGGGGATCAAATGCCTCCGGCAGAATATGGTTTTCATCCAGTATGGATTCATCCACCAGCCCTGCGATCGCGGTGGCGGCAGCCAGCTTCATCTCTTCAGTGATCGCAGTGGCGCGTCCCTCTAAAGCACCCTTAAAGATGCCCGGGAATACAACTACATTATTGACCTGATTGGGGAAATCAGACCTGCCGGTGCCGATAATTTTTGCTCCGGCCTCTTTTGCAACGTCAGGCATAATCTCAGGAACCGGGTTTGCCATGGCGAACAGTATCGCATCCCTGTTCATGGACGCGGCCATCTCTTTTGTGACAATTCCCGGTGCGGATACGCCGACAAAGATATCGGCGCCCTTCATGGCGTCGGCCAGACTGCCGTCTGCGCCTTCTAAGTTGGTCACTTCCACCATCTTTTCCTGCATCCAGTTTAAGCCGTCCATACCCTTCTTTAAGATTCCGGCGCGGTCACACATGGTGATGTGCAAAAATCCGTAGGTTAAGAGAAGCTTCGTGATGGCGATTCCGGCGGAACCGGCACCGTTTACGACGACCCGGCAGTCTTCCTTCTTCCTGCCGGTCACCTTTAATGCGTTGATGATTCCCGCCAGAACGACGATGGCGGTTCCGTGCTGGTCATCGTGGAAGACGGGGATGGGGAGCAGCTCTTTTAAGCGTTCCTCAATCTCAAAACATCTGGGCGCGGAAATGTCCTCTAAATTGATTCCTCCGAAAGCAGGAGCAATGTTGACAACGGTCTTTATGATCTCTTCCGTATCCTGAGTATCCAGGCAGATTGGAAATGCGTTGACGCCGCCGAATTCCTTGAAGAGCACGGCCTTTCCTTCCATAACGGGCATGGCGGCCAGAGGTCCGATATTGCCGAGGCCAAGAACCGCGCTGCCGTCGGAAACAACCGCGATCGTGTTGGATTTGATTGTATATTTATAAGCGGTTTCCGGTTCGGCAGCGATGACCTTACACGGCTCCGCAACGCCGGGAGTATAGGCGAGGGCCAAATCTTCCCTGCTTTTTACTTCGGCTTTGGAAATAGTTTCCAGCTTGCCGTTCCATTTTTCATGCAATAATAAAGCTTTTTCATTCGTTGTCATGATTCTTGTCCTTCTTCTATCAGTTTTTATTTTATCATACCAATTTTAGGGTTTTAAATCAATAGAAAATATGTTAGAATATAGTAATTAAACTGAAAGACAACAGCTGTCAGGATGAAGAACATAAGATACAGGTGGTACTATGAGAGAACGAATCAACAGGCTGGCTAAAGGCATCATCGATTCGGAGGTTCCTGTGATCAAGGTCACTCCGAAAGAAACCCACGACGTGGTGCGTTCCGGCGGGGCCACGAGGCGGGAACTTGTCGTTACCAGTGAGAATAATCTGCATATAAAAGGACTTGCATATTCTTCCAATTTCCGCGTGAGGCTTCTTAATGGGGCGTTTGGCGGCACCTATAACCATCTGGTCTATGAGGTGAATACCGGTTTTCTGGAAGACGGAGATATGATTAAGGGCGCTTTCTATCTGGTTACCAATGGCGGAGAAAGAGAAGTCCCTTATTCTTTTCGTGTGGAACTGAGTACGTCAGGGAAAGCATTGAGCGATTTAAAGACGGCGGAGGATTTCGCCGGAACAGCGAAGAACGACTATGAGACTGCGCTTCGCTTATTTGAATATAGAGATTTTTTCGAGGCCCCTTTCATGAAGGATTTGCATGTGAGGGCCCTTTACGGTGGTTTAAAAGGAAGACCGGACAGGAAGAAGGAGCTGGAGGAATTCCTTACCGGACTCGGTGTCAAGGAGCCGGTAAAGCTGACTGCGGACGAGAGTGAGCGGCGGTTTCATCAACTGGACGGAGTGATCCAGGAATGTATTACGATAACCAGAAGCGGTTGGGGCTACGTAAGCCTTGAGGTTACGGCCGACTGTGATTTTATAGAGATTCCGGTGAGAAACATCGGAGACCAGGATTTTACCGACGACACCTGCGAGATCGTCTACCGCATCCATCCGAGGCGCATGCATCAGGGCCTGAACCAGGGACGCATTATCATTACCGGAATCGAAGAGCGCTTCGTCGTTCCGGTGACCGCGATGGTGAACCCGGGAGGCGGTATTTCCGCGGAGGACGCCTATACGAAGGAAGCGGTGGCGACGTATCTGCACCTGCGCTTACAGAAAGAGGCAGGTAATGGGGACTTTCCTCACAATACGCCGAACGCAGGTGAGGGGGACTTTCCTCATAATCAGATGCTGCGGGCGCTGGATGAGATCGAGGAGATGAAGGGGCAGCAGGAGGCGATTAAGCTTTTAAGGGCCGAGATATACCTTTCAGACGACAGGACGAGCCAGGCGGCGCTGCTGCTGGATGAATGCCGGGAGAAGATCCTGGCGGAGCGGCAGGAGAAGCTGGAGCTTTACTGCTACTATCAGTATCTGAGGCTGATACTGCAGCCGGATGAATACCAGAAGGAATCGCTGGTTCGTCTGCTGAGAAAATATCTGGAGGAAAATCCGGGCCTTCATAATCTGTTTCTGATCCTTTTAAGACTGGACCGCCGGCTTAATGAGAATCCGGGCGGAGCCATATCCATGATGAGGCGCCAGTTTGAAGCGGGCATGAGAAGCCCGTTTCTCTATCTGCATGCCTGCAGGCTGCTTTCCGAAGAACCGGATCTGATCCGGAGTATCGGCCCGTTTGAGCTGCAGGTCCTGTCCTTCGGCGCCAGATACGGTGCCGCGGGAGAGAAATTTGCGCTGGCTGCGGCGAGGCTTACGCTGACGTCCAGGCATTTTAACCGCCTTCACTACAGAGCGCTGGGACGCCTGTATGAGAAGTATCCCGGAAAGGAAATACTGGAAGCGGTCTGTTCCATACTGATCCGGGGAGAGAGCAGGAGTGCGGAGGCATTTAAGTGGTATGAGAAGGGGATCAAAGAAGGAATCAGCCTGACACGGCTTTACGAGTATTATCTGTACGCGCTTCCAAAGGATTACTGCTACCTGCTTCCCAAGGAAGTGCTCCTCTATTTTTCCTACGGCGGTAGCGAGCTGGACCGCCACAGCAGGGCGCTGCTCTATAAAAATGTGCTGGTTTACTTAAAGGAATCCGATCCGCTGTATGAGGTGTACGAGCGGGATATCGAAAAATTCGCCACAGAACAGCTGTTCGAATCAAGGATCGGAAGTAATCTGGCGGTTATTTACGAACACATGATTTACAAGGATGTCATTGACCTTCCTATGGCTAAGGTACTGCCCTCTATTCTGCGTTCTTACCGCGTGGAGTGCAGGAACCTTAAGATGAAGTATGTAATTGTCTGCTACGAGGAGCTGCTGGAGGAGGACGCATTTCTTCTGGATGACGGCGTAGCATACGTGCCGCTGTTTTCCGAGCACAGCATTCTGTTGTTTCAGGATGCCTTTGGAAACCGTTACAGTACGGTTCCTTATGAGAAGACGCCGGTGATGGATAAGCCGGAGTTAGAGGCGCGCTGCTTTGAACTGTATCCCGATCATCCGATGCTCAGACTCCGGGCCTGCGACGAGATCTTAAAGAGGGGCATTGCAGATGAGAAGGAGGCGGGGATGCTGGAGGATGCCATGGAGGATGGACGGCTCCAGCCGCTGTATCAGAGACTCCTGCTATCCAGAATTATAGAGTATTACCAGAATATGCCGGGCATTCCATCGAACGTGAAAGAGGGAGACTCTCCTCTTCATCCGGTGAGTGAAGACAGCACAGAGGGAGGCGCTTATCTGGTGCGCCTCGACAAGCGTCTGCTTACGAAGGAAGAACGCCTGGGAATCTGTGAGACCTTAATCAACCGCAATTATGTCGAGGAAGCCTTCGATATGATACGGGAATTCGGCTGCGAGGAGATTCAGAGCAAGCGGCTTTTAAAGCTGTGTACCAAGATGATTCTTCAGAATCTTTTTGATGAAGACCCGCTGCTTCTCCACCTGTCGTACCGCGTATTTCTGGAAGGCATGAGTGACAGCGTTATCCTGGATTACCTCTGCGAGCACTATAACGGTCTGACGAATCAGATGTACCGCATACTTCTGCAGGGCATTTCCGAGCATGTGGAGACGTATGATCTTGAGGAGCGTCTGGTGGCACAGATGATGTTTTCCGGATGCACGGAAACCATAGACCGGGTATTCAGCCTCTATATGAACAAAAAGAAGACGAGTGACAACATCGTCCGGGCATATTTTACAATTAAGAGTTCGGAGTATTTCCTTGATGACAAGACTCCGGATGACAAGGTTTTCGCCTATCTGGAAGGCGCGGTCAACGGCTCTGCAGACAAAGACAGGATACCGACGATCTATCTGCTGGCTCTGACCAAATACTATTCCGAGCTTTCCTCGCTGGAAGAGGAGCAGAAGGAGCTGTTAAAGAGCACGACAGCGGTTCTCCTGGAGGCGGGACTGGTATTCCCGTATTTCAAGAAGCTGGCGAAATACGTTCCCATGCCGGAGGATATCATGGACAAGGCCATGATCCAGTATCATTCAGACAGGAACGCGCGGATCGATTTTGAGGTCCGGATTCTGCCGGATGAGGAGGAATACCACTGTGAGGATATTGGAAGGACGTACCAGGGGATTTTCGTAAAGAAGAAGGTCCTTTTTGAAGGGGAAATCATGGAGTACCGGATCAGTGAACTGGAAGACGGCAAGTGGGTGCTGAAAAAAGAAGGAAGCGTCAGCTGTGACGCTGCATCGGCGGCCGGTGATTCGGAAAGCAGATTTGCCTGTTTAAATGAAATGAGCCTGTGTCTGAGTTTAAAGGACGAAGAAGGGCTCAAAAAACGGATGCGGGAGTATTTAACAAAGAATGCTGCCGCGGAAGAATTATTTCCACTGATGTAGATAAGGGGATTGTCGATGGACGGATTGATAATTGGACTTGATTTATGTGATGCCTATACCAGGCTGTGCTGTCATGAACGTGAAAAGACGTGGTGCCTGCCGACGGTTATCTGCCGGAAGAAGGATGATGACGAGTGGTATGTGGGGGAAGAAGCTTACGCATACACCCTGGTGGGGGAAGGCATTATCGTAGACAAGCTTATAAAGATGGTCATGAAGGACGGTACCGCCACGCTGGGAGGCGTGAAATACGAGGGCACCACCCTGCTTAAGATCTATCTAAAGAAAATACTGGCGCTGGCCAAGGAGGAATTTTTCTCTGATGAGGTAAAGGAGCTGGTGATCACACTGGAAAAGGTGGAGGTCAAGCTGATGGACGCGCTGATGTACTGTGCGGATTACTTAGAGATCCCCAGGGACCGGGTGCACATCATCAGCCATACGGAAGGCTTTGTCTACTACGTTCTGAGCCAGAAGAAGGAAGTATGGAACAATCAGGTAGCGGTCTTCGATTTATCAGAGGATTCGCTCCATTACCACGAATTAAAGGTTCAGCGCGGGATGAAGCTGATGACTGTGGTGGCCGAGGATGAGGCGCTGGAGGAGAGCTTTAATCTCGATATTTTGAATACCCCTTCCGGCGGAAAGCTGGCAGATAAGATACTCAGTTCCTGCGCGGAGCGGCTGCTTTCCAAGAAGCTGTTTTCTTCTATTTTCCTGACAGGAAAAGGCTTTGAGCGGCAGGACTGGGCGGGAGATTTCATGAAGCTTCTCTGTTCCAGGCGAAAGGTCTACATGGACCAGGAGCTGTTTGCCAGGGGCGCCGCTTTTAAGGGCATGGATTACCTCCATGAAAAGACGTCTTACCCCTTTATCTGTGTCTGCGAGGGGCGGCTTCATTCGACGATTTCGATGAAGGTGCTTCACAAGAACCGTGAGAGCCAGCTGATCGTGGCGGCTGCCGGTGACAACTGGTATGAGTCGAGAAGCAGTGTGGATTTGATCGTGGATAACCAGGACTACGTAGAGTTTTTAGTAACCCCCATGGATCCGAAGCAGAAAAAGCTGGTAAAGATTCCGCTGGAGGGATTCCCGAAACGGCCGGAGAGAACGACGCGTGTGGGGATCAGCGTGGGATTTTTAGATGAGAAGACGATGGCGGTGGTGCTTAAGGACAAGGGCTTCGGAGAACTGTTCCCGGCCTCAGATGCCGTAGTCAGACAAGAGGTCATGATATGAGCCTGATACTATGCCGGCAGGAGCCGGTAAAACATCCTTTTTATTTCGAGGGCCTGGGAGTCCACCTTTACTCCTCCCAGGAGCTTTGCTATGTGATCTACCATAATCCGCTCCTGGTACTGGATGATTTCGTGGATGACCATCTGATCGAATTCATCCGCGGCGAGCTGGAGATGGGCTTTATGGCGGCCAAGCTGGAAAAATGGCAGCAGAGCGGAGAAGACACCGATGAGCTCCTGTTTTTAATCCTGACGGAATGTGACTACTACAACGCAGCCGAGATCAAACATTTCCGTCAAAAGATCGAAAACTACAGAAAAATGCCCCCGCCCGAATTCGCCAAAGCCAAAGCCGACTACCTTTTCACGAGAAAGCAGTACGGCAAAGCCGTAGCAGAATACGAAGGAATCTTAGAGATGCCAAAGGAGTCTTCAACAGACGACGCCTTTTTTGCGAAGATATACAATAATCTGGGAGCTTCTTATGCGCGTTTATTTTCCATGGAGAAGGCCTATCGGGCGTATCAGAAGTCGTTTGATTTAGCAAAGAGTGGAGACGTATTAAAGCGAATCTATTATTTATCCAAATGGAACCCCAATCTGGTATTAAAAGACAGATACCGCACATTGATTACGGAAGATGTAAAAGCGGTATGGGATGAAGATATGAAGAAGGCAGAAGAGGCCGCGCAGAAGGTGGAAAGTTTAGAAAAATTAGACGAACTATTTTTAAAAGATCCGATTAAAAGAATGAAAGGTGCTTCCGAACTGGTTAAAGAGTGGAAGGGGGAGTACCGAAACATGATATAAGCACTGAGCAGTGCGAAAAAAGACATAGGCAAATATACGTTGTGCTAGCACAAAAGTAAATTTGCCTATGTCTTTTTTCATAGGGCGAACGCCTGTCAGCGAGATGAAGCGAAGCGGAATCGAGCGGCACTGCGGTCCAGCGGGCAGCACCATCAATTTTATATAAACAGGGCAGTTCTCCCTTGACATCTTCTCTGCCATCAACTATTATATAGATAATCGATATATAGATAACCTATATAACAACTCAAAAAAGAAAGTGAGGTACTCCCATGCCCATCGACAAAAGCCTGATCTCAGGCAGTACCACCATGCTTCTTCTAAAACTTCTAACAGAAAAAGACATGTACGGATACGAGATGATAGAAAATCTGCGGAAGAAATCCAACGATGTATTCGAACTGAAGGCGGGAACCCTTTATCCCCTCCTGCATTCCCTGGAACAGAAGGGATATTTGACCTCCTATGAAGAGGACGCTTCCGGCAAGATACGCAAGTATTACAGTATTACCGGCGAGGGAAAGCGTTACCTGAAAGGGAAGGAAGAGGAGTGGAAGCAATATGCCGGAGCGGTATCCGGAGTACTGGCAGGAGGTGTCGTCTATGGAACTGTCTGAATATCTCGATACCGTATCGGAGCAGATCCGCTGTAAAAAGGCCAGGACTATGGTCAGGGCGGAACTGGAAAACCATGTGCAGGAACAGTCTGATGCCTATGAGGCTGATGGCATGACGCCTTCTGAGGCGAAGAGAGAGGCGGTCCGCCAGATGGGAGATCCCATAGGGACGGGAACTGCTCTGAACCGGATTCACCGGCCGCATCTGGAGTGGAAATTCCTCATTCTGGTGCTTCTGTTAAGCGCGTTAGGCCTCGCGCTTCAGTATATGACATGCTATACCGGACTGTTCGGCGGCATTTCCGGCGATCTTGCAGACTATTTCTGGAAACGCCAGTGCTTTTTTACCGTCACGGGACTCGGCGTTCTCGCCGCAGTTTATATCGTCGATTACACAATACTCGGCCGGTATCCCCTCCTTCTGTGGTTTGGTTACTTCATCGTCATAATCATCATCGCAAATACACACGTCGTAATCATGGGAAAAGTGAGAATCTATAATTATCTGACGCTGTTCCTGCCTCTCTACGCGGGAGTGCTTTATAGATTCCGGACAAAGGGATACGGAGCGGTAGCCGTCTGTTATCTCTTAAGCTTCATGCCATTTTTCATGGGACTGAAGACGATAATGGTACATGGGAGTCTGGAGCTCGCCGGCGGCTGTTTCCTGCTTCTGCTTATTGCCGTATGGAAAGGATTCTTCCATGTCAAAAAGGCCCGGACCATAGCAGCTCTTATTGCCGTACCTGTGCTCACCCTCCTCCTTCTTTACTGGAAGGGAACGGACCTGGGAGTACTGCATACGTACCAGATGATCAGGCTTCAGTCCATTTTTGGCCCGGATATGCTTTATTACAACTCCAATGGAGGGATTATTCCCTATCTTCAGGAGTCCGTCTCCAGTTTTCAAATGTTTGGCTCATCGGCAGCGCCTATGCCGAAGGCTATGAAGTTTTTAAACTGCGACTACGTTGTTTTCTTTGTTTTTGCCAAATACGGTATTGCGGCCGGAACTGCCATGCTGTGCATACTTGCCGCTACAGTGGTGAAAGCATTTTCCATATCGTGGAGACAGAAGAACCGCCTTGGATTTCTCATCGGAACGGCGTGCTCCGTGGTTCTGACAATTCAGATGATTGTCTATGTGGCGGCCAATTTCGGCGTACCGCTGGTAGAGCCCATGACGATTCCGTTTCTGTCATACGGAGGGCAGAGTACCCTGGTGAATTACATATTGCTTGGACTGATTCTCAGCGTCTACAGAAACAAGGATATTGTTTCCGAAAGACATGGAACCCGGGGGAAATGGAAAATACGGCTGGAACGGCTGGAATCGTAAGTGGAAAAAAGTGACATGTTATGATACACTAAGGCGTATAAAACCTGAACGGCGATACAGAAAACGAAACGTTCAGACAGGAGGACGCTATGGGTGATAATATATGGCAGAACGTATTTCAGGAGATATTTAAAAAGAACTTGGAGCTTATGAAACAGGAACCGGAAGCCGCGGGGCTCAATGCTTTGTTTGACCGCGCGGGAGCGTATGAACAACTGACGATCGGAGAGGTGCGGCTAAAGACCGGCAGGATCGAGATTGGAGATCCGCTCTGCTACATAAATACGAAATATTCCTGTACGCTGGAGGAGACGTTGGAGCCGGGGAGCTATCCGGTATCGCTGTCAGTGATCGATCATCCGGTCTTTGGATTCCGTTTCCTGGCGGCGAAACTGGACGTGAACGGAAAGACGCCGGTCCGCTATGAACTGGCCATGCCTCAGGGCTATACGATTGAAGATAAAGATAAACCGGGAGTATTTGCCATGTTCGGTGTGGATACGGGGCTGGCCTGTATCTGTGACAGGGCTGTGTCTGTCGTTTATGATGATTTTATAAAAGAGTGGCGCGGGGAGAATACGGACAAAAATCTCTATGACGACTGCTTTGCGGAGGCCATGAAGGCTTATGCCGAACAGTATCCCCGATATCAGAGGGAGGACGGCGATTATATGGACTGGTGTCCGCCGGGAAGCGATGAAAACCTGATTCTCTTTACCAGTGGTTTCGGTGACGGTGCGTACAGCGGTTACTGGGGGTTTGATGAAAATGGGGACAAGGCGTGTCTTGTGATCCGTTTTATCGATCCGGAGGCCTACGACGTTCCCATGCCGGAGCTTCCGCGGCGTAAGAAGTTCTTCAAGAAGGCGGAAGAGATAAAGCCGCTGCTGGAGAGCGGCCAGTTTGGAATCGCCACCGATAAGATTATGGTGGAAGGCTCCAAAGTGGGCTATATGGTGCGTAATGAGCCGCAGGAGGAACACCCGGAGGACAGCGGATGGATCTTCTATGAGGGATCGGAAGATCGGGAATACTGTGAGGACAGCGGGCATTTCGGACTCTATGATCTGAATACGGTGGCAAACTATGATCCCGATATTATTCCGCTGCTTGACGCCCCCGCGGGCATGGCATTTTTCCGCGGTGACGATGGGGAATTCTATGTGGATGCCGGTGTGAACGGAGGGAATTGAGAATAGAGAAATGACCAGAACTTTTCGGCACATGACTCACAGGGGTTGACAAATGCTGAAAAAACCTCTATGATATCACCATAAAGAAAAAAGGTAATGAAGAAGAGGAGTACGTTCATAACCCTGACAGAGAAAACCATTCACCGGCTGAAAGATGGTTAAGGAAGTGTGTGCGGAAGGTAGCTTTGGAACCGGAGTGCTGAAATACAGTGGTGTTCAGTAGGCGCTCACGCGTGGTTTGCGTTAAAGACCGTGAGAGCTGTGGCGCAGACTGCCGCAGGAAAAAAGGTGGTACCGCGGATTGTTCGCCCTTTGCATGGAATACATGCAGAGGGCTTTTTTTATTTCACAGCAAAGTTCGTTCTATGAATAAAAAACCTCCGGGAGTGCTGTTCCTCCTAATCAGCGTGTTTTACAGCTCCAGGCTGGCAAAAAGGAACTATAGAGTCTATGAACTGAGCCATACCGGAATGGGAAAGACCATATTGTTTTATCCGGACAGAATTGAGTGTGCAAATGACGGTGAAGCGGCGAAAACATATTATTACAGCCAGATTTCCAGGGTGAAAGAGTCTAGCGGCCTGTCAAAAAGGAGATTTCGAAGCGTTTCAAAGCTTTATGAAACAGGGCAGACAGCCTTAGAAAAATAAAAAAGAAAACAGATAAGGAGAATACCATGAAAGAACTAGAAAAAAATTATAATCCTGCCGAAATTGAGGGCAAGATATACCAGAAATGGCTGGACAGGAAGTATTTCCACGCAGAGCCCAATCCGGATAAGAAACCATTTACCATTGTGATGCCTCCGCCTAATATCACCGGCCAGCTTCATATGGGCCACGCGCTGGACAACACCATGCAGGACATTTTAATCCGCTACAAACGGATGCAGGGATACGAGGCGCTCTGGCAGCCGGGTACGGATCACGCGGCGATCGCCACAGAGGTCAAGGTTATTGAGAGTTTAAAGAAGCAGGGCATCGATAAGGAGGACCTGGGCCGTGACGGATTCCTGGAGAAATGCTGGGACTGGAGGAAGGAATACGGCGGACGCATTATCAACCAGCTTCATAAGATGGGCTCCTCCGCAGACTGGGACAGAGAACGTTTTACCATGGACGAGGGCTGTTCGGAAGCGGTGCAGGAAGTATTTATCCGTCTGTATGAGAAAGGCTATATTTACAAGGGATCCAGAATCATCAACTGGTGCCCGGTATGCCAGACCTCCATATCGGACGCAGAGGTGGAGCATGTGGATCAGGACGGATTTTTCTGGCATATCAATTATCCGGTAGCGGGAGAGGAAGGTTCCTTTGTGGAGATTGCAACCACGAGACCGGAGACGCTTCTCGGTGATACGGCTGTGGCGGTTAATCCGGAGGATGAGCGCTACACCAATCTCGTTGGAAAGATGCTTAAGCTGCCTCTCACGGGACGCACCATCCCGGTGATTGCCGACTCCTACGTAGACAAGGAATTCGGTACCGGATGTGTAAAGATTACACCGGCCCATGACCCTAACGACTTCGAGGTGGGCAAACGCCACAACCTTCCGGAGCTTACGATAATGAACGACGACGCGACCATCAGTCTGCCTGGCAGCAAGTACGATGGGATGGAGCGCTACGAGGCCAGAAAAGCCATCGTAGAGGATTTGAAGGAACTGGGCCTTCTCGTAAAGGTGGTTCCCCATACCCACGCCGTAGGTACTCACGACCGCTGTAAGACCACGGTAGAGCCGATGGTGAAGCAGCAGTGGTTTGTACGCATGGAAGAGATGGCAAAGCCGGCGATCGAGGCGTTGAAGAACGGAAAACTGAAATTTGTGCCGGAGCGTTTCGATAAGACGTATCTGCACTGGCTGGAGAGCATCCGCGACTGGTGTATTTCCAGACAGCTGTGGTGGGGCCACAGGATTCCGGCCTATTACTGCGACGAATGCGGAGAGATTGTTGTAAGCAAGGAAAGACCGGAGAAGTGCCCGAAATGCGGATGTACTCACCTTACTCAGGATGAAGACACGCTCGACACCTGGTTTTCTTCTGCTCTGTGGCCGTTCTCTACACTCGGATGGCCGAACGAGACAGAGGATCTAAAGTATTTCTATCCGACAGACGTGCTGGTGACAGGATACGATATTATTTTCTTCTGGGTGATCCGTATGGTGTTCTCAGGGCTGGAACAGACCGGAGAACTGCCGTTCCACACCGTGCTGATCCATGGACTGATCAGAGATTCTGAGGGCCGCAAGATGAGCAAGTCCTTAGGCAACGGCATCGATCCGCTGGAAGTCATCGACAAGTACGGCGCGGACGCCCTGCGTATGACACTCATTACCGGCAATGCCCCTGGAAACGATATGCGTTTCTACTGGGAGAGAGTGGAAGCCAGCCGCAACTTCGCCAACAAGGTATGGAACGCTTCCCGCTTCATAATGATGAATATCGAGAAGGCGCCTGACAGCCAGGCGGAGCTGTCTGATCTGACCATGGCGGATAAATGGATTCTTTCCAAGGCCAACACCCTGGCCCGCGAGGTGACAGACAATTTAGACAAGTATGAACTGGGAATCGCCCTCCAGAAGGTTTACGATTTTATCTGGGAGGAATTCTGCGACTGGTATATCGAGATGGTAAAGCCGAGACTCTGGAACGAAGAGGATACTACAAAGGCAGCGGCCATCTGGACCTTAAAGACCGTGCTGATTAATTCCCTGAAGCTGCTTCATCCATATATGCCGTTCCTCACCGAGGAAATCTTCTGCAATCTTCAGGACGAGGAAGAAGAGGAGACTCCCCCTCAGTGCCCTTCGGCGGAATGTTCCATCATGGTATCCGCATGGCCGGAATATAAGGAGGAATGGAACTTTGCCGAGGAAGAGCATGCGGTAGAGACCATCAAGGAAGCGGTAAGAGCTATCCGGAATGTCCGGACTTCCATGAACGTTCCGCCGAGCAAGAAGGCAAAGGTATACGTTGTATCAGAGAACAGCGAAATCCTGGATATCTTCGAGCACAGCCGTGTGTTCTTTGCCATGCTGGGCTATGCCAGCGAAATCGTGCTAAAGAAGGATAAGGAAGGAATCGGCGAAGACGCCGTGTCCGCTGTGATCCATCAGGCAGTCATCTATATGCCGTTTGCCGAGCTGGTAGATATCGAGAAGGAAAAAGAACGGTTAAAGAAGGAAGAGGAGCGGTTGTCCAGGGAGCTGTCCCGCGTAAAGGGAATGCTGAGCAACGAGAAATTCGTAAGTAAGGCGCCGGCAGCCAAACTGGAGGAAGAAAAGGCGAAACTGGAAAAATATACACAGATGATGGATCAGGTGAAGGAGCGTATCGCTCAGTTAGGCGAATAGGAGCGCGCAGCCTGTCCTGTTTATCAATCTTTATAAGAAAAGAGTCGAACCCGGCGGAAAAAATCTGCCTGGTTCGACTCTTTTTTTCGTGGGCCCTCCGGGCAGAAGGCGCACTCCGCGCTAAGGAAGTATGGAAAGCTGCAAAGCTTTGTGATTGGTGCGTGAAACGCATGGACGGGGGTGGTGCAAACAGATGTTTGACCATAAGATGTCGAATTATGATGAAAATACCGGGAAAAAGGCGATGAAAAACAGGAATCAGGGCCGCCGTTTTGACAAAATCTGAAGGTCTCTCTGACTATAATGTTCATACAGGGCAGGAGGTGAGAAAACTTTTAGTGACGGTTGACTTATACATAGATGTGTTTTTTGTCATAAACATGATCCTGGATTATCTTGTGCTTTCCATAACCGGAAAGGTGATGAGATACCGGGCGGGCAGATACAGAATCGTGCTGGGCGCTGCTTTGGGAGCTGCCTGGGCCGTCCTGTGCGCGGCATTTCCGTCCATTCCCCCCGCGGTCTCTTTTTTTATGACCTACGCCGTGGTCAGCTGCCTGATGGTGGTGACGGCGTTCGGCGTCAGAAAGAAGCGGGAGATTGGCAAGGCGGTAGCCTGCCTCTATCTGGTGACCGTCATGATGGCCGGAGCCATGCAGGCTCTCTACCAGCATACGATGGCCGGTTATTATATAGAACAGATCCTTCGCGGAAATAACCGGGCGGCCATGCCGTTTTACCGGCTGCTGCTGCTGGCTGCCGGCGCTTACTTCGGTGTGAGGTGTATCCTGGGCTTCGTTCTGGAGGCCAGAAAGAGCCGGAACCATTTCTACGAGGTAACGATGCATTACAGAGGGCGGAAGAAGACGGTGACAGCGCTTCTCGATACCGGTAACCGGCTGTATGAGCCAGTGACGCACCGGCCAGTTCATGTAGTGACCTACGAGGCGCTTAAGGAGCTGTGCGAGAGCGTGTCCTCTGTCATATACATTCCGTTTGGGAGTGTGGGAAAGAAGGAAGGCGTGATGCCCGGGATTTTCCTGGATGAAATGGAAATACGCCAGGGCAGTGACGTGAAAATTATAGAAAAGCCTCTGGTGGCTGTCTGCCGCCGTCCCCTGTCTGTGGATGGGGAATACCAGATGCTTCTGCATGAAGATTAGTTTCAGATGAAAAGGAGAGATTACCGATATGATATTAAAAGTTTCCGTACCAAACCGTTTCCAGTTTAAAGCCGTACCCACGTTTAAGACGCTGATGATGCCGAAGCAGGGAGAGATTCATTACATTGGCGGCGCCGATATTCTTCCGGCCCCACTGGACAATGAGTCCGAGGCGAGAGTGATTGCCATGCTGGGAGGCGAAGATGACCAGAGCGCAAAGTCGGAGCTGATCGAGCATAATCTCCGCCTTGTCGTCTACATAGCCAAGAAATTTGATAATACCAGTGTCGGCGTAGAGGACTTAATTTCCATCGGAACCATTGGCCTGATCAAGGCGATCAACACATTTAACCCTGAGAAGAACATCAAACTGGCCACCTACGCGTCACGCTGTATTGAGAACGAGATTCTCATGTATCTGCGGCGCAACAATAAGACGAAGATGGAGGTCTCCATTGATGAGCCGTTAAATGTAGACTGGGATGGAAATGAACTTTTGCTGTCCGATATTCTGGGAACGGACGAGGACGTGATCTACAAGGATTTGGAGACAGAAGTGGAACGCAATCTCTTAAATTCCGCCATCAGCCGGCTGAGCCCAAGGGAGAGAAAGATCGTGGAGCTCCGCTTTGGCCTGTCCGACGAGGAGGGGGAGGAAATGACCCAGAAAGAGGTGGCCGATTTGCTTGGAATCTCCCAGTCCTATATTTCCCGTCTGGAAAAGAAGATTATGAAGAGGCTGAAAAAAGAAATTGTGCGTTTTGAGTAGCGGAAGGAATTAATATTTATCCGTTTTTTCTTTAAAAATGATTTGATCTATAGTATAATAATAAAATGTGGCACGTCGGAAAGGTATCAGGCTTTCCGGGTGCCATTTTTTACTTTATTTGAATAAATAAGATTATTTTTTCGCAACTTTTTTAAAACAGGAAACGTCTAACAGACAGAAGAGGAGAGAGGAGGAAGAATATTTGAAGAAGAATTTGGAAGCTGAAGCTGAGAAAATACTCCTGACCAATTATGAAAAGTATTATCGTCTCGCCTACAGCTATGTGAATAACGAACAGGATGCGCTGGACATTGTCCAGGAAAGTGCTTATAAGGTGATGAAAGATATTAATAAGGTGCGGGAGCCGGATTATTTATCCACCTGGATCTACCGCGTGGTGATGAACACGGCCGTCGATTTTCTGAGGAAGAGACAGAAGGAGAGCATCGGTCTGGAGGGGGTGGAGATCCCCCACGAGGATGTCTATCATGAGGATGATCCGATGGAGCTTCTCAAGTCACTGGAGGAAAAAGACCGTACCATCGTGGTATTAAAGGTTATAGAGGAACTGAAGCTGGAAGAGATCGCTGTGGCACTGGATTTGAATGTCAACACGGTAAAAGCAAGATTGTACCGGGCACTGAAAAAACTCAGAATCGAACTGAAGTCGGAAATGTCATAGAAAGGGGACACATTATGGAAAACGACAGCAGAAACAATTTGGAGAAGTTAAAAGAAGAATATCATAACATTCCGGTGCCGGCCTCGGCCAGGGAAAACATGATGGCAGGAATTGAAAAGGCAAAAAAAGAAAAGAGGATGAGAATCGTGATACAGTTTACAAAGAAGACAGGATTAACAGCGGCGGCCGCGCTGCTCGCCATCACCGTGATGGCAAACGTAAGCCCTACGACCGCAAATGCCATGGAAAATATTCCGGTGCTCGGAACCATTGCCAAGGTGGTAACCTTCCGTACTTTTGAAGATACAAAAGATAATTATGAGGCGAAGATCGATATTCCCCAGGTATCCATCGGAGATCAGGCGAACACAGAGGTCAACAAGTCCATCGAGGAGTATGCGAACCAGCTGATCGCCGAATACGAGAAGGAAGTGACAGAGGACGTTGCCGGTGAGGGCCATTACTCTGTAACCTCCAGCTATCAGGTGGTGACAGACAATGATAAATATCTGTCTCTGCGCATCAACACAACCGTGATTATGGCCAGCGGGGCAGACTATGTGAAGATATTCACAATAGACAAGGCAACAGGCCAGGTAGTAACCCTGAAGGACTTATTTCGGGATAAAGCGGATTATATTCAGGCTCTCAGCGATAATATAAAAGAGCAGATGAGGGCTCAGATGGCGGCGGACGACTCCAAGATGTATTTCTTTGAATCCGGCGAGGAGGCTGCAGAGGACTTCAATCAGATTACAGGTGACGAGAGCTTCTATTTCAACGGGAACGGAGAGCTGGTGCTTGTATTTGACGAATATACCGTGGCCCCGGGATATATGGGAGTCGTGGAATTTACGATCCCGAAATCGGTAACGGGGGATATTGGCTGATTGGGGTAATTTGGAATAAAGAGTCCGGCTGTCCGGATTCTACTATGAAATAAAAGCAGCAGGCGTTTGGACGAATGTGTCCGGATGCCTGCTGCTGTTTTTTGTTGCGTCCTGTCTCATACAATGATATAATTTTTCGACCCCACTCTTTCAATAAAAAATCTACAGGAGATGAAACTTTTCACATCCTGTGTTTGTCAATAAAGTAGACGGGAACAAAAACAGCATGCCTGTGAAAGGAGACAGAAAACAAAATATGAAACAGGATCATTATGACATTATGGTAAATTATATCATTGCAAATCAAAAGAAGTTTTACAGGCTGGCCTATACCTATGTGAGAAACGAGAACGACGCGCTGGATATCGTTCAGAATGCCATATGCAGCGCGCTGGAGCATTATGAGTCGATACGGGAGATCTCGTATATTAAAACCTGGTTTTACAGAGTGCTGGTTCATGAGAGTCTGAACTATGTAAAAAAGAAGAACCGGGAAATCGTGAGTGATGAACCGCTGGGCGGGGAGGCCGCCTATGTGGAGCCGGGCTACGGGGAGACGGAGGGGTTTTTTGAAGAGCTGGACCGTCTTCCGGCCGATACCCAGAATGTGATCAGACTGAGATTTTATGAGGAAATGTCTCTGCAGGAAATTGCTGCGGTTATGGAACTGAGTGTAAACACTGTAAAATCGAAATTGTACAGAGGGCTTAAATCATTAAAGGAGGAGCTGGTGATATGAGCAGATTAAAGGACAGCAAGAACGTATACGACAACATTCCCATCCCGGACCGGTTGGAGGAGACTGTGGCCTCAGCCATTGAGCAGGCCGCCGCGCGGCGAAAAGAAGAAAATGGCGTACCGGACCAGCCGGCAATGGATCGCCGGGACAGGAAAAAATGGCGAAGGCGGGGCAGAGTGATCTCTGGCTGTGGTCTGGCTGCTGCTGCCGCACTGACGGTAGTGGTCGCTGTCGGGGTTAATACCAGCCCGACATTTGCCGAAGAAATACGGGGGATTCCGGTGATTGGAGCTATCGTAAGGCTGTTTACCGCAGAATCGTGGCAGTCCGACACGGATGATGCCGGAATTTCGGTGGAGGTCCCCGGAATTGAGATGATTCGCGGCGAGACGAAAAATCTGGCGGAAGAGATCAACGAGGAAATCAAGGCGAAGTGTGACGCCTACGCGGCAGCGGCCGTAGAACGGGCAAAGGAGTACAAAAAGGCATTCCTGGATACGGGCGGAACGGAAGCGGAGTGGAAAGAGCATGATATCCAGATTCGCGTATGGTATGAACTGAAAAGCCAGAACGATTCCCATCTCTCCTTTACGGTCAGCGGATCCGAAAGCTGGGTCTCTGCCTACAGTGAGACGTATTACTACAATATCGACCTGACAACTGGAAGGTATTTAAGTCTGGAGGATCTTTTAGGACCGGATTACATGGAAAAGGCAAATGAGAGCATACGCGCCCTGATCAAAGCGCGGGAAGCGGACTCTGAAGTAAAATTCTTTACAAAGGCTGAAGGCGGCTTTGAAACCGTGACGGCAGATATCCCGTTCTATATCAATGAGAAGGGCAATCCAGTCGTAGTATTTGAAAAGTATGGGATTGCGCCCGGGGCATTGGAACGCCCGGAGTTTGAGATCAAAAGGCAGACGGAGGAGAAAGCACCAATGGAGGAGAAAGCGTCAGCGGAGACCGCGGCAAAGGAGCGTATGACGGAAGAACAGGCGGAGTCCGGCGGCCTGGATAATTTCTCCGTGGATCAGAGCGAGGCGGAGGCCTTTGCCGGCAGAATTCAGAAGGCTGTCGCGGAACAGGATCTGGAGGCGCTGGCTGACTGTATCTCCTTCCCTACCTATATAGGTTTTCGGGATGAAGGCGTCGTGGTCAGTACGAGAGAAGAATTTCTCGCTTTCGGAAAAGAGAAGATATTTACGGCTGATCTTATTTCCTCCATAAAAAATACGGATATTACAGCGCTGGAGGCGAGCATGGCAGGGTTTCATATGCAGGAGCAGTCGGAGGAGAGGAAACCAGGCATCACATTTGGTATCGTGAATGGAAAATTGGCTGTCAATGGAATCAATTACTGATCTGTAAAGGGGGAAAGGCAGCCTCTCTGAAAAGGATAGTATACAGCCTCCCCGAAGATCCGCTTGACATGAGAGGTCTATCGTGATAGACTTAATGCAAAGGGCTATTACGATAGACCAGAACCATGCGGCAATGATGGATTGAAGGGAGGCATTTACATGGAAGAAAAGAAGGAGATTCGTGAAAAGAATCAGATAGAAGAAAAGAATCAAATAGAAGAAAAGAATCAAATAGAAGAAAAGAAACTGTATGAGAGCGAATACCGTTTCATGAACCTGATCTGGGACAATGAGCCGGTGAATTCCACGGAGCTTGTGAGAATCTGCGGAAAAGAACTGGGCTGGAAGAAGTCCACCTGCTATACAGTTTTAAAAAAACTGGCAGGAAGGGGCTTTGTGAAGAATGAACAGGCCATCGTGAGCTCGCTGATTCCCAGGGAAGAGGTTTTAAAGTACGAGAGTGAGACGGTAGTGGACAGAAACTTTGACGGTTCTCTGCCCGCCTTTGTGACTGCTTTTCTGAAGGACAGAAAGCTGACAGCGAAGGAAGCGGAGGAAATCAGACAGATGATAGAAATGGCGGTGAAGTAATGGATGTGGATCAGATGATGATCACTCTTTTGAACATGAGCATTACCGCAGGCTTTGCCGCCCTTTTGGTGATGGCGCTGCGCCTGCTGTATAAGAGGCTTCCCAAGCGGTTTTCCTGTGTGTTGTGGTTGGTGGTGATCTTTCGCTTTTTATGCCCGTTTTCCCTCCAGTCGGCTTACAGCCTGCTGCCATTTTATTCGAATCCCCTGGAGGATCGGATCATCTATGAAAATACGCCCTCCATTGATTCGGGGGTCTTCTTTATAGACCGTCCCGTGAACCAGGTTCTGGAGCAGACCATGACCGTGACCAATCCCTATATGTCAGTCAATCCCATACAGATCCTGCTGTTTGTGATGCTGGTAGTCTGGGAGGCGGGAATGCTGGTCTTCTTCCTCTTCCATTTTGCCGGGTATATCCGTTTGAAATGGAGGCTTGGAACGGCAGTGAAGATCCAGGAGCCCGATCCGGACCATGAAGATGAAAAAGGCCGGAGACCGGAACACGGGATTTATGAATCCGACCGGATTCCCGGCGCCTTTGTCATGGGAATATTCCGCCCGGTGATCTACCTTCCTTCAAACTTAACGGAGATGGAACGGGAGTGTGTCTTGAGGCATGAACGGATCCATATCCGGCGTCGTGACTATCTCGTTAAGCTTCTGGGGCTTCTGATGGTTATCGTGCACTGGTTTAACCCCATCGCCCATATAGCTTTCCGTCTGCTCTGCAAGGACATGGAGATGTCCTGTGACGAGGCGGTGGTGAGCGAGCTGGGAGAGGGCGGAAAGAGGCAGTACTCGCTGGCACTCCTGTCTGCTGCGGAGAAAGGCAGCGGAGCGCGCCTGCCCCTGGCCTTTGGAGAGAGCCATACGAAATCGAGAATAAAGAATGTTTTAAACTATAAGAAAGCGGGCTTCCGGATCACGCTCTGCGCCGTGATCGTAACGGCAGCGGCCGTGCTGTGCCTCATGACCGTCAGGGAAAAACCCGTGGATCCGGAGGCGGTTTCCATCATTGGAGGCGGAGACGGCCCTACCAGCATTTTCATTGCAGGTAAGGATGACGGCGAGACGCCGGCCATGCCTGTGGAAATGCCGGATACCTCCTGGCTCTCCGGGCAGGTATTGGAAAAGGGGCTTGAAAGTAGCATTACCATAGATTACGCCTCAAAGGATCAGATCATTTTTCATGGAAGCTGCGGCCTGTTCAGTTTTCAGCTTGAAGACGGAAAGTGGGTGCCGAACTTAATCATTGGGCCGGATGATACGGGAACCATCGACTTGGAGGCGATAACCAGCGCGCTTGATGCGGTGAAAAAGGAACCGGAATCGGAAGACAGCGTTCACAGAGAAGATTCTTTCGTCGGTAAGAATCCGGCAGCCGGAAGTTCTTTTGTCGATTACGATGTGGAAAAGCTTGCCGACGGAAGCATCGCCGTACTTGGTGGTATGGGGACCTCATCGAGCAACGGAGGATTGACGGGAAAGCTGGTGGATGTATTTTACGGTTGGTACCATCCGGACGATATGGTGATGCATCAGGTATACTTATTCGCCGGAGACGGTACAATGGTGGAAAATAACAGCGGAGAGATCGAAGAGCGGCGGTATTTGTTTACGACCGACGGTGCTGATTATTTCCTCAGAACTCCGCAGACAGCTCTTGAATTTGAACTGCAGGATGGAAAAGAGCCGGAAAGCCTTCATTTTCCATATGACCGGCTGGAGCTGGTGAGAAATGAAGGGGGATATGTCCAGGTTCTGGATCCCATGGTGATCATGGGACAGCCGGAAAGCCAGAAGATGGTTCTGGCGGAAGGAAGGATATACTATTACGGTGCGGCGAAGGCGGATATACTGAGCTTTAAATCTCATTCCCTGATCGGAATCCGCACGGATGGCAGCGACCGCCGGGTAGCCGGGATCGACTACTCGGTTTGCAGGGGTCTGTCCTACGACAACGGCTATCTCTATTATGAAGGCTGGAAAAATGCCATGGAGTTCCCGCGCCCGATTTACCGCATGAAGCCTGATTTCAGTGAGATAACAAAGCTGGGAGATTTTAACGGAAACCTGATATCCGTGGTGGATGGAACCTTCTATCTGTTAAGCGCGGAGAAACCAGCCATCGTACTGACGCGGGAAGGCCGCTTTGATGAAGTTATGTATTACGATAAGTGCGGATACGACGCGAAGAACTATGAGTGCGTGGCGGCGTCCGCGGCTGACGGGAAGCTTGCGATGAAGTTCGTGAATCTGTCGGAGAACCGGGAGTATGTGAATTATGAGATTCCGCTGGCGGCGGGGGATTTGTGGAAGAAGGTAAATAAAAAGTGATTACCGGTGTGTTGGGTATACTTGTGTGTTGGGTATAATTCATTACAGTAATAGAAAAAGATGCAGTTGCCAGGTAAATGTAATGATATTTATAATTGAGCAATCGTGTTTAAAATGTATATAGTGTGTATTTTCGAAGGCAGGATCATAAATACTGATCCTGTCTTCACTTTTTATCTTAATAATTTGAGATGAATAAGACTATAAAATAGTAGTCAATACATGACGGAAAAATATGTGATAAATATAGAATGTACTGGAATAATAGAATGGTATTGACAATGTGATATCAAAGAGTCATAATTAAATGACTGAGCATATATAGTCGTTTGCACTCCGCAACACAAGTGAAAATTAGAGGCAATCCAATTATATTTGGCATTTTTAATAGTTGAGTCCGATGATTATTTCATTTTTATCCGATACATTTAACTAATACGTTTACAAATACGAAAAGAGAGGTACTTTATGAAATTACTGAAAAAAATAATTGCAATGATAACTGGAGTCAGCCTATTAGCCGTAACTATGAATTTTCCGGTTTTTGCTCAGGGAAACACAACTTCTGCGCAAAGTGATTTCGAATCCCTGCTTAACGAGTATCATATCACGGTGCGAGGAGCGAGTGCCGAGATAAGTGCGAAAGAACTTAAGGGAATAATGAAAACAGGGAGTCCTTCCGCGCGTATACAAGAAATTAATATGAATACAGATGCGCCAGTAAGATTATCTGCAAAAGAGTTAAATGTATTTGACAAAGGTATAAAGCAAAGTGAGAAAAAATCAAAGTTTCCAATGTATCACGACTTGCTCACTCGTGGCCCGCACTTGTGAAACAAGCGTGTCAAGCACCCGGCGCTTGTCGTCAAAGTCAACAGACTCCCAGTCCCGCAGATAGCCGCTTATGCTTTCAACCTGAGAGGACGAAACGGAATTAGCGGTTAGGTCGGCTACCAGTTTCGCCTGGGTTTGCCGTTGCCCGTCCAATTCCTCAATCCGGCTGTTAGCGTATTGTAGCAAGGTGGGGTTTGCGCCGGATAGCATGTCAAGCAGTTTTTCAATTTCGCTTTCGGTTTTGGCAAGTGCGGCGCGGGCGGCGGTCAGTTTCGGATTGTAGCTTGCAGTTCTGCCGCCTTTCAGCGTTTGGAACACCCGCATTTTCTTAACCATTTCCTCATACACGGCTTGTTCAAGCACCTGTTTCGTCAAAGTGCCCGCACCTTGACAGCCTTTATTTTCTGTTCGTTGTTTACACCGTAAGTAGGTAACGCCATTCGGCGAGTTCAGGCTTGCGAGAGCGTACCCGCAACAGCCGCATTTGATTTTCCCGGCCAGCCATGTATTATGGCATTTGCGCCCGTTCTGGAACGTGGTGTTTTGTGACAGCTTGCGCTGGACGGCCAGCCAGAGCCCTGACGGGATGCGGCCCTTGTGGGGCGCTATGACGAGGATCGGCTCCTCACCCTCCCGGCCCTGATACAGATAGCACCCATAATCACCTGTGAACAGTTCCGGCAGGCTTTCGATTTTCACGCCCTGGGCCTTGAAGTATTCGTAAATATCCATATCGGCCTGGACGTAAACCGGGTTCCGTAAGAGCTGGCCTAAAAATCCGCGTTTTAGCGTTTTCTTATACACCAGAATACCCTGCGTGGTGAAGTACCGGGTAATATCGCCGTATGAGGTTTCCGGCTCCCCGTACATTTCAAACATCATCTCGGCATAGTCCATCTCCGCGTTTTCCACCAGCTTTTTTGTCTTAATCCCGTCCATGACGATGGGCTCCAGATCAAAACCGTAAGCCGCCCGGCCCCGCATATAGTAGCCTTTGGCACACCGGGAATAGAAAGCGTCCGTTACACGCATTTGGATGCTTTCGCGTTCCAGCTGCGCGAACACGATACAGATGTTAAGCATCGCCCGGCCCATCGGGGTTGAGGTATCAAACTTTTCTGTGCAGGAGACAAACTCCACATTGTACTGCTTGAATAGTTCCATGAGCTTTGCAAAGTCCACTATGGAGCGGCTGATTCTGTCCAGCTTGTAAACGACTACCCGCTTAATCAGCCCGGCCTTGATGTCCCCCAAAAGCCGCTGGAAATCGGGGCGGTCAATGTTTTTACCCGAATATCCTTTGTCCTTATATTCCTTGCCCTCACCGCCTTTTAATTCATACCGGCAAAACTCGAATTGACTTTCAATGCTGATACTGTCCTTTTTGTCGATGGATTGTCTGCCGTAAATCGTGTCTATTCTATGATCCATAATGAGCTCCCTTTCCGTTAGAACAGGAGCCAACCTACAAGTATATTATACCTCTGCCGGCCCCCTTGAACAAGGATGCCCCCGCAAAGGGGAACGGGCGGCCTCTGGACATTTTATCCAGAAGCCGCCCGCTCTGCGTCAGGGGTGAAATAAATATCCCTCTATCTATCAACCGCACTTTGGGGCCAAAAGTGAAGCCCCTAATGATAAATATTTTGCAAACTTTCTTTTCTGGTACTTCTGGACATTTTGTCCAGAAGTACCAGCTATGTAATAATACCATGAATAGACGCGCTTGTTATTCCTTTTTGCGTTTGGGGTCTATGAAACGGTAGCCCACGCCCCGGACGTTTTCAATGCACTCCCCGCCGTCCAGCTTTTGCCGCAGGCGGCTCACGCTAACAGGGATAGCGTTGGTTTCGTTGCCGGAAAAATCATCGCCCCATACATAGTAGCGCAGTTGTTCATGCGTCAGTACCCGCCCTGCCTGAGAGGACAGCACATACAGCAGATCAAACTCCCGGCGGGGCAAGTCCAATTCCCGCCCATTATAGACCACGCGGCGGGTAAGGGGATCAATCAACAAGTTTTCAAACGTGACGATGGTATAGCACCGCTGGCCGGGCAGGGGCGGGGCGGCGGCGTTATAGCGCCGGAGCAGGGCCTGGGCCCGGAGCAGGCACTCCTGGAGCTCCAGGGGCTTTTGTATGAAATCATCCGCGCCCATTTCATAGGCCCGCGCACGGTGCTCAATACCGCCCTGAAAGGACAGCACCAGGATCGGCATATTCCTCATTTGCCGCATGAACCGGAGCAGTTGGAGCCCGTCCGTTTCCGACAGGGAGATGTCCAGGATCACAAGCTCGTAGTTATGGCGGGTAAGGCGCTCAATGCCGTCTATCACAGACAGGGTATAATAAGCACCGATGCCGTATTCAGTCAAGGCGTACTTGATGGCCTTGCAGTTTTTTAAGTCACTATCAATAATCAACACTCTTTGCTCCGCGTTCATAGGGTAGCCCTCCTTTCCGATTGTTGTCCCCTGTCACTTCTGGACAAAATGTCCAGAAGTGACAGCGCTACTAATTTTTGAGATATCTTATCAAACATGATTATACAATCAGCTTTGCAATTTGATATAATCACAAATTATACTGGCTGCTGCTTCCACACCACACGAACTGTCAACACAGAGGTGATAGCCGTGGGGATCGCCCCATTCACCACCCGATATACTGTTATAGTATGAAGCGCGTGCCGCGTCGGAGCGCGCGATGCTTTTCCGTCCCGCTTCTTCCGTGTCACCGTACATTTCCATTACCTTTTTCACGCGGTATTCCTTGGGGGCATAGATGAAGATGCGAACCACATCGGGGTAATCACTCAAGACGTAATCAGCGGCGCGGCCTACAATGACGCAGGAGCCGCTATCGGCAATCTTGCGAATAATCTGTTCCTGTGCAACGATTGCCTGTTGGACAACATTTGTACTTAGATACAGGGAGCGCAGCAATTCCGGCGCATTTTCGTTGATGTCCGATACAAATTGCCGATCTAAACCAGCCTCCTGCGCGGCCAGCGCGGTCATCTCTTTATAATAGCAGGCAACCCCCATACGCTCTGCCACAAGCTGGGCGATTCGTTTCCCACATGAGCCGTGTTCACGGGCGATTGTAACGATAACGCCTTTTTGAGAGGGACGGATTACCGCATCCACTGGCACAGACTCGCGGCTTTCACCGGACTCCATGGTTTTGAAATAGTGCACAGTCAGACACACGGCAACAATCATACCAATGATATCTGCGGCAGGCGCGGCAAA
Source organism: Hungatella hominis (assembly GCF_014288005.1). Classification (NCBI taxonomy): domain Bacteria; kingdom Bacillati; phylum Bacillota; class Clostridia; order Lachnospirales; family Lachnospiraceae; genus Hungatella; species Hungatella hominis. The sequence goes on from NZ_JACOPB010000001.1 coordinate 691,241, forward strand.
CAGAATCGCATTGATACCGCTGCCCGCTTGGTTCCCCTCAAAAATCGAGGGAATCAAAATTACAAGCGGCACAAAGCAGACAATATCACGGGTCAGGGACGCGATGACCGCCATAACGGGCTTGCCCACAGCCTGAAAGAAAATAGAGGACATTTTAATCACACAGGTAAAGATCACGAGCGACAGGAAAATCCGGAATGTGCGCATAGCATATTCCAGGTAAAGCGCGTCGTTTCCAGAACCAAAAATGTTGATGACAACCTGCGGGCAAATCTCAAAAATCAAAGTGGATACAATGCCAACCGCAATCGTTGCAATCAGAACGGTGCGATAGGTTTCTTTGACGCGACCATATTTTTTTGCGCCGTAATTGTAGCCTAAAATCGGCTGTCCACCCAGAACAATACCGACGACGATATTGATGACAATGGTAAACACCTTTGTTTCAATGCTGATGACCGAAATGGGAATATCCTGCCCGTAGACGGACAAAGCGCCGTATTTGGCGAGCATGATGTTACAAGTCAGGGAAATGACAACAATGGACATCTGCGTGATGAACGACGATGCGCCTAATTTCAAAGCGTTGCTGAAAATCCTAAACTGCGGCACAAAGCTCGCCTTCGCCAGCCGGAAGCTCTTTGTTTTGAAAAAGTACAGTACGCTAACGAGGAAGGAAACGGTCTGCCCGATCACCGTTGCCCATGCCGCGCCAGCGATCCCCCAGTCCAGACCAAAGATAAATACTGGGTCAAGAATGATATTCAAAATTGCTCCCAGCGACATAGACGCCATAGAAACCGCCGGGCTTCCGTCAGCGCGGATCACGGCGTTCATCATGTTCATCAGCATAAAGGCCGGGAAGAAACAAAGCACGATGGTGAAGTATTCCATTGCCATACCAACCGTCTGGTCAGATGCGCCGAATAGACGGAGCAACGGCTCTTTCCATATCGCGCACAGAGCCAGCATAATTACACTGAGGATCAGCGTAATGGTGATGCCTGTGCCAATACAGCGGTGTGCATTTTGTGTGTCCTTTTTCCCTTGGCAAATGCTGAGATAGGCGGCGCAACCATCTCCGATACACCATGCGAATGCCTGTGCGATAATGAGGATGGGGAATACAATCCCCGTGGCGGCGTTGCCGAGATACCCTAACGCGCTGTTGCCGACAAAAATTTGGTCAACAATGTTATAAAGCGCACTGATGAGCAGCGAGAGGATGCAGGGGATTGAGAATTTTATTAGCAGTTTTGAAATCTTCTCCTCGCCCAGCATACGGTTTTGATTTGTTTGTTCCATGATTCTCCTCCTAATTCAGATATACTTTTGGAGTCTTTATCAGAGAAAAGCTACCTAAAAACTGCGGAGGACAAAAAAATAGTGCATAGAATCCGTTCGGAATTCTACGCACTTAGCTGTCCAACTAGTTTAGGATATCATATTTTTCTTATTAAAGTCAAGAAAGCTTTTTTAATTTTTTCATTATGGGGAAACAAACGCCCGCGAAAAGTACCCGTTTTCCGTGAGCGCACTATTGGCAAGCAGGGCAAGCGTTATACGCTTGCTATTTTTGCGGCCCCGCCGGGGCCGCAAAAATGCTTGTTGGGGTTGCTCCCCAAACCCGCCACTTCAGGACAAAATGTCCAGAAGTGATGACTGCGTCCCCGGCGCTATCGCGCCTGCTCCTTATCCCTGCCGGGGGCCGTGATTCCCAACAGATGGTTGATGTTCGTCCTGACGGCCAGAGCCTCCCGCATATCACGCTGGGCCGCGTGGTACTCGGCATAGAGGGCCTTTTTCTCCGCCGCAAGTAATCATAAGTGTGGACAGTATCAAGGCAAAACTGGGGCGGGACATAGAAACATACCGCTTTCCCCGAAACAGGCCCCGAAAAGGCTTAAAACAAGCAGGTTTTCAGGAGCCTAATTGTCCACGCTCCGGCTCTAAATGTTACGCCTTAAAGTCCAAAACAGGGGCAGTCCATAGAAAGATACCAGCCCCTCCAAACCGAGCCCCACAAAGCCTTGATACAAGCGGCTTTTTTAGGGCTAAAAGCTAACAGACCAGCCCTCGCGTTTTGTGTATTTTCCGTTTTCAACACTCCGCCTTTGATATGCGGGTTCAACCTTATCCCCCCGCCCTTTTCCAATCATGGAAAAGGGGGCGGCTCTGGAGGATATATCCCCCGCCGCGCCTCTGGTGGATAGCACAGCCAGGGCCGCCCGTCAAGGGTAAACCGCCGCAAGCGGCGGCGCTTTCGCGCCCTTGACAGACGACCCCGCCTATGCTTTTTGTGATGCGGCGACGGGGGATATATACCCACAGGAGCCATGTTGACGTATCTCGTCAACCTCTGGACAAAATGTCCAGAAGTAAGCGGGGTTAGTCAACAATAGGCCGCGTCTCGCCTCACGAAAAAACGCCGTCCATTGTCTCCAATGGCGGCATTTTATTGTAGGTTGGCCCCTGTGTTTTCAGTTGTTTTATTATGCCCTTGTCAAGAACCTTTACTGGAACTGCAGTATTATAATACAGAAGGCGAAATGAGAGAGAGTTTTCTTTCAGAAGCACGCAATTCCGTAATTGATGTAGAACTGGTACGGGGAAAGACAACTTGGGGAATTGGAAGTTCTTTCACTCCGTATGAAGACCCTGATGCGGCTGCGCCGAGAAAAACAACAAATATTTCATCTAAAAAGACGGGAAACCTAAAATATATAAAAACACAGGATCTTGTTGGGGAATGCAAGATCCTGTGTTTTTATATATAGAGCAAAAGTTAGATGTAATCAATGTGGACAAACTTCATGTGTTTCGGTATCAATTAATGATCCCAGTATTATCTTGCCACACTTGGAACAGCGCTGGGCGTCATAATATTTGGTGATACAGCCGCCATTGCTTTTCTTTGAGTGTTTGGATATCGTTCCTTCAACATAATCATGATTGCAGGCAGCATACTCGGAACGGTCGGAAGTATCAATTTTATATATGTTTCCGTCAGTATCGGTGAACTGGTAATCATAAAAAATGGGACTGGAACTATTTGTGAGCTTAAAATCTCCACTTTGAAAAACGATAGTGTCAGAGGAACGAATGTTTAATAGAGGATTATTCGAACTATTGCAAACCATATCCAGTTCCGTTGGGGATTGGTAAGCAAAAGCAGTAAAACTGCTGCACAAAACCATACAGGAAGCTAGTAATACAGATAATCTTTTTCCGTGTTTCTTTTGTTTATCAGGAATCATAATTAAATCCATCCTTTCTTTGAGACCATTGGTCGAGTTACTGAATGAAGATGCATAGGTGGTTCGATACTGCACGTCATTAGCTGCCATATCTATGATTAGCGAGGCATAATTTTTCCGATCCTTTTGATTCATTCCCAGTGTGATTATTTCATCACAGGAGGCCTCCACCGTTTTATTTAATTGAAGTTCAAGAAGATAGACCAACGGGTTAAACCAGTAGATGCAAGTGACAAGATGTCGTAGAAATAAAAATAATGTATCACAACGACGGATGTGAGTCAGCTCGTGTTTTAAAATAAGTCTTTGTTTTTCAGATGACAGGTTAGCAGGCAACACGATAAGAGGTGAAAGTATCCCCGCTGTAAATGGACTTATACAATTTGATTGATATAGGCGGACTTTTCTTTTGATTCTCACAGTTTGACGATAATGATCGACATAATCTATAATATCTAGATCAGTGATTTCCGTCATAGACAACTGAATCAGTTTTTTAAATCGAAAATATTTTAACTGTTGCCAGACAAATGCGGCAATGGCCATGACAATCCAAACAAGCACAATCGTGAGATTTATCTGATAAGCAGAGTTTGTATAGGTACTGTGAGGAGTGGATACCATAATTGGAATATTTCCGGCAAGTTTAAAATCGGTCTGAGTTGGTGCTTGGTGCAGAATCAGTTTTAGAAATCCTAACGGAGTCAGAAAAAAGAATAGCACGAGCTTCAATATGATATATTTCCAGCGATTGCTCAAACTATTTTTAAAAATTCTGACAGCAATTAAGTATAATAAAAATAAAATACTTCCAGTGAAGCACATTGTAAAAATAATATTCAATGTATTGTGTCCCTCCTTAAAAATTATAATTGATCCAGATATTCCTTTAATTCTTTAATATCTTCGGATTTTAAAGAGTGACTATCGGATAAGGCCGCTACAAATTTTTTTAAAGATCCACCGTAAAGAGCGTTAAGAACTTCAGAAGCCTTTTGTGCTTCATATTCTTCTTTCGTATACGCATAAATATATTTTCGCCCGTTTTTTACTACGAGACCTTTTTCAATCAGCCGGGTTAAATAAGTATTCACCGTCTGACGTTTCCATTCTTTGCCTAAGTGCTCAAAATATTCAATTAATTCATTGATAGTTATCCAGTGTTTACTTTCCCATAAGACGTTCATAATGGCCTGCTCAGCAGGTGTAATATCTTGCTTCATTCAACTCACTCCCAATGGTATGATATATACGACTAATGTTATTAGTCGTATATATCATACCATTTACACAGGTTTTTGTCAATAAAAGAGCTGAATTGAGCTGAAAATTATAATATAACAGCATCCGATGGCAATTTTGAAAAAATGATCAGCATCTTAGATATGACTACGCATAGTAGTCTAATTAAAAATGCGTTTTAAAAGCTAACGGCTGGCAACCTTTGAAGAAAAAATATTTCTATAGAATAAATAAAAGTAGGAAGGAAATTCATAATTATTGAATTTCCTTCCTATTTATAAGCTCATAACGGAAATGCAGTTCGATGCTTCTATCTGATTACGTATTTCTCTCTATTTTTACGAAAGGTATCCCTTCATGCTTTTGAGTGCGTTTTTTTCCAGACGGCTGACCTGGGCCTGGCTGATGTGAATCTCCTCGGCTACCTCAGTCTGGGTCTTTCCCTCGAAGAAGCGCATGTCGATAATGTGGCGTTCCCGTTCGGGAAGGCGTTTCATGGCTTCATTTAAGGAGATGTCCTCCACCCAGTTTTCCTCCAGATTCTTTTTGTCACTGATCTGGTCCATGACGAAGAGTGGATCGCCGCCGTCGGAATATACAGGCTCGTACAGGCTGACAGGGCTCTGAATGGCATCCAGAGCATAGGTGATGTCCTCCTTGCTGACGCCGATTTCATTGGCGATTTCCATGATGGTAGGCTCTTTTAAGTTTTTCTTCATGAGATTTTCTTTTGCATAGATGGCTTTATAGGCGGTGTCGCGTAAGGAACGGCTGACACGGATCGAATTGTTATCCCGAAGATAGCGGCGTACCTCGCCCAGTATCATGGGAACGGCATACGTTGAAAAGCGTACGTTCTGTGTAATGTCAAAATTGTCAATGGCTTTGATCAGGCCGATGCAGCCAATCTGGAACAAGTCGTCCACATTTTCGTTACTGCCTGAAAAACGCTGTATGACGCTGAGAACCAGTCTTAAGTTACCCTTAATATATTCCTCTCTGGCTTCCATATCGCCATCCAGGATCCTCTTAAATAAGGCTTCTTTTTCTTCGTTGTTTAAAAGGGGCAGCTTTGAAGTGTTAACGCCGCAGATCTCTACTTTGTATACAGGCATGTCTTTCCCTCCGCATCATTCTTTTTAGTCATAAAGGAATGATGTACTTATTCGGAGGCTTTTATACGATGCCAGATTTAAATTTTATTTCCATTTTCTGGCGGCGGTCCGCAAAGTGCCTGTTTATCGCATTGGCTCATACATCAGGTGCGCAGATGAGCCAGTGAATGTTTGCAGTCCGCCGCGTGAGCTGCGGATTTTATTTGTTTTTTTCGTAAAGAATGAGGAGACCTTTTAATAAAAGCGCCTCATCGTAATTGATTTTATGACGGCAGAGAGGGAGGACGGAAGGGGCAAGACCGCCCGTGGCTACGAGGCTTGCGGCCTGTCCCAGCTCTTCTTCCATGCGGTCGATGATGCCGTCAATCATGGCGGCATTGCCATAGAGAATACCGTTTTTCATGCAGTCGATGGTGTTCTTGCCGATGACCCGGGTCGGTCTGTTTAAACCGATGTAGGGAAGCTGGGCCGCGCGGCTGCTCAAAGAATCCAGAGAAACCCGGAGCCCCGGGAAAATGATGCCGCCTGTATAGTTGCCCGCCCTGTCAATGACGGACATGGTGGTGGCGGTTCCCATGTCGATGATAATAATGGGAGACGGGTAATCCTTAAGCGCGGCCACGGCATCAACAATTAAGTCACTCCCCACGGTCTTCGGATTATCCATGATGATATTAAGTCCCGTTTTCATGCCGGAGCCAACCAGCATGGGCGTCTTTCCGGTGATTTTCTTAACTGCAGAGAGCACCACGTCCGTCAGCGGCGGAACGACGGAAGAGACCACGGCCCCTTCAATCGAGGAAAGCGGCAGGTTATGGATTGCCATAATGTCTTTGATATTAACTGCGTATTCCAGGTCTGTCTTCCCCAGGTTCGTGGTGACACGCTCCACAAACCAGGTGCGGCTGTCATCAATACCGCCGATTACAATATTGCTGTTTCCCATGTCAATTGCTAAAATCATAAAGGGAACTCCTTTCCAAAATTTAGAGGTTATGGTATACTATGAGCACTTAGTGAGGTTTTTCACGAACTTAGTGCGAGTCATACCTGAGTACTTAATGAGGTCTTTCACGAATTTAGTACGAATGGTATACTATGAGCACTTAGTGAGGTTTTTCATGAACTTAGTTAGGTTTTTCACGAGTTTACCACATTTTAGGCAAAATAACAATGTAAGCAGAAATAAAAAGAAGCGAGGCAGGAGACGTTTATGCTGAAAGGAAAACATGTTGTTCTGGGAATTACGGGAAGTATCGCGGCATACAAGACGGCCGGACTGGCCAGCATGCTGGTGAAAAAGGGCTGCCATGTCCATGTACTGATGACAGAGAATGCGACTAATTTTATCAATCCGATCACGTTTGAGACACTGACAGGAAATAAATGCCTTGTAGATACCTTTGACCGGAATTTTGAATTCAGCGTGGAGCATGTGGCGCTCGCCAAGCAGGCGGACGTGGTGATGATTGCCCCGGCTTCCGCCAACGTGGTCGCAAAGCTGGCTCACGGGCTGGCCGATGATATGCTGACGACGACCGTGCTGGCCTGCCGCTGCAAGAAGATCATTGCACCGGCCATGAACACGAATATGTATGAAAACCCGATTGTTCAGGATAATATAAAGATTTGTGAAAAGTATGGGATGGAAGTCATAAAACCGTCGGTGGGCTACTTGGCCTGCGGTGATACGGGAGCGGGAAAGATGCCGGAGCCGGCCGAGCTGTTCGACTACATTGAACAGGAGATCGGGGCGCAGAAGGATTTGAAGGGAAAGAAGATTCTCGTCACAGCGGGTCCTACGAGAGAGGCGATAGATCCGGTCCGTTATATCACCAACCATTCTACCGGCAAGATGGGCTATGCCGTCGCTAAGGCCGCGGCTCTGCGAGGGGCTGATGTGACGCTGGTGACCGGAAAGACAGGCACGCCCAAACCGCGTTTCGTAAAGCTGATCGAGATCCAAAGTGCCGCAGACATGTTCGAGGCGGTGACGGCAGCGGCGGCGGAACAGGATATTATCATTAAGGCGGCGGCCGTGGCGGATTACCGGCCTAAATCAGTGGGCACGGAAAAGACGAAGAAGACGGACGGAGATATGGCGATCGAGCTGGAGCGGACCGATGACATTTTAAAATGGCTGGGCGCGCACCGGAGGGAAGGCCAGTTTCTCTGCGGATTTTCCATGGAAACCCAGAACATGCTGGAGAATTCCAGGGTGAAGCTGGATAAAAAGAATATTGACATGATTGTGGCAAATAATCTGAAGGTGGAAGGCGCCGGCTTCGGCACCGATACGAACGTCGTGACCATCATCACGAGAGAGCGGAACTTGGAGCTGGAAAAGATGACGAAGGAAGAGGTCGCCGACCGGCTGCTGGATGAGATACTTGCCGTATCAGCAGATAAATAAAATGGAATGATAAAGGGGAAAAATCATCATGAATACAGAGAAAAAAGAAATTATAGTTCCGGGGCAGCTGACAGGACCGGCGCTGCTCACCGGATATCTGATAAAAGAAGTGAGTGTGGCGCCGGAGAGAAAGCGGCCGGCTGTGATCGTCTGTGCCGGAGGCGGATACTGGCAGAGATCGGATCGGGAGAGTGAGCCCCTGGCGCTTCAGTTTATGGCCATGGGATGCCATGCCTTTATTCTCGACTACAGCGTTGCCCCGAACCATTTCCCAGCCTCTGTGAGAGAGCTTGGGGAAGCGGTCGCCTATATCAGGGAACACGCGGCAGAGTGGAAGGTCGATCCGGCAAAGATCATCGTGTGCGGTTCTTCCGCTGCGGGCCATCTGGCCTGCAGTCTCGGCGTATTCTGGGACAATGAGCTGGTATATGATGCGATCGGCAGAACACCCGCACAGATTCGTCCGGATGGTCTGATCCTGTGTTATCCGGTCATTACAGGCGGCGAGTACGCGCACGTGAATTCCTTTAAGCGTCTGCTTGGGGACGATGTGACCCAGGAACAGAGAGACGCGGTTTCCCTGGAGAATTTTGTGACGGAACAGACGCCGAGGGCATTTATCTGGCACACGTATACGGACGAAAACGTTCCTGTGGAAAACAGCCTGCTTCTGGCAGCCGCCATGAAACGGAAGAATGTCAACTTTGAACTTCATATCTATCCCACCGGCGGCCACGGACTTTCTCTGGCCGACGAGGAGACAGCCGGGAACGGCTTCCAGGTGGTGGAACAGTGCCAGAGCTGGATTCCTCTCGTGAAAATGTGGCTGAAGCATTTCGAAGCGTCCTGTTAAAGAGGAATGTCCGCTTCACCACATGAATCTTGACTTTGTAATGGAATAATAATACAATAAAAAAGATTGACACGTAAAATTGGAGGAAACATTTTGTCGAATATAACTGAAGAAATAAAGAAGAGAAGAACCTTTGCCATCATTTCCCACCCCGATGCCGGTAAGACGACATTGACGGAAAAGTTTCTGCTTTACGGAGGCGCCATTAATCTGGCTGGCTCTGTTAAGGGAAGAAAGGCGGCAAAGCATGCGGTCTCAGACTGGATGGAGATCGAGAAGGAGAGGGGTATTTCCGTTACCTCCTCGGTAATGCAGTTCAATTACGACGGATACTGCATTAATATCCTGGATACCCCGGGGCATCAGGATTTCTCGGAGGACACATACCGGACCCTTATGGCGGCGGATTCCGCGGTCATGGTCATAGACGGTTCCAAGGGTGTTGAGGCGCAGACGATCAAGCTGTTCAAGGTCTGTGTCATGCGACACATCCCCATATTTACCTTTATCAACAAGATGGACCGGGAAGCCAGGGATCCGTTTGAACTGATGGACGAGATCGAGACGGTGCTTGGAATCCGTACCTGTCCGGTCAACTGGCCGATCGGCTGCGGCCATGAGTTTAAGGGTGTCTACGACAGAAACAAGAAGACGATCACCACCTTCCAGGCCGCTATGGGCGGACAGAAGACGGTTGATGCCACCGAGGTACTTTTAGGCGATCCCCAGGTGGACTGGCTGATCGGCGAGGATTACCACCACCAGCTGATGGAGGACATCGAACTGCTGGATGGAGCCAGCGACGAACTGGATATGGATCGTGTCGGGAAAGGGAACTTGTCACCGGTATTTTTCGGATCGGCGCTGACGAATTTCGGCGTGGAGACATTTTTACAGCATTTCCTTCAGATGACGACAACGCCGCTGCCGAGACTGGCGGATAAGGGTGTGATCGATCCGTTTGAAGAGAAATTTTCGGCCTTTGTGTTTAAGATTCAGGCGAATATGAATAAGGCCCACCGCGACAGAATCGCATTTATGCGAATTGTATCCGGAAAGTTTGAGGCCGGCATGGAGGTAAACCACGTGCAGGGCGGCAGGAAACTCCGGCTGTCCCAACCGCAGCAGATGATGGCTCAGGACAGAAAAATCGTGGAGGAAGCGTACGCGGGCGATATTATCGGCGTTTTTGATCCGGGGATTTTCTCCATCGGAGACACGCTGTGCCTGTCCAATGAGAAGTTTGAATACGAGGGAATCCCCACGTTTGCGCCGGAGCATTTTGCCAGAGTGCGCCAGATGGACACCATGAAGCGGAAGCAGTTTATAAAGGGCGTGAACCAGATCGCCCAGGAAGGCGCCATCCAGATTTTCCAGGAGTTCAATACGGGCATGGAGGAGATCATCGTCGGAGTAGTCGGCGAACTGCAGTTCGAGGTTCTCACCTACCGCCTGGAAAATGAGTACAACGTGGAAGTCAAGCTGGAGAAGCTCCCGTATGAATACATCCGCTGGGTAGAGAATAAGGATGAGATTGATGTGGCGAAGATTCAGGGAACCTCCGACATGAAGCGCATCAAGGATTTGAAGGATAATCCGCTTCTGCTGTTTGTCAACAGCTGGAGCGTGGGCATGGTTCTGGACCGCAATCCGGGCCTGAAGCTTAGTGAGTTCGGTAAAAATTAAAGGTAAATCAATAAGGAGGCAGCAGATATGAGTAAGATTGATGTAGTCAGGGCAGCGATGGTAGAAGCCATGAAGGCGAAAGACAAGCAGAGGAAAGATGCATTATCCATGCTTCTTTCTGCACTGAAGAATTTCGAAATCGATAAAAAGGATCACGAGCCGATTACCGAGGACGAGGCGAATACGGTTGTGAAGAAAGAGATCAAGCAGTCCCAGGAGACCTTTGATACAGCGCCTGCGGACCGGGATGATATCCGCGAGGAGGCGGCTTACCGCCTGTCAGTTTATAAGGAATTTGCGCCCGAGGATATGAGCGAGGAGCAGATCCGTGAGGTAGTGACAGCCGTATTGGCTGAGCTGGGGATCGAAAAGCCGGCGCCGTCAGACAAGGGAAAGATTATGAAAGTCCTGATGCCGAAGGTAAAAGGCAAGGCGGACGGCAAGGCTGTTAATGAGATTCTGGCTTCCATGATGAAATAACACGCGGCTTTACCGCCGCAGGAAAGGATAAGACATGTACAGAAAAGAGATTGAAGAGTTTATCGAGGCACACAGACAGGAGATGCTTGATGACATCTGTACTCTGTGCCGCATTAACAGTGAGAAAATGCCGTATAAAGAAGGCATGCCATACGGTCAGGGTGCATTTACCGCACTGGCTGAGGCACTTTCCATGGCTGAGGCCTATGGTTTCTCCATCACCAATTACGATAATTACGTGGGAACCGCAGACCTGAATGATAAAGAACGCCAGCTGGATATTCTGGCCCATCTTGATGTCGTTCCGGCAGGAGAAGGCTGGAAGGAAACAGAACCATTTGAGCCGGTGGTTAAGGGCGATAAGCTCTTTGGACGCGGTACCGCAGATGACAAGGGACCGGCAGTCGCAGCGCTCTACGCCATGAGAGCCGTGAAAGAGCTGGGAGTTCCTCTTAAGAAGAATGCACGCCTGATTCTGGGAACCGACGAGGAGTGCGGAAGCTCTGACATTGCGCATTACTATGCGATTGAAAAAGAGGCTCCGATGACATTTTCACCGGACGGCTCCTACCCGGTGGTCAACACGGAAAAAGGCTCATTAAACGGTCACTTCACCGCTTCCTTCGCTCCGTCTGAGGCACTGCCGAAGCTGGTTTCCGTGGAAGCCGGCTTAAAGGTCAATGTAGTGCCGGGAAAAGCCCGCGCTGTGGTTCAGGGAATCGATGTGGAGGTAATGGAGAAGGCCGCTGAGGCAGTGACCGGAGAAACCGGTATCCGTTTTGAATTCGAAGTGGAGGAAGATTTTGCGACGATCACAGCCATCGGTGAAGGCGCTCATGCGTCCAAACCGGAAGAGGGCAACAACGCGCTGACAGGTCTTCTTGTCCTGATTCAGAGACTGCCGTTTGCGGCCTGCGAGCAGATCAGTACCATCGGACGCCTTCTGGAACTGATTCCTCACGGCGACACCTCCGGTAAGGCTCTGGGAATCGCCATGAGCGATGATATCTCAGGAGATTTAACGCTGGCATTCAGCCTGCTTACCATCTCTGACAGCGAGCTGGATGGTACCTTCGACAGCCGATGCCCGATCTGCGCCACAAAAGAGAATGTACTGGATGTAGCAAAGGCAAAGATGGCGGAAAAAGGATTTACCCTTCTGAATGACTCCATGAGGCCGCCTCATCACGTGGATGGAGATTCCGAATTTATCAGCACGCTTCTTCGCACCTACGAGGAGTACACAGGCCGTAAGGGAGAGTGTATCGCCATCGGAGGCGGTACCTACGTTCACGAGCTGAAGAACGGAGTCGCTTTTGGCGCCGCCATGCCGGAGACGGATAACCGCATGCACGGAGCCGATGAGTTCGCAGTCATCGAGGAACTGATCGTCAGCGCAAAGATGTTTGCACAGGTAATTATCGATCTCTGTTCCTAAAATCCGTCTGTCAGACGAATTAACACTTGACAAATGGTATGATGTAGCGTAAAATACGCCTCATAAGTTAAAATCCTAGTCGAACTATAGGAATAGGCGAAGGGAGAAACCGCTATGAACCAGTTTAAAGCCATGCAGATGAATATGTACATGATGAACGGCATGATGATGTGCCGTATGTCAATGTGCGTAAAAAATCGAAAATGATATTCATTTGTATGGATTGTGATTGAAGTTTATGGCAAACAGGGAGATTGAATCTTGAATCGCTGTGGTCGCAAGTCTGTGCAGGGCTTGCGGCCTTTTTGTGTAATAGGGAAGTTGCTCCTTTATCGGGTATGCGCACTCCGCGCTGAGGAAGCCTGGCCGCTGAAGCGACCGTGCTTCGGCGTGCGGGCCGGCCTGCCGGATTCGGGCATACCCGTTAAACAGTATGGAAAAGAAAGGAAACGAAAGACATGCAGTCATCAGAACCAATTATTCAGCTGGTGGGGCTGGGCAAGGAGTTTAGGACGTCGGGCGGCCCGATCAAGGCGCTGGACGACATCAACCTGACGATCTGCCAGGGAGAAGTTTTTGGAATTATCGGTCTTTCCGGTGCGGGAAAGAGTACGCTGGTACGATGCATCAATTATCTGGAGGTACCGACTTCCGGAGAGGTCCTGTTTGAGAACAGGAGCCTGGCGTCCATGTCCAGACGGGATCAGAGAAAGGCGAGACAGTCCATGGGCATGATCTTCCAGCAGTTTAACCTGCTGGCACAGAGAAATGTCATTCAGAATGTCTGCTTCCCGCTGGAGATCGCAGGCGCACCGAAGAAAGAAGCGAGAGAGCGGGCCATGGAGCTGTTAGGGCTTGTAGGGCTTGCGGACCGCAAGGACGCGTATCCGTCTCAGCTTTCGGGGGGACAGAAGCAGAGGGTGGCGATCGCCAGGGCACTGGCCACCAATCCGAAGATCCTCTTATGTGATGAGGCCACCAGCGCGCTGGACCCCAACACCACGAAGTCGATCCTGGCTCTGTTAAAAGAGATCAACAAAACCATGGGCGTTACGGTAGTCGTGATCACCCATGAGATGACCGTCATCGAAGCGATCTGCGACCGCGTGGCCATCATTGACCAGAGCCACATCGCAGAAGTGGGAAGCGTATCGGAGATATTCTCCGAGCCGAAGTCGAAGATCGGGCGGCAGCTGATCTTAGGAGACGCGGCCGAGCAGGCGGCGAGATTTGGAAAGTCCAGACGGGTGAGAATCTCCTTCGACGGACGTTCCTCCTTCGAACCGGTGTTATCCAATATGATCCTGGCCTGCAAGGTGCCGGTGAATATTATCCACGCGGAGACGCGCGACATAAACGGAACGGCCATGGGACAGATGGTGATCCAGCTTCCCGAGGATGAGGTCGATGCTAACCGGGTGGCCAATTACTTAAAAACAGCCAAAGTACCATTTGAGGAGGTGACGGATTATGACATTTGATGCTGCTACATTCGATATGTTAAAAACAGGAATATGGGAGACACTGTTCATGACATTCACATCTTCCTTCTTTGCCTATTTAATCGGGATTCCGCTGGGAATTATCCTGATTGTGACGGATAAGGACGGAATCCGGCCGGTTCCATGGCTTCAGAAGATTCTCGGCCTGGCCATCAACCTGCTTCGTTCGGTGCCGTTTATCATCCTTCTGATCATGGTGATTCCGCTTACGAAAAAGATCGTCGGAACGACGCTGGGCGCCAAGGCGGTGATCCCGCCGCTGGTAATCGCGGCCGCGCCCTATGTGGCGAGAGTCGTGGAGTCGTCCTTCAAGGAAGTGGATGCGGGAGTTATCGAGGCAGCCAAGTCCATGGGGGCTTCCACCATGCAGATTGTATGGAAGGTGCTCCTTCCGGAAGCGAAGCCTTCCCTGCTTGTGGGAGCCGCGCTGTCGGTGACCACCATCCTGTCCTATTCGGCCATGTCCGGCTTTGTCGGCGGCGGCGGTCTGGGCGATATTGCCATCAAATACGGCTATTACCGCTATCAGACAGAGATGATGTTCGTAACCGTGGCGATTCTTGTTATCATCGTCCAGATCATACAGGAGGCGGGCATGAAGCTGTCCCGCGTCAGCGATAAGCGAATCCGCTAGATCATAGATCATAAAGAAGTAATGGCCGTAAGGCGTTACCATAAAAACGGTCACTCGCACGCTTTGCGCACGAGTCACCGTAGCAATCAAGAGGCGCAGGAAACTGCACAACAAAAAGGAGGAAACAATTATGAAAAAATCACTTTACGTACTGGCTGCCGCGCTGCTTGCAGCGGGAGCACTGACCGCCTGCGGCGGAAACAGCAAGGAGACGAATGCCGAGACGACAACAGCGGCTGTTACAGAGTCCAAGGAGACCGAAAGCGCTGCACCGGCCGATGAGACAACGGCAGCAGCCGGAGAATTAAAGAAGCTGGTGGTGGGAGCTTCCCCGGCACCTCACGCAGAGATATTAAAGGCAGCCAAGGACATTTTAAAGGAAAAGGGTTACGATCTGGTAATCAAGGAGTACACCGATTACGTACAGCCGAATCTGGCGCTGGAATCCGGTGATCTGGATGCCAACTACTTCCAGCACTTCCCATACTTAGAGCAGTTCAATCAGGAAAACGGCACGGATCTCGTATCCGCAGGTGCAATCCACTACGAACCGTTCGGAATCTATGCAGGAAAGACCGCTTCCCTGGCAGATTTAGCGGACGGAGCGCAGGTAGCGGTACCGAACGACGTATCCAACGAAGCGAGAGCGCTTCTCCTCCTGTCTGACAACGGCCTGATCGAGTTAAAGGAAGGCGTTGGTCTGGAAGCAACAAAGAATGACATTGTAAAGAATGACAAGAACTTAAAGATCATGGAAATCGAGGCCGCACAGCTTCCGCGCTCCCTGGGTGATGTGGACATCGCCGTTATCAACGGCAACTACGCCATCGAGGCAGGCTTAAAGGTGACGGATGCTCTGGTTACCGAGGATTCCCAGTCGATCGCAGCCACCACATACGGCAACGTCGTAGCGGTTCGCGCAGGCGAGGAGAAATCCGACGCGACTCTGGCTTTGATTGATGCGCTGACAAGCGATACCGTAAAGAAGTATATTGAAGACACGTATCAGGGTGCAGTAGTTCCGTTATTCTAAGATATGTAAATGGGAACAGTACCGCCGGATTATTGGCGGGCTGTTCTTTTTTTGCAAAATGCGGCGGAGCAGGGGTCTGGCGGGCGGCAATCTTTGCTCAGACGTCATTGAAAATCCATATTCTCTGTGGTAAAGTATAACCATATTAAAATAGAAGAGTATGCAGCCCTGCACGGCTGCCGGAGAACCATATGAGGGGATGGAACGAGATACGAAGCCGGATCAGTGACAGCATCCGGGAGATGAAGCATGCGGCGCCGAAAGGTTCCGGAAGAAGACTCAGCTATATGAAGCGTTATTTCCTGAAGATGCTTCTGCTGATCATCATACTGGTGGGCGTTCTGGTGTTTATGATGACCAGGTTTTCCAAGAGCGTGGTGGGGGATGAGATCATCAGTCTGCACCGTTCGATCTTAAACCAGACGATCCGGCAGCCGGCCGAGACCATCCGGAGTCTTAAGGAAAGTCTGGAAAAGATTACGGAAAACACCCGCGTGATCGACTGGATCGTAGGCGGTGAGGGGGACACGGAAGAGATCGACGCGTATATCCGCGATGAGATTTACGGGAATTATAAGAAAGGCAATAAGTTCCGGATCTATATTTACGATCTGGATGAGCTGCGTTATGCCAGTGACTCTCCGGAGCTGCCGGAGGAGGAGGCCAGGGAGGCGCTTAAGCAGGCGGCGCTTCTGGAGCAGAAAAATCCGAAGGACAATCGATATCTGGGCGGGCCGCTGCAGAGTGGGCAGGAGCAGGGGCTTTACCGCCACAGCTTTTACCTGACCCAGCCAATTAAGGACCTGTTAAGCGGCAGTGTTTGCGGTTATGCCCTGATGCAGTTCAGCGAGGTGGTTCTGTACGATTCCTATTCGGACATGATTGAAAAAGACAGGGATTACTGCATAGTGGACGCGGAAGGCATCGTGCTGTCCGGCAAGAATAAGAACCATATCGGGCTGCCCTACCAGAAAAATGATATCGTCATCCAGAACCGGGAGGCCCTTGGCTCCGGTTATGGGATATCGAAGGCATTTCCGGATAATGTCTATTTCTATGAGAATATCTCAGGAACGGAGTGGTTCCTGCTGGAGAATGCGGATATCCACCATCTCTTTGCGCCGATCGACAGGATGACGTTCTTCTCCTTTCTGCTGCTGGCAGTGTTCGCCGTCTGTTTTCTGCCGGTGACAGCCGTCTCCCTCCGGGTGATATTAAAGCCGATCGACGCCATAAAGAATAAGATGGACATGGTGGCCCGCGGAGAACTTCAGGCCAGGATCGAGGAGGCGGAAAAGGGAAAAGGAGAGCTTTCCGAGATCGCTGATTCCTTCAATTACATGGTCGGGAAGCTGGAGAGCCAGGTCGATGAGATCGGCGTGATGGAGCGGAAAAAACATCTGCTGCAGCTGGACTTTTTACAGACGCAGATCAACCCGCATTTTATCTACAATACGCTCAGCTCTATTCGGTTTTATGTGGAGATGGGAAAAAATGAGGCCGCCGAGAAGATGCTGATTGATTTTTCCAAAATACTGAGAAAGACGCTCTCCAGTTCCGAGAAAATGATTAGCCTGAGAGAGGAGCGGGAGACTCTCCTCTATTATATTGACCTCCAGAAGGCAAGATACCGGGACCGTTTCGAGGTGGAGTTCGACATGCCGGAAAATACGCTTTCCTGTATTGTCCCGGATTTTATACTGCAGCCCATTGTGGAAAATGCAATCTTTTACAGTCTTCAGAAGAAGCAGGTCTGCCATATCGTAATCAGGAGCTATCTCGATGCTGACGTACATCTGACAGAAAGCAATTTTCAAACACGCCCCAGGACGCTCTGTATCAGTGTAAAGGACGACGGAATCGGCATGGATGAGGATAAATTAAGCACTGTCCTGGATAAGGGCATGAATATGAACAAGGTTGGCCTGCGCAATGTGAACGAGAGATTAAAGCTGAATTTCGGCGAAGAATACGGGATCCGGATCTTAAGCGAGGAAGGTGTGGGAACCGAGGTGATCTTAAGTATGCCGGTAAATATGAGAGGAAAGAATTTAGATGAAAATACTGATAGCGGACGATGAAACACCCATCAGAGAATGGATACAATTCAGCATTGAACGCGGTAATCATCCGGATTTTGAGATAGTGGGAGTGGCGGAAAACGGAAACGATGCCCTGGAACTGGCGCTGGAACACCATGTGGATACAGTGATCACCGATATCAAAATGCCGGGGATGGATGGCCTGATGCTGATGAAGAAGCTTCTGGAAAAGATGCCGTACGTCTCGTTTATCATCCTGACAAACTATGCGGAATTTTCTTATGCCCGGGAGGCCATTACCTATGGAGCCAAGAAGTATTTTTTAAAGTCAGAGCTTCGCGGACAGGACATTCTGGAAGCGCTCTTAGAGATCGAGAGCGAGCGGGCGGCCCTTCTGGAAGCGAAGGAGGAGGACTGCTACTCAAACGGCTATCTCGATATCTTCACCTGCTGCCACCGCCTGGACGACGATGCCTTTATCCGGTTGTTCTGGCAGAAACACCATTTTATGGAGGAACTGGACTTCGTCGTCGTGGCGTTGAGAAGCCGGAGCAGTGAAGGACAGAAGGAGAAGCTGGACGGGTTTATCAGGGATCAGAAGCTTCATATTCTGCGGCCGGTGCTGAGAAATGAGAGTATTTACCTGATCCTGCAGGCGGAAAGCGGGGAACTGCTGAAGGAAGCCGTTCAGGCCTTTGTGAGCTACTGGAATGAACGGGAGCCTGGGATCATTGTCTCCAGCCGGAGCCTGCACGGAATCGACCGGGTGATGGAAGGAATCGAAGAGGCGGAGCGGATGCTGCAGTACGATTTCTTCTATAAAAAGGGATTCTTTCCGGCGAAAATAGCGGAAAACGGCGAGCGGCTGGAACGGAATACAATTAAAAAGGAATGCCGGAAGCTCTTAAACCGCGTCATGCACGAGGACAGGGATACGCTGAATCAAGATATTGACCAGTGGTTTTCCTTTTTTGTTCATGTTCCGTGCCAGGACGTGGGCTGGGCCAAGGAGGCCTGTATGAGCTTCGTTATGGGGCTGGAGGAGATTTTCCTGGAATACTGTAAAAACAGCCAGGAGGAGCCGGAGATCGACAGAGGATGGACCCTCGATAAATGCCGGGAATTCTGCACTTATATCATAGAGGAGCTTTACTCTGATAACTATTTGAACTATTCCCAGAGTGTCAGGGAGGCGATACAGTACATCCACGACAACTACGGGAACCAGGATCTCTCCTTAAAGGAGGTGGCCCAGGCGGTCTACCGGTCGCCGGAATATTTAAGCCGCCGGTTTAAATCGGAGACGGGAAAGAATTTCTCCGTTTATCTGATGCTTTACCGGCTGAATCAGGCGAAGGAGCTGCTGCTCTGCACGGATATGCGGATTTATGAGGTTGCGTACGCGGTGGGATATGCCGCGCCGAGCTATTTTTCAAAGGTGTATCACGACTATATGGGAGTGACGCCGGAAATGACGAGATGTCAACAAAGTGACAGAAAGTCAGAATAGTGATAGATAAAAAAGCTGTGGACTGAAAAGAAGTTAAAATACTTCATGACAAAGTACACAGCTTTTATTTATGTTTTAAATGGAAATTAGTACAATATATACATGAAATACAGATGAAAATCTTGAAAAATGAAGGAGAAGAGCAATGAAAAAGAGGATCGCAGCAGCAGCTATGGCAGTGATAATGGCGGTATCCATGACAGGATGCGCCGGAAAGACGGCAGACACGAAGGGGAGCCCGGAGGCCGCCGGAGCACAGGGAGGCACGGAAGCAGCCGGGACACAGGGAGGCACCGGTAAGGAGACTGCAAAAATCGGCGTGATCTTCGGTACCGGAGGACTTGGCGATAAGAACTTCAATGATATGGCATATGCCGGAATCATGAAGGCGCAGGAGGACTTAGGGATCGAGTTCGACTATGTGGAGCCCAATGCCATCAGTGATTTCGTTCCTCTGGGAAGGCAGTTCTCAGAGACGGAAGAATACGATCTGCTGATTGCTGTCGGTTCCGACCAGCAGGAGGCAGTAAAAGAGATCGCGGAAGAGTTCCCGGATCAGAGGATCGCACTGGTCGATGGAACGGAAGAGATTACCGGTGTGAGCACGCTTCAGACAGAGTGGTGTGAGCAGACCTTCCTCGCTGGTGTTATCGCGGGCATGGGGACGAAGAGCAGTATGGACAAGGCGAATGCAGATAACGTCATTGGAGTCATCATCGGTGCGGACCAGCCTAATTTAAGAGAGGGCATCGTTGGGTTCACAGCGGGAGCAAAGTATGTGAATCCGGATGTGGAAGTGCTGGAAGGCGTTGTGGGAGCGTTTAACGATCCTGGAAAAGGCAAAGAGATCGGCCTTTCCATGTACAACAAGGGTGCTGACTTTATCCAGTGTATCGCCGGAGCATCCGGTCTGGGCGTGTTTGGCGCTGCAAAGGAAGCGGGACGCTACGCGTTCGGCGTCGGATCGAATCAGAATGCGGAGGACCCGGACTATATCGTAGCCTCTTCCGTCAGAAGCGTGGAAAACATGGTCTATAATGAAGTGAAAAAGGTGATCGACGGAACCTGGGAGCCGGGCCTCCATATGAGCGGCATCCGGGAGGGCGTCGTAGGATGTGACACGGAAGGCTCCAATGTAGCCATTCCAGAGGAGATTCAGGCGGCACTGAAGGATATCAGGGAAAAAATGGTGGCTGGAGAGCTGGTGCCATGTAAGACGGCAGATGAGCTTAACGCCTGGGTGGCTGAAAACCAGTATACGAAGTAGTCGGAAACGATTGGAGGAGACGGCTGATGGTTGTAGTTGAAATGAAAAATATTACGAAACAGTATCCTCTGGTTTTAGCGCTCGATCATGTGGATTTTTCCCTGAAAAAGGGAGAAATCCTCTCTCTTCTCGGAGAGAACGGGGCCGGGAAATCGACGCTCATGAAGATCCTTTACGGAATCTGCAAAGCGGATGAGGGAGAAATCCTGGTGGAGGGGAAAAAGGTAAACTTAAGGACGCCGAAGCAGGCGATTGATCTTGGAATCGGTATGGTGCACCAGCATTTTATGCTGACTCCGGTCTTGAGCGTCACGGAGAATATCGTAGTCGGACAGGAGCCGGTAAATGGAATTCTGTTTGATAAGGCGGCGGCCGAAAAGGAAGTTCAGGAGATGATCGAGCGGTATGGTTTCCACATATCCGCATCTCAGATCGTGAAGGAGCTTTCTGTGGGGGAACAGCAGAAGGTGGAGATATTAAAGGCCATCTACAGGAACGCGAAGATTCTCATCCTGGATGAGCCCACTGCGGTTCTGACTCCGCAGGAGGTCGAGGAGCTGTTTCATATTTTAAGAAGGTTAAAAGCGGCGGGAACCAGCATTATTATTATCACCCATAAGCTAAAGGAGACACTGGAGATTGCTGACAGCATCAGCGTGCTGAGAGATGGCAGGATGATCGAGTCGGGTGTCTCCACCATAGGAGCGACTCCTGACAGTCTGGCCCAGATGATGGTTGGCCGAGAGGTGGAGCTGGGAATCCGGAGGAAAAGTGAGTGCGTCGGGGATACCAGGCTCACGGTGCTGGATATTACGCTGAAGGAAAAGGGAAGAACCGTACTAAATCATGTGGGCTTTGAACTGAAAAGGGGAGAGATTCTGGGTATTGCGGGAATCGAAGGAAACGGGCAGACGGAGCTGATCGAATGTCTGACAGGGATTCGTAATCCTGACGTTCTGGACATGGAAAAGGACGGGGAGAAGATTTCCGGCAGGCCGAAGGATTTTATCCGGAAAAAGATCGGCCATATCCCGGAGGACCGCATGACCAGGGGGCTGATCCTGGAGCTATCGATTCTGGACAACCTGATACTGGGATATCAGGACCAGTTTCAGAACAGGGGAATTCTGGACAGAAAGAAGATCAGAAGCTTTTCCGAGGGGCTCTTAAAGGAGTTCCTGATCAAATCGCCCAATTCAGGGGTGAAATGCAGCGCCCTTTCCGGAGGAAATCAGCAGAAGGTGATTATCGCAAGGGTGTTCAGTGAAAATCCGGATATTATTATCGTCGCACAGCCGACCCGCGGTGTGGATATCGGTGCGATTGAATACATACACGATCGGCTGCTGAAGCTGAGAGACGAGGGGAAGGCCATCCTTTTGATTTCTGCCGACTTAGATGAGGTGAAGAATTTAAGTGACAGGCTGATGGTCATGTACGACGGCGAGATCGTGGCGGAAGGGGAACCGGCGGATTTTGACGATATGCAGCTGGGACTTCTGATGACAGGCGCAGTGGGGAAGGGGGAACAGAGAGCGTGAAGGCAGCAGGATTGCAGTTCGATAAAAAAGAATTTCTGAATAAAAATATGTCTGCGGTGGCTCTGGTTCTGGCCCTGGTTCTGGGCGGAATCGCCATGCTGGTCTGTGGATACAATCCGTTTGAGGCGTACGGGTCCATTTTAAAGGGGGCGTTTATCGGCAGAAAGGCTATCTGCCAGACGCTGGTGCAGGCGACTCCCTTAATCTTTGCAGGACTTGCCTACACGGTTGCAAAGAAAGCGAATCTGATCAACTTAGGAATTGAAGGGCAGCTTTACATGGGCGCCCTTGGTACCAGCCTGATCGCCCTGATGCCGGTCAATCTGCCTGGTGTGATCTGGATCCCGCTGTCACTTCTGGGCGGAATCATCTTCGGCGGACTGTATGCGGGCCTGGTGGGCTTTATGAAGGTAAAGTTTGGCTCCAACGAGGTGATAGCGACCGTTATGTTAAATACCATAGCACAGAATTTTGTGGCATATGTGGTGAACTATCCGTTAAAGGAAGCGGGAAAGAGCATGGCGCAGACGGCCAGATTTTCCGAATCGGTGTGGATTCCGAAGCTGGTGGATAAGACACAGCTTACGGCGGCGATTATCATCGCAGTGGTTCTCTGCGTCCTGATTAAGCTTCTGTTTGAACGGACTGTGGTTGGTTATGAAATCAAGTGTGTCGGGCTGAATCTGAAGGCTTCCGAGACCGCGGGAATCAAGATCGGGAAAATTATGATCATCGCCATGGTGCTCAGCGGCTCCATTGCCGGTCTTCTGGGAGGAACTCATGTGCTGGGCGTGGATCACCGGCTGATTGCGGATTTCTCCTCGGGCTACGGCTTCGACGGAATCGCGGTAGCGGCTCTGGCGGCAGACAGTCCCCTGGGCGTCATCCTTTCCGGAATCATCTTCGGTGCACTGAGAGCCGGCTGTATGGTCTTAAACCGTACGACCGGAATACCGACAGAATTTATCGATGTCATTCAGGCGTTCATTATTCTGCTTGTGGCAGCGCCGCTTCTCGTTAAGGAAATTCTCAGAATCAAAAATGGCAGTAAGGGGGGAAAGAAATGATGAATCAGTTCATGTCAATCGTTACATCTACCCTCAGCATGTCCGTTCCGCTGGTGCTGGCGGCCCTGGGCGGAGTCCTTTCCGTCAGAAGCGGCGTCATGGCGCTGGGACTGGAAAGTATGATGACCATGGGGGCGTTCTGCGGAGTTCTCGGCTCCTATTATACGGGAAATGTCTTTGCGGGTCTCCTGACCGGTATGGCGGGCGGAGCGCTGTTTGGTCTGGCCCACGCCGTTCTCTGTGTACGGTATAAGGTTAATCAGGTAATCAGCGGAATCGGGCTCAACCTCCTGTCGGTAGCGGCAACCACACTGTTGATGCAGCTCTTATGGGACAACAAGGGATCGTCTCCGCAGGTGGCCTCCATTAACGCCGGTGTGTTCGCATCTCCAATCACTTATATCATGCTTTTTGCCGTAATCGCAGAGTATGTGGTTCTGTTTAAAACACGGTTCGGCTTAAGGCTGCGCATGGTGGGGGAAAACCCGAAGGCTGCGGCCAGCGTGGGGCTGGCGGTACATAAGATCAAGTATATCGGAGTCATTGCCTGCGGCGTACTGGCCGGATTGGGGGGCGCATACCTTTCCATCGACCACCTGGATATGTATGTGCGGGATATGTCGGCCGGACGCGGTTATATTGCGGTGGCAATCATGATCCTCGCAAAGTACAACCCGGTCATGGTCCTGTTCTGCGCCCTGATATTCGGTTTTTCCGACGCGGTACAGATCAATTTTCAGGGGTACGGAGTTCCGCCGCAGATTATGGCGATGATTCCTTACGTGGTGACGCTGTTCGTGCTCGCCTTCGGTGTCCGCCATATCACACCGCCTGCCGGTGTCGGAAAGCATGATGATGAATAAATACTATGAGGAAGAAAGAGGATAAAAATATGAAAGCGATAATGGTAATGTTCGATTCCCTGAACCGTCATATGCTGCCTCCCTATGGCTGCGATGACGTGATAGCGCCGAATTTTAAACGGCTGGCAGAAAGAAGCGTGACCTTTGACAACTGCTACGCAGGCAGCCTTCCGTGTATGCCGGCGAGAAGAGAGATCCATACGGGACGCTACAATTTCCTGCACAGAAGCTGGGGACCGCTGGAGCCTTACGACGATTCCATGCCGGGTATTTTAAAGGCAAACGGAATTTATACCCATCTGACTACGGATCACTGGCATTACTGGGAAGAGGGCGGCGGAAACTATGTAAATAAGTACAATTCCTACGAGTTTGTCAGAGGACAGGAGGGGGACCCCTGGAAGGGCAGAGTGGAATGGGAGGTTCCGGAGCACCTGGGCGGAAGAAAGGACTTCTGCGGAAGGCAGGAGTACATCAACCGTTATTACATGCAGGATGAGGCCAATCAGTCGATTGCCCAGAATTTCTCCAACGGGCTTGATTTTATCCGGGATAATCACGGAGCCGACAACTGGTACCTTCAGCTGGAGAATTACGATCCCCATGAACCGTATTTCACACCGGAAAGCTACAAAGAGCCGTATAAAGACGGATACCAGGGCGTGATGTTTGACTGGCCGGGATACCATGAGGTGGTGGAGACACCGGAACAGGTGGAGCACTGTATCAATGAGTACCGGGCGCTTGTGACCATGTGTGATACGTATCTGGGAAAGGTGCTGGATATGATGGACGAGTATGACCTGTGGAAAGACACCATGCTGATTGTCAATACGGATCATGGCTTCATGCTGAGCCAGCATAACTGGTGGGGAAAGATGATGATGCCGTATTATAATGAGCTGGCGCATACGCCGCTTTTCGTCTGGGATCCGAGAACCGGAGTCTGCGGGGAACGCCGTCAGGCGCTGGTACAGACTATCGATCTTGCCCCAACCTTATTGGAGTATTTCGGGCTTCCAATTCCGGCGGATATGGAGGGACGTCCGCTCCGTGAGACGATTGAGAGCGATAAAAAGATCAGAGATTATGCGCTCTTTGGCCAGCATGGAATTCATGTAAATATCACAGACGGCAGATACGTGTATATGAGATGTCCGATGCCGGATAAGGAACAGGAGCTCTTTAACTATGTGGTGGAACCGACCAGCTATCCGGGGGCAATCACGGTGGAGGAACTGAAAACGGCGGTTCTCCACGAGGGATTTTCCTTTACAAAGGGCTGTCCCATGCTGAGAATAGAGGGCGGCTACGGTATCCGTACGCTGGGATTTCCGCCGAGATCGCTGATGGAATACGGAACTTTACTTTATGATACGGAGACAGATCCGGGCCAGGAGCATCCGCTGGAGGACAAGGCGACTGAGGAGCGGATGCTCCGGAACATGGTGCGTATGATGAAGGAAAATGACGCGCCGGACGAGCAGTATGTAAGACTCGGATTGGAGCAGTGGGTCTAAAAGAAGGATTGGGGATACAGATATGTTAAATGAAAGAGAGATCATCGAAAATAGTATTGGGATTATCAGGGGAAAGACAGATTTTGTGCCTGAGATCGGCCTGATTCTTGGAAGCGGCCTGGGTGACTACGCGGAGCAGATTGAGAATCCGGTGGTGATACCGTACGGGGAGATTCCGGATTTTCCGGTCTCCACGGTGGCGGGGCATGCAGGACAGTTTGTGCTGGGAACCTGCAAAGGAAAGAACGTCATTGCGATGCAGGGCAGAGTCCACTATTATGAAGGCTACAGCCAGAGAATGATAACGCTTCCGGTGCGAATTATGAAGCGGCTGGGGGTTCAGTACATGGTGCTGACCAATGCCGCAGGGGGCGTAAACCGGAATTTTGATCCGGGTACACTGATGATGATTCGGGATCACATCAATTATTCGGGCGGAAATCCGCTGATGGGAGCGAACTGGGAAGACGACGGACCGCGCTTTCCCGATATGACCCGGGTATATGCGGCAGAACTGCGGACTCGTCTGCGGAGCGCTGCTGCGAAGAAGGGCATTAAGCTGGAGGAAGGCGTCTATATGATGTTTTCAGGGCCATGCTATGAAACTCCGGCCGAGGTTCGGCTGGCCGGAATCCTGGGCGCCGACGCGGTCGGAATGTCAACTGTGCCGGAAGCGATCGTCTGCGCGCACTGCGGGATTCCGGTGATTGGAATCTCCTGCATTACCAACTTTGGTGCCGGAATTCTGGAACAGCCGCTGAATCATAAGGAAGTGGTGGAGACCGCAGCGAGAGTGAAGAAGACGTTTGTGGAGCTGCTGGATACGATTCTGGAGGAAGTGATCGGATAGAAAGGAAGAACGGATGGATCAGAAAATTTTAAGCGCGGTGGATCATACCCTGCTGACACAGACAGCAGCATGGGCAGAGGTAAAACAGATTTGTGACGATGCAGTGGAGTACCGGACCGCATCCGTCTGTATTCCGCCTTCCTATGTGAAACGGGCAAAGGAGTATGTGGGAGACCGGATGAAGGTCTGCACGGTTATCGGGTTTCCCAACGGATACCAGACAGCGGAAGTGAAGGTGTTTGAGACGGAGGATGCGGTAAGGAACGGAGCGGATGAGATTGATATGGTGATTTCAATCGGTGCGTTAAAGGATGGCGATTATGAGACCGTGAAGTCCGAGATTCAGGCTGTGAAGGGGGCGTGTAAGGGACGGATTTTAAAGGTAATCATAGAAACCTGCCTGCTGACAGAGGATGAAAAGATTACCATGTGCCGGATCGTATCGGAATCCGGAGCCGATTTTATCAAGACCTCCACCGGATTTTCAAAAGCGGGTGCGACCTTCGGGGATATCGCATTGTTTAAAGCCCATGTGGACGCTGGCGTGAAGATTAAGGCGGCAGGAGGAATCGGAAGCGAAGCGGATGCAGAAAAGTTCCTGGCATTGGGAGCAGACCGGCTTGGAACCAGCCGGATCGTGAAGCTGGCCAAGCAGGAGCATGTGGAGAGCGATTCCTATTAAAAGCAGCCTGATAACAGGGATTCATATAGGAGCAGAAAGAAACGAACCAGGCGTTTTAAACGCCTGGTTTTTCGTATACAGATAGACGAGTGCAAGAAAAACTTAATTTTACAGAAACTCGTTCGTGCTGTATAATAGGTAAATATATACAGATTTACAAACAGACAGAATGGGAGGCAGGATATGGAAGAAGACAGGCTGTATGGATATGATGGTCCTGATACCAGAAGGGAACCGGTGGAGGAAGGGCTGACACCAGCGGAAGGGCTGGCCGGCGCGGGAGAAAGACCGGTGAATACAGAGGAAGGACCGGCGAATATAGAAGAGAGTCCGGCAGCTGCAGAAGAGGGGCAGGCAACTGCAGAAGAGAGTCCGGTAAATGCAGAAGAGGGGCAGGCAACTGCAGAAGAGGGTCCGGCAACTGCAGAAGAGGGTCCGGTAAATGCAGAAGAGAGTCCGGCAACTGCAGAAAAGGGTCCGGCAAATGCAGAGAAAGAACTGGCGAATGCAGAAGAACCAGCAGCAGAAGACGCAGCTGACTGTTACGACACGCAGAACAGCGGAACGGGATCGGATTTCCATGAGTTGAATGGATATCCGGATACCGGAAGCAGACAGTATGAGAGCTGGGGCAGAGAAGAATACAGGCAGAACGATAACTGGCAGCAGGACAACCGTGAGAGGGGCGACTGGCAGCAGGACAACTGGCAGCAGGACAACCGTCAGCAAAACAACTACCAGCAGCCCAACTACCAGCAGCCCACTCCCCAGAACAGCTATTACCGGGACGAATACCGGCAGGCGGCTAATCCTGCGTATACACAGCCTCAAAAGCAGAGCAGCATGGCGCTGGCTTCCCTGATCATGGGGATCATCGGGATCGTTACCTCCTGCTGCTGTTACGGCGGGGTGATTTTTGGCAGCCTGGGAATCCTGTTTGCGCTGTTGTCCAAAATGGGAGATACGATGGAGGGATATGCGAAGGCAGGTCTCATTACCTCGATTATCGCGCTGTTTCTGGCGGCCATGGCAATGATATTTCTATTTGGAATGATGAGTTCATCCCTTCTGTCAGGAGGTGCTTTTTAATGAAGACAACGTCAACGGAACTGAAAAAACGTGCGAAGCTTACGCTGTCAGGCAACTATGGAACAGCCGTGGGCGCCATGCTGATTGTGTACGTCCTTCTGATCGTCGTTATTATGATTTTTATCGGTATATCTGCAGTCAGCACACTCTCCTGGATCGGCGAACCCGGCTTCAACCGGGGAGGCTGGATGCGCTCACTGGCAATCGATATGGTGATTTATTTCATCGCGGTCCTTTTGGTTTACCTCATAATGGTCGGAATACGAAGGATGTTCTACCATATGTGTACAGGTCAGCCGTATTCACTGGGAGATATGTTGTTTGCCTTTACTCACAGGCCTCAAAGATTTTTAGGCGTATACTTTATCAACCTGGTATTTGGTATGATCATTGGAATCCCATATTTTGTGGTAAGCGTTTCTTCACGTATTACGGGTTATATCCCCATACTGGCAGCGCTTCAGTTTCTGATGTATCTGCTTCAGATAGTCGGAATCGTCGTGTATAGCCTGCATTTTAAGATGGCGGTTTACCTTCTGATGGAAGACCCCGAACGGACGGTGATCAGCTGCTTCCGGGAGAGCGCGGCGCTCATGAAAGGGAACAAGGGCCGCCTGTTTTATCTGGGAATCAGCCTGATCGGGATGTATTTGCTGGGGTTCGGATCGTTTGGAATCGGGTTTTTATGGATTTTACCGTATATAGAGACGACCATGATTCACTTCTATCTCGATATGAGAGATGGACCTCGCCGGGAAGAAGCATATGATTACGAGGAATCGGTTTATGACGGCAGAAGCTGTGACGGCCTTTACGGAAATGTACCGGAGTAATAATTTGTATCACACATAGGAAATGCGCATAGAATACACTAAGGAATATAGAAGGTGCAGGCTATGCGCATTTCAGATCTTAAACAAAAAGAAGTGATTAACATCTGCGACTGCAAACGCCTTGGCTATGTGGGCGACGTGGATTTTGATATGGATACGGGCTGTCTTCTGGCGATCATCGTTCCCGGGCCGGGCTGCTTCTGTGGATTTCTGGTCAGAGAAAAAGAGTACATCATTCCCTTCTGTGACATCTGTCAGGTGGGGAGAGATATTATCCTGGTGAAAGTAGATCTGGAAAAAGCTGAGGAAAAATGCAAGATATAGTGTAATATGTGCTTGCGAATCTACGGATTGTGGGGTATGATATACATAATTAAAAAGTAACGGATCCGGAGCCGCGAAAAACTGTGTATTCTTTTTTCGCGGTTTTGGGTCCTGCACAAAAAACAGTGGGATTTTTCATTTCTGAAAAGAAGGTAAGAGAAATCGCCCAACAGGAGGATAGCGACGTGAAATGTCCATTTTGTAATGAAGCAGATACAAAGGTCATTGATTCAAGACCGGCGGATGACAACAGCTCCATCAGGCGCCGCAGGCAGTGTGAGAAATGCGGAAAGAGATTTACAACGTATGAAAAACTGGAGACTCTGCCGCTGATGGTTATTAAGAAGGACGAGTCCAGAGAAGTCTATGAACGTTCCAAGCTGGAAAAAGGAATCCTTCATTCCTGCCACAAGCGTCCCGTTTCTTCCCAACAGATTGATTCCATGGTGGACGAGATCGAGACACAGATATTTAATATGGAAGAGAAGGAAGTCTCCAGCTCCGCGATCGGAGAGCTTGTCATGAAAAAGCTGCAGGAGGTCGATGAGGTCGCATATGTCCGTTTCGCCTCCGTATATCGTGAGTTCAAGGACGTGAATACGTTCATGGAAGAGATCGGAAAATTATTGAAAAAGTAGGAAGATGTATGTTTAACAGATTTTATCCGGATGAAGACGTGGCCTCTGCGTATGACATTCCGTATGACGACCTTTATAAAAAGGGAATCAGAGGCGTAATCTTTGATGTAGACAACACCCTGGTGCCCCATGACGCGCCGGCGGATGAGAGAGCGAAGAACTTGTTTTCTCAACTGCGGGCGCTTGGCATGGACACCTGCCTGCTTTCCAATAACAAAGAGCCGCGGGTGGCAGCTTTTGCAGAAGCTGTCGGCGGCTCTAACTATATCTATAAGGGTGGAAAGCCGGGCGTGAAGAATTATAAGAAGGCGATGGAGCTCATGGGGACGAGCTTAAACAGCACGATATTCGTGGGAGATCAGCTGTTTACCGATGTCTACGGGGCCAAACGGACGGGAATCAGGAGCTTTCTGGTGAAGCCGATCAATCCGAAGGAAGAGATTCAGATCGTATTAAAACGGTATCCGGAGGCACTTATCTTATTTTTTTATCGCAGGGACAAAAAGAGGAGACAGTATGATAAGCGGAAAAAGTAAAGTATGCGGAGTCATGGCGTATCCGGTGGAGCACTCCATGTCACCGCTCATGCATAATTATTACTCGGAAAAGACAGGAACAGATCTCGTCTATGTACCGCTTAAGGTGGAGCCGGGACGTGTAGAGGAAGCGGTAAAAGGAGCCTACGCCCTTAATTTTACCGGCATGAACGTCACGGTTCCTCACAAGCAGGAGGTTATGAAATACCTGGTGGATATCGACGAGGATGCAAAAGCCATCGGCGCCGTCAACACGCTGGTACGGACAGACGGCGGCTACAAGGGCTATAACACGGACGCGGCAGGACTGAAACGAGCCATGACAGAGGCGGGAATCGAAATCCGGGACCGCACCTGCATCCTGTTCGGAGCGGGCGGCGCGGCCAGGGCGGCAGCCTGCGTGCTGGCGAAGGAAGGCGCGTCTGTGATTTATGTTCTGAACCGGAGTTTGGAAAAGGCGGAGGCCCTTTCTGAGATCGTCAATGAGCGGTTCGGCCGCAGAATCATGCTTCCCATGGCCCTGGACGATTACGGAAAGCTGGAGTGCAGCTCCTGCCTGGCGGTTCAGACCACCAGCGTAGGGATGCATCCGAACGTGGATCACGCCCCGGTGGAGGATGCGGAATTCTATAAAAAGATCGATACGGCGGTAGACATTGTGTATACGCCGATGGAGACGAAATTTATGAAATACGTCCGGGCAGCCGGCGGCAAGGCCGTGGGAGGGCTCGATATGCTGATTTACCAGGGCGTTATCGCCTACGAGCTGTGGAATCCGGAGACCGTGTTTACCAGAGAGATGATCGACGGTGCGAGAGTGCTGATGCGGGAAGAACTGGAGGCGGCGCGATGAAGAACGTGATTTTGATCGGCTTCATGGGGGCCGGTAAGACAACGGTCGGGGAACGGTATGCAAAGAAGCATGGTCTCCCTATGGTGGATACGGACTGGCTGATCGAAGAGCGGGCAGGCATGACGATATCGGAGATATTTGCGCAGAAGGGCGAGGATGAGTTTCGTAGGACGGAGACGGCGGTTCTCCAGACGCTTCTTTCCGATACACAGGAAAAGGTCATTTCCGTCGGAGGCGGGCTTCCCCTGCGGGAAGAGAATAGAAGGCTGCTGAAACAGCTCGGGACCGTGATCTATCTGGAGGTGAATCCGGATACCGTGCTGAAACGGCTGAAGGGAGATACGACAAGACCGCTGCTTCAGGGCGGAGACGTGACGCGGCGTGTGGAAGAGTTGATCGCGGCCCGCGGCCCCATATACAGGGAGGCTGCTGGACTGATTGTGGATGTGAATGGACGGAGTGTCGGTGAGATTGTGACGGAGCTGGAAGAAAGGATGGGATTGGAATGAAGCTGCTTCTTTTAAATGGACCGAATTTAAATTTTCTTGGAATCAGGGAAAAAGGTGTATACGGCACTGAGGATTACGGATATCTTGTCCGTATGATGAAAGAGAAGGCGGAGAGAGAAGGACATGAACTGGATATTTACCAGAGTAACTTCGAGGGCGGCTTAATCGATAAGATCCAGGAAGCGTATTATAACGGAACGGAAGGCATTATCATCAATCCGGGCGCGTTTACCCATTACAGCTACGCGTTGAGAGACGCCCTTTCCTCGGTGGAGATTCCGAAGGTGGAGGTACATATTTCCAACGTGCATAAAAGGGAAGAATTCAGGCATACTTCTGTTACGGCGCCTGTCTGCGACGGCCAGGTTCTGGGGCTGGGACTGAAGGGTTATGCCCTTGCCATGGACTATTTGACAGGCCGTGAATAACGGCGTGTATACAGAAAATGAAAAAAATAGTTGAAAAAGGTATTATTATAGTATAGAATAAAAAGGATTAAGAGAATTTCAAGGAGGAATATCATTTATGATATCAGCGGGCGATTTTAGAAACGGTATCACATTAGAGATTGATGGTAATGTTTATCAGATTATGGAGTTCCAGCATGTAAAACCTGGTAAGGGTGCTGCATTTGTTAGAACTAAAATTAAAGATGTAGTGAACGGCGGTGTAGTAGAGCGTACTTTCCGTCCTACAGAGAAGTTCCCGGCTGCCAGAATTGACCGTGTGGACATGCAGTATTTATATGCGGATGGCGATCTTCATAACTTTATGGATACGAACACTTACGAGCAGATCGCACTGAGCCCGGAAGTAATCGGAGACGCATTAAAGTTCGTGAAGGAGAACGACATTTTAAAGGTTTGTTCTTACAATGGAAAGGTGTTCTCTGTTGAGCCTCCGTTATTCGTAGAGCTGGAGATCACTGATACAGAGCCAGGCTTCAAGGGTGATACGGCACAGGGCGCTACAAAGCCGGCTACCGTAGAGACCGGAGCAGTCGTTTACGTTCCGCTGTTTGTGGATCAGGGCGATAAGATTAAGATTGATACACGTACTGGGGAGTATTTATCCAGAGTATAAGAACAGGATACGCCGCAGACTAAAGCAAAAGACGGTAAAAGAGTGTGGTAAATGTTGGCCTGGAGGCCAGGATTTACTACCCTCTTTTACCGTCTTTTTTGATTTGATTTAAAGTACGTTTAAAACAGGTGATAAAAATATTTTTAAAACGAAGTTACAGAAATATTGATAAAATTCGATAAAAATGTTAAAATGTAACTTCAATGGAAAATAAAAGAAAAAAAGAGAATGATATCGCAGATAAGAGAAAACAGAACGGGATATCAAAAGTGAAACACAGAGGAGGAAAAACACGTATGAAGAGAGCAGCCGCATGTCTGCTTGCATTGTGCCTGGTCGTACAGGGACCGGCAAGTCTGATGACCAGCTTTGCTGATTTCGGGCAGAGAGGAGTGGCGTCACCGTCGAACAGCGTATCGGCGAGTCCTTCTGATGCCTGGAAAGAGAGTGACAGCGACAGTAAGAATGGGGAATTAAAGGTAGAAATTCGTGGAGTCCTTCCTGTGCAGAAGGCTGCGGAGTGGGAATTGTTTCTGACAAAGGACGAGGAACTGACCGATCAGGGTTCGGTGCAGTATGAGGCCGTGGAATCGGCCGGGGTCTATTCCTCCGGCAGTTACACATTTACAGACCTTCCGAAGGGGAAGTATCAGCTTCAGGTGAAGGCGGTAAATGGCGGTTATGAGGACTACATACAGAAAAATATTTCAATTAACGGTGACCGGGCGTCGATTCTGCTTTTAAACGACTACCCGGACAAATACGGCTATGCCGGGGATAAAATGCCCGGTGTAATCCGGATGGGTGATGTGAATGATGATGGAACGATCGACAGCGATGATATGGAGGCTTTCATTGACGCCATTGATGAAGCAGACGGTAATTTCGCAGATTCCAGGTTCGATTTTAATGGAGACGGGCAGATAGATCTTGTAGACCTTCAGTATTTTACCATCTTCTATAAAAATAAGAGCAATACAAAGGCGACTGTGACGAGGCAGGCCCTGGTGGATCCCGCTGCTGTTGGTGTTGCGTCATCCAGCAATGCGACGTTCTCCGAGGAGACGCTGAAGGAAGTGTTTGCAGGAAATGGCAGCGAGGCTTTGACACTTACAGCGGAGACTGCGATCACACCGAAAACACCAATTGAGATCACCGCAGACTTGGGACAGAGCTTAAAGGCGGAAGGATTTACAATCCAGCCGGTTACAGGTTCCGGAAACACCATCAAAGACGGCTGGGTCGAGGTTGAATTGGAAGGCGAAGAGAAGCCTGTCGTATTCAGGATTGAGAATGGCGTGGCGGAAAGACAGACAGGGACAAGGATGCGCGCGGCCTTTAGAAGCGCGCCTGAGGATTCCGCCGCTGGTAAGACCATTGTCATCGATTTGGGCAAACAGGTGGCGATCAAGAAGGTGACGATCAAAGTGACGGCTACATTAGAAAAGGAGGCCACTCTGGTCGAGATATCCAAGGTGGAATTCTTAAATGATATGGAGAGCAGAATTCCGGAGCCGGAGATGAACATCCCGGAGGACTTAAAGGCTGTGGCAGGCAACGAATCCTTTGATTTAACCTGGAAGCGCGCGGTAAATGTAACCGGCTATGAGGTCGAGATTACCGGTGAGGTAAAAGGCGGAGTCAAGTCTGAGGTTCTGTCGGTATCGGAAAACCGTTTAAGCGTTAAGTCAATAAAAAATGAGGACCTGATAAACGGAAAAG
Organism: Hungatella hominis; assembly: GCF_014288005.1. Lineage (NCBI taxonomy): Bacteria > Bacillati > Bacillota > Clostridia > Lachnospirales > Lachnospiraceae > Hungatella > Hungatella hominis. The sequence goes on from NZ_JACOPB010000001.1 coordinate 725,823, forward strand.
AGTATACCGTGCGGGTGCAGTCTGTAAACGGGGCGTGGAGAAGCGGTTACAGCACGGCTATGAAGGTGACGCCGGAAGCCTCCAAACGGCCTGATCCGCCGGAGGGAATTACGGTAAAGGGCAGTTACCGCAGTCTCGATGTGTCCTGGAAAAAGATGAAGGATACGGATACGTATTCTCTGTTTTACCGGGAATACGATGATGCCGACGGTAAATACACCAGAATCGACAACATTGAAAATACCAGCCAGATGATCCCGAATCTAAAGGATGAAACAAAGTACGATATCTATCTGACCGGTACGAACAAAATGGGGGAAAGTGCGCCTTCCATGCACTACAGTGGAACGACCGAGAGCGTCAATGCCCCCATAACGCCAAACTACAAACTGATCAATGTGGCAGGGGAGAACGGCGGAACCGAACATATCAAAGCGGTAAACAACCACGGCGGAAATGCAGACAGTGAATTTGCAATTGTGGACAACGATATGGTATCCGCGTGGGTGCGCAACGACTGGGATGCGGGCTGCGTTTATCCGGGTGAATCAAAATCACCAACGGTGACCCTCGACGACAGCTATACGATGGACACCGTGGTCCTTATTCCGGATCCGGCTCAGAAGTTTGCATATACCGATGCGACCTTCTTCTACTGGCCGGAGGGAAGCAGCACACCGGTGCAGGCATCAGGCACCTTCAGCAGAAAAACCAGCTCTAACGGGAAAGTATATTATGAGTTCCAGACGAAACAGCCGGTAACGACAGACCGGATTCAGGTCAGACTGACGGCAGGATATGGCTCTTCCAACAGAATCAGCATTGCGGAGATGAAATTCTATCACTACGATCCGATTGAGCATGAGGTATACGATCTGTTTGCAGATGATATGCACATTTCTTTGAAGGAAGGGGTGACTCAGGAACTTATTAGCAGTCTGAGGGCGCGTCTGGATGAGAAGGATGAGGTAAGCGGGGAATTCCATCCGAAGAAAGAGATTCTGGAGAGAGAACTGGATACGGCAGAACAGCTTTTAACGGATGAGGCTCTGGCTGGAATTCTTACCATAGATAATCACGTAACGAAAAATGCGGATGGCAATATTACTTTTAAAGGCGGATTAAACGCCTGGCAGCCGCTAGGCATTACAGCCATGGCCGGAGACACGGTGCTGGTCTATGTGGGCAGCCCGTCCAGGAAGACTGGAGACAGCACGAACCTGCGCCTTATAGCGACTCAGTATCACGGGGAATCCAGCGCATGGTCGAACACGATCGGCATGCTGAAAGCGGGAGTTAATGAGATAACCATACCCCAGATCACTGCCCTCGACGTGGAGCAGGGCGGACAGCTTTACATCGAATATACCGGTGATCAGGATAAGGAGACCTACAGTGTGAGAGTCAGCGGAGGAAATCACATTCCAACGCTGGATATAACGAGAGCTTCCGATTCCAATGCGAAGAGAGCACTGGTGACGAAGTATGTGGAAGATCTGGAGGCCAGCACAGCGGAGCTGGAGGCAGACCATGAGAACCATAAAAAAACGCATGACGGAGAGTGGAGCACTGCGCGGAAAAACTGTATTCTGGGCGCCACGGATATCGTGACGAGATATATGATGTATTCCGTTTCCTCCCAGCAGATACTCGCCGGTTTATCAGGCGGAACTACGGAGGAAAAAGCGGAGCAGCTGTATCAGGCGCTGACGGCGGCCGATGAGATGGTAAATCTCTTCTACCAGCACAAGGGACTGAGCAGCGATCCCGATGCCGGAGTGAAAAATAAACTGCCGGTCAGCCGGCTGAATCTGCGTTACCAGAGGATGTTTGCAGGCGCATTTATGTATGCGGGCGGACTGCATATCGGAATCGAGTGGGGATCCGTACCGGGCCTTACCAAGTCCGTACCGGTGAAGACAACGCCGGAAGGCAAATACGAAAGCGGCCAGTACTTTGGCTGGGGCATCGCTCATGAGATCGGCCATGAAATCAATGAAGGCGCATATGCCATAGCCGAAATCACCAATAACTACTTCTCTGTGCTGGCGCAGGCCCGTGATACGAATGACAGCGTGCGGTTCCAGTATCCGGAGGTTTATAAGAAGGTGACGTCGGGCGTAACGGGGCGGTCCTCCAATGTATTTACACAGCTGGGATTATACTGGCAGCTTCATCTTGCATACGATATGGGCGGTTATAACTATAAAACGTACGATACGTATAAGGAACAGTTCAACAATCTGTTCTTTGCCAGAGTAGATTCCTACGTAAGAAATCCGGGATCGGCGCCGAAGCCGGGCAACGTGGCGTTAAGCGTAAGCGGAGATGTGGACAACAAGCTCATGCGTCTGGCTTGTGCGGCGGCTGAAAAGAATATTCTGGAGTTTTTCGAACGCTGGGGTATGGTGCCGGATGAGAACACAAGAAAGTACGCGGAGCAGTTTGAGAAAGAAACAAGAGCGATCTGGTTTGTAAACGATGAGGCAAGGGCTTACGTGCTGGAAAACGGCAAAAATGGTTCTGTCGCAGCCAGCGCCACGGTCGAGGCTGACTTAAGCTACAGGCCGAATTCCAACGAGGTGACAATTCATCTCGGAAGCCAGTCGAAGCAGCCGGAGGCAATGCTGGGATACGAAATCTACCGTTCCGAAACCATCAAGAGCCATGTAGAGAAGAAACCGGTCGGCTTTGTGACCGCAGACCAGACAGAATTTGTCGATTCCATTTCTACTATTAACAACAGAGTTTTCACCTACGAAGTGGTAGGCTACGACAAGTACTTAAATGCCACAAAACCGGTGGTACTGGAGCCTGTTAAAGTCTCCCACGGCGGTGTGATTGATAAGTCAGACTGGACCGTGACCACGAACATGGTCTCTGCAGAGGACAAAGTGGATGAGGAGATAAATCCGGATGTGGTAACCATGGAGGCCATCGGAAAGGTCATCGACAACGATGCAGGAACTACCTATACAGGAAAAACGGTAGCCGGAAGTAATGGAAAAGTACCTGCGGCCTCTGTTACCATTCACTTAAACAGAGAAGAGACTATCACTGGTTTCACGTATAAGCTGAGTAAAGCGGATAACGCGGCCGGAAGTCCGATCGGCAATTTTAAAGTGGAGATCAGCGATACCGGCGCAGATGATTCCTGGACCCAGGTCAAGGCCGGAACCTTCGCTGTAGCGCAGGGACAGCTGGCGAACGGCAGTCAGACTGTCTACTTCAACAAGAATGACGACACATGGCTGTATGCCTATGACACCTCATACGTAAGGATTACGGCGGTGGACCAGAAGGGAACCGATATTTCCATTTCGGAGATTGATCTGCTGGGTCAGACCGGAGACGACATCGACTTTGGTCAGACAGATTCCATTGGCCTTTTGAAAGAGGATTACCATGCCGGAAATGGAGAGAGCGGCGAAGCCGTTATTCCGGCGGGCTCCCTCCTGTTCACAGGAACGTATAAAGGGAATCCGGCGTACAATGTGGTCCTGCTGTATGATGAGCAGGGAAAGATTGTGGGCGGTACCGATGCAGGAGGAAATATATTGGCAGCACAGATGATCTTTGCGGAAGTGCCGGAGCACGGAGAGCTGGGTGAGACCAGCAGCGGAACGTGGATCTATTACATCGAACCCGAAAACCTTAAAAATGCCGCTCTTCCAAAACGTGTGAGAGCGGAGCTCTACCGGGTAGACAACGCACATGACAACAGGGGAGAACGTCTTGTCAGCAACACTCTGTTTGTCGATGTGCCGGAGACACTGCCGGAGATCGAGATAAAAGCACAGGACTGAACGTACAGGAGGAGAAAATATGTTGCAGCGACTTATGAATAAGAAAGTAATAATTGGCCTGCTGGGAATCCTGATCCTGCTTGCAGCGTTTGGCCGTATTATGACAACACCGGCGGAGGAATACCGGTTTGTCACATGGGAAAAGGGAACCAATGATCATGAAGTAAAAGTGAGTATCATGCTTTCTGCACGGGAGGACGTGCAGAAAGCGGGAACCTTTCAGGTTCAGCTCGGAGTTGCCTCCGATGATTCGGATGGGATAGAGAGCATAGATTTTAAGTTCGACAGCACCATAAAAAACAATTCCGATATTACGGTGCAGTCGTATCGCTATAACCGGGATAAGGGAACATTTACGATCTACGTATCGGGTACAGCGGATAATATCTTGAAAAAGGGTACTGCATTGAATCTTGGAACGATTGTGGTAACCGCGGACAGTGATGTGACGTTTTCGGTTGAGACGGAAGGCTGCAAAGTAGCCGATGAATCGTTTACGGAAAGGACGCTCACTGTGTTCGGAAGTCAGGACGATTATACGGTTAAGCAGGATGCGGCAGATGACGAGACGCCGGATGGCACGGCACCGGATGAGACGCCGGACGGAACGACGCCGGACGAGACGCCGGATGGAACGATACCGGACGAGACACCGGATGGAACGACGCCGGACGAGACGCCGGATGGAATGGCACCGGACGAGACGCCGGACGGCAATGTACCGGAAGAAAAGCCAGAGCGGGAAGATTCCTCAAACAGTGTGTGGAATGATCCGGAAGAAACGAGCGGAAGCTGGAAGGCAAAGGACGGAATCTGGAACTTCGAAAAGGAGGACGGTACCTATGCGCAGAGCGAGTGGATCAAAGTCGGCGGAGAATGGTACTGGATCGGTGCTGACGGCCGGATGATTACCGGTTGGATTCATTTAAACAATGTCTGGTATTTCTGCAGCCCGTCAGGGGCAATGAAGACCGGATGGGTCAATACCGGAGACCACTGGTTCTATTTCAACCCGTCCGGAGCGATGAAGACCGGCTGGGTTCAGGAAAAAGGCTATTGGTATTATATGGGAGAATCCGGAGCGATGAAGACCGGATGGGTTCAGACAGACGGAAAGTGGTACTACCTGGATGAATCTGGCCATATGCTGGCAGATACAGTGACACCGGACGGCGGCAGAGTCGATAAAAATGGTGTCAGGGTCGATTGAACAGCAGAATATATGGAATAACAGTATATATGGAATAATAGAATAAAAATGCGAGGGACTGTTTTAGGAGTATTCTTAAAACAGTCCCTCTTCTGGTATTAAACGCTTACAATTTTGAGCACATCTGTTATCGCTGTTTCATTTTCCTGCACAAAATGAAACAGTTTTGTTGCATCCTCCGCGCACCGCACGTCGGAAATTCCAGTGTACCAGGCGGCGAAGAGAAGCTCGATATTTTCCATTACCCAGGGAAATGCCTCCTTTTCCACGGCGGTCAGTGAAATCTGGCTCTCATATCCGGCCACCGTTTCAGCGATCATCTGAAGCCATTCATTTTTGCCGGGTCGGAGAGCTTCCTCCCCTGCCAGCAGCCCCATCAGGAAATAGCAGAGATCGAAAATCCTGATATTTTTCTGGCTTAAGTCGAAATCGATGTAACCGGTAAATTCGCCTTCCTGGAAAAGGAAGTTTCCAAAATGGACATCTCTGTGAATCAGCTGGAATGGAAGCCTGTCATACACGTGTTCCAGGCTGGAAACGGCGGTCTCATAATCAGACTGTGCAATTACCGACCAGCCATATTTGTTCAGTTCATCCTTTACCCAGCCCTTCATCTCGCTTAACAGGCTGTTGTCCCAGAAGTCCAGCTCCTCCTCACATGTCTGGAAGGCCAGATGAAGCCTGCCGATTATTTGACCCATCTGACAGGCCAGCTTTTTCACCTCTTTGATATCCTTTACTGGTGCTCCGGGAAGTTTCCTTGTCACCATATAACAGCGCTCATCGCTGCATAAGTAATCCGTGCCCTCGCTGGTGGAAATCACTTCGGCTGCCGGTATGTCCATGGAGCGCAGCACCTTCATAATCTGTACATTCCGCTCCAAATCACTGAACCTTTCATATGCCTTTAAGATATAGGTTTCTGAGACTTCCCATACGCAGTCCTGGATCTGCCGGATTTCCCCGGATTCCAGACCCCAGTGTCCGATCAATGCAGATAGTTTCATTTTCTCCTCCTCAAACTGTTTTCGTTCTCCGGCGATAATCCGGTTAATCAGGTATCTTGTCCGCAATGCAGTGCTATGATGCCAGTATACCATATAAAGAAGTCGGGAGGCTGCTCATTCACTATTCTGCCAGGAAAATAATCACGGCTTCCCTCGGACTCCCCTGCTTGCTTATATACAAATAAGCATAAGTTTGCCTGGTATGGAGTTTGATATTTCATTCAGGCCATGGTAAAATAGAAGCTAAGTCAAATACCCCGCAGCAAGCCACAGGGCATCAAATTTGAGGCGCAGCAAGCTGCGGGGTATTTGATCCTCGCGGCAGTCGCCGGATGGACATGCCAGCATGTCCATCCGGCTCGTTGCTCGCGGGAATTAATGGATCGAATGAAAAAGGTGGTTGAGATATGATGGAGCAATTATCGCTTTTTGATGACCGGGCTGCCGTGGGGCCGCTGGCAAGCAGGTTGAGACCGAGTGGGCTGGAAGAGTTTGTAGGCCAGAGGCACCTCCTGGGCGAGGGGAAGGTGCTGCGCCGGATCATTGATCAGGACATGGTGTGTTCCATGATCTTCTGGGGACCGCCGGGAGTGGGAAAGACCACGCTGGCGAGAATTATCGCCAACCGGACCAGGGCTTCCTTCGTGGATTTTTCCGCCGTCACAAGCGGAATAAAGGAAATAAAGGAAGTGATGGCCCAGGCGGAGCGGGACCGTCATATAGGTCTGCGTACGCTCGTATTTGTGGACGAGATCCACCGCTTTAATAAGGCCCAGCAGGATGCATTTCTTCCCTATGTGGAAAAGGGAAGTATCATCCTGATCGGAGCAACAACGGAGAATCCCTCGTTCGAGATTAACGCGGCTCTTCTTTCGAGATGCAAGGTTTTCGTACTCCAGGCACTCCAGACCGATGACCTGGTAATGCTTCTGCACCATGCCTTGACGAGTCCTCTCGGGCTGGGCGATCAGAGAATCGGGATTACGGAGGACATGCTCCGGATGATCGCTCAGTTTGCCAATGGCGACGCGAGAACGGCACTCAATACGCTGGAGATGGCAGTCTTAAACGGGGAGATCAGCGCGGAGGAAACCACGGTGACAGCCGAGGTGCTGGAGCAGTGCATCAGCCGTAAGTCCCTTCTGTACGATAAAAATGGCGAAGAGCACTACAACCTGATTTCCGCCCTTCACAAATCCATGAGAAACAGCGATCCGGACGCGGCGCTTTACTGGCTCGCCCGTATGCTGGAGGCCGGAGAAGATCCACTCTATGTGGCAAGGCGGCTGATCCGTTTTGCCAGCGAGGATATCGGCATGGCGGACAGTCAGGCGCTTACTCTGGCGGTCTCTGCCTATCAGGCCTGCCATTTTAACGGGATGCCTGAGTGCAACGTAAATTTGGCACACACGGTGATCTACCTGTCCATGGCGCCGAAATCCAACTCCGCCTACGCGGGCTACGAACACTGCAAGGAGGACGCCCTGCATACGCTGGCAGAGCCGGTTCCCTTAGTGATCCGCAACGCGCCGACGGGACTGATGAAGGAGCTGCATTACGGAGAAGGCTACCAGTACGCCCACCAGACAGAGGACAAGATCGCCGCCATGCAGTGTATGCCTGACTCCCTGAAAGACAGGAGGTATTATGTCCCCACGGAAGAGGGGAATGAGAAGGCGGCGAAGAAGCGGCTGGAGGAAGTGAAGGCATGGAGAGAGGCGCATGGGATGTAAGGGCAGGCAGTAAAGAATTATTTTCTGCGGATTGAAGCTGGGGTTGAGAATTGAAATTTATCTTACGTGGAAACTAATCTGCAAATTTTATTGAGGGTATCCAGGGGGATAAGGAGATGTCGTATATTGCTAAAATTACTGAGAGTACTCATTATGAAGTATATAAGGAATATGAGGCAGTTCTTCTAAAAATAAAATCATCGGAGCGAATTGTAATAATTGGCGATTTTTATGGCGATGTTGAAAAAGTAATTATTTCGCCGAAGGAAGAGTACTGCATCATGGCAGGCTGTGGAGTGATTGTCTATTACTTAAAAGAACCATTTGCTCCTTATGACTATAAGAAGAAAACTAGACAATGGAAGGAGTGGTATAGAACCGGAGACATATGGACCGAGTCGGTGATGTTAGACAGTAATGATCATTTAGTTGTAAAAATGGAAAATGGAGATATTAGCAAAATTAAATTGATTTGACTTGGAAAAATGACTTAGGAAAAGAGAGCAAACGCCTGGCTTTGTATAGAAAAGGGGGAGATGTGGTAATGGCAGAAGACAGCGGAGGAGCCAAAGTAAAGGTAGGAAAAGTTTTAATGAAAGTGTCCCTGGAGACAGATGTTAGGAGGTGGGAATCTTCCACCAGCTACGCAAATTTTTTGTATACCACAGAAATGCTATGAAAGTATATGTAAGACAAGAAGAAAGCCGCATACATAACGATGACATTAAGTGGTATTTAGCGGATGAATCATTATGGATTACTAAATATGACAATTATGCGGATATAGAAAAAAGCATGGGAAATTCGTATTTTACAGCATTAAAACTATGGGAAGAGGATGAAAATAAAACGTTTGCACTAATCAAACTTCTGGAAGAGATGCAAAAATATAATGATGCCAACAGTTTGGCAATAAAAGAAAGTTTGACCAACACTCTATCTTTTTAAATGAAATTAATGTATGTTTTAATTGGAGTCTGAGTCTGTGCACTACAGCATTGCTGTGGGACAGTTCAGGCAAGATTTTGATTGAGAAGGTGTGTATAAAGTGAATGAATTAAAATACCCATCAAAAGAAACAATAAAACGATTAACATTAGAATTAAGACTGAAAGATACTGATGAGTATACTCAAGATTGGGATTATGAAGTAACAAACGTTAATCAATTACCAGATTATATTGATTTTTATAAAAATAATCAGTTGAATTTGAACGAAAAATCAAGCATGACAAAAACGGCCATAAAATAATTTTTATCGGCCGTTTCTGTCATAGTGCCATATACAAATGCAGGTTCAGGCTCTACTCCCCATCCCTTTCGTCATTCCCATCTTTCCCCAGATCAACCATCGGCCCTTCTGTGCCTTCCGGTGCCGTTGCCCCTCTCGTTTGGGCGTCATCCGTCTGCTCTAATTCCTCCTGGGATTTCCGGAGTTGTTCTCCCTGACGAAGCGCCAGCTCCGATGCTTTGTCATGCAGCTGTCCGGCTTCCTGCTCGGAACGTCCGATGGAGTCCATCTCATTTTCTATGAGGGCGCCTACCGTGTCGCCGCCGAGTCCCTTGCTCACTAAGGCGTCGACGTGAGCCGCTCCAAGATCAATTTCCGATTCTTTGATTCTGGCTTCACCCTCTATGTGGCTTTGAACTGCGGAAATCTTTTCCGCATGGCGGAGATCCTGGGAGACTGCGGCCAGAGTTGTAAGGTGTTCGGTCGTCAGCTGATCGTCGGTTTTACTTTTGTCTTTTTTGTCAGAACTCTTTTTGTCTTCCGGCTCTATGCACTGTTTGGCCTGCTGGGTGTAGGCGTTAGAGATCTGTTTATCAATGGCTTCGATCTGCTTCTTGTACGATTTGAGCTGATCCTTGATGTCCTCCATCTTTCCGCCGTCGCCTAATGTCGTTTCCACCAGACTGTTTCTTTGATCCACAAGCGCCTGTTTCTGCTTGGTCAGATTCTCAATCATGTTTATTAATTTACCCTGAGGGGAGAGGGTGAAACGGTCGTTTTTCGGACGGTTTCCCAGTATGCCCCCGCTCTTCTTATCCTGCCCTGACTGGTATTTGGCGAATGATGCATTTACCCGTGCGGTATTGATAAGCGTATTCTTATGCAGGTTGAAATTCAAATTTACTCTCATTCCATTTCCTCCGATCTTTGATGTCCGTTACTATCCTTATCGTACAGGCGGTGAAAATGTTTAGCTTTTTCAAAAAAAACTGTCTGTATTCGTTTTCTGCTGTGAACTGCAGCCCGGTGTGTTTTTGGATTTCAGGAGATATGGAAAAAATGTTGATTTTTCAACCTGGTTGTAATATAATTAACTTTTAGCCTGGAAGTATTTTGAAATTAGTGAAATAGGAATGCATAGGAAAAAGAGAAACAGGAAGAATATTCAAAAAGGAGAACAGGAACCGATGAAAAAGATTCTTGATTTAATCACATCAGAGGTAAAAGAGGCATTCGCAGCCTGTGGTTACGATGAGAGCTTTGCGAAGGTTACACTGTCCAACCGGCCGGACCTCTGTGAGTACCAGTGTAATGGCGCCATGGCAGCCGCGAAGGCATATAAGAAGAAACCGATCGACATTGCGAACGAAGTTGTGGAGAAGCTGGCTGGCGGCGATATGTTTTCAGAAGTAAACGCCGTGATGCCGGGTTTCATTAATATAAAACTGGAGGCCGGATATCTGGCAACCTACATGAATAACATGAGAGAGGGAGAACACTGCGGCTGTGAAAAGGCAAAAACGCCTCTCACGATTATTGTGGATTACGGCGGAGCCAATGTGGCAAAGCCGCTGCACGTGGGCCATCTCCGTTCTGCTGTGATCGGGGAGAGCATTAAGCGGATGGGACGTTTCCTGGGACATAAGGTGATCGGCGACGTTCATCTGGGAGACTGGGGACTTCAGATGGGCCTGATCATTGAGGAACTCCGCGACAGAAAGCCGGAGCTTGCCTATTTTGACCAGAACTATACCGGAGAGTATCCGAAGGAGGCGCCGTTTACCATCGGTGAGCTGGAAGAGATCTACCCGGCGGCCAGCGCAAAGTCTAAGACTGACGAGGAATTCAGCGCGCGAGCCCACGAGGCGACACTGAAGCTGCAGAACGGATACGCACCTTACCGTGCGATCTGGAATCATATCATCGATGTTTCCGTAACGGATTTAAAGAAGAACTACGGTAACTTAAATGTAACCTTCGATTTATGGAAGGGAGAGAGCGACGCGCAGGACTATATTCCGGGTCTGATTAAGGAGCTGGAAGACAGGAAACTGGCGTATGAGAGCCAGGGAGCGCTGGTGGTCGATATCGCCGAGCCTGGCGATTCCAAGGAACTTCCGCCCTGCATCATCCGCAAATCCGACGGCGCGGCCCTCTATTCTACCTCAGATCTGGGAACCATTCTGGAGCGTGAGAAGGAATACTGCCCGGACTGGTATATTTATATAACAGACAAGCGTCAGGAGCTTCATTTTACCCAGGTGTTCCGCGTGGCCAAGAAGGCCGGATTCGTACCGGAAGATCGCAAGATGTCCCATTTAGGCTTCGGCACCATGAATGGAAAGGACGGCAAGCCGTTTAAGACAAGAGACGGCGGTGTGATGCGTCTGGAGACCCTGATTTCCGATATTGACACAGCGGCATATGATAAGATCATGGAGAACCGCTCCGTGTCCGAGGAAGAGGCGTTAAAGACCTCGAAGATCGTCGGTATGGCGGCTCTCAAGTACGGCGACTTATCGAATCAGGCTTCCAAGGACTACATTTTCGATATGGACCGTTTCGTCTCCTTTGAGGGAAACACAGGTCCCTATATCCTGTATACGATTGTGCGTATCAAGTCCATCCTTGCTAAGGCTTCCGAGCTGGAAGTGCAGAGCGTAGGCACGGGAGATATCCTTCCGGCCGCCTCCGGTGTGGAAAAAGATTTGATGCTTCAGCTTTCGAAATATAATGAGGTGATCGAGACCAGTTTTCTGGAACTGGCTCCCCATAAGATCTGCCAGTACGTATATGAACTGGCTAACGCGTTCAACCGGTTCTATCACGACACGAAGATCATTGCCGAGGAAAACGAAAAACAGCGTGCTTCCTGGCTCAGTCTGATCAGTCTGGCGAAGGATGTACTTACCGCCTGTATCGATCTGCTTGGAATTGAGGCTCCGGAACGTATGTAATGTGTGAACGGATGTGAAAAACTTATGAAAGTATCACAGATGACAACAAGCGCCTTCTGGAAAGGCGAATCGGGCGTAAAAGGCCTGGTTGAAGACCAGGGAAAACAGTATAAAGCTAATTTATATATCAAGGGTAGTCAGGTTTATGACTACTCTTGTTCCTGTGTGCAGGGAAATTCCTATAAGGGGATGTGTCCGCACTGTCAGGAGCTCTACAGGGAGTACCGGGAAAAGGCGGCTGAGAATTCTGGACGGCCCGTCACCACCTCCCAGCAGGCCAGAACCATGATCCGGGAGTACACCAACCGGGAAGTGGCTCAGATCATTATTGAGGGAGAAGAAAAGCAGGTGCAGCTGGCTGTCCGTATCATTGCGGACCGGAGCGATGTGAAGCTGGAATTCCGTCTGGGGCGGGAACGTTTCTATGTGCTCAAGGATCTTGTGGCGTTTACGAGAGCGGTAGAGAGCGGTTCAATGGTGGAATATGGGAAGAACCTGGCCTTCCACCACAATCTGTCCGTCTTTGCAAAGGAGAGCAGGCCGCTGGTGGAATTCATCATGGAGCTGGTCAACACTTACTGCGAGCACTATGAACAGTTTCAGAAGAGCTCTTTTTCGACCCTGCCGACCCTGCGGGGCTTAAATTTGAGTCGGGGCAACCGGGACCGCTTCTTCAGCCTGATGATGGGCGAGACGCTGGAACTGGAGGACTACCGTGCTCACAAGAGAATGGTGACGGTGACGGATCATAATCCCGATCTGGCGGTCAAAGTCAGAAGAAAGGGACGGGATGGCATCCTGGTATCCATCGACAAGGGTCTTCTGATCTTCGAGGGGGAGCGCCATCTCTATGTGGTGGACAAGGAACGGATATTTCGCTGTGACGAAGCATGCAGTGCCACACTGCACGTCTTCCTGGAGCAGATGATAAAGAGCTTCGGCTCCAACTGTGAGGCGGAAGTGAATGACAAGGATATGCCGCTTTTCTATGAGCGCGTGCTGAAAAAGATCGCTGCGTACAGTACGATCGACGCAGGCAACGTGGAACTGGAGGCATACAAGCCGGAGGAACTGAAAGCGAGATTCGAGTTTGACAGCCAGGGACCGAACGACCTGGTCTTAAAGCCGGTTCTGTCTTATGGGGAATACTCGTTTCAGCCGGTGGAGGATGAGAAGCTCCCCAGAACCGTTTGCCGGGATGTGCCGGGAGAATTCCGGGTCAGCCAGCTGATTACAAAGTACTTTAAATACAAGGAACACGATACCGAATATCCGGCGATCCGCGACGACGAGGAGGCCATCTACCGCCTTTTAACGGAGGGCATGAGCGAGTTCATGGCTCAGGGTGAGGTATATTTGTCGGAGTCCTTTAAAAAACTGAAGGTTCTTCCGCCCCCGAAGATTTCCATCGGTGTGAAGAGCAGCGGCAGCTGGCTGGAGCTGACGGTGGATACGGACGGAATGTCGGGGGCCGAGCTCACGAGGCTGCTCTCGGAGTACAGCCAGAAAAAACGGTACTACCGCATGAAAAACGGCGAGTTTCTGGCTCTGGACGATAACGGCCTGATGACGGTGGCGAAGCTGGTGGAGGGCCTCGCAGTCAACAAGTCGGATTTACAGAGTCAGAAAATCCGTCTTCCCAAATACCGGGCGCTCTATCTGGATGGTATTTTAAAAGAGGGCACAGGCATTACGCTTTACCGCGATGCGCTGTTTAAGGCTGTGGTCCGCGGCATGAAATCCGTGGAAGACAGTGATTTTGAGATACCGCTGACGCTCCGTCCTGTTCTGAGAGAATACCAGAAAACGGGCTTCCGGTGGCTTAAGACCCTGGATTCCTACGGGTTTGGCGGAATTCTGGCGGATGATATGGGCCTTGGAAAGACGCTTCAGGTTATCGCGCTCCTCCTGGATGAGAGGAACCGCGAGCCGGACACGTCCGCGTTGATCGTATGCCCGGCGTCCCTGGTGTACAACTGGGAAAATGAGATTCACCAGTTCGCACCGACTCTGAAAGTCCGTACAATAAGCGGTACTGCACAGGAGCGGGAAGAACTTCTGAATACGGCCTCGGAGGGGGAGATCTTAGTTACCTCCTACGATCTGCTGAAGCGGGATATCACCTTTTACGAGGAAAAGGAATTCCGTTTTCAGATCATCGACGAGGCGCAGTATATCAAGAATGCCTCGACCCAAAGCGCGAAGGCGGTTAAATCGGTGAATGCCAGAACGAGATTCGCCCTGACGGGAACGCCGATTGAAAACCGGCTCAGCGAGCTGTGGAGTATATTTGACTTCCTCATGCCCGGCTTCCTGTTTTCCTATCAGAGATTCAAGAAGGAGTATGAGCTTCCCATCGTGCGGGATCAGGATGAAGCCTGTCTAAAGGGGCTGCACCGTATGATCGGTCCGTTTATCATGCGCCGCTTAAAGAAGGATGTGCTGAAGGAACTTCCCGATAAGCTGGAGAATGTTATCTATTCCGGCTTCGAGAAGGAACAGAAGGATTTGTACACCGCCAATACATGGCAGGTCAGACAGCAGCTGGAGCAGGCCGGAGACGGCGGCTCCGACAGGATTCAGATCCTTGCTCAGCTGACGAAGCTGCGCCAGATCTGCTGCGATCCGCATCTCTGCTACAGCAACTATAACGGCAGCTCTGCCAAACTCGAGACGTGTATCGATCTGATCCGGAACGGCGTGGAGGGCGGCCATAAGATTCTGCTCTTTTCCCAGTTTACATCGATGCTGGAAATCATTGAAAAACGGCTGAAAAAAGAGGGGATGGCATATTATATTCTGACGGGTGCGACACCCAAGGAAGAGCGCCTTCACATGGTCAACTCCTTTAAGGACGACGGCGTGCCGGTATTCCTGATCTCCCTGAAAGCCGGGGGAACGGGATTAAACCTAACGGCCGCGGACGTGGTCATCCATTACGATCCATGGTGGAACGTGGCGGCGCAGAATCAGGCGACGGACCGCACCCACCGGATCGGCCAGGAAAAGCAGGTAACCGTGTTTAAGCTGATTACGAAGGGAACCATTGAAGAAAATATCTTAAAGCTTCAGGAATCAAAGAAGAATCTGGCGGAACAGATCATAACAGAAAGCACCGTCTCGTTAGGCAGCCTGACGAAGGATGATCTCATCGGCCTGCTAGTATAACGTATTGTAAGTCCTTGTGATACGTTATACTAGATCAGGGTGTGCCGGAAAAATGCTTTCTGTCACACCCTGGCCGGGATGCTTATTTTTAGTTGAAAAAGAAAGGATGGATTAAGATGAAAGTACTGCTGTTAAACGGAAGCCCTCACGAAAAGGGCTGTACATACCGTGCGCTCACGGAAGTGGCGGGAGCTCTTACGAAAGAGGGAATCGAGGCGGAGATCGTCCATATTGGCAATCAGGCCGTTCATGGATGTATCGGATGCGGCAAATGCGCCGCGACGGGCCGCTGTGTCTTCAAGGGAGATCCGGTCAATGCATTTTTGGATAAGATGGAGCACGCGGATGGACTGATCGTCGGATCTCCGGTCTATTATGCGTCGGCTAACGGCTCCCTCTATTCCTTCCTGGACCGTCTGTTCTACGCGGGAAGCTGTTTTGCGTTCAAGCCGGCTGCTGCGGTGGCCTCTGCACGGCGCGCGGGAACGACGGCTACGCTCGATACCCTGAACAAATACTTTACCATTTCCCAGATGCCGGTCGTATCGTCCCAGTACTGGAACATGGTTCACGGCAATTCGCCGGAGGACGTGGAGCAGGATTTGGAGGGGCTGCAGATCATGCGCACGTTGGGGAAGAATATGGCGTGGATGCTTCGCTGCATCGAGGCTGGGAAAAAGGCTGGAGTCGCGCTGCCTGAGAAGGAAGCCGGAGTGAGGACGAATTTTATCCGGTAATGCGGCTGGTACTGTGCTGCAGACTGGCAAAAGGGCAGACAGATCATGCACAGGAGGTGAATTCTTTGACGATAGAAGAAATTTTGCTTGGTGAAACAAAGGATATTGAATTTAAGGAAGATATTCCGCCTAAGAGTGAAAGATACATGAAAACGGTAGTTGCATTTACCAATTGCAGCGGCGGCAGAATTGTCTTTGGTATCGAGAATAACACATGGAGGATTACCGGATTTAACAAAGAAGAGGTGTTCCGGAAAATGGATGCCATTACCAATGCAATCTTTGACAGCTGTGAACCCAAAATCACTCCTAATGTCAATATTCAGGAAATAGAGGGTAAATACATCATCATCGTCGATCTGGTTGAGGGGATGCAGAAGCCTTACTATATTAAGAAACAGGGAATGGTGGCAGGCGCTTATATCCGTGTTTCAGGAACTACCAGAAGTGCGGAAAAGTATCAGATTCAGGAGATGATTCTGGATTCAGGAAATCGAAGCTACGACCAGGGAAAAGTGGATCGCGAGCTTTCAGATACAGATATAGAATTGCTGTGCGAACGGTTCTATCACCATGCACTGGAGCTATGCCAGACAGAAGAAGCCCGCAGGAATCTAAAAAGAATTGGTAAAAATCAATTAATTTCCTATAAACTGGTCATCGAAGAAGGCGATAAGTGTTATGCAACACATGGGTATCAACTACTGGACGGCAAGCTGGATGAATATCCGGATGCTGTCATTCAGTGTGCGGTTTTTAAAGGAACTGTCAGGGATTTGTTCATAACGCGCAAAGAATTCCGGGGCTGCATTGATGAAGAAATTGAGTCTGCATACGCTTTTGTCCTGGAGCATATTGATTTGGGTGCGCGAATAGATGGACTCGCCCGACAGGATATTTATGAGCTTCCAATTCGCTCGATTCGGGAGATGATCTCGAATGCGGTATGCCATCGCTCATACCTGACGCCGGGAAAGGTTCAGGTTGCCCTTTTTGATGACAGACTGGAAGTGACTTCTCCGGGGATGCTGGACTCGGACTTAACACTGGAAAAAATTCGGCAGGGCCGGTCTAAGATTCGAAATAAGGGTATTGCAGAGTTATTTTCTTATATGAATATGATTGAAGCCTGGGGAAGCGGGATACCGAGAATTTATGAGGACTCTGAAAAGTATGGACTGCCCGAACCGGAATTGCTTGATATGGGAAACGATTTTCGGGTGAATCTGTTTCGTAAAAAAACAGAAGTGGATCATTATGGTGTGGTAGATCCCAGATTCCTGGCAGATAGTTCAGTGAAATATATGACTGACTATGCAGTTAAAACTGCGACTAAAACAGCGGCTAAAATTGAGACTAATGCAACTGATGCGACTAATGCGACCAAACACATAGCCAAAGAGAATAAAATTAGAAACACACCGAGTTCTGATGAATTTAAAATATTAAATGCTGTCAGGGCAGATGGATACGCCACCCAAAAGCAATTACATGAAATGACTGGTATTTCTCTGGGAACGATAAAACGGCTGCTGCCGAAAATGCAGGAAAAGGGTCTGCTGATAAGAATCGGAAATCGCAGATCGGGGTCATGGAAGATAAATGAATGATGCTGTCTGGTCAATTTAAAGAACCTTAAGAGCTGCTTAAAGAGCCGGTACAGAATTAAACTGCATTGGCTCTTTACTTTTGCCGCATTTGTTGTATAATAAATAAGCACTACATATAGTAAATAAATATTTCAATGCGCAAAATATAGAAGCTATGAAGGAGACAGCGATGATTAAGGTACAGAAACGTGACGGCAGAATTGTAAATTATGACAGAGAGAAGATTGTAAGGGCTATTCAGAAGGCGAATGCGGAAGTGGACGCGGCGGAACGCGCCGGGGAGGCATTGATTGACGGAATTCTGGATGATGTGGAGAAAGAATGTGAGGATGTTGTCCATGTCGAGAGCATTCAGGATATGATTGAGAGCCGCCTGGTTAAGCAGAACAAGTACACTCTCTCGAAAAAATATATGATTTACCGGTATCAGAGGGCGCTTCTGAGAAAAGCGAACACGACGGATGAATCGATCCTGAAGCTGATCCGGAATGAAAACAAGGAGCTGGCGGAGGAAAATTCCAATAAGAATACGATTCTGGCATCCACACAGAGGGATTACATCGCCGGAGAGGTATCCAGGGATTTGACGAAGCGTATGCTTCTGCCGGAACGCATTTCCATGGCCCATGAACAGGGAGCGATTCATTTCCATGACGCGGATTACTTTGTTCAGCCGATCTTTAACTGCTGTCTCATCAATATCGCGGACATGCTGGATAACGGCACTGTGATGAACGAGAAGATGATCGAGAGCCCTAAGAGCTTTCAGGTAGCCTGTACGGTTATGACCCAGATCATCGCGGCGGTGGCCAGCAACCAGTATGGCGGCCAGTCCGTGGATATGAGACATCTTGGAAAGTATTTAAGGAAGAGCAGCAATAAATTCCACAGACAGATCCGGGAAGAGTTTGGCGACAGCCTGGATAACGAGGCGGTGGAAAAGATGGCGCGGATTCGTCTGAGAGATGAACTGAAATCAGGCGTTCAGACGATCCAGTATCAAATCAACACCCTGATGACGACCAACGGCCAGGCGCCGTTTGTGACGCTGTTCCTTCGCCTGGACGACGAGGATGAGTACATCGATGAGAACGCGCTGATCGTGGAAGAGATTCTGCGCCAGAGACTGGAAGGGATCAAGAATGAGGCGGGCGTCTATGTGACACCGGCATTTCCAAAGCTCATCTACGTTCTGGACGAGAATAACTGCTTAAAGGGCGGAAAATATGATTACATCACGAAGCTTGCGGTGCGCTGCTCTTCTAAGCGCATGTATCCCGATTATATTTCCGCGAAGAAGATGAAGGAAAACTATGAGGGCAACGTGTTCAGCTGTATGGGCTGCCGCAGCTTCTTATCTCCCTGGAAGGATGAGAACGGGGAATATAAGTTTGAAGGCCGTTTCAATCAGGGCGTTGTGAGCCTGAACCTTCCGCAGATCGGAATCCTGGCAAAGGGCGACGAGGAGGTATTCTGGAAGCTATTAGACGAACGTCTTGCCATCTGCTTCGAGGCGCTTATGTGCAGGCATAAGGCACTGGAAGGCACATTATCCGATGTGAGCCCGATTCACTGGCAGTACGGAGCGATCGCCAGACTCCCGAAGGGGGCGAAGATCGATCCGCTGCTTCATGACGGATACTCCACGATCTCTTTAGGATATATCGGTATCTACGAGATGACGAAGCTGATGAAAGGGGTCAGCCACACGGACCCGGTGGGAGAGGAGTTTGCCCTCCGCGTTATGAACCGCATGAAAGAGGCAGTTGAATGCTGGAAAGAGGAGACCGGTCTGGGATTCGGCCTTTACGGAACTCCGGCTGAGTCTCTCTGCTACCGTTTCGCCAGAATCGACAGAGAGCGTTTCGGCCTGATTGAAAATGTGACGGACAAGGGCTACTACACGAATTCCTACCACGTGGACGTGAGAGAGAAGATCGACGCGTTCAGCAAGTTTACATTTGAGAGCCAGTTCCAGAAGATTTCTTCCGGCGGCGCCATCTCTTACGTGGAGGTTCCGAACATGGCCAAGAATCTGGAGGCCATGGAAGAAGTGGTCAAATTTATCTATGACAATATCCAGTACGCGGAGTTCAATACCAAATCCGACTACTGCCAGGAATGCGGCTTCGACGGTGAGATCATCATCAATGAGGACATGGAGTGGGAATGCCCGCAGTGTCATAATAAGGACAAGGACAAGATGAATGTGACCAGAAGAACCTGCGGTTACCTGGGCGAGAATTTCTGGAATGCCGGAAAGACGAAGGAAATCAAGTCCAGAGTGCTTCATCTGTAGTCTGGGGAGCGATAATATCATGAAATACGCCGATATCAAACATTGCGATGTTGCCAACGGCACCGGAGTGCGGACGAGCCTTTTTGTGTCCGGCTGCACTCACCGGTGCCGGGGCTGTTTTAATGAGATCGCATGGGATTTTAATTATGGAAATGAGTTCACGGACGAGACGGTACAGGAGATCCTCGATTCCTGTGGAAAAAGCTATATATCCGGTCTGTCCCTGCTGGGCGGAGAGCCGATGGAGCCGCAGAACCAGCGGGTGCTTCTGCCTTTGGTCCTCCGGTTTAAGGAGCTGTATCCGGAGAAGACGATCTGGTGCTACACCGGTTATACGTACGAGACGGATCTATTGGCGCCGGAGGGACGGGCACACTGCGAGGTGACGCCCGAATTTCTTGCGTGCATTGATATCCTGGTGGATGGCGAATTCGACCAGGAGCTTTACGATCTCAAACTGAAATTCCGGGGCAGCAGCAATCAGCGCGTGCTGCAGATTCACGAGCCGGGCTGCCCGGAGCTGTTTGCGGAAATGGATAGGTAAAGGGGGGATACGGCCGATGAAACGGGACATCAGCCTGGAAGAGATATCAGATGGGAAACTGTATGGCAGCGGCGACATGGTGAAGGTGGGCTGTGACGACTGCCGCGGCTGTTCCGCCTGCTGCCGGGGCATGGGAAGTTCCATTGTTTTAGATCCCTATGACGTCTTTCGGCTGGAGACGGGCCTTGGCCTGCCCTTTGAGGGGCTGCTGGCGGAGGCAGTGGAGCTGAATCTGGTAGATGGCATAATTCTGCCAAACCTTAAGATGTCCGGAGAGGGGGAGGCCTGCACCTTTTTAAACGAGGAGGGTCGCTGCCGGATTCATCCCTTCAGACCGGGAATCTGCCGGATGTTTCCGCTTGGACGAATCTATGAGGACCACGGCTTCCGTTATTTTAACCAGATTCACGAATGCCGGAAAGAGCAGAAGACGAAGGTCAAGATCCGCAAGTGGATGGATACTCCGGATATGGGCCGTTATGAGAGCTATATTGTGGAGTGGCATTACTTCCTTAAGGAGCTGGAAGAAAGGCTGGAGCAGAAACCGGAGCAAAAACCGGAGAAGAAACCGAAGCAGAAACTGGAAGAGGGATCAGAACCGACCGGTGGGGAAGATGCGAGGAAGCGGACTGCTATGGGGGTGCTTAAGTTTTTCTATCTGATTCCGTTTCAAAAGGAGTTGGATTTCTATCAGCAGTTTGAGGCGCGCATGGCGGCTGCGCGGGAGGAATTTATTAATTTTCTGTAAAAATACTTAAGGTTCCCAAATCCCTGTTTGCCTGCCGGCGGTCTCTGTGATATACTTAAAGCAATGGAATCGGCAAGGCATAAACAGGTGTAAAGTATCAGGACGGTTGTCCGAAGGGGAGGAATACCTTTATGGCGAAGGTAAAGAGGTTTAGCACAAAAATTAACAGTTTTTTCGTGGAGTGGAGTGCGCTGAATCATTATTTGTCATCCTATGAATGTGAGAAAAACGGCGTTCCCTACATCGGTTTTAAGGACCCGAGGGTTCAGAAGCTCTGGAACAGCTTAAGTTCCGCAGAAAAGCGGGATCTGATGAAGCATTATGGGAAGAAGAATGAGGCGGAGCTGGGCGACTATCTGGGTTGAGAGGGATAAATCATGATTCTTTCGGGAAAAGAAATATTAAAGCACATGGGGAAAGAGATCATCATCACTCCATTTGATGAAAAGAGAATTAATCCTAACAGCTATAATTTGTCTCTGGCGGATGAACTTCTGGTTTACGAGCAGGATGAGCTGGATATGAAAAAGCCCAATCCGACTAAGCGGATCGTGATTCCGGAGGAAGGGCTTCTTCTGGAACCAAACAGGCTGTATCTGGGAAGGACCAACGAGTTTACGAGGACGGATCGGTACGTCCCCATGCTGGAGGGCCGTTCTTCCACGGGCAGGCTGGGACTCTTTATCCATGTGACCGCGGGCTTTGGAGATATCGGCTTCGCCGGGTACTGGACGCTGGAGATTTTCTGTGTGCAGCCGGTCAGAATATATCCGAATGTGGAGATCTGCCAGATCTATTACCACGATATTGATGGGGAATACGATCTCTACAGCAGTGGAAAGTATCAGAATAACAGCGGGATTCAGGCCAGTCTCTTGTATAAGGACTTTGAGTGAGAGCGGTCTTCTGATAAGAGAGCGGTATAAGAGATGATGTTAGAGATAGTATAAGAGATAATATAAGAAAACCGGATAATAAAAAGAGGAAGATGCAGAGTCAGGAGTCCCTGAAGCTGTATCTTCCTTTTTTATGGTCACAACCGCTTATTCCCTATGCCCCGCCGCGTATTCCCCGGGACAGATGTCCATGACGACCCGGACTGGCTGTATTAAGGCGTCCTCGTACTGGCATCTCCACTGGACCTCCCGGCTCATCCGGCCGTCTGCGATTCCGTCGATGGTCTCGCCGGACTTGACCGGCGCGTCGGCCGCGTAGAGATAGGAGGCCACATTGTATGCATGGTTTACGACGGCCTGCGGCTCCAGACCCCGGAAATGGTACTGGACGTCAGGGAGTCCGATTGCATAGAGCCCCAGGGTATCCACAACCTTGTCGTCGCTGCCGGAGATGTTGAAAAGGCGGGCGTTGACGCCAAAGTATATGAAACGGTCTTCACGCGGTATTTTGTGTTCCCTGATCTGATCTGCGGTAAACAGCTTCCCGGCCGGCTTGATCCAGACCGCAGTGCAGTCAGGAAACAGTCTGACCGCCGTCTCCATCCAGTCCATCATCATCTCACAGCGCTCCTTGTATTCCAACACGGCAGCCATCATGTCAAAAAGAAAAATCTCATACCGGCACCGCTCCAAAAGAGCGTCTCCGTCGGCCACATCCCAGAGCTGGCTCCGGGAAAATGCGTCAATGGAGTCCTGCTTGAATTCCTGAACGTCCCCCATGACGACCTGGGGCGGCAGGGCGCCGTCTTTAAACTGTGCCAGATATTTTTTAACGGCAAAAGAGGTCAGAGCCGGTGAAGGGGACACGATGTCGATCGCGCCGAAGGTTTCTTCCAGAGCCGTGCGTATGATCCCGGCCTCCGGCTTGACCGGTTTTTCTTCAAACAGAAGGTAGATCTGATAAAGGTTCTGAAATTCTGCTTTTTCCTCAAGGTTTTGCTTCAGCTCTTCTTTCGCTTCTCTTTTCTTTTTAAATAATCCCATATGCGTTCTCCTTTGTATCTGTCGGCAGGAGGCGGATTCCTCCGCCGTTACCTCCAGTATACCGTATTTTGAAAAAAAGGCCATTACGATTTGCTTAAGATTTCCCCCAGGCTTTCTGAAAACCGGAGAAAGGAAATGGGGCAGACAGTGGGATTTCGTAACGGCGGCAGATACGCACAATCTCATACACACCGATGATTAAGGCGAAGACGCCGGTGGCAATGTTGCTGACGGCCATGACGACCCCGACGCTTAAGCTTCCCATGGAAGTAAAACTCTGCAGAAACCAGAGCACGGGAACCCGGAAGACGAAGACGCGGCAGAAGTTGATGGCCAGCGTCAGTTTCGTCTTTCCGAAGCCATACAACAGGGCCATGACGGACGCGGTGACGCCCAGCGGAATCGCCCCCAGCGCCTCGAAGCGGTAGATGGAGATAATCATCTTTTGAAACGACGGATCATTGCCGGCAAAGAGATGGCTGAGCGTATCCAGAAAATACAGCGAGCAGGACATGAGCACGATACCGATCACCAGGTTGACAGCGAGAACGCATCCAAAGGCCTTCAGCGCGCGGCGGGGCTTTCCTGCGCCCACACTCTGGCTGATAATGGCCGATCCGCCTTCCTGGAAGCCATTCTGGGGCATGGTGGTGATGCCGCCGATGTTGTTGGAGATTCCCAGCGCTCCCACGGTCAGCGCGCTGTAGATCGTACTCATGGAATTGATGATAACCTTGCCGAAGGAGAAGGCCATCTTCTCTGCAATGACCGGAATGGAGAGTCCGATCATGGGAAATGTGACAGCGGGCTTTAAGGAGACCGCTGTCATGGAAAAGCCGAATGCGTTGTCCTTTTGATTCATGTTTCGCACAGCCGCAGCCAGCAAAAACAGCTGGGAAAGGATTGTAGCCGTGGAAATCATGCTGATTCCGCACTGAAATCCATAGACGAACAGGGCGGTAGAGGACATCTTAATGGCGATAACGGCCATATTCAGGCGGAGAATTCTGCCGGAATTTCCACGGGCCCGCTCAATGGCGATATAAATGTTGTTAAAGAAGCTGATGACCATGCCAAAGAGCTCCAGCCGAAAGTACAGAGTCCCTTCCGAGATAAAGGCATCCGGCGTCCGGGCAAGCCTTAGAAACCACGGCGTGAAGGGAACCAGCAGAGCCAGAATGACGGCGCCTAAGACCGCGCACATGGCGAACAGCGTGCTGACCCGTTTCTTTACCAGATCGAAATCACCGGCACCGTAGGCTTCGCTTATTTTCAGACTGGACCCCATGGCGAGGCCGCCTCCCAGGGCTGACAGCATCAGGCTGATCTGGGATAAATAGGCCACGGCGGACACGGAGCCGGCGCTGATATGGGCCGCCATCATAGAGTCAAAGATTTTAAAGAGCTGATTTAAACTCTGGTACAGGGCCAGCGGCGTTCCGACGTAGAGAACGACCTTCCACATGTTGTCGTGGAGGGCAAATTCCCGGAAATGCTGGTCTTTTGCGGAGAGCACCGCCTTTGGTAACAATTGCCTGGACATGAATCGTTCCTCCTTTGATGTATATGCCATTGCTTCCGATGGATCTGTATATAAGCATATAGCCGGGGGCTTTGGAAATCTACGAATTTCATGACCAATCATCAAAATAGTACGGTTTTTTTGACATGACCGGTTCCTTTGTGCTATAGTATAGGCCGAAGGGATGGTGATGTCTGGATGAAACGACATGGTCAAATGTCGGAAGCGATGTCGACCGGTATCTTTCTGACTCTGTCCGGTGGATTTCAGGATGCTTATACGTATTACACCCGCGGGAAGGTTTTTGCCAACGCCCAGACGGGGAATATCATTTTACTGGGACACAATGCGATGAACGGAGACTTTACGGATGCCTTCCGGTACCTGGTGCCGGTGCTGGCCTTTGCGGGCGGAATCTACATATCGGAGGTCATACGCGGTATCTACCGGGAGTACGGGAAGCTGCACTGGCGCCAGATCGTGGTGGTGCTGGAGATACTGCTCCTGTTTGTGGTGGGATTTCTCCCGCAGTCCATGAACATGGCGGCCAATATTCTGGTGTCCTTTGTCTGCGCCATGCAGGTGGAGGCGTTCCGGAAGATGAAGGGAAGCGCCTATGCCAGCACGATGTGCATCGGCAATCTGCGGAGCGCGACGGAGATGCTGTACCGCTACCGCCATACGAAGGAAAAGGGCTGTCTGGAAAAATGTCTCCGGTATTACGGCGTAATTCTCGTCTTTGGTATCGGCGCAGCGCTTGGAAGCTTCATGACTTCCCTGTTTGAGGAGCGGACGATCTGGATATCCTGTGGTTTTCTGTTTGTCTGCTTCTGTATTATGTTTATTAAAGAAGATATCGAGGGCGAGCGAGGTCTGGATTAACAGCGGAGCGGATTCCCTATTACAACCGGATGAATGGCAGGAGGTGCTGTGATGAAGGGATATTTGGATACTTCGGAGGAAGTTCTGAAAAAACTGAATACGAAACGGACAGGCCTGAGTGGAGAGGAAGCGGCCGGCAGACTTATGGCAGATGGAAAGAATAAGCTGGAGGAGGCGAAGCCGGTTCCGCTTTGGAGGCGTTTTTTGAGTCAGCTGGCCGATCCGATGATCATCATTCTGATTGCGGCAGCAATGGTCTCTGGAATGACGGCGGTCTATGCGGGAGAATCGTTTGCGGATGTGATCATTATTATGATCGTCGTTCTCATCAATGCGGTGCTGGGAGTGGCGCAGGAGAGCAAGGCTGAGAAAGCCATAGCTGCCCTGCAGGAGATTGCGGCGGCCACTTCCAAAGTAATGCGGGACGGTAAGCAGCAGACGATCCGGAGCGAGGAGCTTGTGCGCGGCGATATCATCGTCCTGGAGGCCGGAGATGCGGTGCCGGCAGACGGCAGGCTTCTGGAATGCGCCAGCATGAAGGTGGAAGAAGCCGCCCTGACCGGGGAGTCGGTGCCGGTTCTCAAGACGGAACGCGTTCTTTTCCTGGAGGAGGGGACGAAGGACATTCCACTGGGCGACAGGAAGAACATGGT
Source organism: Hungatella hominis (assembly GCF_014288005.1). Classification (NCBI taxonomy): domain Bacteria; kingdom Bacillati; phylum Bacillota; class Clostridia; order Lachnospirales; family Lachnospiraceae; genus Hungatella; species Hungatella hominis. Next base: position 751,870 of record NZ_JACOPB010000001.1, read on the forward strand.
CTACATGGGAAGCACGGTCGTATATGGCCGCGGAGCCGCGGTCGTGACAGGCACCGGCATGGATACGGAGATGGGGAAGATCGCGGATGCCCTGACTCAGGCAAAGGATAATGAGACGCCGCTTCAGGGAAAGCTTTCCCAGCTGAGCCGAATTCTCAGCGTGCTGGTGCTCACCATCTGCGTGATTATATTTGCAGTCAGCTTACTGCGCGCCTATCCGGCCATTTCCGGGCATACGGTCATGGATACGTTTATGATCGCCGTGAGTCTGGCAGTGGCTGCCATACCGGAAGGACTGGCGGCCGTTGTCACCATCGTGCTCTCCATCGGCGTCACCAACATGTCCAGGAAACATGCTGTCATCCGGAAGCTGACGGCCGTGGAGACTCTTGGGTGCACCCAGATCATCTGTTCCGACAAAACGGGAACGCTGACGCAGAACCGGATGACCGTCGTAGAACACACCGGATCCGACGAGACGGCACTGGCGGCGGCCATGGCACTCTGCAACGACGCTCATTTAAACGATAAGAATGAGGCGGAGGGAGAACCCACCGAGGCGGCTCTCGCAGCCTACGCATGGTCCGCAGGACTTAACCAGAACCTCTTAAAACAGGAGTATGTGCGGATCGGTGAGGCACCCTTCGATTCCATGCGGAAGATGATGTCGACCGTACACGTAAAGGCGGATGGAACCGTTATTCAGTTCACGAAAGGCGCTCCGGATGAGGTTCTGAAACGCTGTACTCACATACTGTCGGATGGAAAGGCCGTTCCGCTGCGTGAGGAGGACAGGGAAAGAATTCTCCTTGCCAATAAATCGCTGGCCGACCGGGCTCTCCGTGTCCTTGCGGCGGCTGCGAGAGAGTACACGGCCCGCCCCGACGGATGGGAGGCCGGAGAGCTGGAGCAGAAGCTCTGTTTCCTCGGTCTCACCGGGATGATCGACCCGGTGCGCCCCGAGGTGCTGCCTGCCATCGAAGAGTGCCGCAGAGCCGGAATCCGTCCTATTATGATTACCGGCGATCATAAAGACACGGCGGTGGCCATCGCCATGCAGCTTGGCATCATCATATCAACGGAACAGGCCATCACAGGCGCTGGTCTCGACGAGATATCTGATGAGGACTTCGGCAATGAGATTGAAAAGTATTCCGTTTACGCCAGGGTCCAGCCGGAGCACAAGGTGAGAATCGTAAATGGGTGGAGAGAGAAAGGCTGTATTACCGCCATGACGGGAGACGGAGTTAACGACGCGCCTTCCATCAAGAATGCCGATATCGGTGTGGGAATGGGAATTACCGGAACCGATGTGACGAAGAATGTGGCGGATATGGTGCTGGCGGACGATAATTTTGCCACGATTGTCTCCGCGGTGGGAGAGGGGCGGAGAATATACGATAACATTCGAAAGTCCATACAGTTTCTCCTGTCATCCAATTTATCAGAGGTGCTGTCCATCTTTTTTGCGACGCTTCTCGGCTTTGTCATCCTGAAGCCGGTCCACCTCCTCTGGATCAATCTGATTACCGACTGCTTTCCTGCGCTGGCACTGGGTATGGAGGAGCCGGAAAAGGACGTTATGAACCGGCCGCCCCGCAGCCCGAAGGAAGGGATTTTCTCAGGCGGGGTCGGACTGAATGTGGTGGTTCAGGGAATTGCGGTGACCGTAATCACCCTGGCTTCGTATCTGATCGGCCATTATCTGGAGGCGGGCGTGTGGGAGATTACGAACAGTGCGGATGGCATGACCATGGCGTTTCTGACTCTGTCCATGACGGAGATATTTCACTCCTTCAACATGCGGTCTCTGAATCAGTCGGTATTTACGTTAAAACATCATAATCCGTGGCTGTGGCTGTCCATGGCGGCTTCCTTTCTGTGCACGACCGTTGTCATCTACGTCCCGTTCCTGTCCGATGCGTTTGAATTTGAACACATTTCCCTGACCGAGTATGCGGTGGCAATCGGACTGGCCTTCTGCATTGTTCCGTTTGTGGAAGGGACGAAATGGCTTCAGAGAAGGCGGAAATGAGGAACATCCTCTGCAAATGCCTCCGCTTCGGACTGCAGGGTTTCCAGAAAGCGATTGATATGGTATCCGTCAGTCGCCGCGTGATGGCAGGTAATGGAGAGAGGCATCATAATTCTGCCGTCTTTTTCATAGAATCTTCCTGCCTCAACGGACGGAAGATAGTACGGCTTATTCTCATAGGAGTGAACCGAAAAATGCTTAAATGACACCCAGGGAACACAGGAAATGGTATAGGCATTGGCGGGAGGTGTCTGCCTGGCTTGAGCCAGGACGCCGTGACTGCCGCCGTACCTCCTCTGGTTGTCCAGGTAGGACTGATAAAACGCTATGAAATCATCTGTGTACTCCGTCCACATAAAGGAAAAGGTCTTATCATCCTCATGAAAGGCCGCGTAAAGCGGTGTGAGTGTGTCGAAGCAGCCAACCTGCCCGTCCAGTTCGGCTAATTTGAATTCCTTCTGCATTTGAAGCGTCCTGGTGACGAGCCATAAGTAAGCCGGGAAGAACTTGATACCGGCATGCTTCAGAGCTGTTCTCATCGCCGTAACATCGAGATCGACGGTCAGGGAATATCCGGTCGGAGCCATTTTCGAGAAATAGTAAAACATCTGCCCTCTCGGCCATGTCTGCATGTCAAGCGGTGTAAATTTAACAGTTTGATCCATTGTGATACCTCCTTTTCCTCTATTATAGGGACTTCCAATGAAAATACAATCAACGCTCCGTAGACTGCCGCTGTTATCCCTGTTCCATTTGAAAAATTCAGTGTTTTATGGTAGGATGAAGAAAACCCTGCACACAAAAGAAGTCAGACACTCACGGCAGTGGCCACATGGACATGCCCGTCTGGCCTGCTGCCTTCGTGTGAATAAACGATACAGGAGCATAGAATGACGGCTTATGTAAGTAAGAATGAGAAAACAAAATACCGGCTGGCAGACTCTGTCAAGCAGTGCATGATGACGACGCCAGTGGATAAAATCACGGTTCAGAACATCGTGGATGGCTGTGATATGACGCGTCAGACCTTTTACAGGAATTTTAAGGACAAGTATGACTTGATCAACTGGTACTTCGATAAGCTGGTGCTGGAATCCTTTGCCCGGATCGGCGTGGAGAAAACGGTCTGCCAGAGCCTGGAGGAGAAGTTTGAATTTATCAAGAAGGAGAAGGTGTTCTTTACCGAGGCCTTCCGTTCGGATGATTACAACTCCCTGAAGGAACACGATTTTGAACTGATTATGGGGTTCTATAGGGAACTGATCACGCGTAAGACCCATAAGCCTCTGGAGGAGGAGATTCAGTTTTTGCTGGAGATGTACTGCCGCGGATCCGTCTATATGACTGTGAAATGGGTCCTGGGCGGCATGAAGCAGACCCCGGGAGAGATGGCGGCCAGCCTGGTGGAAGCCATGCCGCCGCGGCTTTCAGCTGTGTTTCAGGAGGCCGGGCTCGTATAATGTGGATCGGAGGGCGTTGCCTGGCTGTTGGTATAGGAAGTATTGATATTGTATAGAAATAAAGTTACAGTTTGCGGGATTTGTAACATTTGTTACAAACGAAGGGGATTGTAACTTTATTTTTTTGATTGGTTTTGTTAAAATAATAACAGAAAGTAAATGGTATCCATAAGACCCATAAAAGATAGGAAAAGGAGAGGTTATCATGGCAAACAGAATCGTTTTGAATGAAACATCGTATCACGGTGCAGGTGCAATTAATGAAATTCCGGGAGAGGTAACAAAGAGAGGGTTCCATAAGGCATTTGTTGCATCCGATCCTGATCTGGTAAAATTCGGCGTAACAGCGAAGGTGACAAAGATTCTGGAAGAGAATGGAATGGACTACGAGGTTTATTCCAACATCAAACCAAACCCAACCATAGAAAACGTACAGACCGGTGTTGAGGCATTTAAGAAATCCGGTGCAGACTATATTATCGCTATCGGCGGCGGTTCCTCCATGGATACCTCCAAGGCCGTAGGCATCATCATCACGAATCCAGAGTTTGCCGATGTCAGAAGCTTAGAGGGCGTGGCTCCGACCAAGAATCCGTGTGTTCCGATTCTGGCTGTTCCGACGACAGCGGGTACGGCGGCAGAAGTTACCATCAACTATGTAATTACCGACGTTGAGAAGAAACGCAAATTCGTCTGTGTTGATACACACGATATTCCGGTTGTCGCTTTCGTTGATCCGGAGATGATGTCCAGCATGCCGAAGGGATTAACTGCTTCCACAGGTATGGATGCGCTGACCCATGCGATCGAGGGCTATACCACAAAGGGAGCCAATGAGATCACAGACATGTTCAACTTAAAGGCGATTGAAAAGATCGCTTCCAGCTTAAGAGATGCGGTTGAGAATAAGCCGGAAGGCCGTGAAGGCATGGCTCTGGGCCAGTACTTAACCGGTATGGGATTCTCTAACTGCGGACTTGGCATCGTTCATTCCATGGCTCACGCCCTGGGCGCCGTATACGACACACCGCACGGTGTTGCCAATGCCATCCTGCTTCCGACCATTATGGAATACAATGCAGATGCTACGGGTGAGAAGTTCCGCGCCATCGCTAAGGCCATGGGTGTAGAGGGAACAGAGACCATGACCGTGGAAGAGTACCGCAAAGCGGCAGTTGAGGCAGTTAAGAAGCTGTCCCAGGACGTTGGAATTCCGGCTGACTTAACGGCTATAGTTAAGGAAGAGGATATTCAGTTCCTGGCTGAGTCCGCTGTAGCAGATGCATGCGCACCTGGAAATCCTAAGGATGCGAGTCTGGAAGACATTATTGCGCTGTATAAGAGCCTGATGTAAGATCGGCCGGACGGGAGTTCGGACAAACTGCAGTGTAAGAGAAGATTAATAGAGCGGAGATGCCGTTTCATCGATGAAAAGTCATTGATGAAACGGCTCTTTTTATGGATTGTATGTTAGTTTTGTGTCTGCTTTGAAAAAATGGTGTAATAGTTTATGGCCTCTTCTTCCATTAACGAAAAATTGGCCTGCAGCTTTTGAATAATACGCTGTTTCGGGATGTTTTCGGAAATATTATCCTGAATAAAGACCTGGATGCCTTTTTCCTTCCCCCGTTGATACCCTTCCTCCATCAACATCTGTCCGACTAATGTCATCTGCATCTCCTCCTCCAGTTTTTTCGCGTATACCCGGTCAATGATTTTGTCTGTAAAGGTCAGGATTCCGGCTATTACCTTCAGCTGGCCCTCCCTGTCAGGCAGTCGTTTACCGAGATTTACGGCTTTTTCAATCGTTTCCTGCTTGCGCTTTTTTCCTTTTACGGTCAGCGGCAGAATCATCAGTTCCATCAATTCTTCTTCCGTCAGTTTTTCTCCGGCGTCGATTTTGTTCTTCAGGCGGTCGTAGATCTGACTGCCGTCTAAATGGATTAAGTAGGCGGATTCCACGACCAGGATCAGGCCTCCTAAATCATACCGTTCTTCTGCACGCTCCACATCGGCCGTATAGATGACAACCATCTTGAGCTGCTTTAAATCTTTCAGTTCCCTGCGAATTGCAAAACGGCGGATGACTCTGGCAATGTAATTGAGATATTTTACGAAGTTTTCTCTGCTGAAGGAGGATTCATAGTCGATGATGGCTAAAGAACCGTCGCTTAACAGGAATAAATTGTCCAGCCTCAATTCATTGCTTTCGATGACGGGCAGGTTCGTAGGCAGGATATCCACAATCTTTAGCTCCGGAAGTCCGAAAGCGGAGAGACTTTTTCCTTTTAAGGTTTTTGCCATCAGCTTGGATGTAATATCCTTGTTCTGATATGCGATTTCTTCCATTTCTTTTTTTTCTCCTTTTATTATACGTAAATAAACGGACAGTTTCAAGAGTTCCGTCCTTAAATTATCAAATCGCATCACCTGCCTTTAGTCCGGTTTTTCATGATTTCAGGGATAATTTTCTGATGTTGTTTGAGATATTCAGAACATCACCATCTTCCGGCAGAATGCGGAAATGGGATAGGATAATCATATGACAGACGTACGGAAAAGTCAAGTATTATTTACCTGAATAAATGGTAAGCTTCAGCACGCATCTTCGCAATAATGCTTCTACGCATCATGGCGATGGAAATTCTTAAATTCCCGCGGCGATATGCCATACTCCTTCTTAAAGGAACGGTAGAAGGAAGAATAGTCTGGAAAACCGCAGCTCTCCCATATTTCCTGGAGCGGGACTCCGGACAGGATTCCGTTTTTGGCCGCGATCAGGCGGCGCTGGATCACGCAGTGATGGAAGGACACCTGCATGTTCTTCTGAAAGGTGTGGGAGATGGTGGAGGGGCTTACGAGAAAATGCTTCGCCGTCCCTTCCAGCGTGATCTTCTCCCTTAAGTGTTCGTCAATGTAGCGGAATAAATCATCCACCAAAACGCTTTTTTCCGCGGCCGGCATCTGCAGATCCTGATAGTAATAGGTGCGGCTTATGTGGGCCATGAGGCTGATTACTGCGGTCCGGGTGCAGTATCCCCAGCCCAGCTTCTGCTCCTCCGTCTCCTTTAAGGCAGCGGAAGCAGCGGAAAAAAGCCCTGACCACGTCGCCCGGGTGGAGCGCAGAAGATAGCTCCCGCGCTTCTGACACTGTTCAAAGGCAAAATTCAGATCCGGAAATTCCTCGCACTGCTGATGCCAGTAGGCGGCGTTGATCCAGATGACGTACCGGGAATACGGTTCCTTAAGCGGCTCCGGAAAGAGCGGCTGGTGACTGACTCCGGGCGGAATGAGCAGAATATCCCCCTGTTGGATGCGAAAGCGCTTGTCCCCTAAAAGATACTGGATATTGCCGCTTTTGCAAAGCAGGATCTCATAAAATGTATGGCTGTGCAGGAAAACATGGCCGGTATTGTCTGTATTGGTCTGAATGCGGATTTCCGTACAGGAATCCTCCATCTGTATTTCTTTCCAAAAATTAATCATAGGACCTCCATGGTTAAAATGCATAAAAAGTTGAAAGAATATTATTGAAAATAAATAAAACCTCATAACTTATTTGCAAGAATTACAATGTATAATGCAAGATGCGCAATTTAAATTGCTAAAACTACACAATATAATAGAACTATAACAAATGAACATAAGAATTTCAAGTCTTATGGGGAGAAAAGGAGAGGTTTTATGAAAGAGATACGAAAATTTGGAATCAGAGACCAGATCGGATATGTATGCGGTGATATGGCGGGCAGCTTTGTGAACCTGTATGTCGATGCATTTTTCCTCACATTCTGTACGTATGTGCTGGGAATCAAGGCAGCGTGGATGGGAAGTATGTTTCTGTTTGCAAGGCTGTGGGATGCATTTAACGATCCGATGATCGGTTCCTTTCCGGACAGATGGCAGATAGGAAAGAGTGGGGACAAATTCAAACCCTACATTAAGATTGCAATGATTCCGCTGGCTATATCCGGCCTGCTGTGTTTTGCTGATGTCAGCAGCTGGGGTTCCCTGGCGAAACACGTCTGGGTCGTATTCGCTTACATCGTATACGGAATGAGCTATACCGGAACTTCCATGCCATTTGGCTCCATGGCCTCTGTTGTGACCAATGACCCGATTGAGAGAACGAAGCTTTCCAGAGCCCGTTCCATCGGCGGCACAATCGTCGGAATCGGAGCCATTTCACTGGTTCCTCAGTTCGTATTCAACAAAGCGGGCGAAGTCGTGCCGAGTGGTTTCTTCAAGGTAGCGGTGGTATTCGGAATCTTATCCATGATCTGCTACTGCCTGCTGCTGCATTTTACCACAGAGCGCGTTCGTCAGCCGAAGGTGGAAGGCGAGAAGTTCAATTACGGCAAGGTGTTAAAGAGTGTATTTAAGAACCGTCCGATGCTGGGCGTTATGCTGGCAACGGTAGGAAGCCTTCTGTTCATCACCGGCAACAGCCAGCTGGGAAGCTACCTTTACAAAGAATTCTACCATGCGCCGCAGGTGCTGACGCTGGTGTCCTTAATCAGTATTCCGATTATGCTGGTATTCTTCCCGCTGATCCCGAAGCTGAGCCAGAAATACGGAAAACGCAATGTCATTTTAGTATGCTCCGGTTACAACCTTGTGATTTCCCTGATTCTGTTTATGATGCCGATTCAGAACGTGTACCTATTCCTGGTGATCAACACCCTGGCGACCAGCGGACAGACGGCATTTACCATGCTGATCTGGGCGTTTGTTACGGACTGTATCGATTACCATGAGTACCAGACCGGAGAGCGCAGCGACGGAAGCCTTTACTCCATCTACACATTCTCCAGAAAGATCGGTTCCACGCTGGCATCCACCATCGCTTCCTTCTCACTGGGCGCGATCGGCTATATTTCCGGTATTGAGGCACAGACTGCCGCTGTCGCCGGTCATATTCGTTCCCTCTGCACCTTTATTCCGGTAGCGACCTGCGTGCTGGAGCTTCTGGGCATCGGACTCGTATATAACCTGACCAACAAGAAGACGACGGAAATGTACGCGGTACTGAAGAAACGGAGAGATGAGGGCGAGAATCAGGCATAGGAGTGAGGAGATGCGGAATGGAAAAAAAGATCGATATTCATCTTCATTTGAGTGAACGTCCGATTCCCGACGGGCTGGGAATGAAGATATCCAGCGGTGCGGAAATGCTGCCGCATCTGGATGAGCTTGGAATCGGGTTTGGAATCATCATGTCGTCGGGCGAGAAACAGGCGATGTTTGGCTCCAACGCTTCGTGCAGAAGAATCGCGGAACAGTATCCGGACCGGTATGCCTGGATGTGCGGCCTGGATGAGACGGAACCAGAGACGGTATACGAGAGGTTAAAGCAGTACCGGGAAGAGGGCGCCGTCGGTGTCGGAGAACTGGCTGTCAACCACAGACTGGATCATCCGTTTTTAGAGGCGGTATTTCAGGCGGCGGAAGCTCTTGGCCTGCCGGTGCTGTTCCATATGAGCCCGGAGGAAGGCTTCCAGTACGGTGTGGTGGATGAGCCGGGGCTGCCCCTTCTGGAACGGGCTTTAAATAAGTACCCAAAGCTGATATTTATTGGCCACAGCCAGCCATTCTGGCACGAGATATCGGGCGGCGCGGGGATATCCCGGGAAGAGCGGTATGAGTGGGGAAAAGGGCCGGTGACGCCCGGCGGCCGGCTGGGTCAGCTGTTCGAAAAATATCCGAATTTGTATGGAGATTTGTCGGCCAACAGCGGCGGATGCGCCATGATGCGGGATGAGGCGTTCGGTCTGGCGTTTCTGGAGGCCTGGAAGGACCGGCTGATGTTTGGAACGGACATGGTAAATGTGGACATGGAATTTCCGCTGGGCGGATGGCTGGATCAGAAGGTGGAGGAGGGAGCGCTTTCCATCTCCGCCTGTCAGGCCATTGTGAGCGGCAATGCAAAACGTATCTTTGGGCTGGGCCGGAAGCTGGCTGTAAATGCGGAAGAAAAGACCGATGAGAAAACAGAAGAGAAGATGGTGAAAGGAGATTAGGGATGGAGGAAATGAGAACGAGGATTCTGCCCCGGATGCTGAATGACGAGGCAGAAACGTATCTGACACGCAACGATGTCATCATTGTTCCGGTGGGAACGGTGGAACTCCACGGGGGACTGCCCCTTGACAGCGAAACGGTAATCAGCGAGGCATTCGCTCTCCGGATGGCAGAGGCGGCCGACGGGCTGGTGCTGACGGGACTGCCGTATTTCTACGCCGGTGCCACGGCCATCGGACGCGGAACGACTCAGGTCAGCGTGCGGGAAGGCATCGACTATCTGGGAGCGATTGCGAGAAGTCTTCTCCGTCAGGGCTTCAAGCGCCAGATTTACGTCAGCTTTCACGGCCCCGCCCATATGACCTGCTGTCCGATGATCCGGGATTTCTTCGATGAGACTGGCGTCCCGATTCTTTATATGGATCTGACGATGCAGATGTTCCAGAGTGCGCGGGATTTATTCAAGACAATGGACAGTTTTCATGCCATCACAGTCGGCGCGTACCAGATGATGGGCCGTCTGGAGGATGTTCCGTTTACCACGGGATACTGCCATCAGGAGCCACAGACGACGAAGCCGTTTGACCATCTGTTCAGCCTGGCTTACCAGAGCGGCAGCATCGGCTACTGCTTTGGCGACGCGAAGGATCATATGAGTACGCCTGCGATTCCTGACGCGGCCAGGAGAAAAGAACTGGCGGACGAAGGGGAGATGCTGATCAATGAGATCGTAAAGCGCCTGGATATGAGAACCATTACAGAGGAAATTAGGTCTTTGGAAGCCTTTGAACAGGAGGTTATGGAGCGGTATCCCTGGATTCCGGCCGCAGGCGGGCAGAAGAGATGACGGACGAAATCGAGAAAGAAACAGAGAAGGAAATCGGGAAAGAAATAGAAAAGATAATTGAGAAAGAAATTGTGAAAGAAATGAAACAGGAAATGAAGAAATCAGAGATACAGACGGAGTCCGGCGAATCGTCTAAGCTGATCGGGACACCGTGCGGAACTGTGAGAGGAACTGTCTCCGCAAAGGGAGACTGCATTGTCTATAAAGGAATCCGCTATGCAAATGCGAAACGTTTCCAGTACCCTGAGGAGGTGACGCACTGGGACGGCATCTATGAGGCCGACCGGTTCGGAAACTGTTCTTATCAGCCGAGAGCGTTCTATGATGAGGAAAAGGTGCCGGAAAAGGCATTTTATTACCATGAATTCCGGGAGGGAGAGTCCTACACCTACAGCGAGGACTGCCTGTTCCTAAACATCTGGACGCCGCTGGAGCCGGAGAACGCACCGGTTCTGTTATATATTCACGGAGGCGGATTCAAGGGCGGATGCGGCCATGAGAAACATTTTGACGGCGCGGCCTACTGCCGTCAGGGAATCCTTGTGGTGACGATCAACTACCGGCTGGGACCACTTGGATTTGCCTGCATGGAAGAGTGGAAGGCTGAAACGGGGCACGCCGGCAATTACGCCATGTACGACCAGATGGCGGCCTTATCATGGGTCCGCCGCAATATCGCCGCGTTTGGCGGCAATCCGGACCGGATCACCCTGATGGGACAGTCGGCCGGCGCCATGAGCGTGCAGCAGCACTGCCTCTCCCCGCTGACGAAAGGCAGCATCTGCGGAGCCATAATGATGAGCGGTGGCGGTGTGACGGAAGGATTTGCCGCCGCCGCGTCTTTGAAGGATGTGGAACCCTTCTGGCGTGAGTTGGACCGCAGGGTGACCGAAGCGAGCGGAAAGGGTATGAGGGAGGCAGAGCCCGCTGTAATCTTTGAAGTATTTAACGCGCTGTCGAAGGAGCGCCCCGACGTGGCCATGGTCTGCGGCCCGATTGTGGACGGTGCGTTTTTGCCGGAGCCGGCCATGGAAATCGTCAGAAACGGCGGGGCTCACGAGATCCCTTATCTCATGGGCTCTACCAGTGAGGATATCGTTCCTCCGATTGTACATAAGATGGCAAAGGGATGGGCAAGACTGCAGTCTGACCTGGGAAGATGCCCCTCCTACGCATTCTTCTTTGACAGGCAGCTGCCGGGGGATGACCGGGGCGCCTGGCATTCCGCGGATTTGTGGTATGAATTCGGTACGCTGGAAAACAACTGGCGTCCGTTTGAGGCCTGGGACCGCGAACTTTCAGACTGTATGGTGCGCTGCTTTTCCAATTTTATCCGCACCGGAGATCCCAACGGCGGCGGCCTTCCCCAATGGCTGCCTATGAAAAAAGGCCAGAACCGTGTCATGCGTTTCGGTGATAAAACCGTGGCAATGGGATACGTCTCCATTGCGAAGCTGAACCATACCATGCGAACGAAACCTTCGGTTGGTGAGTAAATAACCTAAAAATTGTCCGGATTCCCGTCAAAACTGTCCTAGCAGTGTTGGCGGGAAATCTGTTATACTGATAACAGAACAATAAAAGGAGAGTGTATGGGACATGTTATATCCAATTTTAACGCAGTCAAGGGGACTGATGGATTTAAGCGGCGTCTGGGCATTTAAACTGGATGAAGGCCGGGGATTTGAAGAAAAATGGTATGAACGGCCACTGGAGGCAGCAATGACTATGCCCGTTCCGGCGTCTTACAATGATTTAAAAGAGGGAGAAGCGTTCCGTGACCATTACGGCTGGTGCTTCTACCAGAGAACGCTGGCGGTGCCGTCCTACATGACGGGTCAGCGTCTGGTTCTGCGCTTTGCCGCAGTTACACACATTGCGAAGGTTTATCTAAACGGTGAACTGATCGCAGAGCATAAGGGAGGCTTCCTCCCGTTCGAGGTACAGATCAACGAGTATCTGAGAGAAGGGGAGAATCTCCTGACGGTGGCGGTGGACAACCGAATCGACCATACCACCCTTCCGGTCGGCAGCGAGTCGGGCAGCGGTATGGGAGACTTAATGGGAATGGGAGGAGGAAGGACCTCCAGAAAGAGAAACAATCCCAACTTCGACTTCTTTAATTACTGTGGAATTACCCGCCCTGTCAAGCTTTATACGACTCCGGCTGCGTATGTACAGGACATCTTCTTAAACGCGGAGGTGGATAATACGACAGCGCGTATTGCCTACCACCTTGAGACCGCGGGAGAAGCAACAGCGAAGATCGCCGTATATACGAAGGACGGCAGGCTGGCGGCGGAAGCGGAAGGAACCGACGGTACCCTGGAGATTTCCGATGTTGTCCTGTGGCAGCCGCTCTGCGCCTATTTATATGAGGTGAGAGTGACCTTCGGTGAGGATGTCTACTCCCTTCCTTACGGTGTCCGCACTGTAAAGACGGAAGGCGGAAAATTCCTGATCAACGGCCGTCCGTTCTATTTCAAGGGCTACGGCAAACACGAGGACACGTTCCCGGCCGGCCGAGGGCTTAACATGCCTATGAACACGAAGGATATTTCCCTGATGAAGTGGCAGGGAGCCAACAGCTTCCGCACGAGCCATTATCCGTACAGTGAAGAGATGATGCGTCTGTGTGATGAAGAGGGAATCGTGGTGATCGACGAGACACCGGCAGTCGGAGTTCATTTGAATTTTGGAGGCGGCGCAAACTTCAAGGACGGTAAGCGGGTCAACACCTTTGATCCGCCGGAAGATGGCGGAATCCGGACGCACGAACATCATATGGACGTAGTCCGCGATATGATTCTGCGTGACAAGAATCACGCCTGTGTTGTCATGTGGAGTATTGCCAACGAGGCCGATTCCGGCGGACCTGGCGCCTACGCTTACTTTAAACCGTTATACGATCTGGCAAGGGAGACCGATCCTCAGAAACGTCCCTGCACCATCGTCAGTGTCCAGATGCCTAATTACAAGGAGGACTGCACCATCCAACTGAGCGACGTCTTCTGCTTAAACCGCTATTACGGCTGGTATGCCTGCGGCGGCGATTTAGACATGGCAAAGGAGCTGTGCCGGGAAGAGCTGACCTTTTGGAATTCCCTCGGTAAACCGTTCATGTATACAGAATACGGAGCGGACACAGTAAGCGGCTTTCACGACACGACTCCGGTGATGTACACGGAGGAGTATCAGGTAGAGTACTATAAGGTCAATCACGAGGTAGCGGACTCCCTGGAGAATTTCGTAGGCGAGCAGGTATGGAACTTTGCCGATTTTGCCACCAGCCAGAGCCTTCTCCGGGTGCAGGGCAACAAAAAGGGAATCTTCACAAGAGACAGAAAGCCGAAGCTGGTCGCCCATTACCTCCGCAACCGCTGGACGAAGATTCCGGAATTTGGATATAAAAAATAGTAAAGATACAGTGGTGATAAAATTCCTTTTCGAATCAGAAAAAACCATGAAATCAGCTGTTTGACATTTCTATGTACAAATATTAGAATGAAGAGGCTGGTACAGCATTGTGCAATTAACAGTGAATAGAGCAAGCACTCTATTCATCATTAATTACGCAATGCTGTACTGGTTATGTGTCTGTTCGCCTTAGGCGGAAAATACGGTGTATGGGGGAAGGCGTGAAAGAATATGTTATCTGTAGAAAATTCTAAAATGAAAGATCGCAAATTGATACTTATGGCAAGATTCTCCATAGACTATACACAGGATAAACTGATTCCTGAAATAGAAACGAACTGTGTTGAATATCGTGTAGATCCTCAGTTAGCCGCAAATTTTCAAAGAAATAAATTTGCGGCTAACAGTCTGTATTTTCATCATGCTCATGCTTATGCAGATATACCAATCGGTCAGGAATATGAAGCAATTGCTCGTATGTGCCGGGGTATCATCATACCCGATTCCATCTTGCGATGTAAGACAACTGTACTCGCTTTCTTTTCGGCTTACAAAACGCAGCCCTTTCCTCACGCGAGTCATGGACATCATGAAAACAGCCTGATACAGTTTCAAGATGGAATCCCAGATATGATTTTTGATCTCTATGAAATTACAGACAAAACAACCTCTCTTGCGTATACACCGGACATTTGTCTGTGTACTTATGAAACCCTCAAGGCAAATGGCATTAAAGATTTTTAAATGTGAACCACTGGAAAAATCATACAGTTTGAAGCAGCAAAACAGGATGCTGCAGTAAAAGAGGAGGCGAGTGGCTTTTTAATTTCGACTTATATGCCGAGCGAGTCTGATAATTATAATTGCTTCGACTCATTGGTATAAGGCGTCGATCCGATACGAATGGCCGTATTCCGTTCAGCAGCGGGATGCAGTCATTTTTTTGTTGTCTGCCTGCGCCTCCGTGAATCCGTTGACAGGACCGAAAGAGTCAATTTCCGTGTATGATTTGGTTAAGATATGCGTAGATCGTGCCTGGAAAAATGATTACAATGAGATAGAACCAGGGGTGGTAGGATTCTGACCAGACCGAATAAGTACAATAAACAACGGAGGAGAGAAAAATGAGACAAAGAAGAGTGATGGCAATTATGATGGCGGGGATTTTATGCGTATCAACGGCCCTGACAGGCTGTGCGAAGGCACCGGAGAAAGAACAGACCGAGGCGCAGGCCATGGAGCCGGCACCGGTGACCCTGTATTTGACGCGGCACGGGAAGACCATGCTCAATACGACAGGGCGTATGCAGGGCTGGTGTGATTCTCCGCTTACGGAGGATGGCGCGGCGGTGGCTGAAAAACTGGGACGCGGGTTAAAAAAAGCCGAAATTACTTTTGATGCGGTTTATACAAGTGACAGCGGCAGAGCAATGGAAACGGCAGAGCTGATCCTGAAGAATAATGGACAGCCGGAGGTATCCTTACAGAGAAATCCCAAAGTCCGGGAGGTGTGCTACGGAATTTACGAGGGTGCCATGCCGGCGGAAGCATACACATCGGCTGCAAAGGCACTGGGCTATGACAGTGTGGACGCTATGATGGGAGCGGTCATGGGAGGCAAGCTGAAAATAGAAGAAGCGGTAACTGCAATGGCGAAAACCGATGAGAGCAAAACCGCGGAGACGTGGGAAACTGCACAGAAGCGGGTAATGGAAGGAATCCGTGAGATCGCGGGTGAGGCCGCAGAGCGCGGGCAGAAACAGGTTTTGGTGGTTTCACATGGGATGGCCATTTCAGCAGCAGTTGCTGCCATCGACCCGGATGCAGCAGCGGGAGAACTGGGAAATGCCTCCATCACAAAAATTATCTATGACAACGGAACGTTTACCGTGGAATCAGTAAATGATATGAGTTATATAGAAGAATAGAGATCAGCAAGAGGGTAGAAAAGGATAGGAAAGACGGCGATTGACCGTATTTTCCCTATCCTTTTTCACTTACTATAAAGAGCACTTCAAAGTTTAACGGAGCCTATTCCTTATCCAGCTCTTTTGCACAGCTGAGATAATAGTGGCGGCCGTTCGCGCTGGTTTCCAGTCCGGCGAGTTGTCTCAGACTTTCGGCCTTCCAACGGCGGGCGTTTGTTTTCTCCTCTTCGGATACGATGTCTCCGGCGCCAAGAAGAAGGTCGCAGAGCTCGGAAGCCCACTGGAATTCCGATTCCTCCAGAGCCGTTTTGACAGCTGTTGAAATGGCCTGCTCACCGCCGGCCAGTTTTATCAGATTGCGGGAATATTTCTCCGGTGCGGTACGGTTTAAATTGGACGGATTGCCGTCAAACCATCCCACATATCCCTGATAGATGGCGCGCACAGACCACTGTACTGTGCCGTAATACTCCTGCAGATACGGCAGGCTGCGGTAGGTTTCAGGAAGAACCACCCGGGCGGCGGTTTCGTCCTGGGAAAGCCCCTGACTGATGCAGGCGAGAGTCTCATCCAGGATGTAGCGGATGGCCTCCTTAAAATTACCGAGGACCTCTGTGATCCGGTCGTGTCCCAGGACCGGAAGCATGTGGCCTGGAAGCAGGGCCTCGGCCGGATAACTCATGATACGTTCCAGGCTGTCCACCCAGGCGGCTATGTCGCGGTACTGTCCGCCGCGGATGGCATAGAGATTGGGCCAGCAGCCGTAGTAATTGTCGCCGCAGCACATGATTCGCTCCTCCGGAAGCCAGAGAAAGATCTGGTCGTCCGTTTCGCCGACCGCGGATACCATCTCGAAGGCAACTCCATCGATGGTGCGCGTGACGGAATCTTCTGTATAAAGTGTGGTGGGAGGAAGAAACGAGTAGACGCCGTCACCGATGGCGTGGCCTTCCCGGATCCCCAGACCCTGGGTAATGAGCTCTTCGTCGGTCAGTCCATAGCCGAACTGACGGAAGGTCCTTTTGTTTAAGATTGGATTAATTCGTTCTGTCCCCTTTAATACGGCCTTTTGGGGCGCGAAGGCGATGATCTCCTCCACCGTGTCCCGGAACGCGCTACAGCCGCCCCGGTGATCCGGATGGCCGTGGGTGAAAATAATAGTCTTCACGGGTTTATCCGTCAGACGGGACAGCTCATCCTTCAGGCGTGCGGCTCTGGCATCTGAATCCAGGGTATCGACCAGAATCAGGGACGTATCCCCTTCTACGATAATACAGTTGCTGTGCCCCCAGCCGACTGCGATACGGACGCGGTCGGTGATTGTTATCATCTTTTTCGGAAACGCAGTATCATTGAATTCTTTTAATCTTGCTTCAGCATCATTACTTAACAAGTATATCCCTCCCAGCATTTGTTTTTTCTCATTTTACCACAATTCCAAATACTTTACAAATGACTGCTTCCCTGAGTATAATGAACAGTAGTACAGAAGGAGCGGCTATAACCAGTGATCGAAGGGAAAGGAAAAAAGTATGAGTGTAGGATTTACGTGTCAGGCAGTGGTTCAAGATAAACGGTTTGTGAAGCAGATGATCCGGATGCTGGGAGAGGAGAAGCGGTATGAGGTACGGCAGGAGGAAGACTGTATGCGTGTGGGATTCTGCCGGCTGGGAGATGTGTTTTTTCAGTTCAGCTCCGGGCTGGACGGGGAAATTCCGGCGCAGATGGTCTATGGAGAGTGCACCTCCAGTCTGGCGGGAGCGGGATTTCACGCCGCGGCGGTTCACTTCGTGGAGGAGCTTGCCAGAGAGACGGATCTGGAATTTATCCTGGATGATGAGACCGGCTATGGGGTTGACCATGATTTTGAACGGATGAGAGACGAACATTTTTACGGATGGCTGAAAAACCTGGTTGCGGTATGCCAGGAGCGGGAAGAAAAATGGCCGGATGCCGTGTCCTTCGGTCTCTGCTGGGATCTGGATCAGTACACGCCGGAGGAGGTTCCTGGCACCGTGTTCACTCCCTTCGGCCGGTTCTCAATCCAGAAAATGCTGGGCTGGGTGGAAAATGAGGGGATTGAGCCCTTGGCAAAGGAATTTTTCATCTGGAATGAGCCGGGAAGAGATGCGGGATATTACAGAAACACGGCTCTCAGCCTGATGTGGGAAGAGTGCTGTTTCATGCCGGGCAGCAGGAGCGAGCGGGATAAACGGATGAATGACCGTATCATTGATAATCTGGAAAAAGCCCTTCTCTTAGACCGGTGCCTTCCATTTCCAACGGAGGAATACATCCTGCTCTGCCGGCTAAATGGAAGAGAGCCGGAGGCTGTTTCGGATGTGCCGGTGTATGAACCGGATTATCCCATCGGCTACAGGCGCGGGAATGTGCGGGATAAGATCGGCACCATGACCTTTGTGGTTCCGGGCTCCTATCTCTATGAATACGATGAGGACAGCAATTCTCATTTATGGTATGACGGTCTGGAGGAGGACTGGCATGCGATCCGGATTACGGCGTTAAAAAGCAGAGAGGAGAGCCCGGAGATCACGGAGCGGATTTTCGACGGCGCAGAGGGAGAACCGATAAGCGGAGAGAATGGCTGCTTAGCATACCGGTTTGCGTTTGCCGGAACCACAGAGCATGAGACGGACGGTCCGTGCAGCCAGTATGTGGGGGAAGTGGCAGGCGGATATCAGATCGCACTGATAACGGCTTCCTGTGAACACAGGGAGGACGAATGGGCGGAAGCGTTCTTTCGGAGCATGTCCCACTCACCGGAGGCAAATCTGGAAAAATGATAAAGAAATGGATATCCGGTTATACTAATTCCATCTTAGAATCCAAGGAGGAACACAGGATGGAATTTACACCCTATATCCGTTTTAACGGAAGCTGCCGGGAGGCGGTGGAATTTTATGCGAAGGCGTTCGGAGCGGAGCAGCCGAAGTTTCTGACCTTCGGGGAGAGCGGGGAGAATCCCGCATGGCCGATGCCGGAGGAGGCGAAGAAGCTGATTATGCATACGGAGATCACTGTGAAGGGAAAGAAACTGATGTTTTCCGATACATTTCCGGGTATGCCGTATGAACAGGGAAACCACATTACGATCGCTCTCATGCCGGAGGACGAGGAGACGGCCAGGAAGATCTTCGGGCATCTGAAGGAAGGCGGTAAGGCAGAGATGGAGCTCTCGGAGACAGCATGGAGCAGCTGTTTCGGTATGGTGACGGACCGGTACGGCATCGGATGGCAGATCAATGTCCTGAGAGAGCACTGACCGGGAGTGCAGATCAGGAGCACTGACCGGGAACACTGACCGGGAACGCCTGCCGGCAGCAGGGGATAAAGAACTTTGCAAATGCGGCGGTTAGTGATATGATAGATAGAAATGTTACAGGTAAAAGGATTGAAACACCATGTCAGACACAGCAAATGATTTTTCAAAAGGCAGTATCGTATCAAATATCATGAAGCTGGCGGTCCCTATGACCATGGCCCAGCTGATCAATGTACTCTATAATATTATCGACCGGATCTATATCGGGCGGATTCCGGAGAATGCCACGCTGGCTTTAACCGGCCTGGGGCTCTGTCTGCCCATTATTTCCATGGTTATCGCGTTCGCCAATTTATTTGGCATGGGTGGGGCACCGCTGTGCTCCATCGAACGCGGCCGCGGCAATAAGGAGGAGGCGGAGATGATCATGGGCAACTCCTTCGTCCTGATGGTAATATTCGGAATCGGGCTGACTGTGGTGGGACTGGCCCTCAAAAAGCCCATGCTCTATCTGTTCGGGGCCAGTGACAACACGTATCCGTATGCGGATCAGTACATAAGCATCTATCTTCTCGGAAGTATTTTCGTGATGATCGGTCTGGGGATGAACAGCTTCATCAACTCGCAGGGGTTCGGTACCATCGGCATGATGACCGTGCTCCTCGGAGCGGTCGCCAACATTATTCTGGACCCCATCTTTATCTTTACCTTTCATATGGGAGTAAGAGGGGCGGCGCTTGCCACGATACTGTCCCAGTTTCTGTCTGCCCTCTGGATCGTAAAGTTTCTGACGGGCGGGAAGGCGATTTTAAGGCTGAAAACTTCGGCGTTCCGGCTGCAGAAGGAGCGGGTGAAGAACATCGTGGCCCTCGGCATGTCGGGCTTTACCATGGCGATCACCAACAGCTCGGTACAGATCATGTACAATGCGTCACTGCAGCATTACGGCGGGGATCTGTACGTAGGGATCATGACCGTGATCAACTCTGTCCGGGAAATCATTTCCATGCCGGTTAATGGCCTGACGAACAGCGCGCAGCCGGTGATGGGGTTCAATTACGGGGCGGGAGAGTATAAGCGGGTGAAACGGGCCATTGTGTTCATTTCGGTGGTCTCCATCGCCTATACGACGGTCATGTGGCTGTTTGTCCATGGCTTTCCTGAATTCTTTATCCGCATCTTCAATCAGGACGCGGATCTGGTCAGGGAAGGAATTCCGGCCATGCGGATCTACTATTTCGGTTTTTTCATGATGTCGCTTCAGTTCGCCGGTCAATCCGTGTTTGTGGCGCTGGGAAAAGCGAAGAATGCGGTGTTCTTCTCGATTTTCAGGAAAGTGATCATCGTGATACCGCTTATGCTGGTCCTTCCTCTGATGTTTGGACTGGGAACGGACGGCGTGCTCATGGCGGAACCGGTGTCCAACTTTATCGGCGGGGCGGCCTGCTTCATCACGATGCTGATTACGGTGTGGCCGGAGCTCAGCGGTAAGAAAAAATAAACAGGGTCAGGGAGAATAGAGATGAAAGTGATAACGAAAGAATTTATAACGAACGTGCTCTCAAAGGACAATGCAGCCTGTGCTTCCATTCAGGCGGGAGAGACGGTGGTATTTGAAACGTATGACTGCTTTACGAACCAGTTCCTGCCGGAGGAGGCCACCTTTGAAAATGTGGTGAGAAAACCGGGGAATCCGGCCACCGGCCCTCTGTACATTGAGGGAGCGATGCCGGGAGACATGCTTAAGATCGAGATTCTGGATATCGAGCTGGGACCTGTCGGCATTGTGATGCTGGGGCCGAACAGCGGAAGCGAGAGGTCGGATTTTCCGAAAAAGGTATTAAAACGCGTTCCTGTCAAAGATGGAAAGGCATACTACGACGGCAAAGTGGAAATACCGGTGGAGCCGATGATCGGCGTGATCGGTGTGGCGCCGGCGGGAGAGGGCGTTTCTACCGTAACTCCCATGGATCACGGCGGAAATATGGACTGCACCCAGATCAAGAAGGGCGCCGTGCTGTATCTTCCTGTCTTTGCCGAGGGCGGCCTTCTGTCCATGGGTGATTTCCACGCCATCATGGGCGACGGGGAAGTGGAGGACTGCGGCCTGGAGATCGAAGGCCGGGCTACGGTTCGCGTCGATGTGGTGCGGAACGAGTACTGCGTCCCATATCCCATGATCGAGACAGAGGACCGTCTGATCACCATCGCATCGGCGGAAGATGTGGAAGGCGCCTGGCGGGCCGCGACGAGACAAATGTATGATTTCATGAGAGAAAAGATTGGAATGGATGTTTCGGATGCCGGCATGCTTCTGACGATGACAGGCAATCTGATCATCTGCCAGACCGTGAATCCGATGAAAACCGTTAGAATGGAACTGCCTCGTTATATAACTCAGAGTTATGGCTTTTATTCGATCTTTGGTTCCTGAGGAAAATGTCTTGACTTTTATATGGAAAAGTATAATAATGAAAAAAATTAAGAATTGAATTAAAAATGAATCAGGAAACAAATCAACGAGGGAAAGAGGAAGATACGCATGGAAAAGAAGAACATCGACTGGGGAAATTTAGGATTTGGATATATACAGACAGATAAAAGATATGTATCCAATTTTAAAGACGGAGCTTGGGATGAGGGTACTCTGACCGATGATGCAAATATTGTATTAAATGAGTGTGCAGGTGTTCTGCAGTATGCGCAGACGATTTTTGAGGGCTTGAAAGCATATACTACCGAGGAGGGCCGTATCGTAACCTTCCGCCCGGACTTAAACGGAGAGCGTATGGAGAATTCCGCCAGAAGGCTTGAGATGCCGGTATTCCCGAAGGAGCGTTTCGTGGAGGCCGTTACGAAGGCAGTGGCGGCCAATGCCGCCTACGTGCCGCCATTTGGAAGCGGAGCGACGCTCTATGTCAGACCGTATATGTTTGGAAGCAATCCGGTTATTGGAGTGAAGCCGGCGGATGAATACCAGTTCAGGATTCTTACCACACCGGTAGGTCCTTACTTCAAGGGCGGCGTGAAACCGCTTACCATCTGTGTCAGCGATTTCGACCGTGCGGCTCCCCACGGCACAGGCCATATCAAGGCAGGTTTAAACTATGCCATGAGCTTACATGCGATCATGGAAGCCCACCGAGCCGGATTTGATGAGAATATGTATTTAGACCCCGCAACGAGAACGAAGGTGGAGGAGACAGGCGGAGCCAACTTCCTGTTCGTGACTAAAGATAAGAAGGTGGTTATTCCGAAGTCTGAAAGCATTCTTCCGTCGATTACACGCCGTTCCCTGATGGTGGTTGCTAAGGACTATCTGGGTCTGGAAGTGGAAGAGAGAGAAGTGCTTTTGGAAGAGGTGAAGGACTTCGCGGAATGCGGACTGTGTGGTACTGCGGCCGTTATCTCCCCGGTGGGCAAGATTGTGGATCATGAGAGAGAAATCTGCCTGCCGAGCGGTATGAGCGAGATGGGAGAAGTGACGAAGAAGCTGTATGATACATTGACCGGGATTCAGATGGGAAGAATTGAGGCGCCGGAAGGGTGGATTCATGTGATTGAATAAGCCGTTCGTTCTCCCGTCCCTCCTGCTCCCCGGACCACCCAGAAGGCTCATCTTCTTGACCGGATTTTTCGGTCAAGAAGATGAGCCTTCTGAACTGTTACAACATGACTGGATTCAGGAAGGTTCGATAAGGCTTTTGGATTGCCTTTTGTTTGAGATTATGGTATAGTTGTTTTATTAATTTCCATTTATATCTGGATATCTAATGCCAGTTACTGGCATCATGGCTGTTCGGCCGAAGCGTTCACAGGGAATATAGAATTGGGGTCAGAAATTGAATAAAAGAAAGGGAGTGGTCTGTTTATCGTTACTGGATGCAGGCTTTCGCAGGGTATCGGATATTAGGGGCCTCTATGGTAATGGTTAAAAAATCTGTTGAAAAGTACAACTGGTTTCAGTATAATGGAGGTAAGGAATATGGTAAAAGTGAATAAGAAATACAAAGACAGATTATTTCGAATGGTATTTAACCGGAAAGAGGAACTGCTTTCCCTGTATAACGCGATCAGTCACTCAGAGTATACCAATCCTGAAGAGCTTGAGATTAATACGCTGGTTGATGTAATCTACATGAAGATGAAGAATGATCTCGCATTTTTGATTGATGATGTTTTAAATCTCTGGGAGCACCAGTCGACCTGGAATCCTAATATGCCGGTTCGCGGAACACTCTATATTGTAGAGGAATACAGAAGGTACATTGAGCAGAATGAACTTAATCTCTACGGAAGCAGGCTGATTACGCTTCCGATTCCTCAGTTTTATGTGTTCTATAACGGTCTGAAGGAGGAACCGGATTGCATCGAACTGAAGCTTTCGGATGCATTTTCCCGCGTTCATTCAGAACTGGAGCCGTGTATGGAGTTTAAGGCGATTATGATGAATATTAATCGCGGACATAATGAGGGGCTGATGAAGCAGTGTTCAACACTCAGGGAGTATGCGGAATTCGTGGCGCGTATCAGGGAGAGGACGAAGGATGGAACGGCGCTCGGGACGGCGGTTGAGGACGTGATGGATTCCTGTATCCGGGATGGAGTACTGGCGGAATTTTTGTCGATCCACAGAGCGGAGGTGTTCGAGGTGCTGTTGACGGAATATGATGAGCAGCGGCATATTGCCGATGAAAAGGAGTTGAGCCGCAGGGAAGGTAAAGAAGAAGGCAGAAAAGAGGGCAGAGCGGAAGGTACCTTAGAGAAAGCGCATGAAGTAGCAGTCAATCTGTTTGCCAAAGGTATTAGCGCGGAGGAAGCTGCCTCGATATGCGGAGAAGACAGCAGTCTGGTGGCGGAATGGCATCGGGAATGGGAAGCAGCAAAATAATGGGAACAGAATAAAAGAACCGGAACAGACAAGTTTTGATGGAGCTTGCCTCGCTGGGTAATCAGTGGGCAGCTCCTTTTGTCATGATGAGAGGACGGCGGGAGATGTCAGATGTCTTACATAACTTATACCGATGATGAGATGGAGATCGTGAAGAGCGGGATAGAGGCCATAAGGAATGTCCTGATGGGAACGGATATGGGGAAGAAGGAGAGCCTTCTTTTCTGTCTGGACCGTTTTCTGGATCCGTGGTTTGGGTATCAGCTGCCGTATCAGGACGCCATTGTGGACCTTCTGCAGATGGTTATCGTCAGTGACAATACGCTTTCCGTGAAAGAGGCGGCATTGCAGCTGATCTGCGATTACGCATGGCCTCCGTTTCCGGTTCTGGAGGAGAATTTTGAGCGTGTGGAGGCGGAACTGAGGCCGGATGTCTCTTATGCAATGCATATGGACAAAGAAATTGAAACGGATTCGTAAATTACTCTTTACAAAATGTTCAGAACAGGTTAGGATGAAAATTGTGCGCAAATTTTAATGGCAGCATAGCTGCTATGTTATTCTGAGTTTTGTATTCTGGACTCAGAATGTGGATTGAAAGAAATAAGAAGCAAAAGATGACCGTGATCAATGGCCGGGAGGGGACTGGATATGACAGCAGTACTGACAAAAGCGTTTGCGTTTGTTGCAATCATCGCCATGGGATATATTCTGAAGCGGGTGGGCTTTTTTCACGCAAAGGATTTTTACCTGATTTCCAATATCGTGATTAAAATAACACTGCCGGCGGCTATTGTATCGAATTTCAGCAAGATAACCATGGATTATTCACTGCTTGCCATGTGCGTAATCGGACTTCTCTGCAATTTTGTGACGATCGCCGTCGGATATGGGATCAATATAAGAAAGCCGAAGGAGACGAGGGCCTTTGCCATGCTCAATATGTCGGGCTACAATATCGGCAATTTCACCATGCCCTTTGTGCAGAGCTTTTTAAGCCCCGTGGGATTTGCGGCCACCAGTCTGTTTGACGCGGGCAACTCCATTATGTGTACAGGGATGACGTTTACACTGGCAGGTATGGTGGTGGGAGAGGATGAAAAGCCGTCTCTTCTGGGAATGACGAAGAAGCTCTTTTCCTCGATTCCGTTTGACGCATATATCGTCATGACAATTCTCAGCATTTTAAAATTGCAGCTTCCGGCAGTGATGATCAGCTTCGCGGATACAGCGGGCGGCGCCAATGCGTTTCTGGCGCTCCTGATGCTTGGGATCGGATTTGAAATCCACATGGACAGGGAAAAAATTGCACAGATCGTGCAGATTCTCGTGATGCGCTACGGCATTGCGGTTCTGATGGCGGTTGGTTTTTATTTCTTCGCCCCCTTCGGGCTGGAAGTGCGCCAGACTCTGGCAATCGTGTCTCTGGGTCCGGTGGCCTCGATCGCTCCGGCATTTACGGGAGCCTTAAATGGAGATGTAGAGATGGCGAGTGCGGTCAATTCTCTCTCCATCATCATAAGCATCGCAGCGATTACAGCCGCACTTATTATACTGCTGTAAGTCAAAAACCCCGCCGCTCGCGGGAATAACAAAACGAACAGACAAGAGGAGTACAGGAAACTATGCATCAGAAGAGAAGCCAGTGGGCAAGCAACGTGGGATTCATACTGGCGGCGGCAGGTTCTGCCGTCGGCCTGGGCAATATATGGAAGTTTCCGGGAAAGGTGGGGGCGTATGGCGGAGGCGCATTTATTCTCTGCTATATCATTATCGTCGCCCTGATTGGTTTCCCGGTAATGGTGGCGGAATTATCAATCGGAAGGAGGACGCAGAAAAATGTGATCGGGGCGTTCCGGCAGCTGGATAAGCGATTCACATTCGTGGGAGGAATCGGCGTTCTGACTCTCTTTGTCATTATGTCTTACTACAGCATTGTGGGCGGATGGGTGATGAAATATATCTGGGTCTATGCGAGCGGCGCACATTTCGGGGCAGCGGTGAATCCGTACCAGACGTATTTCGCGGACTTCATTGCGAAGCCGGTGGAACCGCTTCTTTGGGGAGCGGCATTTCTTCTCCTCTGCATCTATGTGGTGGTAAAGGGCGTGTCTTCAGGAATTGAGCGTGTCAGCAAGGTCCTGATGCCGGCGTTGTTTCTCCTCCTTTTGGCCTGCGTGATCCGGGCAGTCACGCTTCCGGGGGCGAAAGAGGGACTTGCCTTTATGCTGACTATTCGGCCGGAGTCGTTTAACGGCAACACGCTGGTAGGGGCATTGGGACAGGCCTTCTTTTCTCTTTCCGTAGGCATGGGGATCATGGTGACGTACGGTTCCTACGTTCCGAAGGACGATCATCTGGTGAAGAGTGCGGTCAGCATCTGCGCATTGGATACCATGGTGGCCATCCTGGCGGCCTTTGCGATCATCCCGGTTGTGTTTGTCACGCTGGGGGCGGAAGGACTGGGAATGGGCGGCGGCTTTGCCTTCATGGCGCTGCCGGAGGTGTTCGCCGGATTTCCGGGCGGCAAGCTGTTCGGACTGGTGTTCTTTATCCTGCTGTTCTTTGCGGCGCTGACCAGTGCGATCAGTATTCTTGAGAGCTGCGTGGCATTTATCAGCGAAGAGTTTCATTTCAGCAGGCTGAAATCCACGATTGTCTTATCGGTGCCGATGACGGTGCTGAGCGCCGGATACTCCCTGTCGCAGTCCGATGCGAGAGGCATTAAGCTTCCGTGGCTCGATTTCTCACAGGGCTTTACCATGCTGCCGATGAATGCAGTGATGGAAAAATTTACGGACAACCTGATGATCCCTCTGGGCGCTCTGGCCTTCTGCCTGTTTGCCGGATGGGTATGGGGGACGAAGAACGCGGTGGAGGAGATCGAATCGGAGGGAAGATATCCGATGGTGATGAAGAGAACGTGGAGTTTTATCGTGAGATTTCTGGCGCCTCTTGTGATCGCGGTGATACTCTATTTTACGCTGGGGCGCGGTGAAGGGCTTTCCTGATGAAGTATAAAACGAATTTTACCTCTGACAAAGGGGAAAGATGATAGAAAAGGAGAAACTTAATGATGAAGATAACATTAAAAGACGGTTCAGTAAAAGAATACGAACAGGCGATGTCCGTTTATGAGATTGCGGCGGATATAAGCGAAGGCCTTGCGAGAAATGCCTGCGCAGGCGAGGTGGATGGCAAGGTAGTGGATTTGAGAACTATGGTAGAGCAGGACTGCAGCTTAAGTATCCTGACCGTTCATGATCCGGCCGGACTGGCGGCCTACCGTCACACGACGAGCCATGTGCTGGCACAGGCGGTGAAGCATCTCTATCCGGAGGCAAAGCTGGCCATCGGACCGTCCATCGAGAACGGTTTTTACTATGATTTTGAGACTCCTTCCTTTTCCAGGGATGATTTAGATAAGATTGAAGCCGAGATGAAGAAGATCATCAAGGCCGGCGAAAAGCTGGAGCGTTTTACGCTTCCGCGTGAGGAAGCCATCAAATTTATGGAGGAAAAAGGGGAGCCGTATAAAGTGGAGCTGATCCGGGATTTACCGGAAGACGCGGAGATTTCCTTCTACCGCCAGGGGGACTTTACGGATTTATGCGCAGGACCTCATCTGATGAGCACGAAGCCGATCAAGGCCTTTAAGCTGACCTCTTCCTCAGGAGCCTACTGGAGGGGCAGTGAGAAGAACGCCATGCTGACCCGTGTCTACGGAACGGCCTTTGCGAAGAAGGAAGAGCTGAACGAATATCTGGAGTACTTAGCCAATATCAAGAACCGCGACCACAACAAGCTGGGACGTGAGCTGGAGCTGTTCGCTACCGTGGATGTAATCGGACAGGGCCTTCCGTTACTGATGCCGAAGGGCGCAAAGATCATCCAGACGCTTCAGAGATGGATCGAGGATGAGGAGGAGAAACGCGGCTATATGAGGACGAAGACTCCTCTGATGGCGAAAAAGGATTTATACGTGATTTCCGATCACTGGGATCACTACAAAGAAGGAATGTTCGTGCTGGGTGACGAGGAGAAGGACGACGAAGTGTTCGCACTGCGCCCCATGACCTGTCCATTCCAGTATTACGTATATAAACAGAGCCCCAAGTCCTACCGCGACCTGCCATGCAGATACGGCGAGACCTCCACACTTTTCCGCAACGAGGATTCCGGAGAGATGCACGGACTGACCCGTGTGCGCCAGTTTACCATTTCCGAGGGCCATCTCGTGGTGAGACCGGACCAGCTGGAAGAGGAGTTTAAAGGCTGCGTGGACCTGGCAAAATACTGCTTGACGACGCTGGGACTGGAAGAAGACGTGACCTACCGCATGTCCAAATGGGATCCGGAGAATGCCGGCCATTATCTGGGAAATGCTGAGATGTGGGATGAAGTTGAGGCTGCCATGAGAAAGATTCTCGACGACATTGGCATCGAGTACACGGAAGAAGTGGGCGAGGCTGCCTTCTACGGCCCGAAACTGGATATCCAGGCGAAAAATGTATACGGCAAGGAAGACACCATGATTACCATTCAGCTGGATATGTTCTTAGCCGACCGGTTCGACATGAGCTTCGTGGATAAGGACGGCACCAAGAAGCGTCCGTATATTATCCACCGCACCTCCATGGGCTGCTATGAGAGAACGCTGGCCTGGCTGATCGAGAAGTACGAAGGCGCGTTCCCGACATGGCTGTGTCCGGAACAGGTGAGAGTGCTCCCGATATCCGAAAAGTATCATGATTACGCGGAAAAGGTGGAAGCAGAGCTTAAGGCTAACGGTATTCTGGCGACTGTGGATGAGCGCGCGGAGAAGATCGGATACAAGATCAGAGAGGCGCGTCTGGCCAAGCTTCCGTACATGCTGGTCGTTGGACAGAAGGAAGAGGAGGACGGCCTTGTGTCTGTCCGCAGCCGTTTTAACGGAGACGAAGGGCAGAAGTCCCTTTCCGATTTCATCGATGCCATCAGCCGTGAAATCCGTACAAAGGAAATTAAAACAATTAATGTCGAATAGTTCCTGTCCCGCCTGCGCATAATAACTCCTGCAGAAGCGATAGAATTTAAGAATTCTCAAGGAGGGATATTCCATGACGAGATTGGACTGTAACGTGACAAACTGCCTTCACAATGCGGAAAACTGCTGCTGTAAGGCTGCAATCATCGTAGAGGGCGAGCAGGCAAAAGACACGTGTGACACGTGCTGCGGAAGCTTTGACGAGAATAAGGACGGTGCTTACCATAACCTGTTCAAGACACCTGAAAACAGACTGGAAGTGGACTGTGAAGCAGTAAAATGTGTATACAACGAAGGCCGCCACTGTTCCGCGGATCATATCGGTATCGCCGGAGACGGTGCGAGTGAGGCCAGCCACACGGAATGTGCATCATTCAGGGAAAGATAATAGAAAATAAAAACACCGCATGGCGGGAAGCGTGTAAGCTTCTTGCCATGCGGTGTTTTTGCCTCCTAAAGGATCATGAAAAAGGTTCCGGCCGTGATAAGCAGGATTCCGATCAGTTTTTTGATGGTGATCTGCTCATGCAGGAAAAGAAAAGCCAGGATGACGGTGAGCACGATGCTGAACTTGTCTACGGGCACCACCTTGGAGGCTTCCCCCATCTGCAGCGCCTTGTAATAGCAGATCCAGGAGGCGCCGGTAGCAAGGCCGGAAAGAATCAGGAAAATCCAGCTTTTCCTGCCGATATCGGGAAGACCGCTCTGGGTGTTGGTCATGAATACGACGACCCATGCCATAATCACGACCACGATGGTCCTGACCGCGGTAGCCAGGTTGGAATTGACGCCTTCGATCCCCACTTTTGCGAGTATGGAGGTCAGGGCGGCAAAAACCGATGAGAGGAGAGCAAACAAAAACCACATGGATGAGATTCCCCCTTTAAAATGCTTCAGACCGCATCCGCAGCTTCATAAAGTGCGGCGGCCATGAAGTCTGATAGGATCATTGTAAAATATTTCCCGCAAATATTCAATCCTGAAAATTCGTAAAACACCTGGAGCGCAGCGTTCGCGGCAACGCAGATTGTGTCAAAAAAAAAAACAATGGCTTGACAGGCGTTGTCACTGCATGATAGTATGAGACTATAAAAAAATTAGATTACCTAAAAATTTTTTAGATTTCAGAATAGTGAGGAATGACGATGTCGGGATACTGTTTTGAGCATAAGAGGTTTTGGTGTTTCAATAATACATGGTGGATGAGAGAGAGCAGCTGATGAGGCTGCTCTCTCTTTAACTTTGTATAATTTTTCACAATATAATGAGGAGGTAGGAATCATGATGAAAGAAAACACGGAACATTGCTGCTGCGAAGGGTGTGACAGCAGTCCTGAGACTTTACTCGGGCGGATTGGGGAGCTGGCTTCGGAGTACAGGGGAAAGGAGGGGGCGCTGATATCTGTGCTTCACATGGCGCAGGGAATCTATGGATATCTGCCCCTGGAGGTACAAAGGACGGTTGCGGATGCGCTGGATATTCCGCTGTCCGAGGTATCCGGGGTGGTTTCCTTTTATTCCTTTTTTTCCACGCAGCCGAGAGGAGAGCACACGATCCGCGTCTGTCTCGGAACGGCGTGCTATGTGCGGGGCGGAAAGAAGATATCGGAACGGCTTCAGGAGCTTTTGGATGTGAAGATCGGCGATACGACGGAGGACCGGAAGTTTACGCTGGAGGTGGCGCGATGCATCGGCGCCTGCGGTCTGGCCCCGGCGATGTCCATTGACGGCCAGGTTTACAAGCAGGTGAATCCGGATAAGCTGGAGCAGATTCTTGCAAGATATTATGACGGGCACGCTGAGCGCTCATAACTAGGAGGAATAACGGAATGGAAAATAAAATCACAAATTCTGCCATGCTTGCAGATATAAAAAAGGATTACATAGAAAAAAGAAAAGCCTTTAAACGCCGGATTCTGGTCTGCGGAGGTGCCGGATGTATCTCCTCTCACTGCGGAGAGGTACAGGAGGCGCTCAAAATGTCTCTCGCAGAGCATCAGCTGGAGTCGGAGGTGGAGATTCTGGTGACAGGCTGTATGGGAACGTGTGCGGCGGGGCCCGTTCTCTTGGTGGAGCCGGACGGAATTTTCTACACAGCCATGAATCCGCAGAAGGTGGCGGATCTTGTGGAGCGCCATCTGATCGGCGGGGAGGTCTGTGAAGAGTATACATTTTACGATGCGGAGGAGGAACGCTACATTCCGAAGCTGGATGACATCAATTTCTTTAAAGAGCAGGTCCGCATCGCGCTGCGCAACTGCGGGCGCATGGAGTTTGCCTCCATGGAAGCTTACATTGCAAGGGATGGCTACGCGGCTGCTGCGAAAGCACTGGACGGCTTAAGCAGAGAAGAGGTGGTGGAGATCATGAAGGCCTCCGGACTCCGCGGCCGCGGCGGCGCCGGTTTCCCGACGGGAATCAAATGGGAATCGGGCTTGAAAGCCGTGTCCGAGGACGGACAGAAATACATGGTCTGCAACGCCGATGAAGGTGATCCCGGCGCTTTCATGGACCGCAGTATTCTGGAAGGCGATCCTCACAGTATCATAGAAGGCATGATGCTGGGCGCCTATGCCATCGGCGCAGACAAGGGTTACGTCTATGTCAGGGCGGAATACCCGATCGCAGTGGAGCGACTTTCCGCCGCCATCGAGCAGGCGAGAGACCGGGGACTTCTGGGAACCGATATTCTGGGAAGCGGATTTCAGTTCGATCTGGAGATCCGGATCGGCGCGGGCGCGTTTGTCTGCGGCGAGGAGACCTCCCTTCTGGCGTCCATAGAGGGAAAACGCGGGGAGCCGAGGCAGAAACCGCCGTTCCCGTTTGAGCGGGGCTTATTCGATAAGCCGACGATTATAGACAATGTGGAGACGCTGGCAAACGCGGCGCCCATTATCTTAAACGGCGCGGAGTGGTACCGGCAGTTCGGCACGGAAAAGAGCGCAGGCACCAAGGTATTCGCCCTTGCGGGAGACATTATCAACGCGGGAATTATCGAGGTCCCCATGGGAATACGGCTGGGAGACATTATCTATAAAATCGGCGGAGGCATCACGGGAGGACGGAAATTCAAGGCGATTCAGTCCGGCGGTCCTTCCGGCGGCTGTCTCACCGGGGAACATTTAAACACGGCGGTGGATTATGAATCCCTGGCGAAGCTGGGAGCCATCATGGGATCCGGCGGCCTGGTGGTTATGAGTGAAAACACGTGTATGGTTGATACCGCCAGATACTTTATGGACTTTATCCGTGATGAGTCCTGCGGAAAGTGTCTGCCCTGCCGGAACGGCACAAAGCGGATGCTGGAGATTCTGGAACGGATTACGGAAGGAAAGGGCGAGGAAGGCGATTTGGAGCTTCTGGAGGAGCTGGCGGAGACCATCAGACAGACAGCCATGTGCGGCCTGGGCCAGACTGCCCCGAATCCGGTGCTTTCCACACTCCGTTATTTCAGAAACGAATACGAGGAACATATTTACGAGAAACACTGCCGCGCCGGAGTCTGTTCCGAGCTGCAGACGTCGCCGTGCCGCAACGCCTGTCCGGCCAACGTGTTTGTACCTGGCTATATCAGCCTGCTCTCCGCAGGAAGGTTTGAGGACGCATACCGGCTGATCCGCCAGGATAATCCATTCCCGTCCGTCTGCGGCCGCATCTGTACACATCCGTGCGAGGAACGCTGCCGCCGCGCCCAGGTGGACGAAGCCGTCTCCATCTGTTCCTTAAAGCGCTTCATCGGAGACTATGTGCTTCAGGATGGATACGAGATTCCGAAGGTGGAGGCGAAGCCTGCCACGGGGAAACGAATTTCTGTCGTGGGAGGCGGACCATCCGGTTTGACCTGTGCGTATTACCTGGCTAATTTAGGCCATGAGGTTCACGTATATGAGGCGGAGAGTGTTGCCGGCGGAGTTCTTTACTGGGGAATTCCGGAGTACCGCCTTCCGAAGGAGGTGCTGGCAAAAGAGGTGAAGGCCATCGAACAGAGCGGCGTGAACATCCACTGCAACGTAAGAATCGGGGAGGCGATCTCCTTTGAGGAATTGAAAAATCAGAGCGACGCCGTCTACGTGGCGATCGGAACACAGCAGTCGAGAACCTTAGGGATTCCGGGTGAGGATTTACCGGGAGTGGAAAACGGCCTTATTTTCTTAAAGCGAATCGGCTTAAAACAGAGCCTTTCGGTTCCCGAACGTCTTGTCGTCATAGGCGGCGGAAGCACGGCCATGGATGTGGCGCGTACGGCGGTCCGGCTCGGCTCAAAGGAGGTAACGGTCGTATACCGCAGAACCGAGCGGGAAATGCCGGCTGGCGCCGAGGAGGTCAAGGAAGCGAGAGAAGAGGGAATCCGCATTATCACCCTGGCATCCCCTGTGAGAATCACAGAGAAAGACGGCGCTGTCTGCGGCATCGAGCTGGTAAAACGGCAGCTTACGGATTACGGTCCGGATGGCCGGCGCAGAAGCGCACATATCGAGGGCTCCGAGTTTCTGCTGGAGTGTGACGGCATCATAACGGCCATCAACCAGGATGTGGATCATAAATTCCATCAGACAACCCAGCTGGACTTCGACGGAAAGGGCAGGATTGATGTTCATCAGTTCACCAGCCGCACTTCGGAGGAAGGCGTGTTTGCGGGAGGTGATACGAGCCCGTGGGGAGCCAATGTCGCCGTCAACGCCATTGCCGACGGAAAGAAAGCGGCCGTTAATATCGACAAGTACTTAGGCGGCAGCGGAGAACTGAATATGGGCGAGTGGCTGGAGATTCCGGTGATCCCCGACATGGAAGTGACCGAACCGCATATGAGATTCCCGGTCAGAACGCTTCCTGTGGATGAGAGGATCGACAACTTTAAGGAAGTGGCGTGCGGCTTCCACAAATTAGACGCAATCGGTGAGGCGTTCCGGTGCCTGCACTGTGACAGGAGGTAAGAGAGATGATAAAGCTGACAATCAATGGAAAAACAGTAGAAATAGAAGAGGGAGCGACCATCATGGAGGCAGCGGCCAAAGCCGGCATCAAAATCCCAAGCCTCTGTCATTTAAAAGATGTCCATACATACGGTTCCTGCCGGATCTGTGTCGTGGAGGTGGATGGGATGAAGAATCTCCAGGCCTCCTGCATCGTCAGGGCGAGGGATGGCATGGTGGTTCATACGAATTCGCCGAAGGTCCGTGCGGCCAGAAAGGTCCTGTATGAACTGCTGCTTTCCGACCATCCGAAGGACTGCTTAAGCTGCAACAGAAACCAGAACTGCGAACTCCAGGAACTGGGCTATGAACTGGGAATCACGGAGACCCGGCTGGAGGGTGAGCGCTCCGAATGCAGCGTGGATATTTCCCCTTCCATCACCAGGGATACCAGCAAATGTATCCTGTGCCGCCGCTGTGTGACCGTATGCAACGAGATACAGCACGTGGGGGCCATACAGGCGCAGAACCGCGGCTTCGATACGGTCATCAGTCCGGCTATGGGGCTTCCGCTTAATTCCACGGCCTGTGCCATGTGCGGCCAGTGTACGGTAGTCTGTCCCACCGGTGCGCTGCAGGAGACGGATGGCTTAAGCCGGGTTTGGAAGGCATTAGGTGACCCGGGCAAGCGCGTGGTCGTTCAGGTGGCGCCCGCTGTCCGCGCGGCTCTCGGCGAAGAATTTGGCCTTCCCTGCGGAACTCCGGTTACCGGGAAAATGGCTTCGGCCCTCCACGAGCTGGGCTTTGACGACGTTTTCGATACGCTGTTCTCCGCGGATTTAACCATAATTGAGGAAGGAACAGAGCTTCTGCACCGGCTTTTTGCTGTGCTCACCGGAGGGGACGCGGTTCTGCCGATGATTACAAGCTGTTCACCGGGATGGATCAAGCACATCGAGCACCAGTTCCCGGAGGAGCTGGACCATTTGTCCACCTGTAAGAGCCCGCATACCATGATGGGAGCGGTAGTAAAATCATTCTATGCGGACCGCCTTTCCATGGATCCCCGGGATTTGTATGTCGTCTCCGTGATGCCGTGTACGGCGAAGAAGTATGAGATTGAACGGGGCGAGATGGAAGTAGACGGAACCCGGGATGTGGATGCGGTTCTGACGACCAGGGAACTGGCGCGGATGATTAAGTCGGCGGGCATCGATTTCGTCAATCTGCCGGAAGGAAGCTTTGATGCGCCGCTGGGACTCTCCACGGGTGCCGCCGATATCTTCGGTGTAACCGGCGGTGTTATGGAGGCCGCGCTGCGTACCGTGTACGAACTGGTAACGGGACGGGAACTGCCCTTTGAAGGGCTTCACGTGACGCCGATTGTGGGTCTGGAACAGATTAAGACCGCGTCCTTCGTCATCGAAGACACGCTTTTGGAGTATAAGCATCTGGAAGGCGTGGAAGTGAAGGTGGCGGTAACCAGCGGACTGGAAGGCGCCTCCATGCTGATGAGAGAGGTGGCGGACGGCACCTCGCCGTACCATTTCATCGAGGTCATGGGATGTCCTGGCGGCTGCATCGCAGGCGGCGGCCAGCCGCGTCCGAAAGAGGACGATTTCCGGAAAAAACGTGCGGCGGCGCTATACAGCGAGGACGAACACAAGCCTCTGCGAAAGTCCCACGAGAATCCGGATCTTATGAAGCTGTATGAGGAGTTCCTGGGAGAACCCGGCGGCCATCTGGCCCATAAGCTTTTGCATACCCACTATGTAAAACGCGGAAAATATAATGAATTAGTATAGAAAAGAATGGAGACGGATTCCTCAGGGAGCTGAGGCATCCGTCTCCATTGCTGTTATGCCTGTATTGTCTTCCGGCATTAGATCATAAGGGACGTAGGATATGGACTTGCGGCCCTCCTCCGGGAGGTTGTTATAGGATTCCAGCCAGGCGATCGTCTCGTCGCTCAAATCCGATTGACGAAAGAAACGGCCTTCATATTCCAACGTTCCGTTTGCCAGAAACAGCGTGTAATGGTCGCCGTCCCTGACTGCCATGGCGCCATCCCAGAGGGATATATAGCCGTCGCCCTTGCTGCCGAAGTTGGATTGGCCATTTTCCGACGGGACCTTTAAGCTGTCAATGACGGAGGAAAAGCTGCCGTCTTCCGTTCCGCAGGTGGGGCTGGCAGTTCTGCCTGTGCCGATAAAAAGGGTATCTCTGGCATAGAACATGGGGGAGAGCGGCTCTTTTGCGATCTGGCCCATCTCCATCAGGGACTCCAGGGTATCGGGATCGACTGCATCGCGTCTTCCCTTTCTGAGAAGCTCACAGCTATAGACGGTGGTCTGTCCCGGCCACGTCTCCATAATCGGTCCGGCCTTCATGGAAACGGCGTCGCCGTTGTCCAGCGTATCCAAAACGCTTCTGTCGCCGGAGGCATAGGTGAAGACGACGGGGCCGTAGTTGTCAATGACCAGAATGCCGTCTCCACTGGTGGATTTTAAAAATCGTCCGGTTCTGTCAGATGCATCGGAAGGGACCTCCGCCGGGATGGAAGAGCTGCTTTCCTCCGCCGGACCGGAGGCAGATGGCGCTTCCGCTCTGCCGTCTGTTGTCATGAGCTCCACTGTGGCTTTCGGATCCTCCGACGGTTCCGGGCTGGCCTGGCGGCTGGAACAGGCGCTCAGCGCTGCGGTGAGAAGTATGGCGGTAAGCAGTACTGTTTTTTTATTCAAGATTCAATCCTCCTGTTTTTTAATACGGTTCTGTGGTATCATATATTTGATATGTTTACAATACCACAATCTGCCTTATTGTTCTTTACTTATTCCTTGCAAATTTCGTAAGTTTAAGAAATCGATAAAAAACACTTGACTTTTCTTCTGTTATATTGTAGACTATAAAAAGTTGTGGAAACAACAGTCAGGAAAGTAGGTATCCGCCTCACCACGGCACGAGTAAGTGACCCTGGTTCATAGCCTTATTTACATAGGTATACTGTGTAGAGACTTTGATGGTGGGTAGCGTTTGTCTATCTACTTTTTTTATGCCCTGACGGGCAGTAATGTGAATTCCGACCAAACACACTATAGGAGGTGCACGACAATTAGCGATTTAATGATTAACGAACAAATTAGAGACAAGGAAGTTCGGTTGATTGGTGAAGATGGAGAACAGTTAGGGGTTATGCCTGCGAGAGATGCCTTACAGATGGCAAAAGATGCAGAACTGGACCTTGTAAAGATTGCTCCGACCGCAAAGCCACCGGTTTGTAAGATTATCGATTACGGTAAATACAGATACGAACTGGCAAGAAAAGAAAAAGAAGCTAAGAAGAAACAGAAGGTAATCGAAGTAAAGGAAGTTCGTTTATCTCCCAATATTGACACAAATGACTTAAGTACAAAGATGGGCGCCGCAAGGAAGTTCCTCGAAAAAGGAGATAAAGTTAAGGTAACCTTACGTTTCAGAGGTCGTGAGATGGCGCATATGTCAAAGTCAAGATATATTCTTGAGGATTTCGCAAAGGAATTAGCCGATATAGCGGTTATTGACAAGCCGTCCAAAGTGGAAGGAAGAAGCATGGTTATGTTTTTAACACCAAAACGTTAATAGAACATTATCAAGGAGGAAAATACAATGCCTAAATTAAAAACAAGCAGAGCAGCTGCAAAGCGTTTCAAAAAGACCGGTACAGGAAAGCTTGTAAGAAACAAAGCTTACAAATCTCACATCTTAACTAAGAAGTCTACAAAGAGAAAAAGAAATCTTAGAAAAGATATCGTTACAGACGCAACCAATGCAAAAGTAATGAAGAAGATTTTACCATATTTATAGGATCTTAAGTTAAGAAGGAGGAAAAACCGATGGCAAGAATTAAAGGCGGTATGAACGCTAAGAAGAGACATAACAGAGTGTTAAAGATGGCTAAAGGCTACAGAGGCGCTCGTTCCAAACAGTATAGAGTAGCAAAGCAGTCTGTAATGAGAGCATTAACCAGCTCCTATGCAGGCAGAAAAGAAAGAAAGAGACAGTTCAGACAGTTATGGATTGCCCGTATCAACGCAGCAGCACGGATCAATGGCTTATCCTACAGCGTATTTATGCATGGATTAAAGTTAGCTGGTGTTGACTTAAACAGAAAAGTCCTGGCTGACATGGCTGTTAATGATGCAGAAGGCTTCGCCAAATTAGCAGAACTTGCTAAAACAAAAGTGGCTTAATTGATGATAAATTTATCCCCTGTAAACGCGTGATAATTGTTTACAGGGGATTTTTTGTGTTTTTTTAATCTGTATTTTATCTGTGTCATCTCAATATCTGTATCATCGTTCAATAATACCCATTACATATGTGAAAATCTTCACAGGATCAGTTTCTCCGGTCTTCCACCAGCAGTGTCTGGATCGTATCGGGAGTTGGGCTCCAGTTCAATACGTAAAGGGTGTAGGTGCGCCCTGGACGCAGCGTGACGGTAGTGGAGACCAGAGTGTTCTGCGGCTGGGCAGAACGGGCAACATTTACCCGGTAGGTTCCGCTTCCCATAGAGCTGAAGCTGGCCGCCTGATTGAAGTTGGTCGAGTTAAAATAGACATTTCCGATGACCGTGTTCACCGGCCCGCTGTAGTAGGCCAGATTGCAGACCCTGAAACATGCGTTTGCATTGGGGGTCGGGCAGGTGGTATCGGCGATCGATGTCAAATCCAGTCCGGTGGACGAATTGATTACTGCGATGGTGGCCATGCCGTCTCCGACATACATGGATTTCTGCACGTAGGTATAGCCGTTTCCGACTACGGAAAATCTGTGATAGCCCTGTGAGATCTGCTGATACCTGGTCAGCTCAGGGAAGTTTAAGTTGGAGTATGCCGGACGATTATCAATGTAGATGGTAAAGGCATTATAGCCGGTTGCCGCATTCAGGAAACGGATGCTGCCGCGCGCCCACTGGTTGGTGTTGCAGAACAGACAGGGCATCGGTGTCGGGAAGAACGGCGGGAAAAAAGGAGGATAAGAGGGACCTTCCGGATAAGGGCGGTCCGGGATAACGCCATCCGGGTAAGGAGGCATAACGGAAAAATCAGGATCGATCTCCTCATCAAACGGAGGGATTACGTTGCCATAGTCCGGTACTAAAAATCCAGGATCAATATCGTCATCATTTGCCTGTGTTGCGGAAAGAGGAAGCGTTTCAAATTGAGTCATAAAATATATCCTTAATCGATGTCTTTATAATTATTGTATTGTTTTTTATCAAAGTAGTGACCCAATCTTGCATTTTTCTAAAAAATATTTTCCGAAAGGGGGCGCGGACCTGCTTCGGATGACGATTTCCTGCGAAATTCCCGGGCGCTCATGCCGGTATACGTTTTAAATGCATAAGAAAAGTGTTCGGAGGAGGAGTAGCCGGTCATCTCCGCGATCTCACCGACCGGCAGTTCCGTTGTTTTCAGCAGAACAGAGGCGGCGCCTATGCGGGCTTCGGTCCGTTTCTTCAAAAAGGTGCTGTTGTAATACTGCCGGATCAGCCGCTCCGTCTGCCTGGGCGAGAGGTGGATCCGCCGGGCAAGCCGGTCCAGCGTGATGGTCCGGTATTCATTTAAAAACGCTTCCTCCACGATCAGAGACAGGCTGCTGTCCCCGGAAGTATCTTCAAAGCCGCTTTCAGGAACTGGATAATATGCCTTCGGCTCCAGATAATTGCGCGCGATACAGACGATCAGCTGCTGAAAGAGAGCGGAGAGAAGCGGCCTGTATCCTGGCTTTTTCTGTTCCAGCTCCTGAAAAATCGTATCAAACAGGGGAAGAACCTGCTGGGTATCCTGCCCCATCCAGAAGGTCTGTTCCAAAAAGGGCGTCAGGAATGAGGCGCGCTTCGTCTCCTTTCGCCGGCAGGCG
Organism: Hungatella hominis; assembly: GCF_014288005.1. NCBI lineage: Bacteria > Bacillati > Bacillota > Clostridia > Lachnospirales > Lachnospiraceae > Hungatella > Hungatella hominis. The sequence goes on from NZ_JACOPB010000001.1 coordinate 791,595, forward strand.
TGGGAGCTGCCGCGCTCCGGTTTTTCGAAATCAGGGAATACGCGCAGATAGATGCAGGATTCCACCATGGGATCAGACGGATCGGGAATCTGCTCATGAAGGATGGAAGGCCCGGTGGTATAGAGGGTATTCGATCCAACGCGCCGGGGGACGCCGTCTATCACCACGGTCCCGGAGCCGTGCCGGATATAATGAATCTCGTAACACCCTCTGCCGTGGGCGTGAGCGGGGATGGACTGTACCATTCTGCCGGTGGATACCATGGAGACCTGGAAGGAAACATGTTCTAATGGAAAGGTAAAATTTAAGCTGTTATCATGCATAAAATACCGCCTCCGTGCCGCGGAAATGAAGTTTTCTGTTCTTGTTTTCAGACAGAACTATCATATCCCGTAAATAAAGGAAAGTCAAACATAAATATTCGAAAACACGACATATACCAGTAAAATACGTCAGCTCCTTCTCTTGGATTCCAGGCCATAATTCCGTATGATAGAGAAGAACAGGAGTGGCTGCGTTGTGCGGTGAACCGCGCACGGAAAGGAGAAGCATGTATCATTTACAACCGTATTTGGAGAAAATCGACCGGGTGATCGAACAGGGACCCTACACGGATACGTGGGAATCGCTGTCGGCCTACGAGCCGCCGAAGTGGTACCGGGACGGTAAATTCGGTATTTTTATTCACTGGGGAATCTACAGTGTTCCAGCATTTGGAAATGAATGGTATTCCCGCAATATGTATATCCAGGGGTCGAAGGAATATGAGCATCATACGGCGGTCTATGGAAAACACGAATCATTTGGATATAAGGACTTTATTCCGCTGTTTACGGCGGACCGGTTTGATGCGGCCGCCTGGGCGGATTTGTTTACGGAGGCGGGGGCATCCTACGTAGTGCCGGTGGCGGAGCACCACGATGGATTTATGATGTACCGCAGTGAGATTTCCCGCTGGAATGCCTGGGAGATGGGGCCGAAGAGAGATGTTCTGGGAGAACTGACAAAGGAATGCCAAAAGAGGGGGATGGTAAACGGAGCGTCGTCCCATCGGGCGGAGCACTGGTTTTTCATGGGACATGGCAGAGAGTTCGACAGCGACATCAAGGAGCCGATGGAACGGGGGGATTTCTACTGGCCGGCCATGCCGGAGCCGGACCATCACGACATCTATGGAAAGCCGGAGCCGACAAAGGAGTACTTAAACGACTGGCTGGTCCGCACCTGCGAGATTATCGACCGGTATCAGCCGAAGGTCCTGTATTTCGACTGGTGGATTCAGCACAGCAGCTTCAAACCGTATTTGCGGAAGCTGGCGGCTTACTACTATAACCGCGGAGTCCAGTGGGGAGAAGCGGTGGTCATCAATTATAAGCATGATGCATTTCCGTTCGGGACGGCGGTTCCCGATGTGGAGAGAGGCCAGTTTGCCGATGTAAAGCCGTTTTTCTGGCAGACAGACACGGCTATCGCGTTAAATTCCTGGTGCTACACGGAAAACAACGAGTACCGCCCGGCGGCGGATATTATCTGCGACCTGATCGATATTGTCAGCAAAAACGGCTGTCTCTTGCTGAATGTGGGGCCGAAGGCAGACGGGACTATATCCCAGGAGGACAGAAACGTGCTCCTCGAAATCGGAAGATGGCTGAAGGTCAACGGCGAGGCGGTATACGGCAGCAGGGTCTGGAGAAAATACGGCGAAGGTCCCACAAAGGTGGAGGAGGGCCAGTTTACCGACAGAATCAGAAAGCATTTTACCCCGCGGGATTTCCGGTTTACGACGGCCAATGGTTACTTATACGCTGCCGTCCTGGCGTGCAGTGAAAGCGGGGAATACGTGATTGAATCCCTGGCGGAGCAGGACGCGTCGAAGCTGCCGAAATTCCATGGAATCATCCATTCGGTCGAGGTCCTGGGAAGCGCAGAACCGCCGGAGTGGAGCCGCGATGAAACCGGGCTTCATATCTGGACGAAGGTGTCAGGCGGTTATCCGCTGGTATTTAAGATATCGGTGGATTGATGGGGAACCCTGCGCTACGGCTGGGAAAGAATCCTGTACTCGGAAGGAGACTTCCCTGTAATGGATTTAAACGCCTTGCTGAAATAATACTGATCGGAGTAACCGCAGAACTCTGCGACCTGGCGCACGGAAAAGTCGGAGTTGGCAAAGTATTCGCAGGCGTGGCGGATCCGAACGGAGGTCAGATATTCGATGGGCCTGGTTCCCGTATATTTCTTGAACATGCGGCTGAAATAGGCCGGCGTCAGGGAAAAAGCAGTGGCGATGTCATTGATATTGATGTTGGCGGCGTAGTTCTTCTCGATGTATTCCTGAATATCCGCGGCCATTCTGGCGGAGTCGGACTGGCCGGAGGTGTTGCAGAGGGAGGCGTTCTGCATGAGCTGCTCCACGAAAAACTTCAGGTAGGAGAAGAGATCCCCGTAGCTTTTGGAGTAGGTGATGTATTCGTCGATCTCCAAATCAAAGTCCACCGAGGTCTGCTCCGGAAAACAGTCTTTAAACAGCTTTTTTAAGCAGTAATCGACGGTGATCTGGGCCGCGTTCTGACTTTCGAGGGTGTCCAAAAGCGCGGCCATGGTCTCCTGGAATCTGGCTTCATCCTGGTTTCTGACACAGAACAGGAATTTTTGAAGCTGTGCGGCGGTCAGATAGGACGATAAGTCAGGCATATTTATTTCAAATGGTTTGGCTTCCAGAAGGGAGGAGCGCCCGAAGAGCAGGTTCCGCTCCGTATAAGTCCGCATGATCTGAACCTCCATGCCGATGTTGTCCACATGGCGGATGCGGCGGCTGATACAGACGGTTATGGGGAGGCCCGACCCTGAGGAAGCGGAGAGAACCTCCTCTGCGATCTGCCTCGCCGTCGTGGATTCGGGATTGCTGCAGCAGACGAGACAGATGCGTTCGTTCTCGTGCCTGCCGGAGAATAAGTAAGTCATCTCGCCCTCCTGCTTCCGGGAGCGGCATGCGTTTTCCAGGAGGTGAAAGGCCCCCACGTCCTCATGGGGCAGGGCGTAATCCAGAAGGAACGTGGGATAGGAGCCCGCCGTCATCAGAAGAAGCTGATAGCAGTCATAGGGAAACGTCGTGTTAATATGCCCGGTCCGGCTGCCGGGGGACTGAATCAGGGATTCGAGGAGATGGCGGTTGTAATCTTTCTTTTTCATGGAGATTTTCTCTTTCAGCTCTGAGAGAACGTAGGCGATGTCGTCTGCCGAAAGCGGCTTTAAGAGATACTCATCCACACCCAGCTTCATGGCCTCCCGGGCAAATTCAAAGTCCCGGTATCCGCTTATGATGACGGTGTGGATCTGCCTGTTTTCGGCCTTCAGCCGTGAGATCACCTCCAGTCCGCTCAAAAACGGCATCTTGATATCGGTAAAGAGAATATCCGGCTGGAGCTCCGCCGCTTTTTCATAGGCCGCTCTGCCGTCGGTGGCGGTCCCGGCTATCTCCATATCCGGATCGCATTTTTCAATTTTCAAGCACAAATCCTTCAGAATCAGTGGCTGGTCTTCGGCGACGACGATCTTAATCATGTGTTATTTCTCCTCTTATTGTGATGAGACAGCCACCGGGGCTGTTCTGATTGTCGGGTCGGCTCACGCACAGGGCGCGGGAGCCGCCGTTTTCTATGTACATATCCACATTTCCGTTAAAATACAGGAACAGCCTGCCGTAGATATTTTTTAATCCCAGGCCGTCAATCTCCAGATCACGGTATAAGTCTGCCGTTTTTCTGGAGCCGTAGGCGTCCTTGAATTCCTGGAAGTCAGAGAGCGCCTCCGGTGAAAATCCACTTCCATTGTCGGCGATCCGTATGAACCAGGAGGCGCCTTCGATGGCGCAGCTGATGGTGATGTGCCACGGGGGCAGACACTCCCGGAAGCCATGCTTGAAACAGTTTTCCACTAACGGCTCGATGGTCAGCCTGGGCAGAAAGAGATTGGCCGTTTCGAGCGGGGCGTCAATGGTGTAATCGAAGCTGCCGTCATAGGAGATTTTCATGAAGTCCAGGTAATTCCGGGTGTGGCGTATCTCTTCGGTGAGCTTGGCCTCCGGGCTGGAGGAGGTGATGTAGCGCATCATGGAAGAGAACTGCTGGCACATCCTGGAGGTAACTTCGCTTCCATAAATCTCACTGGCCGCGCTGATGGAGTTTAAGGCGTTGTAGAGAAAATGAGGGTTAATCTGGGCCTGGAGGGCCGCTAAGTTGGCGTTGCTCTCCCGGATCTGGGCCTCGTATACCTCCTTGATGGAGTCCTTCAGCTTTACCAGCATCTGATTGAAGGAGCTGTTGATGAGCTCAAACTCATCGAGGAAGTCCGAGGACAGGTTTAAGGGCGCATCCTGGTCGAGGCTCAGCGCGTTGATGTAGCGGATCATCTGGTTCAGCGGCTTCGAAACGATGGAGATAATGACGAATATGATAGCGCAGGTGGTGGTCAGAATGAGGATAACGGCCAGGATGGTATTGGTCGCATTCTGCTTCCGATACTGTGCCAGCGTGCTCTGGTTGGAGACTAAGAGTACGTGAAAACGGTTATTTAAGATGGAGTTTCCGTAATAGGCGTATTCATCGCTGTAGAAATCCGGAACGCCGTTCCTAAACTGCGCAACAATATGATCGATGGTTTCAGGGGGAAGGACGGTGACGGTCTCCTCATAGGGATAGATCTGGCGGCAGCCGGAATCGAGGATTACGATCTCCTTCTCGTCTCCGAAGCTTTCCTGGCGGCAGATGGAATCCAGGTGGGCATAGGGCACCTGGATCTCGACGAGTGTGTCCTGAGTCGTGGTGATATCGGAAAAATTCCGTATGGCGGACAGCACGACCTTGTCGTCGCCGGACCAGGGGGAGAGGTGGGGGCCTAAGTAGAGCTGGTCGTACCGCGCCTCCATGAGCTGCTCAAAGGAGCGGTCCGACGACAGGGCGCGTTTTAACAGGCCTTCATCGTGAAGATAGAGGCCCGTATAATAGAAATAGTCCAGATTCCGGTTGTAGAGAAGCACATTGGAGATGATGGGCGAAAACATCATGTTAATCAGCGTCTTCTGGATTGTCCTGGTCTTTTCCAGCTCCTCCATCATCTGCTGCTGGGTGAGCTGGGAATCACGGATATTCAAATTCAGCACCGTGCCCCGCAGCGTGGAATTCTTTGTGATAGAGGTGGCGGCCACATCCATCTGCTCATACAGCGACGCGATCTGAGAGGAGATGCGCTCCAGAACCATGGCGGAGCCGCGGTAATCATTATCCTTTGCATTTTTAAGTGAAGTCATGGAAAATAAAAGGGATACGAAAAGTGCGATGAACAGGAAAATTCCGGCCACGGAAAGAAACAGCCGGAATTTGAATTTTAGTTTGAAATGCCTCTTTTTTGAATCCATGTCAGTCTCCATTTCCTTCTGCGTGATTACCTATATCATAGCGAAAAATCGGTAGAATGACAATGGAAAAAAGAGAGGTCAAAAAAATACAAACGGATAAGAGAAATTTTTCCATTCGCTTTTTTCTGAGAATCAATTATACTGATTGCACAACAGATGAAACAAATTGAAGGAGGTAGCTATGAAGAAAAGACAATTGACAGGTGTTCTGTTATGCGCGGCTCTTGCGGCCGGATTGCTGGCAGGCTGCGGCCAGAAGGCCGGGACGACAGAAACGGCAGGAGGACAGACTGCGGCGGAAAGCCAGAAGGAGACTCAGGGAGAGAAGAAGGCAAAAGGCGTAACCATCACCGTAGGCTTAAAGGCCTCGCATGTGGAGATATCCAATATTGAGACCTTTAAGAAAGGCTGGGAAGAGGCTACGGGCAATACCGTGGATGTGCAGGCCATCGATGATGACCAGTTCGACTCCCTGCTTCAGACGAAGATGTCCACCAACGGCATGTGGGATATTTTCATTGGAGATACCGGTACGCAGGCGGCTTCCTACCAGCATGCAAAGAATCTGGTGGATTTGTCGTCAGAGCCATGGGTCGCCAATTTAACCGATACGGGGAAGGAATTTGTCACCCACAGCGACGGTAAAATCTACTGTTTCCCCAACGGAGGAGTCAATTCCTTCGGAATCGTCTATAACAAAGAGGTATTCGAGAAAAACGGCCTGGAAGTGCCGAAGACCTTCGAGGAATTTAACGCGGTATGCGACACGTTAAAGGCGGCAGGCATCACACCGGTCTACGTGTCCATGGCGGATGCCTGGACCGTAAACCAGATCATCAACGGCGAGTGGCCCAATATTCTGGCGGCTAATCCGGACGCGCTGGAGAAGCTGAATAAGAACGAGATCCGCTGGGATTCCCTTCCGGAATTCAATGACTTATACGTCAGAATGAAGGGCTGGGTGGACAACGGATATGTGAACAGCGACATGGCTACCGCAACGTACGAGATGGGACAGAAGTCAATCGCTTCCGGAACCGCCGCCATGATGTACATGGGCGACTGGGCAGACCCGGAGTATGCCAAGACAGAGCCATCCGGAAAAGGAAAGATCGGCATGTTCGCGGCGCCGACGAAGGATGGCGACAGCCGTCTTGCGATCGCAGGCCCTGGCGGATATTATATCTCGAATCAGTCTGCCAATGTAGATGCGGCAAAGGATTTCTTAAATTACATGGCATCTGATGAGAATTTAAAGCTGAACATGGATACGAGGGCGTGTACATCGGTCTGGAAGTCTGTTGACGCGGAAAATCTAAGCGTGACGCTTCAGGATACCCAGAGCTATATCGATCAGGGGCTGACAGAAATTCATTATAACCAGACGTATGTAATTACCCCATCCGACGATGCCAACAGCTCATTCCTTTCCGTCCTTCTCGGCCAGAAGAGCCCGGAGGACTGCGCTAAAATATGGAGCGACGCGGTGATCGTGGTAGGGAAGCAGCTGGGATTCGACGGATTTAAGTAAGGATTTAAACATGTGATTGGATCGAATGGACTGTCTTACAGAGCTTTTTCGGGAGCGGTTGTATGACAGTCCTTTTTAAAAGGAGGCAGTCTTGTGAGCAAGCTGGAGAAAAAGTATTATCCGCTGGTGTTTGTCGTGCCGGCGCTCATCATATTCACTCTGTTTTATGTCTGCTCGATTGCGGGCGGCTTTGTGTTTTCCTTTACAAACTGGAGCATTTACAACTTTGAAAGTCCGGAGTTTATCGGCATCGAGAATTTTAAGGACTTATTCGCGTCGCAGAGCTTTCTGCCAGCGCTCGGCCATACCTTTTCGTTTGCCGTGATTACCACTGTCATTAAAGTGGGGCTGGGCCTGGTGTTCGCCCTCCTTTTAAACCGGGCGTTTAAGGGCCGGGATTTCTTCCGGGCCATCATATTCCTGCCGTGTACCATCGGTGCACTGGTGATCGGCTACGTCTTCACCTTTATTCTCCAGCCGGACACGGGCGTACTCAACGAGTTTCTGCGCGGCATCGGTCTTGGCGGGCTGGCGCTCAACTGGCTGGGAGATCCAAAGATCGTCCTGTTTACCGTGTGCGCCGTCGAATCCTGGATGTGGATTGGATTCAATACGGCCATTATTCTGGCGGGCCTTCAGTCGATCTCGACGGATGTCTACGAGGCGGCCAGGCTGGACGGGGCCAGCGCATGGCAGACAACGCGCCATATCACGCTTCCTCTGGTCACGCCGTCCATTAATACCACCATTACCTTATGCGTCATCGGCGGCTTCAATATATTTGATATCGTCATGTCCATGACAAACGGCGGGCCAAACGGGGCGACCCAGGTGATCAGCAAGCTGTCGTATGACGCCATGAGGATCGGAACCATGGGATACGCCTCCGCGATCAACCTGATTCAGTTCCTGCTGATCGTGATCGTTATTTCACCGCTGTTAGGCATACTGAGAAGAAGGGAGCCGGATATCTGATGAATGCAAAGACAAAAAAGAGAGTTTCCCGCGGGATCGTCTATGTGATCTGTGCGTTTATGGCGTTTCTCGTGCTGTTTCCGTTTCTGCTGGTCCTTCTGACCTCCTTCAAATCCGTGTCTGAGGCCGCGGTGGTGACATTTTCTCTTCCGGAAAAATTTCTGTGGGAGAATTTTGCCTACGTAATCGAGAAGGGACAGCTGCTGCGGGCGTTTAAGAACAGTCTGATTATCACCGGCTCGGCGGTGACACTGACGGTGTTTGTGGCCTCGATCACGGCCTTTGTCCTGACACGGCGCTCCGACAGGCTGAGCCGGATTTTGAGCAATTACTTCCTGATCGGCATGATTGCGCCCCTTTCTCTTATACCAGAGGTGATGATCGTTAAGTTTTTAGGACTCAGCGGAACCTACGCCGCAATTATTCTGATCCATGTGGCTTCCAGGCTGCCGCTCAGCATCATGATCTATTCGGGCGTCATCAAGGGGATTCCCAGGTCCCTGGATGAATCGGCCATGCTGGAGGGCTGCGGACTCTTAAACATGTTTTACCGGGTGATTTTTCCGCTGTTAAAGCCGGCCGTCTTCACAAATATCATTATCACCTTTATGGGGGTATGGAACGATTTTCAGATCTCCCTGTATTTTGTGACGGATACGGCCAAGAATACGCTGCCTCTCAGCATTTACAGCTTTGTCGGCTATATGACGTATAAATGGAACTACGTGTGCGCGTTTATCGTTTTGTCGATCCTCCCGATTCTTTTGATCTACTGTATTGCACAGAAATATATCGTTGACGGGATGATTGCAGGTGCTGTTAAAAGTTAGAGCGGCCGAAGGCAGAAAAAAACTGACATGACAGGAGGAAAAGCCATTGTGCAGCATGATGAAACGAACAATAGAAATCCGGGAGGAAGGCGTACCGGAGGCGTTCGCGGTGGTAAGGAAATCGTGGGAGGAAGGCGGCGTCCGCTTTCTGTCCTGGTCCTTCCGCGCAGAGCGGGAGACGGTATTTCCGCCGGTGCGGATTCATATCGCGGTCCCGGCCAGAGGCATTCATTACCGCTGGACGCCCAAGCTCCACTTGATCAAGGCCCTCAATTCGGACTGGTTCGAGAATCTGTATGAAACCAGCGGATTCACAGGGGCGCCGGTGGAGTGCCTGATCGCGCAGGATAATAGAAACTGCGCCGTTATCGCCCTGTCCGACACGCTTCATACCATCGGACTGAAAAGCATCCCCGTGGAGGAAACCGCACAGTACGATGTGGAGATAGCCCTGTTTGACCGGGAGGCATACCGTGGGCTGGAGTATTCGGTAACGGTGCGCGTGGATACCCGTCCCCTGCCTTATTATGAAGCGCTTGCGGACACGGCTAAATGGTGGGAGACCATTCCTGGCAATGAACCGGCCGTGGTGCCGGAAGCGGCCAGGGAGATCATGTATTCCACCTGGTACAGTTACCACCAGAACGTGGATGAAAAGACGCTGTTCGCCCAGGCGGAGCTGGCGAAGGAACTCGGATGCGGCAGCCTTCTTCTGGATGACGGATGGCAGACGGAGGATACCGGACGCGGTTATGCATACTGCGGAGACTGGAAACCGGCTCCCTCCAAATTTCCTGATATGGCTGGATTTGTAAAACGGATGCACGATATCGGTATGGGCGTCATCCCATGGTATTCGGTTCCCTTTATCGGTGAGCGATCGGAAAATTTCGAGCGGTTTAAGGACATGCTCATCGACCCGGATGCGGAGCGGGAGTGGCATGTGCTGGACCCGCGGTATCCAGAGGTCAGGGAGTTTTTGATCGGTATTTATGAAAAAGCGCTTCTGGACTGGGATTTAGACGGCTTCAAGCTGGACTTTGTGGATGAATTCGTGGTTACGCCATTTGGCGGAAGGGAGGAGGACGATAGGCGGGACTGTACTTCCTTTACCGAGGCGGCCGACCGGCTGATGAAAGACTGCATGGCGCGGTTAAAAAGCCATAAGGCAGATATTATGCTGGAATTCCGGCAGACGTATAACGGGCCGCGGATGCGCAGCTTCGGCAATATTTTCCGCGCCGTGGACTGCCCCTTCGACGACGCAGAGAACCATGTGCGCGTGACGGACCTCCGGCTGATCGCAGGGAAGAGCGCGGTGCACTCCGATATGCTCATGTGGGATCGGGAGGATACTGCGGCGGGGGCGGCCCTGCAGATGATACAGATTCTGTTCAGCGTGCCGCAGCTTTCCATGAGGCTGGAGGAGCTTCCGCGGGAGCATAAGGAGATGCTGGCTTACTACTGCGGCCTGTGGAAACAGTATAAGAAGGCGTTTCTGGAGGGGAGCTTTGAACCTATGAACCCGCAGTGCCGTTATAACGTCATCATGGGCCGTGCGGGGGAGCAGCTGGCCTGCACTTACCACAGCCGGGAGCTGGTTTCCGTGCATCAGCCGGCAAGAGAGATGGTGTTTGTCAATGGAACCGGGAGAGAGGGACTGCTCCTCCGCCTGGGAAGCGGCAAAACGGTGTATAAAATGACGGTGCGGGAGTGTACAGGCGGGCTGCTGTCCTCCGGCCTTCTGACCGACGACGGCGGGATTCTCACCGTACCGGTTCCGGCGGGCGGAACGGTTGAACTTATAGAAGATGGATCGGATTTTTCTATTCACAAATCTTAAAAATATGCAGATTAAAATAAAAAGTTTTATTATGCATGATATCTAAAATAATTTAAGAATACCTAAAAAATATGTTGACTTTATTGATAAAAATGTTTATAATAAAACATATCAAATCAATGTTTTTGTGAAAATTGAATAGAAATAACCGTATGCATCTTGTATATGTCCAGGATAATGGCCTGGACGTTTCTATCCGACTTCCTAAATGTCAGGGCTACAGGAGCAGCTTTTAAGCTGCCTGTCTCCGACAGCCGGGAAGTCTTTTTTTGTTTCGCCAAAAAGGACGTCCTAAGGAACAAAAAAAGACTTCCCGGCTGGACGGTATGACACGCTATACGGCAGATTCCGATTCTCATGGTAAAGAGGGGGTGAACGATGACTGAAAAGTGCCGTAGATGAAGGAAACTGCAGACGGTGCTCTCTGCTTTGATGACAGGGGGCGGAACGCGGACAGTTCAGCAGACGACGGCAAAAACATTGAAATAAGAAAATGATAAAGGAGAATATCATGAAAAGCAATGCAGAAGTCAGCATTAACAACATTTACAGACTGGACGGGCGTGTGCCTTTGGGAAAAGCGATCCCCTTCGGTCTGCAGCATGTACTGGCAATGTTCGTGGCGAATCTGACTCCAATCGTCATCGTGACTGCGGCGGCGGGGTTAGAGACCAGCCAGACGGCTGCCCTGATCCAGAATGCCATGTTCATCGCAGGGGTTGCTACGCTGATTCAGTTGTATCCGCTCTGGCGCATCGGTGCGAAGCTTCCGATCGTTATGGGAGTGAGCTTTACGTTTGTGACCATTTTGAGCTCTGTGGGGGCCAAATACGGCTATCCCTCCATGCTGGGGGCCATTCTCATCGGCGGCCTGGTGGAGGGAACTCTGGGCCTGTTCGCCAAATACTGGCGAAAGCTGATTTCCCCCATTGTATCGGCCTGTGTCGTGACCTCCATCGGTTTTTCACTCCTGACAGTGGGCGCGCGCTCTTTCGGCGGCGGTTATTCCGATTCCTTTGGTTCTGCGACCAACTTATTAATCGGTACCGTTACGCTCCTCAGCTGTATTCTGTTTAATGTATTTGCGAAGTCCTTCTGGAAACAGCTTTCCGTCCTGTTTGGCCTGGTGGTGGGCTACGTGCTCGCCATCGTACTTGGTGTTGTGGATTTGTCCGGGATGCTGGAAGGCGGTATTTTATCCCTTCCGCGTATCCTGCCGTTTCTGCCGGAGTTTCACGCCGGCGCCATTCTGTCTGTCGTTGTAATCTTTCTGGTGTCGGCGACGGAGACGATCGGCGACACGACCGCCATGGTCGTATCCGGCCTCGACCGCGATATTACGGAGAAAGAGATATCCGGCTCCCTGGCCTGTGACGGATTCGCCAGCAGTATCTCCTCACTGTTCGGATGTCTTCCGGTAACCTCCTTCAGCCAGAACGTGGGGCTGATTGCCATGACAAAGGTTGTCAACCGTTTTACCATCATGACGGGGGCCATCTGCATGATTCTGGCCGGACTGTTCCCGCCGATCGGCTCCTTCTTCGCATCTCTTCCGGATGCCGTTCTGGGCGGCTGTACGATCATGATGTTTGGCTCTATCATCATCAGCGGTGTACAGATGCTTGCCCGCGCCGGTTTCAGCCAGAGAAATACGATTATCAGCTCCCTTTCTCTGAGCGTGGGAATCGGATTTACCCTGCTTCCGGAGATATTCCAGATATTCCCGGCCATCCTCCAGGATGTGTTTGCGGAAAACTGTGTGGCAGTAGTATTTGTTCTGGCTCTCGTACTTAATCTGATTCTGCCGGAAAATATGGATATTGAGAAGGCAGTGGAAGAGTAATCCTACACTTAACAACAAAAAAAGATCAGATATCGTGACAGATATCTGATCTTTTTCTTATAAGAAAAACTCCCCGAGTAGGACTTGAACCTACGACAGCGCGGTTAACAGCCGCGTGCTCTACCGACTGAGCTATCGAGGAATATAGACATTATTATACCCAATGGAAATAAAATGTCAAGGGTATTTTGGAAAAAAGTAAAAAATAGTTTTTTCAAAGTTAAAGATGTGTTAAGTATTCTGATAAAGGATTGAATCCCGGGCATGTTTGTGCTAACTTAGCCATATCATAAAAAGAGAGGTGCATGATGAGTGAACATTTGCGTAAATTGAGCCCGGGCCGGATTGTCGTGCTGGGCTTTGCTTTCGTTATTTTGACAGGAAGCCTGATTCTGTGGCTTCCCATTTCGGCAAACGAGGGGGTTCACGTGAACTACATAGACGCCCTGTTTACGTCCACCAGCGCGGTGTGCGTGACAGGGCTGATCGCAGTAGATACGGCGGATACCTTTAATGTATTCGGCAGGACGGTGGTAGCTCTTTTAATCCAGATCGGCGGCCTGGGAGTTACCTGCGTCGGTGTCGGCTTTATTCTGCTGGCAGGAAAGAAGATAGGAATTCATGGCCGCGTGCTGATCCGTGATTCCATGAACTTAACTACGGTAAAGGGCGTGGTGGCGCTGGTTGAATCCATTCTCTTTATGACGCTGCTGTTCGAGGGCATCGGCGCGTTTTTAAGCTTTATGGTATTTTCCAGGGATTATCCGGCTCTGGATGCGCTGGGAATCAGCGTATTCCATTCCGTGGCGGCGTTTAACAACTCGGGTTTTGACATCCTGGGAGGACTGACAAACCTGATTCCATATCAGGACAACGTCCTCTTGAATCTTACCACCTGCGGCCTGATTATCTTCGGCGGCCTGGGATTTCTCGTAATCCGGGAGGTGTGGGTGAAGCGCTCCTGGAAGAAGCTGAGTCTCCATTCGAAGGTCGTTATTCTTACTTCTGCCGTGCTGCTGGCCGTGGGAACCATACTGTTAAAAATGACAGAGGAGATTACATGGCTGGGCGCCCTGTTTCAGAGCACTTCCGCCAGAACAGCGGGATTTTCCACTTATCCGATCGGAAATTTTTCCAACGCGGGCCTGTTTGTCCTGACGATCCTGATGTTTCTGGGAGCGTCGCCGGGATCGACCGGAGGCGGTATTAAGACTACGACCACATTTGTGCTGGTGAAAAGCATGTTCAGCGCGGCGACCAACAGTCACTGCAGCGCGTTCAAACGCCGGATTCCGACGGAGGTGATCTCACAGGCATTTATCATCACCATACTGGCGCTGGGAGTGGTTTGCATGCAGACCTTTCTGATGTGCCTTGTGGAGCCGGAATACGATTTCATAAAGCTGCTGTTTGAGACGGTCAGCGCGTTCGGAACCGTAGGCCTGTCCACCGGAATTACGCCGGATTTAAACGTATTCGCGAAGCTGATTCTGGTGCTTACCATGTTTATCGGAAGGCTTGGGCCGCTCACCATAGCGACCATCTGGAGTTTTAAACCGAAGGCAGGCGCGTGGTATTCGGAAGAAACTATTACAATAGGGTAGAGGAGAGAGACAATGAAACGCAGGAAAGATACGATAGAGTATGGAATTATAGGACTGGGAAGATTCGGGATCGCACTGGCGACCGCCCTTTCCGAGGCAGGAAAAGAGGTCATGGTGGTTGACAACACGGAGAGCAAGGTAAAGCAGATCCGTGATATGGTCTCGGAGGCCTTCGTCGTCGAGGGCATTGACAAGGCATCATTCGAGAGCGCCGGAATTCAGAACTGTGAGACGGTAATCATATGTATTGGAGAAAAGATTGACACCAGCATTCTGGCTACACTTACCGTCATATCCATGGGAGTGCCCAGAGTCATATCGAAGGCCACCAGCGCAGAGCACGGCTGTGTGCTGGAGAAGATCGGAGCCGAGGTGGTGTACCCGGAGAAAGATATTGCCATCCGTCTGGCCAGGCGCCTCGTATCACCCCATGCGCTGGATTTCATCAGCCTGAACGACGACATCGCGGTCTCGGAGATCCGGCTCACAACGGTGCTGGAGGGCAAGAGCGTGATGGAGGCGGGAATACGCAACCAGTTCGGCTTAAATATCGTGGCGATGGAACGGGAGCACGATACGACTATTGACATTCAGCCCACCTACCGGTTCCGGAAGGAAGACGTGATCGTGGTGATCGGAAAGCGGGATAATATCAATCGGTTTGAGGCGTATTTGTCGGAGGAGTAATACGTAAAGGTGAAGAGGCTGTTCGGAAAGAAAAATGGATTCCGGACAGCCTCTTTGTCTGCTGGTACAGCGGGCCAGACATCCGCCTGTAGGAGCGTTTGGCGGCATAGGGATTTATAAATATCCAAGAGATTCCAGATGGAGTTTTAAGCCTTCTGCCATCGGTGTATCGGGCAGCTGGATGCCGGCGGCCTTTAGTTTCGATAAATCGTAGATCCGGTGGCATAAATGGCCGGAATATTCGGGATGGGCCTCAAGGTATCCGGTGAGAGGCAGTTCCCGTATGGTGATTTCCACACCGAGAAGTCTTCCCAGGATTTCGTAATACAGGCGGTTTTCCACCGCTTCCGGGCCGCCGATGCAGAAGATCTGCTGAAAGGCGCCTTCCCGGTTTACCGAGTCCAGCATAGTGCGTGCCAGATCGCGGACGAAGACCGGCTGTGTGATGTGGATTCCGCCGGTTACGAGAGAGAGAGGCTGTCCTGCCAGAATGAGATCCGGCAGCTCCTTCTGGCGGCTGTGCTCCGGATAGCAGCCCAGCAGAAAACCTGGGCCGTAGATATGGCCGGGACGAAAGAGCGTAACGTTAAGTCCGTGCTCCCCTTCTCCGGAAAAATAGCGGAGAAAGACTTTCTCCATCTTCCGCTTGTTTCCAGCATAGCTGCATTCCTCCGGGGCACCCTTTTCCTCCACGAAGAATCCGTCTTCCGCCTGAGGCGTCGCCTTGCGCGCCGGATCGTAGACAGAGTCGGTCGAGATGACCACCAGCCGGCTGCTCACGAAAGGCAGCACCTCCAGGTCCTGCTCTGCATGGCGTTCATTCATGCATATGCAGTCGAAAACCACATCCCAGGTGATACCCGCTCCCAGGATGGCCTTCTTAAATCCTTCCCTGTCGTCCCGGTCCGCAGAGAGCGGGATAATTCCGGTGCCGAGAGGGCGTTTTCCCCTGGTGAGCGCCCAGACCTCATATGTTTCTTTCGCCATGGAAGCCAGCATACTGCTTAAGCCGCCGCTTCCTCCGATAATCAGTGCTTTCATTCTTCTTTTCCTCCTGGTAGTAAAATCGTGTCTTCTTTTTTCTTTCTTCTTTCCGGCGGAAACATGCCGGAGGGCGGAATCCCCTTCTTCTCCTTAAACAGCTTGCTGAAGTAGAAGATATCTGAAAATCCGCATTGCAGCGCCACCTCGCTGACGCTGTATTCCCCGCTTTTTAACATATTCTCCGCATAGTTTAAACGGAGTGAGATGAGATACTGCTTGAAGGTCATCCCCATGGCCTCCCGGAACAGACTTCCGTAGTAGACGGGATGGAGATGGAACTGGCGGGCCATCAGATCGATGGTAAGCGGGTCCTGATAATGCATGCTCATATAGCGGATGCTGTTTTTGATGCGGGGGTCTTCCTGGCTTAAATGGTTTTCATTCAGGATCAGGTTGGATATCTGATACAGGATGAGGCATAGGATTCCGCGTATCTTCAGCATATATCCAAAATCCCTCTGCAGCCATTCCTCGTGGATTTCGTGGAAACGCGAGATCAGCCGGGGGATGATCCCGATATGGCTGATGATGGGAAGCGGCAGGCGGGCCTCCTGGCCGAACTGATCCCGCAGAAAGATGTTGGTGGAGTAGCACTCCATCAAGTCTTCCGGGATGTTGACAGCCGCCCGGTAGGTATTCTGAGGGATGCAGATTAAATCGCCTTTTTTTACAATATAAATGTGGCCTCCGATGTTGTACTCGGCCTTTCCGTCTATGACGTATGTAATGTCGATGAAGGGGATCACATTCGCATCGATTTTCCAGTTGGGCGTGCACTTCCTGTGGATGTAATAATGAAGTTCAGGAATCATGTTGTTAAAGTCAGGAATCATAAAAGCTCCTTTTCCTCCCGTGTTGCAGAGATAATTCTGCTTGTAGTATGGCTTCATTATAGAGAAGAAAAAACAATTGTGCAACGGAGTTTTTAAACAGAATTTTATCTTTAATAATTACAAATGGCCTTTGATTCCTTCATTCTTTTTTGTTGTGCAACTTGTTATAATGCATTTGTAAATAAACAACATTTAAAAACACTTTGCACAGGGAAGTAACGCCGCCCGGCGGCACCGGTCTCTGCGCAAAAGTAAAAAGTATAAAGGAGGGAAGACCATGACCGGCGTCGCAGTGATCGGAACAGGCGTAATTTCAGAGAGCCATATCGAGGCGTATCTGGCCTTTCAGGACAGGTGCCATATCGCAGCATTGTGCGATCTCGTTCCCCAAAAGGCGGAGGCGCTGAAAGAAAAATACCATTTAAGAGACACGGCTGTTTACAGCAGCTGTAAGGAGGTGGCAGAGCGGAGCGATATCCGTCTGGTCAGCATCTGTACTCCGCCGTATACCCATGGGGAGAGCGCCGTGATCTGCATGAAAGCGGGAAAACATGTTCTGGTGGAAAAGCCCATGGCGTCTTCTCTGGAAGAGTGTGACGAGATGATGCGGGTTCAGCGGGAGACAGGCTGTTATCTGGGAGTTATCTCTCAGAACCGCTACCTGCGGGACAACTGGAGCTTAAAGAGCGTAATCTCCTCCGGAGCCGTGGGAAAGGTCTTGTTCGGACAGGTAGAATCCCTGTGGTTCAGAGGCCGGGAATACTACGATCTATGGTGGCGGGGCACGTGGGAAATGGAAGGCGGAGGCTGTACCCTGAACCACGCCGTACATCAGATCGATCTGCTGAACTGGATCATGGGAGCTCCCCGCACGGTGACGGCTGTCCTGGGGAATGCAGCACATGACAATGCCGAGGTGGAGGATGTGTCCGCCGCGATTCTTACCTATGAAAGCGGTGCGCTCGTGACGGTAACGGCCTCTCTCGTAACGCACGGGGAAGGGCAGAGGCTGAGCTTTCAGTGCGAAAAGGCGGGCTTGGCGTCCCCATGGAAGGCAGTGAGCAGCAGGTCCGCACCAACGGGCTTTCCTATCGAAAACGAAGCGTTTGAGGAACAGCTTCAGACGCGTTACCGGGAGATGCCGCCTCCCCGGTATACCGGTCATATAGGCCAGATCGATACGGTGCTGCGTTTCCTGGAGTGCGGAGAACTGCCGCCGGAGAGCAGCGTGGATGGCCGCCTGGCGCTGGAGGTGATAACCGCCATATACCAGTCGGGCTTTACGGGACAGACGGTTACGCTTCCGCTGTCTGGAGATGCACCCCTTTATACGAAAAAAGGATTTTTGGCGAATGGAAAGCATTTTTATGAGAAAGAGGCGCATCAGAAATGAAGCGCTGTGGAGGACGGAAATCATGCACGGACGGAGAGACTTCTGCTGGCTGGCAAAACAGGTGCAAAACAAAAACATAATTACTTATTATCTGGATGATGGGAAGAAAACGGCAGTTACAGAGACTATAGAGCGGGAAATGCCGCTGCTGTTTAAAGAAATCAGACGATCCGGTTCGCCGGATGCCTCGATTGCTTTTTTACCGGGAGATGAAGCGGCCCTGGGGACAGAAGGGTACCGGATCGGGGAGACGGAGGCCGGTTATAAGATAGAAAGTGCATCTCCTGTGGGATATTTATACGGCATGTACGGGCTGCACCGGCTTCTGACCACACAAAATGAGGCCGGATTTCCGTATGAATCGGTACCGGATCAGAGCATCCGCATGATCGATCATTGGGATAATTTTGACGGTTCCATCGAGCGCGGTTACGCAGGAGAGTCCCTTTTTTACGATCACAACACCTTTCGTGGAGATATGGAGCTTATCCGGCAGTATGCAAGGCTGCTGGCCTCGGTGGGGATCAATGGGGTTCTGATCAACAATGTCAATGTACACAGACCGGAAACATTTTTCGTAACAGGGAAAGCCCTTGCGGAAATCAGGAAGATATCCGACGTGCTGGCTGCATACGGAATTAAGACGTACCTATCCGTTAATTTTGCGGCGCCCATCACGGTGGGACAGTTAAAGAGCGCGGATCCCCTGGAGCCGGAGGTGGCTTTGTGGTGGGAGGAGACGGTAAAACGAATCTATGAGGAGATTCCTGATTTTGCCGGCTTCGTGGTAAAGGCGGATTCGGAAGGAGAACCAGGGCCGTTCACCTACGGCAGGAACCATGACGAAGGCGCCAATATGCTGGCGAGGGCGGCAGGGCTCTACGGAGGAGTCATTATCTGGCGCTGCTTCGTATACGACTGCTCCCAGGACTGGTGGAACCGGGAGGCGGACCGCGCACGCGCCGCTTACGATATCTTCGAACCTCTGGACGGCAGGTTCCTGGACAATGTGATTCTTCAGATCAAGAACGGCCCTATCGATTTCCAGATCAGAGAACCGGTGTCCCCGCTGTTCGGAGCTTTAAAAAAGACAAATCAAATTCTGGAATTTCAGATTACACAGGAGTATACCGGACATCAGAGGGATATCTGTTACCTTGTTCCGATGTGGAAGGAAACCATGGATTTTGATACGAAACACGGCATAGGCCTGACGGTGAAGGAGGCGGTGAGAGAGAACTCCCCTGTCTGCGGCCGATCCGGCATTGCGGGCGTCGGAAACGTGGGAATGGATGCCAACTGGACGGGCAGCAAGCTGGCCCAGGCCAATCTCTACGGCTTCGGAAGGCTGGTCTGGAATCATGAATTATCAGCAGAGGCGATTGCCGAAGAATGGGTCCGCCAGAGCTTTTGCCTGACCGAAGAAAAGTGCGGTAAGCTGGCGGCGATTCTGACGACATCGAGGGACGTGTACGAGGCTTATACCTGTCCTCTTGGCGTTGGCTTCATGTGTAAACCCGCCGTCCACTACGGCGTCGATATCGATGGCTATGAGTACGACCGGTGGGGGACATACCACTATGCCGATAGAGACGGAGTCGGAAGGGACAGGACCGTGAAGACGGGGACCTCCTATACGAGGCAGTATTCCGACGCGCGATTTTCTGAATATGAGGACCTTTCGTCCTGCCCCGATGAGCTGCTGCTCTTTTTCCACCATGTGCCGTACACCCATGTACTGCATTCGGGAAAAACGGTGATTCAGCACATCTACGACACTCATTTTGAGGGCGTGGAGCGGGTGAGAGAGTATCAGGCAGTATGGGAAAGCTTAAAGGATTCCCTGGATGAGGGGAGCTACTTAAATATGAAGGAGCGCCTCGTCTGGCAGCTGGAAAACGCCGTCAGCTGGCGTGACCAGGTAAACACGTACTTTTACCGTAAGTCGGGAATCCCCGATGAAAAGGGTAGAAAAATATACCAATAAATAAAAAGAAAGAGGTAGTATGATGAAAAAATGGAGTAAAGCAGGTATCGTATGTGCGGCCGTACTGGCAGCGAGCATGGCAATGACCGCGTGCGGCGGCAAGACCGCAGAAACGGGCAATACCGGGGAAGCCGGAAGCACCGGAGCGGCCGGGACGGAGATGGCAGCGGACGGAAAAACACCGGAGGTGTCTAAAGCATCGGGAGAGACCGCGAAATTAAGCTTCTCCTGGTGGGGCAATGACGACCGCCATCAGGCCACACAGAACGCCATCGATGCCTTCAACGCGGCACACGCCGGCGCCATCGAAGTGACCGGAGAGCCTTCCGGCTTCGGCAACCTGGAAGAGACCTTTGCCACCCGTTATGCAGGCGGAACCGCAGCCGATGTCATGACTGTCAACTATCCCTGGGTTATCCAGTACAGTCCAAACGGAGAGGGATTCTACGATCTCGATCAGGTGAAGGACATCTTCGATTTCTCCCAGTACGACGAGGGCTTTTTGGAATTCGGAAAGACGGGCGGCAAGATGCAGGCAGTCCCATACGGCCAGAACACGCTGGGCTTATACGTCAATAAATCTGCATTTGACAGAGCCGGTATCACCGAGCTTCCAACGACGTTCGAGGAATATAAGAAGGCGGCGGAAATCTTTACCCGGCAGGACCCGAATGCGTATATGATCGTCAGCCCGACGTTCCGTTTCGCAGCAGTCTACTATCTGCAGCAGAAGACAGGGAAAGGCGAATTTGCAGAAGATTTAAGCATGAATTACACCGTGGATGACTATAAAGAAGCGCTTCTCTGGTATAAGGACTTAGCGGATGCCCATGTCTTCTGTTCCAGAAAAGATTATATCGAGAATGTAGGCAATGAGCCGGTATCCATTGCCCAGAATGCAAAATATATCAATGGCGGCTACGCTGGCGTATTGGAATGGACCGGAGGAATCGCTTCGAACGCCAAGACGCTGGAGGACAAGGGGGACGAACTGGTGGTAGCGCCGCTCCCTGTGATCGACGGAGCCGTATTTGAAGGAACTATGGCAAAGCCCTCCCTGCTGTTTGCAATCTCCAGGGATTCCAAGAATCCAAAGGAAGCGGCTGAATTTTTACAGTATATCTTAAACGATCCGGAAGGAACGAAGCTCATGGGGTCCACCCGCGGCATGGTGGCTTCCAGAGCGGCCAAGGCTTCCTTAGAGGCAGACGGACAGATCACAGGAGCCGTAAAGCAGGCCTACGATTTTACCGATGTAGCGAAAGTAATCAACAATTCTCCGATATTTGAGAACGCCGTATTTACCAATTCCTATGAAAGTAATTACGAGAAGTTTGAGTTTGGAAAGAGCACGGCCGAGGAAGCTGCGCAGGCCATCTTTGACGCCACCAGCGAGCAGGTTGCAAAACTGAAACAGGACTACGGCAAATAAAGAGCACGCAGGAAGGAGGAGATTCTTTGAGAAAGAGCAAAATGGGTCTGGTGTATATCCTCCCATGGCTGATCGGTATGGTTTTTCTTACCCTGTATCCGTTTATTAACGCGCTGGTTATCAGTTTTACGGATTACAATCTCGTGAGAGAACCGAATTTCATTGGTCTGGCCAACTACACCAAGTTGTTTCAGGATGAGGATTTTTTGAGTACGCTTACCGCAACGTTAAAATACACTGTGATTACGGTGCCGTTACAGCTGGCGTTTGCCCTGTTTATTGCATACATATTGAATTTTAAGCTGAAGGGCATTAACTTTTTCCGGACAGCCTACTATATTCCATCCCTGCTGGGAGGAAATGTGGCGGTGGCGGTGCTGTGGAGATTCCTGTTTCAGCAGGACGGGCTTATCAACCGCATCATCGGCGTTGTGGGGATACAGCCGGTGGCGTGGCTCTCTTCCCCGGGCGGGGCGATGAGCGTCATCATAATCCTGAAGGTCTGGCAGTTTGGTTCTGCAATGCTGATCTTCCTGGCCGCGCTCAAGGACGTACCCCAGGATCTCTATGAGGCAGCCAGCGTGGACGGCTCCACCAAGTTCCATTCCTTTATCCATATTACCATGCCGCTGATTACACCTACGATTTTCTTCAATCTGGTCATGCAGCTGGTCAATGCGTTCCAGGAATTCAACGGCCCGTACCTTGTAACGGGGAAGGGACCGTTAAATGCCACCTATCTGACTTCCATGTATATTTATGACAATGCATTTAAGTACTTTAACATGGGGTATGCCAGTGCCGCCAGCTGGATTCTGTTCCTCATCATCGTGGCTGTGACCCTGATCCTCTTTGCGACACAGGACAAGTGGGTCTATTATTCGGACGGAGGTAATTAGATGATGGAGAAAACGCGAGGATTCAGCGAAATGGAAGTGCGGAGGCACAGACGGGTGGTCATCAGCTCTGTCATCCGTTATATCGTCCTGATTGTCGTGGCGCTCGTCATGATCTATCCGATTATATGGCTGGTGGGCGCTACCTTTAAGAGCAATAATGAAATATTTACTTCGATCAGTTTTATTCCGAAACGGATCGACTTTACTCCCTATATAGAAGGCTGGAAGACGCGGACAAAGTATACGTTCACCACGTTTTTCTTAAATACCTTCCGGTTCGTGGTGCCGAAAATTGTCTTCTGCCTCGTGTCCAGTACGCTTGTCGCGTATGGCTTTGCAAGGTTTGAATTTCCATTTAAGAAGATCTGTTTTTCAATTTTGATGGCTACCATGTTCCTACCGGCCGTCGTGACAAGAATTCCACTCTATATTTTGTGGAAGCAGATGGGACTCCTCAACACGTACGTGCCGCTGATCGCACCGACCATGTTTGCCAATGAACCCTTCTTCGTGTTTATGCTGATTCAGTTCATGCGGTCAATCCCCACGTATCTGGACGAGGCGGCCACAATCGACGGCTGTAATTCCTTCCAGACTCTGATGAGGGTTCTGCTGCCGTCCTTAAAACCAGCGCTGATCAGCTGTACGATCTTCCAGTTCGTATGGAGCTTCAATGATTTCCTTGGGCCGCTGATCTATGTGACCAGCCTGGAAAAGTATCCGGTGGCGCTGGCGCTTAAAATGTCCATCGACCAGAGCAGCGGTATCGTGGAATGGAATCAGATTCTCGCCATGTCATTTCTGGCGCTGCTCCCGGCCCTGATCCTGTTCTTCTCCGCACAGAAATATTTCGTGGAGGGCGTTACATCGACTGGAGTGAAGGGGTGATCGGATATGGAACAGAATGTCCGGCTTTCTGTGACACCGCTCATCTCGGACCATGCGGTGCTCCAGCGGGATGAAGTGATTCCGGTGCACGGTAGGGGAAGAGTCGGAGCCAGGGTGCGGGCAGAGCTGACGCCTGAGTGGGTAAAGGCAGACGGCGTGATTCAGCCGAAATCCGGCTGGGGAGTGGTGAACCCGGCTGGAACGTGGCTGGTGGAGCTGCCTCCGTTTGCAGCAGGAGGACCATACTGCTTGCGGGTTGAATCCGAAAGAGAGGAACGGGAGGTTCATGATCTTTATTTCGGAGATATCTGGGTCATGGCGGGGCAGTCCAATATGCAGCTACCCATGGAACGGGTCAAATACCGGTATCCTGAAGAATATAAAAAGGGCGCATCACCCATGATCCGTCAGTTTACGGTTCCGATTCAGTGGAAATTTGACTTTGACTCTGACTCTGACTCGCTGTCCGGCGGGGAGTGGAAGACGGCCGCGGCGGAACATACTCCGGTATTTTCTGCCGTTGGCTTTTTCTTTGCGCAGAAGCTGTATGAGCGTTACCGTATCCCGGTCGGCCTGATCTTAACCGCGGTAGGGGGAACCCCTGTACAAGCGTGGATGAGTCGGGAGGCGCTCTGCGATTTTCCCGATGAACGGAAGGAACTGGATGCCTGCAGCGATCCCGGGTATGTGGAACGGATACGGAAAGAAGATGAAACACGCATTGCCGCATGGTGGAGGCTGCTGGATGAGAGAGATCAGGGGATTGCGGAGAACTGGGCCGCGGGAGGAGGCAGGCGCTTCTGGAAGAAAATCGGCCTTGCGGACCGCTGGGATGACCGGGAGGACTTAAAAGGCGCCGGAACCGTCTGGCTTCGGAACTGTGTGGAGATTCCCCCCGGTTTAGCGGGTCAGCCGGTCCGAATATCGCTGGGAACAATCACCGATGCGGACTGCCTCTTTATAAATGGGGAAAAGACAGGAAGTACCTCCTACCGATATCCGCCGAGAGAGTATGAGACGACGGCTCTCAGGCCGGGGAGCAACCAGTTTGTGCTGCGCGTCGCGGCCGTCCATGGACAGGGGGGCTTTACGCGAGGCAAGGGCCATCGGCTTATTTGGGAGAACGAAGAGGAGCGGGACATCACCGATGGCTGGGAATACCGGCGAGGGGCGGTGATGGAGCCGTTGAGAGATCAGACTTTTTTTGAACGGAAGCCGGCGGGGATGTACCAGGGGATGATTGCCCCACTGCACCGTGTCCCGGTGAAGGGAATCTGCTGGTATCAGGGCGAGATGAATGCGGATGAGTATGAACGTTACCCCGGATATTTCAAAAGGCTTGTCGAGGACTGGAGGCTGAAATGGAACAGAGCCGGTTTACCGGTACTCTTCGTACAGCTTCCCTGTTATGATCTGGAGGATGGGAAAAACTGGGTAAAGTTCCGGGACATGCAGCGGAAACTGACTTCGGTTCCCGATACGGCCATGGTGGTATCGATGGACTGCGGAGAGGAAAATGACCTGCATCCGGTGAGTAAGAAACCCGTGGGAGAGCGCCTGGCCATGGCGGCGTTTCAAATGGCTTATGGAGAAGATGGAATATGGCTGAGTCCGTTGCTTTCTTACGGTGAAAGGACAACGGAGGGAATGATTCTGCATTTCGATCACTCGGAAGGCGGTCTGGAGACGCTTGACGGAACTGTGCCTGGCGGATTTGAGTACTGTTTTTATGGAGAAGAAGGGAAAGAAGACGGAAGGAAGGTAAGAATGATTCCGGCAGGGGCACGAATCGAAGGAAACACGGTAGTGGTTCCGTGGCCAATGCGGGACAGGCTTCCGGATGCGCTCGTATATTCCTGGTCCAACAACCCGTCAGGAGCCAATCTGTGCAATTCAGTAAAGCTGCCAGCCTCCCCTTTCCTCTGCCAGATAGAGACAGAGAAGAACCATTAGCCCATAGAAGCACAAAAAAAGATGAACCGGTTTTTAACCAGTTCATCTTTTCGTGCGGGAGATGGGACTTGAACCCACACGAGCATTCACCCACAAGATCCTTAGTCTTGCCTGTCTGCCAATTCCAGCACTCCCGCGCAACGAAGATTATGATACCATTTTTAAGAAGAATTGTCAACATTTTTTGAAAAATATATACAAAAAATATTTTCTAAAATATGTAAAAATATGATTGACAGGAAGTCCCTTTTATAATATAATAACTACTGTTGCTGCGAGAGATTGCAGAGACATGCAGAAGTGGCGGAATTGGCAGACGCGCACGGTTCAGGTCCGTGTGGTAGCAATACCGTGAGGGTTCAAGTCCCTTCTTCTGCATTACAGTTAGCAAGGCGAAGAGAGGCATCTCTTCGCCTTTTCCGTATTCTTTTGTCATAGGCGAGAACAGCCGCTCTTCTTGATTCTGTCTTTGTGCGCTACATACATGGCGTCATCGGGCTGTATATTGTAAGTGTCATAGAACTCCTGTAAATTTACGGTTACCCGGTTTATTTATCCTGCAGTCACCGAAAATCGGAGTTGTTGAGTTTGAAAATCCATGGTACTATAAGTATGGCAGTTTTGTTGAAAAAGTAAAGGGGATGCGCATCTGGGCCGGCTGGTGTGTCAGCGCTTTGGTACAATATCCTGAAACAAATAAATAGTTCCGTGACAGCTCACGATGTGGAGCGTTACGGTTAGAGAGGAAATGTAAACGTTTTTTCGTTTGAATATACCTATGATGATTACGAATCTCCAAATCAATGCGCTGGCTGCCGTAGTGATACTGCTGATCTTGGCAAATAACCGGAACAGTCCCGTCTGCCCTCCGGAAAATAGATCCTTTCGGCTGCTGCTGATACATCTGTTGATTTTGCTGGCGCTGGATTCAGCCATGTGGTCGGTGAACCTCCAGCAATTTCCAGGAGCACGTATGCTCAATCTTATCGTCAACTATGTTTATTATGCAGAACAGAGCATACTGGGCTACCTATGGGGGATGTACAGCCATCGGCTGACCCGCCTCGAACTGACACCGCAAGGCCGCTGGTTACACCGGCTCCCTCTTGTGACTGGACTTGCCATACTGTGTGCCAATCCGATGACGCAGAGCGTATTTGTGATTAGTGCGGATAATGTTTATTCCAGAGGATGGGGAATTTGGGGAAGTATCTATGCGGTCTGTGCATTTTTTTACCTGATTGAGGCCATGCTTTTAGCTGTCTTCCGGCTTAGCCATCTATCCGATGAGGAACGGAAGGATGGCTGGAACCTGTTGGTCGGCTCTGCATTGCCGGTGTTAGGTGCAGTTCTTCAGATGCTCTGGTACGGTGTGACTGCTATCTGGAGCTTTGGTGCATTGAGCGTGCTTATTCTTTATCTTAACGTACAGTCCCGTCATGCAGCAAAGGCGGAAAAGGAGCTGGAACAAAGCCGCATATCCGTGATGCTCTCTCAAATACAACCGCATTTTTTGTACAATGCACTTTTAGGAATCAAGGAGCTGTGCGATACGGAACCAGGGAAGGCTTCTGATGCATTAGAGCACTTTTCATATTTTTTAAGAGGCAATCTGGATTCGCTGACCATTACGAGGCTGATTCCATTTACCAAGGAGCTGGAGCACATAGAGGATTATCTGTATCTGGAAAAAATGCGCTATGAGGAACGGATTAAGATTGAGTGGAAAATTGAATATAAAGACTTTATGCTGCCTCCGCTGACGCTGCAGCCGATTATAGAGAATGCAGTGCGTCACGGCATCACTAAAAAGAACGAGGGCGGCAAGCTGACGATCCGTACGGAACAGAATGAGGACAGCATCCTTATCACTGTACGTGATGATGGAGCAGGGTTTGATATCAATGAGCCGAAAAATGACGGCAAGACGCACATTGGTATTGAAAATGTCAGGAAACGGCTGGAGATGATGTGCGGTGGTGCTCTGATGGTCAAAAGCGAAAAAGAAGTTGGCACAGAGGTAACAATAATCCTGCCGCAAAGGAGGGGGGATCCGGGTGAAAATTATAGCGGTGGACGATGAGCGTCTGGCTCTTGATAACTTTGTAAAGCTGTTAAAAAAGGTTGAGTCAGAGGCTGAGATTATCAGCTTTATAAAGCCCGCCGATGCGATGAAATACCTGTCGCAGAACCGGGTGGATATTGCATTTCTGGATATTGAAATGGGAGAACTGAACGGAATCGCTTTGGCGAAAAAATGTAAGGACCTCTGTCCCGTGGTCAACATAATCTTTGTGACAGGATATTCCCGGTATATGTCGGATGCTTTTCGGCTTCATGTTAGCGGATACCTGTTGAAGCCTGTGCGGGAAAGGGATCTGCGCGCGGAAATCGACAACCTTCGGTTTCCCGTATCCCATGTACCGACGAAGCGGGTTCGTGTGCAGACCTTTGGGCATTTTGAAGTGTTTGTGGACGGCAGACCCCTTAATCTTCCCCGTGCCAAAAGCAAGGAATGCCTTGCCTATCTGATTGACCGCAAGGGTGCGCGTCTTACGGTGGCAGAGATTGCTTCCGTCCTATGGGAAGATAAAGTAAATGACATTAATACGCAGAATAATGCGCATCAGGTCATTTTTACATTGATGAAAGCACTTAAAGATGCAGGGATAGAAGATATTGTTATTAAGAGCCGAAGGGAAATCGCCATTGATGTTTCTAAGGTGGACTGCGATTATTATGCGGCGATCAGCGGGGATATGACGCAGATGAATGCCTTTTCAGGGGAATACATGACTAATTACAGCTGGGCAGAATTTACGCTGGGAGAACTTATCAGTAAAACGAATCATGAGAAATAAATATTTTAAAAATCCGGTAAGCAGCGGTGGCTGTCTTACCGGATTTTTTTTGTACCAGAATCGGTTTTGTAAGAACTGTGTAAGGAAGGAGTCTTATAATAGAATTATATTGAACGGAAAAGTTTAATCTGCTGGATAAGGAGAATCGAGATGAAATCAATTCAAACAAAGTTTATTGCTTTGATTTTAGGGTGTGTACTTCTTTCTTCCGCGGTCATTGGCGGTGTGGGTATTTTTACTGCTAAGACCGTTGTGGACGAAGATTCGGCACGGATTATGAATCTGCTATGCTCAGAAAAAGCGCAGGAGATTAATGCCCTCTTATCGCGTATTGAACAGTCGGTGAATACGCTGGCCGTATATGCGGTAGGGGAACTGGACAGTGTGGAGAGTCTTCGGACAGATGATGCATATATTGACGCTTATACACAGAAAATCCAGTCTGTCGCGATCAACGCAGCTAACAACACGGAGGGAGCGCTGGCGGTTTACCTGCGCTTTAATCCGGATTTCGGGAAACCGACTTCCGGGCTTTTCTGGAGTAAGACAGCCCAGAACGGTAACTTTCAGGAGTTTGTGCCAACAGATTTTTCCCGCTACAGCCCGGAGGATGTGGAGCATGTCGGCTGGTACTATCTGCCGGTAAAAAACGGGAAAGCCATTTGGATGGAGCCTTATCAAAACCAGAATATCAATGTGGAGATGATTTCCTATGTGGTACCGCTGTATGTGGACAATGTAACGGTAGGCGTAGTCGGGATGGACATCAACTATGACGTCATACGCGAGATTGTAGGAAGTATCCGGGTCTATTCCAGCGGTTACGCTTTTTTAACGGACAAACAGGCAAATATTATGTACCATCCGGAATTTCCCATAGGTACCTCCATCTCGAGCATGGGAAGCAGCCTGCGTTCTGTGGCGGATGAACTTCTGAATATGGGCGGAGGCAGTTACCTCTTTTCTTACACCATGCGGGATGAAGCCAGGAAACTGGCATTTTGCAGTCTGCAAAACGGTATGAGACTGGGAATAACGGCGCCCACAGCAGAAATTGATGCGGCAAAAAACAGGATGATTCTGCAATGCGTTATCGTGTTGACGGTTTTCCTTGCGTTGTCGCTACTGCTGACGGTGCTTATGACGCGCCGGATAATCCGTCCCTTAAAGGAGCTTAACGAGGCGGCCAAAAAAATTGCCGAGGGGGATCTTTCGATTGCTCTGACCCATCAAACCAAGGATGAAGTGGGGATGCTCGCAGACAGTTTCCAACAGACCGTCAATCATTTGCAGAAGTACATTAATTATATTAATGGTCTTGCTTACCGGGATGGACTGACCGGAGTAAAAAACAAGACTGCTTATCAGGAAACCGTCATCAGACTGGAGGAGCAGACCCGGATTGGCAGACCGCAGTTTGCCGTTGTGGTGTTTGATATCAACGGCTTGAAGGAAATCAATGACACAAACGGCCATGATTTTGGTGATATGCTGATTATTGACGCCTGTAAGATTATCTGCAAGGTATTTAAGCACAGTCCAGTCTACCGCATTGGAGGTGACGAATTTGTAGTGATTTTAGAAGATGCAGACTACCAGCACTACAATGAGCTGCTGGTACGGTTTCAGGGGGCGCTGGAGGAGTTTAACCAGTACGCGCGGCCTGACGGACAGATTTCCGTTGCCAGGGGAATTGCGCTTTATGAGGAAGAAACTGATTTGACCTTTAGTGATGTTTTCAAGCGGGCGGACGAATCCATGTATCAGAATAAAGCGATTATGAAACGACAGAAAGCAGAAGTAAAAGTGACAGATAGAGTATAGGAGGCAAACGTATCATGGTCATTGCAGCAGTTGATCCCAATAAAAAGGATTTAGCAAAACTGGTCAGATTCTTAAGAATGGTTTTTCCCGGATGCGAGGTCGTGATGTTCTCTGACCCTGCATTTGCTGAGCAATACATAAAAGATAATCCCATTGATGTGCTCTTCACGGAGATTCCCATGCTTGGGCTGACGGGACTAAGACTGCAGATAAAATGTGAAGCCGTTCAGCCTGGCGTGCTGACCGTGTTTACCACCGCTACAGACACTTATGTGGGTGAGGCGCTTAAGTCCCGTGCACAGGGATATATTATAAAGCCAGTGACAAGAGAAGCGATTCGGGAGTCATTGAATGATACGAAATACAGTTCCAGGCAGCTGGGAGGCATTTAATATAAGAGGTGTGATTATGGCTGTATGATCAAATAGAATACGGAATACCGAGGCTGTGCTATGAATCTAAGAAAACAATTATTTACATCGTTTCTCATGCTGGCAATGCTGCCGCTGGCCGCGGTGGGCATATATATATTTGCCACAAATCTTGTACTGGCCTTTGATCTCCATGAACAAAATCTGCGCGATTCCACGCAGATTCAGGCAGAGCTGGTGGAAGAAAATATCAACCGGCTTATGGTGCGAGCCAGAAAGTTTGTGTTATCCCAGGAGGTAAAACGCGTCTGTGAGAATAACTCGCGCCGGGGGGAAGGCACCATCAGTGAATTATCAGATGATATTCTGAACTTTACGGATGAAACGCTGGACAATGTGGCTATTTTTGCCCTTTTAGACCTGGAGGGAGAGATTATCTACTCTTCCGGTTCTGTCAGCGACAGCCGCGTGCTAAAGGCCAATCTGCCAACGCTGTCACAGTTGGAGCAACAGCTTGTAAGCGAAATCCCGTTTACAGACCCAGGCAACAGCATTGTAATTTACACGCCGGTACAGGAAAACAAAACAGCCGTGGGAACATTAGTCATCGTGTGCCGGACGGATTATATTTTAAAACTCATCAGCAGCCACCGCCAGTTGGAATCCTCCAACGCCCTGATTTACTGCAGAGAACATCATCAGATCATTACCTCAAAACAGGACGTGTCTGGCTCTCTGTCGGAATTGGACCTGAAAGTGGGAGAAGAAAGTCGGGGGTCCCTGCTTTGCAAAATGAATGACCAGTACAATCTGGTCTATTACCAGAGTCTTTCAAAGACACCCTGGGTCCTGGTAAGTACCGTAGATACAGCACAGATTTTCTCCCAGGTAAAGAACTATGGAATGATTAACATAGCAGCGCTGCTGGCGGTATTCTTCATAATTATAATCCTGTCCAGAAATCAGAGCAGAAAAATGCTGTATCCGCTGGATCAACTGCTCGGGGCTGTAGAAGAATTTTTTCTGAATGGAGCGACAAAATTCCCCGAGGCGGATATAGACCCTAAAACTGAAATTGGGTACCTGGCCGAAAAATTCTCTAATCTGTCAGATGAGATGACACTGGTTCAGGATAAAATCAGGGAGAGCAACTACCTTTATGCTGCGCTGCTCATGGCAACCTATGAATTTCGCATTGTTATTGATTTTCAGGCGGACACTGTAGAATGCTCTTCCGGGAGACTGTCGGCACGGATTGATGATATGCAGGGCCGGACGGCGTCAGAACGGGTGCTGGCACTGTTTTCAGAAGAAGGGCAGGATATATCGCCGGATACTGTCCTGTATCGTATTGTATGCGGAAAGCTGACGGAACCCATGGAGACGGAAACCCGCTTCAGCATAAAAGAAAATGAAATAAGAAAATGGTACCGAGTAGTAGCGGTCCCTGTCATTCAGGGAACTGACGTCTGGAGGGCAGCACTTCACTTTGAGGATATTACGGATAAGAAGCTGGAGGAATTACGGCTGATTCAATCCTCGCAGACAGACCCGCTCTGCGGGCTTTACAATAAGACGGCATTTCCGCTGCACTGCAAGCTGTCAAGAGAGGGACGGCAGGATGCTGTGTTTTTTATCGATCTTGATAAATTTAAGCAGGTCAATGATACTCTGGGACATGCGGCAGGTGATGAGGCCTTAATATCTACGGCACAAGCCATTCGCGCGCAGTTCCGTGAGTGCGATGTGGTTGGCCGTTTCGGGGGGGATGAATTCGTCGTATTTGCACCGTGCATCGGAAGAGAGATGGCAGAGCAAAAGGCAGAGCGGTTGGTGCAGACGGTCTCTTTTCTGCTGGATGCGCCGCACGGCGGTCAGATCCATCTGACAGCCAGTGTCGGAGTTTATATGGTAACGCCGCCCGGAACACTGGATGATGCTGTGGGGCGCGCTGATGAAGCCATGTACCGTGCGAAAGAAAAGGGCCGCTCCCAGTACTGCATCATGTAATATAATAGAAAAGCGAGAGGATAAGAATGGTATGAAAAAACGAATCAGCAAATTACTGTATCTTTTGATGCCGGCGGTTTTCCTGTTGGGAGGCTGCGGCACACAAAAAGAGGATATGGTTCCCATTAAGGTGGGAATCACCGATGACATCGTATCTTTGGATGTGGCCGGTACCAAAGATATTTTATCTGAGACTGTGGGGCGCTGCGTATTCTCCACCCTTTATACTTTTGATGAAAAGCTCAATCTGTCACCCTGTCTGGCCGAAAATGCCGAACAGGTCTCAAAGCTGGAGTGGATCTTTAAGCTTCGGGACGATGTGAAATTTCATGATGGGACGCCGCTCACTGCTTCTGACGTAGTTTTCAGCATACACCGCGCCATGAACATCGAGAAAGCGGAGCAGTCTCTGCTGGTTATTGCAGATATCGAGGCGCTTAATGATAAGACAGTCAAGGTAACCACTACAGACCAAATGAACAACCTGCCGACACTTTTTGTGCGTACCAGTACCTCCGTTATGTCCGAAAAAGCCATGTCAAATCCTAACTACGACGTGAATAAGCCTGTAGGCTCCGGACCTTTCAAGGTGATAGAGCGCACAGAGAGGAAAGAGATCCGGCTGGAGCGGTTTGACGATTATTTTGGAGGTGCAGCCAAAAGCAGATATTTAAGCTTTGTGGTGGAACCATCCGAACCAAACAGTACGGCCATGCTTCTCAATGGAAAGCTGGATGTCCTATACAGGGTAGCGGCCAATGACGGCGATTATCTGGATTTAAATGAGTCTGTGAATCTTTATCAGACAGACTCTACAAAGACAGAACTGCTGATTCTGAATCCCAGGGTGGCGCCCATAAACGATATCCGTGTCCGCCAGGCCATTGCCTGTGCGATTGACAAACACAGTATTATCGATAACGTGCTTTCCGGCTTTGGCAAAGCGCAGAGCAGTATCATTCCTGCACCGATACTGGGCTTTGCTGACTTCAAGGAATACTCCTATAACCCGGATAAAGCCAGAGAATTGCTGGCACAGGCGGGATACCCGGATGGATTTGATTTTACCGTACTTACCTTTGATTCTCAGAGAAAAAAGCTGATGGAGTATCTGAAGATGGACTTTGCTGAGGTGAACATCAACTTGAATTATGAATTTTTAGAGCTGCAGGAATACCTTGATATTGTGGGCAAGGGAACTCAGATGGGCAGTATCATGAGTTGGACGAGCAACCCCGATCCGGACAGTACGCTGACACAGCTTTATTCCAAAGCAGGTCATCCTACCGTGAACCAGAGCGGATTCACCGATCCCAGAGTGGAAGAGCTGCTGGAGCAGGGGCGTATGGAGATCAATACAGAAGCCCGGGAGGCGATCTATCAGGAAGCAAATCAGATCATTGCAGGCAGCTACTATGCAGTCCCGCTTTACCAGCCGGCAGTTTTGGTTGCGGCGCGCGCTGACATCGCAGGTGTCTGTGTAAATCCACAGGGTATTTTTTGTTATGAAAAACTTTATCGGAAGAATCAATAATAAAAATTGCAAAACATATTGACATTTTGTCCATTTATTGGTATTATAATATGGCTGTGCGGGAGTGCTGGAATTGGCAGACAGGCAAGACTAAGGATCTTGTGGGTGAATGCTCGTGTGGGTTCAAGTCCCATCTCCCGCATGATAAGAGCGAAGGCTCAGGTGAGGATTTTGTGAAAGGTGAAAGCCTTTTATGAAATCCTTTTTTCGATTTACCGATACAGCGGTATGCTGCAGGGAAAGGACAGTTTGATGGACAGGGTAAAGGGAAATGGATCATTTGGAGATAAGATACGCAGGACGTGGCTCTCGCTTCCCCTGCGCAAAAAGGTGGGCGCAATTACGGTGCTCGCCGCATTTGCGGTGTCATTTTCGATCCTGATGAACCTTGTGACCGCAGGCTTTGGCATGAACGGGTTTAGGAAGATCCTGGAGGACAATTCCCGCAGCGCTTCCTTTCAGGCGGCGATGGAGACGGAGAGCCGGACGTTTAAGACCATGATCCGGGACCGTTCAGAGGATAACAGAGCCGCTTACGACGAGGCGTGCGGTGCTGCGAGAAAGGCCCTGGAGGCTCTGCCGTACGATTACGGCGAGATCGGGCGGGAACGTTTCGCAAAGACGTGGTCCGTGAAAAACAGCTACGATACGTATGAGAAGAGGAAGGCCGAGCTGCTATCGATGTCTGAGGATGACCCTGAGTACGTTCAGAAGCTGTATGAGATCTATCAGATGCAGAACTACATTAAGAGCTATGCCGGAAGCCTTCAGGAGATGAATGTGGCCGCGGGAATCCGGAGATATGAAAAGCAGATTCCGCTGTTTCTCCTGATTCCGGTGCTGACGATTCTCTGGGGATCGCTTGCGCTGGCGGCCGTCCTATGGCTGAATCGGTCGGTTGGCAGGCACATTGTCAGGCCGGTGCAGGCGCTGGCGGAGGATTCCAGACGGATCGCGGAAAATGATTACAGCGGCCCTCCCGTTTCAACGGAATGTGAAGATGAGATTGCGGATCTCGTCCGGGCGTTCTGCCGGATGAAATGTTCCACACAGGGATATATTGAGACGCTGAAAGAGAAGCACGAGGTCGAGACGCAGCTGGAGGCGGTCCGGCTTCAGATGTTAAAGAACCAGATCAATCCCCATTTTCTGTTCAATACGTTAAATACCATTGCCGGAGCTGCGGAGATGGAGGAGGCGGAGACGACAGAGAAGATGATACAGGCCATGAGCAGGCTGTTCCGCTACAATTTAAAATCTACGGCGTCCGTGATGCCCTTTGAGCGGGAAAAGAAGGTGGTGGAGGATTACATTTACCTTCAGAAGATGCGGTTTGGCAGCAGGATCCGGTATACCTCGGACTGCAGCCAGGATACCATGGAGGTTATGATTCCGGTATTTGCCTTACAGCCGTTGGTGGAGAATGCCATTGTCCACGGCCTTGCGGTAAAGCCGGAAGGCGGACGGCTCCATATCCGGTCATGGATAAGGGGAAAACGAATCTTTATTTCCGTATCCGACACCGGAGCCGGGATTGCGCCGGAGCGGCTTGCAGAAATCCGGAAAGAGCTGAGAAACGGTGAGAGCCAGAAACTGGGAATCGGAGTCAGCAATATCAGCCGGCGGATTAAGACCATGTATCCCGACGGAGAAATGCTGATCGACAGCAGAGAAGGGCGGGGGACTGTCGTGCGCATGGCGTTTACTGTGGCTGAGATGTAGGGGATTATGGTATGGGGGGACAGAGATACAGAAACAGAGGGCAGAAAACAAAGGGGAAAGCGGGGAAAGAACCATGTACCGGGTATTGATTGCAGATGATGAAGAAATAGAGAGGCTGTCCTTCAGCAGGAAGCTCAAAAAGTATTTTGGAGAGAGCTGTGAGGTCTTTCATGCAGAAAACGGCATGCAGGCGATCCTGGCTGTGGATAAGAACGATACGCCTATTGTGATCATGGATATTGGAATGCCGGGGATGAACGGCGTGGAGGCGGCGGAGTGGATCAGAAAGAGCCACCCGGACTGCGTTATTATCTTTTTAACAGCGTATGACGATTTTTCCTATGCGAAGCGGGCGGTTTCCCTCCATGCGCTGGAATATCTCTTAAAGCCGTGTGATGACGAGGAGCTCATCCCGGTGATGGAGGAGGCTATGCGCCAGGTGGATCTATGCGGGGAAGGCATCCGCAGTACCGATGCCGGAACCGACCGGGACGCGGAGGACGACCCCGGTCAGGAACCAGAGAACGGGTACTCCAGAGTAGCTGCCGCCATCCGTGCCTATGTCAGGGAGAACTACAGCCGCGATATTTCCATGCAGGACGCGGCACGCGCCATGAACTATTCAGAGGTATATTTCTGCCGCCTGTTTAAGCAGTGTTTCGATCAGAATTTTACCGCGTATCTGACCCATTTAAGGGTGAAGGAGGCGAAAAAACTGCTGGAGGACCCACGGGCCAATATTAAGGATGTGAGCAGAAGCGTGGGTTACAGCGATTCGAAATATTTCTCAAAAATCTTTAAGCGGATCACAGGTCAGCTGCCGTCGGAATATCGTGACGGTCTTCCGTCATAGAAATAAAACACGCCCTAATGCTGGAAAATTGGGTAATATTACCCTCCTTAATGTCAATATTTTACTGTACACATTTAATCTCCATGGCTTTATAATGTTACTGTTAAGAAAATGTCAAGATCTTAACGATTTCGTAACGCAAAAGCAGCTATGGAGATTTTTTTGCTGTTTTTGCTGCCGGAGAGTATTCCGGCCGTTTCGAAGTATATACATACCTTGGAACGGGGATAAATAGTATGTGAACTATGTAATGTATGAGAAGGAAAGGAATGGAGAGCATTGAAAAAAATGATTAAAAAAGCAGCCGCTGTTTTAATGGCCGCGGCCATGGCGGTATCCTTGACCGGCTGTGGTTCCATCACTTCAGGAAAACGGATTATCCGTATTTCCCACGCACAGTCAGAGACCCATCCGGAGCATCTGGGACTACTGGCCTTTAAGGAATACGTGGAGGAACGGCTGGGGGATAAGTATGAGGTACAGATATTCCCGAATGAGATTCTTGGTTCCGCCCAGAAGGCGATCGAGCTGACACAGACGGGAGCCATCGATTTTGTTGTGGCAGGAACCGCCAACTTAGAGACGTTTGCAGATGTCTACGAAATTTTCAGCATGCCGTATCTGTTTGATTCGGAAGATGTATATAAAACTGTCATGGAAGACTCCGACTACATGGAACAGGTTTACGAGTCCACCGACGAGGCCGGATTCCGCGTGGTTACCTGGTATAATGCTGGTACGAGAAACTTCTATGCAAAAACGCCGATTCGTACTCCTGAAGACTTAAAGGGAAAGAAAATCAGAGTACAGCAGAGCCCGGCCAGCGTTTCCATGGTCAATTCCTTTGGAGCCGCGGCGGCGCCCATGGGCTTCGGCGAGGTTTATACCGCGATTCAGCAGGGCGTGATTGACGGCGCAGAGAACAACGAGCTGGCCCTGACGAATAACAAACACGGTGAGGTTGCAAAATACTACAGCTACAACAAGCATCAGATGGTACCGGACATGCTGGTTGCCAACTTAAAGTTTTTAGAGGGACTGAGCCCGGAAGAGTATCAGATCTTTAAGGACGCGGCAGCGCTTTCAACGGAAGTGGAGATGAAGGAATGGGATAAGAGCATCGAGGAGGCGAAGAAGATCGCCACAGAAGACATGGGCGTGGAATTCATCGATGTCGATGTGGATGCCTTTAAGGAAAAAGTACTTCCGCTCCATGAGAAGATGCTGAACGACAATCCGAAAATCCGCAATTTTTACAAGCATATTCAAACCGTTAATGAACAGGCGAAAGGGGAAGAGTAAGAATGGAAGCATTGCATAAAATCAGAGAAGTCCTGATGAAGATTCTGGGACTGTTCATTATTTTCCTGTTTGCCATGATGACGATCATCGGCACATACCAGATTGTTACGAGATACTTTTTTAACCGGCCAAGCACCGTGTCGGAGGAGCTTCTGACGTATTCCTTCACCTGGATGGCTCTGCTCGCCTCCGCTTATGTATTTGGAAAACGGGACCATATGAGAATGGGCTTCCTGGCCGATAAAATAACGGGAACTCCCAGAAAAGTACTGGAGACAGCCATCGATTTTCTGACCTTTGCGTTTGCGGCGGTCGTCATGGTTTACGGAGGAATCTCCATCACGAAGCTGACCATGATCCAGACGACGGCCTCCCTTCAGGTTCCCATGGGATACATCTACATGATTGTGCCGGTGACGGGAATTCTGATTATGTTTTTTAGCTTTACCAATGCCATGGACATGCTGCATGGCGATTTCAGTGAGAAGGGAGAGGCGAGAGTATGAATATAGCGGTTGCATGCGGACTGATTATCCTGGTCCTCTTAGTGATTATGCTGCTGGCCGGCGTACCGATCGCGGTGGCTCTGGCGGTTTCCTCTATCTGTGCGATTTTGCCGGTTCTCAATACGGGAGCGGCGGTACTTACGGGAGCACAGCGTATCTTTTCAGGAATCTCAGTGTTCAGCCTTCTCGCCATTCCGTTCTTTATCCTGGCGGGAAATATCATGAACAAAGGCGGAATCGCGATCCGTCTCATTAATTTTGCAAAACTGTTTACCGGAAGAATTCCGGGAGCACTGGCTCATACCAATGCGGTTGCCAACATGCTGTTCGGAGCTATTTCCGGTTCCGGTACCGCGGCGGCCTCAGCCATGGGTTCCATCATCGGACCGATCGAGGAGGAAGAGGGATACGACCGTGATTTCTCGGCGGCGGCCAATATTGCGACGGCGCCAACCGGCCTGCTCATTCCTCCCAGCAACGTTATGATTACCTTCTCCTTAGTCAGCGGCGGAACCTCCGTTGCAGCGCTTTTCATGGCGGGCTATATCCCCGGCATCCTCTGGGGCCTTGCCTGTATGGCCGTTATTTTCTATTTTGCGAAAAAACGCGGATACCGCAGCACCAGACGGTATTCCATGAGCGAGAAAGTGAAAGTATTTTTCCAGGCGATTCCCTGTCTGCTCATGATCATCATCGTAATCGGCGGTATTATCTCCGGTATTTTTACGGCGACAGAGGGAAGTGTGGTTGCGGTGGTATACAGCCTGATCCTGTCCCTGTTCTTCTATAAGTCCATTAAGATTTCAGAGCTGCCGAAGATATTCTTAGACAGTGCGGAGATGACGGGTATCATTATCTTCTTAATCGGAGTCTCCAGCATCATGAGCTGGGTTATGGCATTTACCGGGATTCCGACGGCTGTTTCAGAGGCCATGTTAAGCATCAGCAATAACCGTTACGTTATTCTCTTTATCATCAATATCCTTCTGCTGATTATCGGTACATTCATGGATATGACTCCGGCCTGTCTGATTTTCACGCCGATCTTCCTTCCGATCTGTCAGAAGCTGGGGATGAATACCGTACATTTCGGCATCATGATGATCTTTAACTTATGTATCGGAACCATCACGCCTCCGGTCGGTACGACCCTGTTCGTAGGTGTAAAGGTAGGTAAGACGAAGATTGAAAATGTCATTAAACCGCTTCTTCTTTACTTTGCGGCCATTTTCATCGTCCTTCTGCTGGTCAGCTACGTGCCGATTCTGTCGCTGTGGCTGCCGGGATTACTGGGTTACGTATAACAAAATTGAATTATTTTTAAAAAATTGAAAAAAGTACTTGATTATTTTGGATAAATATAGTAATATAATTGTATGAATTGGACAACCAATTCGTACAATTATATGCTGTATAGCAATGCAGAAGTGGCGGAATTGGCAGACGCGCACGGTTCAGGTCCGTGTGGTAGCAATACCGTGAGGGTTCAAGTCCCTTCTTCTGCACGAAAGATGCACAGAACAAAAGCGGCGGTATCGTAAATGATACCGCCGCTTTTGTTCTGTGAGCCTTCAGGCCGCTGATAAAATATCATAACAGTCTGTCTTGCATCAATCCATATCCTCCGACATGCTCATACCCGGTTCGTACACGGCGTACTGGTTGCGACCGTGCAGCTTAGCATGGTACAGGGCGATATCGGCCTTCTCATAGAGTGCTTCAAAGGTAGTCCCATCCTCGGGGAAGGCCGCGGTGCCGATGCTGCCGGATATATGTGCTTCCGGCTCCAGGGCGCTGCCGATCAGGCTGCAGAGATTCTCCAGGCGGGCATATAAGTCCATGGAGTAGGAGACGTCCTTCAACAGTATGATGAATTCGTCTCCGCCCAGGCGTCCGAAGACATCATCACGGCGGAGCGCTGATTTTAAGCGCGCGGCCGCGGTGCGGAGGGCCTTGTCTCCAAACTGGTGGCCGTACCGGTCATTGATCTGTTTAAAACGGTCGATATCCAGCATGATCAGAATGTGGTGGTCCTGGCTGTTCTTCAGAATATGGCGGATAGCGCGGACCGAGGTGCCGCGGTTTAACAGGCCCGTTAAGGAATCCTGCTTCGACATTTCCTGGAGTGTAAGGGCTTCTTTCTTCTCTTCGTCGATGTCCTTAATCAGGATAAATGCTTTGATGGTATCGGTGTACGGATCGGGAACGATCTGAATCAGCCCCAGGCACCAGTAAGCGGTGCCGTCGGGACGGAGTCTTCTGTGTTCCGTCTGAAGGGAGCGGTTGCCGTGGTAGTAGTGGTAGAGCAGCTGGTTGCGGTTAAACACCTTTAAGTAGTTTTCGCGGTCCTCTTCATATATGAAGTGTTCCGCGATATAATTGATGATGTCCGAGAAGGTGTTCCGGGCGTATTCCGGAAGGGTGGAGGTGAGCTCGCCCAGGATTTCCTCAAACAGATCGTATTTAAGATTGTATTCGTAATAGCCGATACAGTCTTTTTTTTGTTCGTTCATGTACTCCATCCATTTTTGGTAGGCAAGTTCTTTTTCATACTGCCCGGTAATATCCTGATAGGAGATAATACTTCTTAACGGTTCCCGGTTCTGTCCGTATATGAGTGAGTAGCAGGCGGAAAACCAGTGGTATTCCCCGCTTTTCATTTTCATGCGGATGATCGATTTCCCTTCGGGGACTCCACTTTCCATAGAATTGTAAAAGTCCAGAAATTCCTGGACGCTCTCTCGGTGGATAATACCGTTCTCGATGATAAAATCAGGGGTTGGCGGGAATGAAATGGGACCGGGAAATGAAAATGCTGAATCGGGTGGCTGACAGAGAGTTTTCGACGGAATGTCGTAAATGCTGATGTTGCATCCGGAGTGCCGGCTGGCGAGGCGGTACTGCTCCTCACGGATGAGTAATTCTTCCTGACGTTTCTTTCTGTCACTGATGTCGATGATGATACCGTAGAGAACCTCTTCTCCGCCTCCGGGGACGTAGTTTATGCGGATGAGGTACCAGCAGGAGTCTCCTCCCTCTGCCGGACTTCGGAATTCCAGTTCAAAACGCGCAGGTGAATTCCCTAAGTGTCCCAGGATTTCTTTCTCCAGTTCCGGATAATCCTGTGGTTCCACGATTTCTTCCAGACGTTTTCCGGCTCCGTTCAGCTGTTTCAGTTCATGGTTCGCATAGAGGACCGGAAAGCCGCTTTCGGCCTTCAGTTTTACAATGCCGCAGGGCATATTGTCGAGTATCATATCGGATTTCATATACATTTCTCCCTTAAGTGTGTTTTCTTATGAATGGTAAAACGGATATTGTTATAAGTGTATGAAGAGGAGGCGGGAAAAAGAACCGATATGAAAAAAAATATAGTAAAGATTGGAAAAATGGTGTATACTAGCATGTGCGGGTGTTTGAGTAAGAGATACAGGAGGAGACATATGCTTACATTAGAAAACCTATCTTTTGGCGTACAGGATGAGAAGAGCCAGAAAGAGATTATCAGGAATTTAAACCTGACTATAGAGAGCAATAAATTTGTCGTCGTCACAGGTCCCAACGGGGGCGGGAAATCGACTCTGGCGAAGCTGATTGCGGGAATTGAGAAGCCGACCGGAGGACGGATTTTACTGGATGGGGCAGATATTACAGAGAAGAACATTACGGAGCGCGCTCAGAGCGGAATCAGCTATGCATTCCAGCAGCCGGTCCGTTTTAAAGGGATTGAAGTATTCGATCTTCTGCGCCTTGCATCGGGAAAAGAGCTTAACATTACGGATGCATGTCAGTATTTATCCGAAGTGGGCTTATGTGCCAAGGATTATATCAAGCGTGAGGTGAATGACAGTTTATCGGGCGGCGAACTAAAGCGGATCGAGATCGCTACCGTACTGGCGCGCGGAACGAAGCTGTCTATTTTCGATGAACCGGAGGCCGGAATCGATTTATGGAGCTTCCAGAACCTGATCGCAGTATTCGAGCGCATGCGTCAAAACATCAAAAATGGATCGATTTTAATCATCTCTCATCAGGAGAGGATTCTGGATATCGCAGACGAGATCGTGGTGATTGCAAACGGTCAGATCAGCATGCAGGGCCCGAAGGATGACATCCTTCCTCATCTTCTGGGGACAGCTTCCGCAGTGGATGCCTGTACGAAGTTTTACAACAAGGAGGAGGCATGACATGGCAAAGATAGATGAGATTCAGAAGCGGCTGTTAGAAGAAGTCGCTGATTTACATGACGTGCCGGAAGGCGCATATAATCTCCGCGCCAACGGCCAGACAGCGGGCCGGAACACGACGGCCAACATCGATATCACATCGAAGGACGACGGCACCGGCATCGATATTCATATTAAGCCGGGTACGAAGCATGAGAGTGTTCATATCCCGGTTGTGTTAAGCGATAGCGGCTTAACCGAGGTGGTTTATAATGATTTTTATATCGGAGACGACGCAGACGTGGTGATCGTGGCGGGCTGCGGCATCAGCAACTGCGGGCAGCAGGATTCCCGGCATGACGGAATCCATCGTTTTTACCTGGGAAAGAATTCCAAAGTGAAATACGTGGAGAAACACTACGGTGAGGGCAACGGCAACGGCAAGAGAATCATGAACCCGGGCACGGAGGTGTATCTGGAGGAAAACAGCTACATGGAGATGGAGATGGTCCAGATCAAGGGCGTGGATTCCACAAACCGGAATACGAAGGCCGAGCTTTCAGCCGGCGCGAAGCTGGTTATCCAGGAGAGACTGATGACACACGGCGCTCAGGAGGCGGTGAGCGGATTTGTGGTGAATTTAAACGGGGAT
Organism: Hungatella hominis; assembly: GCF_014288005.1. Classification (NCBI taxonomy): domain Bacteria; kingdom Bacillati; phylum Bacillota; class Clostridia; order Lachnospirales; family Lachnospiraceae; genus Hungatella; species Hungatella hominis. The sequence goes on from NZ_JACOPB010000001.1 coordinate 834,554, forward strand.
GATTCCAGCGCCAACGTCATTTCGCGTGCGGTGGCAAGAGATGATTCGAGACAGACGTTCTTAGCAGAGATCAACGGCAACTCAAGATGCGCCGGCCATTCTGAATGTGACGCCATTATCATGGACCATGCCAACATCAGCGCGATTCCGAAGATCACAGCCAACAACACAGATGCAGCCCTGATCCACGAGGCGGCCATCGGCAAAATAGCGGGAGACCAGATTATCAAGCTGATGACGCTGGGGCTCAGCGAGGCGGAAGCGGAAGCACAGATTGTGAATGGGTTTTTGAAGTAGGAAATGCTGTAATCAGATGAGTGAAATCAATATGTTTAAAAATGCGCGTCAATCCCTTTTGTGTAATGGGATTGACGCGCATTTGCTTTTATTTTTGAACCGGACTCTTACGATAAAGATAAACCGGCCGGCCCGATTCCGTCTTCCTCTGCACTTCACCCTGAATCAAAGGAAGCGCATAATCGATGAACGCCTGCGTCACATCGGTGCCGCGGGGATTCATCCATTCAGATGGAAAGAGTTTTTCCCTGTTGCAGACCTCATTAACATCGACCGTGCCGCATTCCAGATGGTATGGACCGTTTTCATTCCGTATAAAGGAAATCATGCGTCCGGTAAGCCCTGAGACGGCGGCCTTTACGCCTTCACGGCCGGCGAGAACGGATTCCTCGATATCGGTGGCGGAAGCCATCATGCCGGAACAGCGCTGATTAACGTTTAACTCGATGGAACGGACCTTGACGCCGAACTTGTCCCGTATGAAGTTTTCCAGCATCTTACCGCTGCCGGTCAGCATTTTATGGCCGAAGGTGTCGAGCCGGGCGGCATCCGCATATTCACAGATGAACTTGCCCCTGGCGTCGGAAATGCCCTCGGAGATACAGATAACGACAGTGCTGTTCTTCGATAAGGCGGCAGTCACATCCTCTGTAAACTGTTCAAAATCGAAATGCGTCTCCGGAAGATAGATGAGTACCGGGTTGTCCCCCTTGTATTTGCGGGCGAGGGCGCTGGCCGCGGTCACCCAGCCGGCGTGGCGGCCCATCAGTTCCACGATGGTAATGGATTTCTGTTGATAGACGGAGGAGTCCAGAACGATTTCCCGGACCGTATCGGCCACGTACTTGGCGGCGCTTCCGTAACCGGGGGTATGGTCGGTCAGAACGAGATCGTTGTCTATGGTTTTCGGAACACCGATGAAACGGATCTCGCTGTGATGGTGGGAGGCGTAGCGGGACAGCTTGCTGACCGTGTCCATGGAATCATTGCCTCCGATGTAGAAGAAGTATCCGATGTTCATCTTCCGAAACTTCTCAAACAGGGCGGGGTAGAACGGTGAGGATAAGTCTTCCGGCAGTTTATAGCGGCAGGAACCTAAATAGGCCGCCGGTGTTAATTTTAAAAGCTCTAATTCATCTGAAGTTAAATCCGCGGTTAAATCCATGCAGGTACCGGACATATAGCCTTCGATTCCATTAATCATACCGTAGACGTGATCAATGGCTTCCTGGTTTATGCCTTCCCTTATGACGCCGTAGAGGCTCGCGTTGATGACGGCGGTAGGGCCGCCGGACTGGCCAACGATTGCATTTTTCTTCATGTGTATGTTCTCCTTTTTTGACGCTCCTCCTATTCTATAATAGAAACGATGGCTTTGCAACCCCCGCTTTTTGTGATCGCGCAAGGTTAGACAAATTTTCACACTCTCAGCCATACCTATTTTTTGGGAAAAATCTATAATTGAGATAGAACGTATGAGACTAAAATACAGGCGCTAAGTGCTCATAATAAGGAGGATAACGGGATGCAGTACGGACATTTTGATAATGAAAAAAGGGAATATGTGATCGACCGGGTAGACCTGCCCACGTCGTGGACTAATTACCTGGGAGTGAAGGATATGTGCGCCGTCGTGAACCACACGGCAGGCGGATATCTCTTCTATAAATCCCCGGAATACCACAGAATCACACGGTTTCGGGGGAATGCCGTTCCGATGGACCGGCCGGGCCATTACGTTTATGTGAGAGACGATGAGACGGGGGAATTCTGGAGTATCTCGTGGCAGCCGGTGGGAAAACCTCTAGATCAGGCGAAATACACATGCCGCCACGGCCTGTCCTACACGACGTACAGCTGTGATTACCAGGGAATCGAGGCGGAGCAGACACTGTTCATTCCGGCAGACGATCCGGTAGAACTCTGGGATGTAAAGCTTATGAACCAGAGCGGTAGAAAACGGAAATTAAGCGTTTACTCTTACTGTGAGTTTTCCTTCCATCACATTGATATAGACAATAAGAACTTTCAGATGAGTTTATATGCCGCAGGATCTACGTATGAAGACGGCATTATCGAACACGATCTGTTCTACGAGGAGTTTGGATACCAGTACTTCACCTCAGATTTTGATCCGGATGGTTTCGACTGTCTGCGGGACAAATTCATCGGCCTCTACCGCACCGAGGATAATCCGGCGGCGGTGGAACGCGGCGAGATGAGCGGAAGCTTCGAAAAGGGCGGCAATCACTGCGGCGCCCTGAAAAAATGCCTGGAACTGGAACCGGGAGAGGAATCGAGACTCATCTTCCTGCTGGGCGAGGGGAAGCGGGAAGAAGGCCGCGCCATGCGGGCAAAGTATGCGGATCACTGCGCCGTCGATCAGGCATACAGCGATTTGAAAGCGTTCTGGGACAATAAATGTAACCGGCTTCAGATCGATACCCCGGACGAGGGCATGAACACGCTGATCAATACGTGGACGCTGTACCAGGCGGAGATCAACGTCATGTTCTCCCGGTTCGCCTCCTTTATCGAGGTCGGCGGCCGGACCGGACTGGGATACCGGGATACGGCGCAGGATGCCATGACGGTGCCTCACTCCAATCCGGAGAAATGCCGCCAGAGGCTGGTAGAGCTGCTTCGCGGCCTCGTATCGGCCGGATACGGCCTGCACTTATTCCAGCCGGAGTGGTTCGATCCGGACACGGAGGTGAAACCGTTTAAATCGCCTACTGTTGTGCCGACTCCGAAGGTTTCTGATATGATCCATGGCCTTGAGGATACCTGCTCTGACGATGCGCTGTGGCTGATTGCCTCCATCGTGGAATATGTAAAGGAGACCGGAGAGTACGGATTCTTCGATGAGGTCATCACCTATGCCGACGGCGGAAGCGGCACGGTCTATGAGCATATGAAGAAAATTCTGGATTTTTCTGCGGAGCAGATCGGGGCTCACGGCGTCTGCAAGGGGCTTCGTGCCGACTGGAACGACTGCCTGAATCTGGGAGGCGGAGAGAGCGCACTCGTATCCTTCCTTCATTACTGGGCCATCGACAACTTCCTGGAGGCGGCTTCCTGGCTGGGGAGAGAGGACGATGTGAAGTACTATACCGATATGGGCCATACCGTGAAGGAAATCTGTGACAGGGAGCTGTGGGATGACGGCTGGTATATCCGCGGCATCACCAAAAACGGAAGGAAGATCGGCACCCATCAGGACCGGGAAGGCAGGCTGCATCTGGAGTCCAACAGTTGGGCGGTATTGTCCGGCGCTGCGGATTTCGAAAAGGGAATCCAGGCGATGGACGCTGTGGATGAATACTTATACACACCGTACGGAATTATGCTCAATGGCCCGTCCTACACGGTTCCTGACGATGATATCGGCTTTGTCACCAGAGTTTATCCCGGTGTAAAGGAAAACGGATCCGTCTTCAGCCACCCGAACCCATGGGCGTGGGCTGCGGAATGCAAGCTGGGAAGAGGCGACCGGGCAATGAAGTTCTATCATGCATTGTGCCCTTACTATCAGAATGATATAATAGAAATCAGGGAGGCAGAGCCGTATTCTTACTGTCAGTTTATTATGGGAAAGGATCACACGGCTTACGGCCGGGCACGCCACCCGTTTATGACCGGAAGCGGCGGCTGGGCGTATTTTTCCGCAACCCGCTATATGCTGGGGATCCGTCCGCAGTTTGACTGCCTTCAGATTGATCCCTGTATTCCGGCCGACTGGAAGGAATTCTCTGTAAAACGCGTATGGCGCGGCGCAGAGTACCGTATCTTCGTGAAGAATCCGGATGGCGTGATGAAGGGTATAAAGGAATTGGTACTGGATGGCAAAAAGGTAAGTAAGATACCTGCTTTCGAAGCAGGAAGCAGTCATGAAGTAACTGTTGTCATGGGAAATGAAGGAGGAGAATCATGATTAAATTTGGCACAGGCGGCTGGAGAGCCGTTATCGGCGATGATTTTACGAGGGAGAATATCCAGAAGCTGTCCAAGGCTCTCGTAAACAAGATGAAGGACGAGGGGGTCGCGGAACAGGGCGTGGCCATCGGCTACGACAGGAGATTCTTATCGAAGGAATCCGCAATCTGGGCCAGTGAAGTGTTTGCGGCAGAGGACATTCCGGTGAAATTTATCCTCGGTTCCGCACCGACCCCGCTCATCATGTTCTTTGTCATGCGCCATGAGCTGCCTTACGGCATGATGATTACGGCCAGCCATAATCCGGCGGTCTATAATGGTATCAAGGTATTCACAAAGGGCGGCCGCGATGCGGATGAACTCCAGACCCAGGAGATCGAACGGTATATTCATGGAATCGAAGAGGAGGTGCTTAAAGCGGCCTGTGTCAGCCGCGGCTCTGAAGCCGGGGAACCGGCGGTTCGCATCATGGAGTATGAGAAAGGAATCGGGACCGGAATCATCGAGGAGATCAATCCTTTAAATGAGTATCTGGATAATATTATCGGTGCGGTCGATATGCAGGCCATCCGGGACCGTGGTTTAAGAATTGCCATTGATCCCATGTACGGTGTCAGCAACACGTCGCTGCGGACCATTTTGGCGACGGCACGCTGTGACGTACAGGTGATTCACGAAGAGCATGACACGCTGTTCGGCGGAAAACTGCCGGCGCCGTCCGCATTTACGCTGAGAAGCCTGCAGAATTACGTGGTAGACCGCAAGTGCGATATCGGAATCGCCACCGATGGAGATGCCGACCGCGTGGGCGTTATCGACGATACGGGTAAATTCCTCCATCCCAACGACATTCTGGTCATGCTTTATTACTATCTGGTTAAGTACAAAGGCTGGAAGGGCGCGGTAGTCCGCAACGTGGCGACCACCCATATGCTCGACAAGGTGGCGGAGGGCTTCGGAGAGAAGTGCTACGAGGTGCCGGTAGGCTTTAAGTATATCTCTGCGAAGATGAATGAGACGAATGCCATCATCGGCGGCGAGTCCTCGGGCGGATTGACGGTTCGGGGCCACATCAACGGCAAGGACGGTATCTACGCATCCACACTTCTGGTGGAGATGATCGCCGTTACCGGCAAGAAGCTGTCCCAGATCGCTAAGGATATCGAAGAAGAGTACGGCGCGATCCATATGGAGGAGCGCGATTACAAGTTCAGCCAGGAAAAGAAGGATCAGATTTATGACACCCTCTTAATCCAGAAACAGCTTCCGGAAATGGATCTGGAGATCGATAAGATTTCCTATCTGGATGGCTGCAAGGTGTACTTTAAGAACGGCGGCTGGATTATCGCAAGATTTTCCGGAACGGAACCGCTTTTGAGGATATTCTGCGAGATGGGAGATCCGAAGGACGCGGTGAGAATGTGCGAGAGTTTTGAAGAGTTTCTTGATATTAAGGGAAACAGGAATTAATGGATTGACTGGTAAAGAAAGTAAACAGATTGGTAAACGGATGTCGGAGGGCAAAACTGAATCGTTCAGTTTTGCCCTCCGTTATTGAAAATGAATTACCTTGATCAGCTGTTTTGCAGCATCGTCATCGCTCTTAACTTTTCTTCATCCTGTATAATCAGGCACCCGTCTTCCCGGGCCAGGATTCCCGTCTCTCTCAGCTTCCTGGCAATGCGGCTTACGGTCACCGGATGCATGCCCAGATAGTTGGCGACCTCTACGAAGGAAAATGCCTTGGGGATCATGGATTTCCCCTGTTTCTTTATGCAGTAGGTCAGGAGCCACTTGCAGAACTGCGCAGTTTTGTCACCATCCATCATCCACTGGATCTTATTCACCAGTTCCAGATAATTTAAGGTCGTTGCGCCCAGAACACACTGGGTGAAATACGGGGAAGAATCCATCATGGACTCAAACTGTTTCTCCCTCATGCTGTAGTAGACGCAGTTTGTCTTTGCTGTTATCCAGAACGGGGAGGGAGTGATGTAGCGCTGCCAGTCATAGGGGAAGTGCTTCACCAGCGCATTGGCGAAGCCGACCAGCCGTTTTTCTCCGAAATAGAGGTAAATATGTTCTTCTCCATCATCATTGATCCGCGTCAGTGCGGCGATCCCTTCATCCAGAAAACAGATATTGTCACAGCCCTCCCGCGATGGATCAAACAGATATTGATTCTTTTTCGCTTCTTTGCGAACTCCGTAGCGAATAAAATCTTCTCTGATCTGATATGGTTCCATGGTCATCCTCCCGTATAAATCCTTTTTTACTGATATAACTATAGCACACCTTGTCACCGGTATCCACTGAAAAATGCATTTTGAATCTTAGCACCTGCTATTGGTATGAGTGATATCAGTATGTTAATATTGTGACAATAAAACTTACCAGGGGGAAATACCATGAGACAAAAGAAAAATATGTATCCGTTTCACTGCCTGATCGGCATCGCGATTATGCTCCTGTTTCGTCTGCTTCCGATTAACATGCCCAATATTACACCTGTGGGAAAACAGATCTTCGGCATCTTCATCGGAACGCTCTACTTATGGACGACGGTCGACCCGGTCTGGTCCAGCATCCTCTGTATTTTCATGATCGGCACCTCCGGCTATGCGCCGATGGGAGCCGTACTGAACACCGCATTCGGCAATCCAACGGTTGTCCAGCTGTTCTTTCTGATGATCCTGATGAACAGTCTCCAGACCAACCGGATCAGCGCTTATATCGGCCGCTTCTTCCTGACAAGAAAATTTATTATCGGCCGTCCATGGGCGTTTACCGCCATACTCTTTGTAGGCTCCATGCTGATAGCCGCGTTTGTAGGCTGCTTTGCGCCGATTTTCCTGTTCTGGCCGATCCTTTACGATATCTTTGATGATATTGGCATGAAGCCCTTCGAGGCGTATCCAACAATTATGATCATCTTGATTGTCGTGGCCTGTGCCATCGGTTTCCCGGTTCCGCCTTATATGAGTAACGGCCTCGCGCTGATCTCCAACTACACAACCGTGTCTCAGAACCTTCTGGGTACAACCGTTACCATTAACAACGGCCAGTGGCTGTTTGTTGCACTGATTTACGGCTTCGCGTGCAGCGGAGCTGTGATCCTCTTTACCAAATATGTCCTGCATCCTGACGTGAGCAAGCTGAAGAATCTGACGCTGGAACAGCTCAACAAAAATCCGCTGCCTCCGCTGAGCAGAAGACAGAAGACCGTGGCCCTGATCTGTGTCTGTTTCCTGCTAAGCATGCTTCTGCCAAGCCTTTTCCCCACACTTCCGGGCATGGCATGGCTCAGCGCCAATTCCTTCGGTATGGCCCTTTTGTTCCTGGTGATCTTATTTGCTGTGAAAATCGATGGGGCTCCGGCTATCACAATTGAAGAAAATGTTAAGGTGTTTGCCTGGGGAACGTATTTTCTGGTGACATCCGCGATATTATTGGGAGGCGTGCTGACGAATGAGAGCACAGGAGTGACTGCATTTTTAAATGCAATACTTTCCCCGATCTTTACGGGTATGAGCCCGCTGGTCTTCGGCGCCATGCTCCTGATCATCGGATGTGTGCTGACCAATGTATGTAATTCCCTGGTGATCGGCATGATCCTTCAGCCGGTGATAGCCACCTACTGTCTCCAGGCCGGGATTAATTCTGCTCCATTGGTATCCATCATGGGAATCTTCGTGCTCTCATGTGCCATCGCGACTCCGGCGGCATCTCCGTTTGCGGCCATGCTGTTCAGCAATAAGAGCTGGCTGAAATCCGGAGATATCTACCGCTACAACATCATGTACGTGGTGCTGGAACTGGTACTGGCACTTCTGGTAGGGCTGCCCCTTGCCAATGCGCTGATTCATTAGATGAAAATATGCGGCTGCTATAGCTTTCCCCTGCGCTTTATCGTATAATGAAAGAAATACGATTTACAGGAGGGACTATATGAAAAAGCAATACAAAAAATTGGCGGTTTATTTTATGAGCGGCAGCCTTCTGGTGTCCACCTTCACCGTGGTTCCCGGAACCCCGTTATCCATCGAGGCGGAGGCGCACTCCGGGCGTACGGATGCCAACGGAGGCCACAAAGACAACAAGAATAAGAGTGGACTGGGAAGCTACCATTACCATTGCGGCGGCCATCCGGCGCACCTGCATCCCAACGGCGTATGCCCGTATCAGTCGGGGACTGCTTCTGAGGACAAGCAGACATCAAAGCAGCCGGAGCAGAAGCCGGCAGCACAGCCGGAAACGAAGGCAGAGACTCAGCCGGAGACCCAGGCGGCTGCCATTGGCTGGTATCAGGACGCAAGTGGCTGGTACTATTGCAAAGGGGAGAACCAGTATTGCAAAGACGGCTGGCAGGAGATCGACAGTAAGTGGTATTACTTCGACGCCAACGGCTATATGAAAACAGGCTGGCTGATTTTGGGGGATGACTGGTACTATCTGGCCTCTGACGGCCATATGGTGACCGGAGATATGGAAATCGACGGAACCTTGTATTACTTTGAGACGAATGGGGTACTGACAGACGATTACTACGACTGATGAAGATATGGCCTGGATTTGTCTTTCTGGAAACTTTCTGGAAAGTGAATTCATATTTCACATATATTTCACAAGTTGTACAAAATTTATTTACATCTTCTACAAACTTACTTCATAACTCTTGCGTATACTATAAACATAGACAAGAAAAACTTGTTTAATAAAAAGACTTTTTTTCATAACTCGCCGGTGGAACCCACATTCCACCGGCTCCTCCCTTTTATGGGGGATTTTTTTGTTTATCCTCTTTGATTGTAAGTTCTGACCGGCTTCCCCTGAGAATTTCATATTTAGAATAGAAAAGAGCATGAAAAATAGTATATTTTATATTTGAAATATATCGAAAAAAACAGCCATTTTTTTGTAACTATCAGACAAAAAAACGGCTGCTTTTTTTGCTTTTTATCCATTGACGATACGATCCAATCTTTTTATAATGACAATATCAATTGATTCTACATTTAAAAAGATAATTCCATATATGGAATAGAAGGAGGGGCCATGGACCTTCAGGAACAAATGAAAGAGTATAGTGCTTTAAAAGCACTTCAGATCATTCTGGCTTTAGCAGAGCAGAAAGGTTGGGTGAATATCAGTGATATCGCAGAAGCAACCGGTTTAAGCCCGAGTACGGTTCACCGGATTCTGCAGGAACTTCAGGCATGCGGCTTTGTTTCAAAAAACAAAGAGGCGAGGCAGTATAAACTGGGGATGGGCATGATGAATATTGCCCTGAAAGTAAATATGTCGGATTATTTGCTGGAAGCGGCGCAGGAGGAGATGATCCGGTTGAATGAGCTGTCGTTAGAGACCATTCATCTGATCGCGCCGGATAACGATAAGGCAGTATACATAGGAAAGATGGATGCAAAAAACCAGATTCAGCTGAGATCCAGGATTGGATGGAAGATTCCTCTTCAATGTACATCAGGAGGAAAGCTGATTCTTGCGTATCACAGCAGAGAATGGGTGGACAGTTATTTGAACTATAACCCGCTTAAGCAGTATACGAATAATACGATTATCCATAAAGAAACTCTGCACAGAGAGCTGGAATTGATCCGACAGCAGGGATACTCACTGGATAACCGGGAGCATAATCCGGATATCGTCTGTATTGCGGCACCGATCTTTGGAATTGATGGAAATCTTGCCGGAACGATAGGAATATCTGCTCCGGATTACCGATTCTCACCGGAGAAGGCCTGTTCCTTTGCGGAAGAGGTGAAACGAAGCGCAGCGGCAATAACAGAAAAATTACAGGCATAGGAGGACATATGGAGGACTTTACTTATAAAAATACAAAATACAGAAGTGCGGTTGTCGTAAATGGAATGAGTATGGCAGGGCCGAGAGCACACTTCAGGGGGATGGGCCTGTCGAACGAAGAGTTAAGAAAACCATTCATTGGAATTATCAACACACATAATGAGATGCATCCAGGCCACGTCCATCTGGATAAGCTGGCAGAACAGGTTAAAGCGGGGGTATCGGAGGCAGGAGGCGTGCCGTTTGAGATTAATACAATCTCCATCTGCGACGGTTTTACGCAGGGCCATGCCGGGATGTGCAGTGTGCTTCCCAGCAGGGAAGTGATTACGGATTCCATTGAAGTGTATGTAAACGCCCATATGCTGGATGGGCTTGTACTGCTAGGCGGCTGCGATAAGATTGTCCCGGCCATGCTGATGGCTATGCTGCGGATTAATATACCGGCAATTCTGGTAACGGGCGGACCGATGATGCCTGCCGTCTATCAGTCGAAGAGCTATGCAACTTACGAGTTGAAGGAAATGGCTGGAAAACTGTTAAAGGGTGAGATATCAAAGGAAGAGTATGAGGAAATGGAAGGCATCATGTCACCCGGACCCGGTTCCTGCGCTATGATGGGGACCGCGAACAGCATGTCCATTGCAGCGGAAGCAATGGGACTGACCCTGCCGGGCTGTGCGGGAGCCCATGCAGTAGCGGGTAAAAAGAAGCGCATTGCAAGACAGAGCGGTGTCCGGATTGTATCCCTTGTAGAGGAAAATATATGTCCGCGGGATATTGTCACCCAGGAGATGCTGGAATTATCTGCGAGAGTATGCGTCAGTGTCGGCGGTTCGACCAATATCACACTTCATTATCCCGCAATCGCGAAAGAAGGCAGGCTTCATATGACTATGAACGAGCTGGGAGAGATATCAAAGACAACGCCGTATCTGGCTAAGATTAAGCCGTCAGGTGTGCACACTATGCTGGATTTCGACGAAGCCGGCGGAGTGGGCGCCGTGCTGAAAGCCTTGTCCGGAATGGCAGATCTGGATCTTATGACGGTGAATGGTAAAACTCACAGACAGAATGCAGACCGGCTGACAAGCTGGAATCAGGAGGTGATCCGGACGGTGGAACACGCCTATGCACCTGAAGGCTCCATTGCAGTTTTGCATGGAAATCTGGCGCCGAAGGGCTGTGTCGTCAAGCAGAGTGCGGTTGTGGCGCAGATGAGAAAGCACACGGGACCAGCCCGCTGCTTTGAGTGTGAGGAGGACGCGGTAAAGGCGATTTACGAAGGTGCAGTTAAAGATGGAGATGTCATCGTCATACGTAACGAAGGTCCGAAAGGAGGCCCTGGAATGCGGGAAATGCTGACCGCTACGGCAGCACTGGTAGGCATGGGATATTCAGAAACGGTGGCTCTGATTACGGATGGCCGCTTCTCCGGTGCGACACGGGGACCGTGCATCGGCCATATTTCACCAGAGACGTCACAAAGAGGGCCCATCGCGGCATTGCAGGATGGAGACAGAATATCCATCGATATTGACGGCGGCAGCCTGTCGGTAGAACTGTCCGAGGACGAGATAGAAAGAAGGCTGAAAAAGCTGCCGGAATTTCAATATAAAATTACAGAGGGGTATCTTTACCGTTATGCGAGGGAAGTTTCCTCTGCGGATGAAGGCGCTGTCTTAAAGTGAGGAGAAAGTAAATGAAGGATATAACATTGCAGGGAATTACAGCTCCGGTACTCACTCCCTTTTGCAAAAATGGGGAAGTCAATACCGAAGAGTATGCAAGGTTAATTAAGTATATCACCGGCTGCGGAATAAGAGGGATTTTTGTAGGCGGAACCAGCGGTGAATTCGTTAATCTCAGAACGGAAGAGAGGGAGCGTCTCCTGGCTGCTGCGAAAGAAGCGGCAGAAGAGGAGGTAACAGTACTCTTTAATGTGACTGCCATGAACGAGTACGAATTGTACCATATGATCGAATGGGCTAAGAAGGAAGGCGCGGATGCGGTCTCTGTTACCGCTCCGTACTATCACAGATATGATGAGAAGGCGCTGTGTCGGTACTTTGGAAAAGTGGCGGAAGCGGCGGAGGGAATGCCGGTATATCTTTATAATATGAGCGGCATGACGAATAACCCCATCACGCCGATGGTGTTGAAAACAGTGGCAGAGCAGCATCGGAATATCTGCGGAGTGAAGGACAGCAGCATGGATTTTATGACCCTGCTGAGCTATCAGGTTGCAATGGAAAAGATGGATTTTGAGCTGATCACGGGGAATGATGCCCAGGTGCTCCCTGCCCTTATGACAGGAGCCGCCGGAGGGATTATCGCTGTTGCCAGCGTATTTCCTGAACTTTCATTCAGCATATGGTCAAATTTTAAAGAAGGAAACATAGAGGCGGCCAAAGCATCGCAGAAAACAGTTTTGCAGATTCGGGAACTGTTTCGCTCTGTTATGCCGACAATCGCACATAAGGAAGCCTTAAAATTAAAAGGCTTTGATATGGGACCGTCTCGTTTTCCGTTCAGAGATTTAACGGAAGAGGAAATGAGGAAGCTTAAAAGGGGCCTGGTAAATCTGGGCATGATTAAGGGAGATTAAGTGGGAGGTTTATATGGTTACTGGAGGATGGTTAATCGTTATTTTTCTGATTGCGATCGCAATTTTACTGATTACAATTATTAAATTCAAAGTCAACGCTTTTATTGCATTGCTGGTAACAACAATTGGAACAGGCCTTATGGTGCGGATGCCGGTCTCAGATATTTCGAAGGTAATCGGAAACGGATTCGGCAATACACTGGGGAGCATCGGTGTTATTATCGGCCTGGGAGTCATGCTGGGAAGATTTTTGTATGAATCCGGTGGAATTGAGGTCATTGCGGATACATTCCTGAAAAGATTCAATGGCTCAAAATCCAGAATAGCAGTGGCTATGGCGGGCTTTATCACCGGAATTCCTGTCTTTGGAGACGTTGTACATATTATGTACGCGCCTATGGTACGTGTGATTTCAAAGAAAACGAAGGTATCAATTGTTTCCCTGTGCTGTGCAACTGTCTGTGCTACCGTGGCGACAGGAGCGATGGTAATACCGACTCCGAATCCCATGGCAGTAGCGGAAAATCTTCAGCTGGACTATGGTGTCTTCTTCCTCTATGCCGCGCTTGCAGGCTTGTTCGGTACCATTGTAGGCGGTTTGGGATATGGCAGATTCCTGGATTGGCAGGACAGGAAAAATCATCATGAATATGCGTTTGAGGATATTGAAGATTTTGAAAAGGAGAGCAGAACATCGACTGCAGGAAGAAAAGTTCCAGGCTTTGGTGTGGCGGTATCGATTCTTCTGGTTCCCATTATGCTGATACTCTTTGGAAGCTTTGGACCTATGATCCTGCCGGAGGGCGGGACGCTCGTTAAGATACTGAACTTTGTGGGGGATAAAAATATTGCGATGCTGATCGGCGTCATTTATGCCGCTCTTGTTTCTCTTCCATATCTGCAAAAACCGGTTGGAGATGTGATGAACGATGCCGCCGGTCAGGTGGGTCTGGTGCTTCTGATTACCGGCTCGGGTGGTGCCTTTGGAAAGATGCTTCAGTCAACGGGAATCGCTGATTTTATAGCTGCCTCACTCTCTCAGTTCCATATCCCGGTACTGGTGCTGTGCTTCATCATAGCCCAGATACTCCGCTGTGCACAGGGCTCAACAGGAGTTGCGCTGATTACGACCTCCTCCATGTTTGCCCCATTGATTGCCGCCAGCGGGATATCACCTGTTCTTTGCGGTATTGCGATCTGCGCGGGCGGAATCGGTTTATCCCTTCCCAATGATTCCGGCTTCTGGGCGATTAACCGTTTTTACAAAATCTCAGTTGAGGATACCATACGCGCATGGACGATCGGAGGTTTTATAACCGGAGTTGCCGCACTTGTGTTTGTCTGCATCTTGTCCGTATTCCAGGCACATTTGCCGGGCTTGCTATAAAAATATAATAACAGAAATGGCATCTCTTTTATGGTTCTTAATCATAAGGGAGGTGCTATTTTTTACGTCACGAAACGCTCTGAAGATAATGATGTTGCTTTGTTTTGATAATAATAGTACAATTTATGCATATGGTCTTCATGAAGAAAGCGTTATACAACATAGAAAAAAACAGCTGTTAAACGCGGCAAGGGAGCAGAGATGAAAAAGCAGGGAAAAAACGAAATTTCCATGAAATGGCGAATGATAGGCATCATGCTGATGTGCTGGCTGCTGCCGTTCTGTCTGATTATCGGAGTGGCTGGCTACTATATTTTAAGCAACCGCTACGGGACCGTGGCGCAGGGGGTCGTGGACCAGGTGGTCTATGACGGGCAAATCTGTGTGGAACGGCTGAATCACGGTATCAACGCGTCCCGGAAGGCGACCTATGACCAGACGCTGGAGAAGGCGTGGAGAGAGTACTCCCGCGGCAATTTAAGTTATGGTGGCCTTTATACCGCGAGCAATGATTATTTAAATAAGGAGTACCGCCAGAACCAGTGTTTTTCCACTACTATTCTGTGGTGCTACGAGGAGCCGGAGCGGATGAACTGCAGCGTCTACAACAACGCGGCCGGCGGTACGTATCAGCAGGTGCAGACCTACTGGAGAGAGGACCATGAAAGGGTAAAGGCGTTTCTCTCCACCCTGGACACGGCCCTTGGGTACATCAACCTGGACGGCAGGATCTACATGGTCAGGAACCTTCTTGACAATTCATATTATCAGTTCGGAGCGCTGATCATGCGCCTGGACAAATCATACTGTTTTGGCCCCCTCATCGATTCCCCGCAGGGGGAGAATGTCCTCGTCCGCCTCGACGGCCAGGCCATTCTGCTGAAGGGCGGAGATATCGAAGAGATGATAAAAGAAAGCAGCAGCGCCGCACAGCAGACGGGATACAGCCGCAAAAACGGAAATCTCTACGTTTATGATACGCAGAAGGAAGAGTACTTCACCCTGTCGGTGATGATGCAGGCGGATAAACGGATTATTCAGGCGCCGTTTTATGGCTATCCCTTCGTCGTCGCAGGCATGCTTTTGTTCCTGGTGCCTCTGCTTTTGATTCTGCTTCGCGTATTCAACCGGAATGTTACGAAGCCGATTACGGACATGATGGAAGGCGCCGATCAGATTGAAATGGGAAATCTTGGCTATCAGATAAAGGAGGCGCCGGAAAACCAGGAGTTTAGGTACTTGATGGAGTCCTTTAACCAGATGTCCGAACGGCTGAAGTATCAGTTTGACCACATCTATGAGGAGGAGATCGCGCTGCGGGATGCCAGGATTATGGCGCTCCAGTCCCATATCAACCCTCATTTCATGAATAATACGCTGGAGATCATCAACTGGGAGGCCCGCCTGGGCGGAAATGAGAAGGTCTCCCGGATGATCGAGGCCCTGGCTACGCTGATGGATGCGGCCATGGACCGGAAGAAGCGGACCTTTGTCCCTCTTTCCGAGGAGATGATGTATGTGAACGCCTATTTATACATCAATTCCGAGCGCTTCGGCAAACGGCTCACCGTAATCAAGGAGCTGGATGAATCCATCATGCAGTATGAAGTGCCGCGGCTGATTCTGCAGCCCGTTATTGAAAATGCCATCGAACACGGTGTCAGGCCCAGCGGCCGGGGAACCGTGATCCTGCGGGGCTATGAGAAGGAGGGATTTCTCTATCTGGATATCGTGAATGACGGAACCCTGACACCTGCGGAGGAAGAGAAGATCAGCCGCCTTCTGTCGCCCGATTATGACTTCAGCCGGGAACCCTCGGGAAACCTTGGCATTGCCAACGTGAACCAGCGCCTGAGGATTCTGTATGGAGAGCCATGCGGCCTTACAATAGAGAAAGACGAGGAACAGCATGTCATCGCACGTCTTACGATAGCTGTCCAGTAGAGAGTGCCAGTGAGCAGTTGTATTTTCTTGTTCTGTGATAAATGAACAAGAAAATACAACAAATGGCAGAACTGGTTATTCATTTTTGCACCCGAATCAGCGATAATAATGACATGAGATATACAAATTGCAGGAATGCAAAGGGTGTATAAAAAAAACAGGAGGCAATTAATATGAAGAAAAGAACGATGGCATTATTACTGGCAGGGGCTATGACAACAACCGTATTCACCGGCTGCTCCAAACAGTCCACAACAGATACGACGGCTGCTCCCAAGACCGAGGCAGGAAC
Organism: Hungatella hominis; assembly: GCF_014288005.1. NCBI lineage: Bacteria > Bacillati > Bacillota > Clostridia > Lachnospirales > Lachnospiraceae > Hungatella > Hungatella hominis. Next base: position 850,841 of record NZ_JACOPB010000001.1, read on the forward strand.
CGAGGCGAAAACAGAGGGAGAGGCGAAGACAGAGGCCCCGACTGAAGCAAAGAAAGCAGTCGCATTAAACGTTATGACTACATTCGCAGGCGAGGACGGCAACGCTCCGAACTACCAGAAGGCAGTAAAGGACTGGGAAGCTTCGACAGGAAACACCGTAAACGATTCCTCTGCAGTTTCCGACGAGACCGTAAAGGCCCGTGTGGCAAGTGATTTCCAGATGGGTTCCGAGCCGGACGTACTGTTCTGGTTTAACGGCGCAGACGCCAACTCCTTCATCGAGGCGGGCAAGGTTATGTCCATCGATGACATTCGCAAGGAATATCCGGAGTACGCTTCCAATATGAACGACGATTTAATCGCCGCATCTCTCGTAGACGGAAAGAAATACGCAGTGCCGGTTAATGGTTTCTGGGAGGCCATGTTCGTCAATACAACAGTTCTGGACGCAGCAGGCGTAGCTGTACCGGGACCGGATTACACATGGGAACAGTTCCTGGCAGACTGTGAGAAGATCAAGGCAGCAGGCTACAGCCCAATCGCAGCGGCGCTCGGCAACATTCCTCATTACTGGTGGGAGTACGCCATCTTTAATCACAATACACCGGCAAACCATTGTGACATTCCGGAATCTGTAGACGATGCACAGGGCCAGTCATGGGTAGCAGGCATCAACGATGTCAAAGATTTATATGAAAAAGAGTACTTCCCGAAGAATACATTATCTGCAACAGATGATGATACATTCCTTGCCTTCACAGAAGATAAGGCTGCATTCCTAATCGACGGTTCCTGGAAAGTAGGCGGAATCGCAGGCGCATGCCAGTCCGACCCGAATGACCCAGCCACCATGGATACCGAGAAGCTCGACAAATTCACCGTTACTTACGTACCAGGCATGGGAGACAGAAAAGCAACTGATTTAATCGGCGGTTTATCCATGGGATATTACATCACGAAGAAAGCATGGGATGATCCGGATAAGAGAGAGGCTGCAGTCAACTTCGTAGAGTATATGACTTCCAATGAAATCGTACCGATCTTCGCACAGCATACAGCTTCCGCACTGAAAGAAGCGCCGGCGGTAGACCAGAGCCAGTTCAACTCCTTACAGGTAAAGGCAATGGATATGATGAGCGGCGTTACCTCCTTAACACCGGCTGTTCAGGATATTTTCCAGGGCGAATGCAGAACGTCAACCTTTGACGGAATGCCGCAGATCGTAACAGGCAAGGTAACGGCAGAAGATGCTGTGAAGGAAGGCCTGGAGATTTACCACGCAAACTAAATAACTGTCAATTCAAAGCCGGAGACGTAATGGCCTTTCGTCTCTGGCTTTTTTACGGAAAAATAGGGTGAGAATATGGGAGCAAATATCTATAAAAACAAAAAGCCGCTGTTCCTTTTTCTGGTTCCGGCGTTCGCCTTCATGGCAATTTTCTTGTACTATCCATTTATACAGAACATCTTAAACAGTTTTAAGCAGATTACAGAACTGGGAGCCGCCAGCAAGGGCTGGAATGATCCGTGGTACACCAACTACGTGACCATGTTCCAGGATGAGAACATGCGTGTGGCAGTCAGAAACACCATCCTTATGATGGTAGTCACCATCATCGGCCAGGTAGGAATCGCCATTGTTCTGGCGCTTCTGGTTGACAATATCAGCCATGGAGCAAAATTCTTCCGGACTGTCTACTTCTTCCCCATCGTCATTTCAGCCACTGCGTTAGGTCTTATGTTCAACCTGATCTTCCTGTACGACAAGGGTATGGTGAATCAGCTGCTGGAGAGTCTCGGCGTCACCGAACTCATCGACTGGAAAGGCGAGAAGCTGGCGCTCATCACGATGATGCTGCCTGTTATGTGGCAGTATGTGGGCTTCTATTTTGTAATCCTGATCACCGGACTCAATAATATATCCGGCGAACTTTATGAGGCGGCCGCCATCGACGGAGCAACAGGATTCCAGAAAGTAAGATATGTCTCCATTCCTCTGCTTCACAATGTTATGTGTACCTGTGTGGTTCTCGGCGTTACCGGTGCATTAAAGGTATTCGACCTCCCGTGGACCATGTTCCCGAAGGGAATTCCGCTGGGTGAGACATGGCTGACCGGCACATACATGTACTACCAGACCTTTAATACGAAAAATGTCGATTACAGCTCCGCCATAGCGGTTCTGATCGTAGTTCTTGGAATTGTGACGGCAAAAGTGATCAACACAATTTTCAAAGAGAAAGATTATTAGGAGGGGATTCATCATGAGCAGAGGGAAAAAAATATCGCTGGGAAGTGTGGTAATCTACATCGTTCTGGGCTTCTGGGCACTTACCACGATTTATCCGATTTTCTGGGTCATCATCAACTCCTTTAAGGCGAAGGGCGAGATCCTTTCGAACTCCTTCGCACTTCCTACAGGAGCGATGTTTACCCTGGCCAACTACCGGACCGCATTTGAGCGTCTCAGTATTTTCAGCGCATACCGCAACAGTATGATTATATCCACTTCGGTGGCGGCTATCGTTATCGTTCTGGCCGGCATGGCATCGTTCGGCCTGGTCCGCTACGAGTTCAAGCTTCGCAAACCGCTTAATTCACTGGTGGTGGCAGGCATGATGTTCCCGGTATTCTCTACAATCATTCCGGTATACCGTATGCTGAGTTCCGCCCACATGGTCAATACGGAGAGTCTGGCGCTTTCCTTAACGAGCGTGATTCTTCCGCAGGTAGCAGGCAATATGTCCTTTGCCATAGTCGTACTGACCGGCTACGTGCGGAGTCTCCCCATTGAACTGGAGGAATCGGCCTATCTGGAAGGCTGTAATCCATTCCAGATCTTTTACAAGATTGTAGTACCCCTTGCAAAACCGTCCTTTGCGACAGTAGCGATCTTTTCCTTCCTCTGGAGTTATAACGATCTGTTTACACAGATGTTCCTGCTTCGTCTTCCGCAGCACCGTGCCATCACGCGTCTGTTAAACGAGCTGACTTCCAATGAAGGAACGAACTTCGGCCTTATGGCTGCATCTGTGGCATTGGTTATCATTCCGATCCTGATTGTCTATATCTTCCTTCAGAAGTATATTATCAAGGGCATGACGGCCGGCGCTGTCAAGGGTTGATAAAAGGGAAAATTATTTTCGGGGTTCTTTGAAACGCCCGAATATGGTATACTGATAGCAGCAGAGCGTTTGTAAAAATGACGTTCGGGGAAGAGTGGGCAGCAGATGTATAGAGTGGTTATTATAGACGATGAACCGATTATAGTAGAAGGTATTTCCAAGGTGGTGCCGTGGGCGGATTATGGCTGTGAAGTGACAGCGACCGCCTGCAGCGGCTTAGAGGGGCTGGAGATAATCCGAAAGCTGCGGCCGGATATTATCTTTACGGATATTTCCATGCCCGGAATGGATGGGCTGTCCATGATAGCGGCGCTCCGTGTGGAGTTTCCGGAGATGATGATCGCCATCCTGACCGGTTACCGGGACTTTGATTATGCGCAGAAGGCCATACGCCTGGGGGTGAACCGTTTCCTGCTGAAACCGTCCAATATGGATGAGATCAAGGAAGCGCTTCAGTTCATGGCGGATACGCTGAACAAACGAAAGGAACAGGAGAACGCTTTAAAGACGCAGAACACGGCGGAAGTCCCCGGTTCTCTGGCAGCAGAACCGGAAGGGGCTGCGGAGCAGGAGAATGGCGGTAATGAAGATTCATCTGAACATAATGCCGGAAGCTTTATTGTGAAGACGGCTCTCAAGTACATGGAAGAGAATTACACCCAGAAGATCACCCTGGCTGAGGTGGCGGAAAAGACGTATGTCAGCCAGTGGCATTTGAGCAAGCTGTTAAACGGCCATACCGGGAAGAGCTTTTCCGAACTGTTAAACCACATCCGGATCGAGGAGGCGAAGAAGCTGTTAAAGGACCCGTCGCTTCGGATCGGTGATATCTCGGAAGAGGTGGGATTCATGGATGTGGCACATTTTTCCAAGGTTTTTAAGAAGCTGGAAGGGATATCGGCGAACGAGTACCGGAACAGCAGGATTTAGCAGAAGAATTTAATTAAAGAATTTATCAGAAGGCAGGGCGCTGTAGAAAATGATTATTTTCTATAACGCCCTGTTTTCTGATTGTGAAAATTGCATAAACTGTGTTATGCTTACTATAAATGGCAAATTATAGCGTAAACCGCAAAAACAGAAGCTGCCATGAACTGCGAAAGAGAGGGGAGGAATGGGATGGAGCTGCTTCACCTGCACTATTTCAGAGAGGTAGCCGCCATGGAAAATATCACGAAGGCGGCAAAGAAACTTTACGTATCCCAGCCGGCGTTATCCACGGCGATTGCCAGGCTGGAGAAAGAGCTGGATTTTCTGCTGTTTGAACGAAAAGGGAACCGCATTGAGCTGACAGAGGCGGGCCGCTGCTTCCTGGAGTACGTAAACAGCGCGTTTTCACTTCTGGAAGAGGGGACCTTAAAATCCAGGCAGATAGCAAACCGCAACAACCGGCGCATGGTGATCGCCTCCGGCTTTGGAGTTCTCAGAAACATGCTGGAAGATTACCAGAAAATCCATCCGGAATGCGAGGTGGAGCTGAAGTTCTGCGACACAGACCAGATCCACGCCATGCTGGCCAGCGGCGACGCGGATGCCGGGCTGAATCTGGGGGAAATACTCGACAGCCGCCTGACGAGCCGTGATCTTATGGTGGGCAGGTATTACATAGCCGTGAACAACACGCATCCATTCTGGGGCAGGAACAGCGTCGCACTCAAGGATTTAAACGGCCAGCTGTTGTTCTGCAGCAACATCGCCAGGACCTTTGAGACCGGCATGGAGATCTTTCAGAGGGCCGGGGTCAGCTGCAACCTGCTGAAGCTGGATGAGCGGGATGTCCTGTTCTCAGCAGCGAGAAAGGGGCTGGGAGGCGTATTCTGCATGCCCATGTTTGAGGAAAATAAATCGGTGGAGACAAAGCAGGAGGATGCAGATCCGACCGACAGAATCTACTTTATTCCCATCAGCGACTGTGAGGCAAAGGCGAGTGTGACGCTGGTGACCAGAAAGGATCACTATTACACAGCCGAGAATCAGGATTTTATCCATTTTGTGACACAGCGTTTTTTAAGGAATCAGAACGCCTTGAACAGCGATTTGGAGCAGCGGGGAATTCCTGTATGGAAGTGACCGGAAAGCGGCGGTAAGAGCGTATACAGCAGACTGACAGCAAAATACCAGATGCAGGAGCCAGAGGAAAAGGCTCCTGGTATCTGGTATTTTTATATAGCAGAAAAGTGATTTTTGCAAGTATATTCCAAAAGTTATACTTGCTATTCCGGTTTTGGAATTTTACAGGAGCGCTCAGACATGGTATAAGTAAAAATAGATAATAAATGTATCGTAATAAAAGAGAAAATAGAAAAAGTGCATAAGCGGTGAGATACATCAATCAGAGAGGAGCAACGGAATGGCAGAAACATTTTTGCCCGACTATACAGGCTTTGTGGGTACCACTTCAGCCGGAGGAAGCCGGGGGATTTACCGGATCGGACTCAATGCATTAACGGGAAAGATCCGTGTGATGGATACGAGGCCCATGTATCATGCGGGATATTTGACTGTATCGAAGGACAGAAGGAGCCTTTATGTGCTGAGCGAGGGGATGACCTTTAAGGGAAGAGCCAGCGGCGGCATGACGGCCTATGACATAAGCGATGGGAAATTTGAAGAACAGAACTGGGCGGTGACGGACGGCCAGCGCCCCTGCTTTGTGTTCTGTGATGACAACAGCGCGGAAATCTATGTCAGCAATTTCTATCGGGGAACGATGGAGGCTTACAGGAGGCAGGAGGATGGAAGGATCGGTGAGAGGCTGGCCTGCGTAGCATCTCTCGATACGACCCCGGTGGGGCCTTTTCTCCACTGTGTGATGAAATCGCCCGCAGGCAGATATTTAGCGGCGGTGGAGCTGATCGGGGGAAGGATTTATATTTACGACTGTGAAAATCGGTACAGGATCATCTGGATCGAGGAGATGGAGGTACACTCCGGACCCAGGCATCTGACTTTTAGCGAAGACGGCCGGTTCCTATATGTGAACCGACAGGATGATGAGATGGTTTCCGTCTACTCCTTTACACCGGAACTTGAAAGGAAGCTGGCCCCTTTGCAGACCATTTCCGTACGGACTTCCGGTATGAAGGGGAGGACGGAGCCGGCGGCCATACGGCTGTGTCCGGGAGGAAGGCTTCTGGCGGTCAGCAACCGCGGTATGGGAAGAGAAAACCGGGAGGATTCCATTTCAATATATGGCGTGGAGGTGGAGACGGGCCGTCTCACACTCCGGTCAGTGGTAAAGACAGGCGGAGAGATGCCGAGAGATATGAATTTCACGCCGGATGGAAAATATCTGGTGGTGGCCTATCAGTTTCAGGGATATCTCGACCTCTACCGTGTTGAGGGAGAGACGCTGGTTTACACAGGGGCTGGCTGTAAGATTCCGTCCCCTGTGTGCATCGCATTTTAGGGGGTGAGGATGATGGACAATTCTGTGGAAAACCGTTTATACCGCCTGGAGGCCAGAGGGGAATTGGAAAATATAATAGGGACATACTGCCATCTGCTGTTTGCGGGAGAGGGCGGACAGATTATGGATGAGCTCTGGTCCCGGTCGGAGGAGGTAAGCATCGAGATCGGAGCTTCGGGCCGGTATTCTACTAGGGAAAAGGTGGCGACCTATTATCAGAAGGACCACATTGCCGGCAAATTTACGCTGCTGCTTCCGGTTACTCCTGTCATCGAGACGGCGGCAGACGGCAGATCCGCCAGGGGGATGTGGTTTGTGCTGGGGCTGGACTCCGACGCGGGCGATCTGGGCACAGGAGACTCGGAAGAAAGAGCGCTTCTTACCTCGAAGACAGCGGAGGGAAAGGCCTATCGGGCGGAATGCGCCGTCTGGCGTCTGGGGGCGGACTTTATCCGGGAAGGGGAACAGTGGAGGATTCTTCATCTGCATCAGTACGATCTGGTGCGTTTTCCTTGCGGCAGCGACTGGGTTCGTTTTGCCGAAGAGCGCTATGCGACGGATGGAATACGGCTGGACGCCATGTTCCGGTCCAATCTCCCGTTTGCAGAAGACCGTGCTCCGGAAAATCTGGCCAATTCGCCGACTTCCTATCACTGGCAGTACCGCGTGGACGGAAGAACGGAGAAGGAACCGAAGGTGCCGAAGCCGTATGATACATACTCAGAGGCAGACCGGTATTAAGAAGAGAAAGCGGAAGGCCTGGCGCTGCATTACGTAACGCATTGTGAAGTGCAGGATCTGTGCCTTGCTGAATAAATTAAGCAAAAATTAAAAGGAGGAGTTTAACAATGAAAAAACTGGGGGCATTGCTTCTTGCCGCGGCGCTGGTCATGAGCATGACGGCGTGCGGAGGCGGGAACAAAAATACGGGAGAAGGCACGGCGGCGCCTGCCGGAGAAAGCAGCACGAATGCTGGAACAAAAGCCGAAACAAAAGCAGGTGAAAGCGGAGGGGAGAAGACTCTGAACGTAGGCACTATCAATGTACTCGGCACATTTATGCCGGGAAGCGAAAATGAAGTATGTCACTGGGGCTGTTACCTCGTTTACGACTACCTGTTCTATTATGACGAGGACAACAATCCCTTCTCCGATATTTTAAAAGAGTGGCACTATGAAGAAGACGGCACAACCTTTGTGATGGAGTGCAGAGACGATGTCTACTTTGCAAACGGCGACCAGATGACCGGAGACGATGTTCTCTTCTCCATAAAGACTCTGGTGGACCGGGAGACGAACCAGGCCGCGTACTATGCGACGGTTGACTGGGACAAGTCCTATGTCAGTGAGGACGGCTTTACCGTATATCTGGCGAATACACAGGAATTCGGCCCCGGCATTATCAACATGGGCGTCGTATACCTGCTCGATCAGTCCTGGTGCGAGGAAACCGGATTTGACAACATTGATCCATGGCTTAACGCGCCCAACGGCTCCGGACCTTATGAGGTCGCTGAATACGTGACAGACTCCTATGTCACTCTGAAGCGCCGCGACAGCTACTGGGGCGAATTCACAGGCGCAGACACCGTGAAGATCAATCACTATGCGGAGGATTCCGCCATGTATATGGCTCTGGAGACAGGGGAGATCGATCTTGCGCTTAACATCGCGGAGAGCGATTACAGCCGTGCGCTGGCCGATGATAAGATTGCGGTTATGGCGACCCATGAGGGAGAAAATATCCTTCTGGCTCTGGACAATAACAATCAGTACATGAAGGATGAAAATGTGCGGCTGGCGATTGCTTACGGCGTAAACTGGCAGGACGTTGCAGAATCGGCCCGCGGGGAGTTAGCGGAGGTGCCGGGTTCCATCATCACATCGGTAAGCCCCTATTACAAGGACACCGGCGTCTATGAGTATGATCTGGAGAAGGCGAAACAGTATATGGAGGCAGCTGGTTACGTGACAGATGGCTCAACCGTGAACTTTACACTGAATATGACGACTGTGGATCAGGCGGTTAAGACCAATGCAGCCACGGTGATTCAGTTTTACTTACAGCAGCTGGGCATCAATCTGCAGATGAACTTCACCGACTTCCCAACCGCGTTTTCCGCGTGGTTGTCAGAGGGCGGCACAGACCTTAATTTCCAGGATTCCGATACCGGCTCCGTATGCGGAGAACCCTATATATCCCTTCGGTTCTTCCCGGCTGAACTGGCGACGTTCCCATTTGCGGCCATTTCAGATGAGACATTTGTGACACTTTATAAAGAAGCAAACTATACGACGGATGACAATGTGCGCAAGGAGAAATACGCAGAGCTTCAGCAGTACGTTCACGACCATGCCATGATCATCCCGCTTTATGAGTCTGTGGACGCTGTGGCCTACAATCCGGAGAAGATCGAGAGCATCAGCCTGCACAGCGCGGTAAGCGCAAACCTGCGTTACGTGATTCTAAAATAACAGGAAGTGAAACGAGGTTGACGAAATGGCTAAATATATCTTGAAACGAATTTTGTGGATCGTACCGGTCTGCCTCGGCGTGCTGCTGATCGTTTTCAGCATCAGTTACTTTGCGCCGGGGGATCCGGTCATGTCCATGCTGGGAGCCAGCGGGTACACGCCGGAGGCTTATGCCAGCCTAAAGCATGAACTGGGACTGGATCAGCCGTTCTTTGCACAGTATTTCCGGTACATTGTGAATATTGTTACGAAATTTGACTTCGGCAATTCCTATACCTATGGGCACGCGGTCAGCGGAGAAATCATTTCCCGCATCGGCATCACCGTAAAGCTGGGGGTGCTGAGTGTCATTGTCACCACGCTGATCGGCGTTCCCTTCGGCGTGATCTCCGCCACAAAACAGTATTCGGCTATGGATTACAGCGTCACGGTAGGCTCTCTGTTTTTCGCGGCCATGCCTAATTTCTGGCTGGCACTCATCTGCATTATCGTGTTTGCGCTGAAGTTAAAATGGCTGCCGGCTACCGGGATGGGCAACTGGAGATACATGGTGCTCCCAGTCCTGGCCAACTCCATGGGAACCGTGGCCAATGTGGCCCGTATGTCCCGTTCGTCCATGTTAGAGGTGATCCGCTCCGATTATATCAGGACGGCCAGAGCCAAGGGCTGCAGGGAAAATACGGTGATCTGGCGCCACGCGCTGCACAACGCCGTGATTCCGATTCTGACAGTGGTAGGCATGCAGCTGGGAACCGTTATGGCGGGGTCCGTGGTGATCGAAACGATTTTTAACATGCCCGGTCTCGGTTCCTATCTCCTGACCGGAATCTCGGGCCGGGACTATCCGGTGATCAACGCCTGTGTCCTGATTCTTGCATTCTTTATCTGCATCATGAACCTGATCGTGGATTTGTGCTATGCGTTTGCCGATCCAAGAATCCGTTCACAGTACGTATCCGGCAGGAAGAAAAAAGCAACTGCAAAGGAGGGGTCATAATATGTCCGGAAGAAAGAAACAAGAAACTTACATACAGTCTCTGGAAGGGATGACCCGTAAACACAGCCAGTGGCGCGATGTGATGCACCGCCTGTTTAAAAACAGGCTCGCCATCGTAGGTCTGATTCTGGTGGCGGCCGTTCTCTTTGCCACAATCTTTGCCAACTTTTTAACCCCCTATGATTACAACGCCCAGTCCTTCGGTGACCGGTTTGTCTATCCGTGCCTGGCCCATCCATTTGGCACGGATCAGTACGGCCGTGACCTCCTGGCGCGGATTCTGTACGGCGGCCGGGTGTCCCTGATCGTGGCACTGATTGCGGTTGTCATTTCCCTGGTGATAGGGGCTGTGCTCGGCGCGGTGGCCGGATATTTCGGGGGAATGTACGATACCGTTATCATGCGTGTGATTGACATCATCATGTCCATTCCCGGCCTGCTTTTGGCAGTGGCGATCTCAGCGGCCCTGGGAACCGGTTTATTGAATACCGGAATCGCGGTCGGGCTTGCCAGCATCCCGGGAGGTGCACGAATCCTCCGGTCTACGGTTATGACCATACGGGATGAGCAGTACATCGAGGCGGCACGGGCGGGAGGCGCGGGCCATGCCTATATCATAGTGCACCACGTGCTGCCAAATACGATTGCACCGCTGATTGTGGACGCTTCCTTAAAGGTCGGAATGGCGATTCTTACGATTTCCAGCTTAAGCTTTGTCGGACTGGGGGTTTCAGAGCCGACGCCCGAGTGGGGCGCCATCTTAAGCAGCGGCCGCGCATATATCCGTGACTTCTGGCCTCTGGTAATCTTCCCGGGCCTGGCGATTATGACGACTCTGCTGGGATTCAACTTATTGGGCGACGGTCTGCGTGACGCGCTGGATCCCAAGCTGAAGCAGTAGGGGGAGGAGATCACATGAGCTTACTGGAAATTAATGATTTGAACATACACTACGTAACGGAACAGGCGACTTTCCGTGCGGTAAATGGAATCGATCTGTCCCTGGAGGAGGGCGAGACTCTGGGACTGGTTGGGGAGACCGGAGCCGGAAAGACGACGACAGCTTTGGGCATTTTAAATCTGATCCCCAACCCTCCGGGAAGAATTGTGGGCGGAGAGATTCTCTACAAGGGAGAAAATGTGGTGACCATGGATCAGGCGGCTCTGCGGAAGCTGCGGGGAAATGAGATCTCCATGATCTTTCAGGATCCCATGACGGCCCTCAACCCGGTCATGAGGGTTGGAGACCAGATCGTCGAGACCATCAGCCTCCATATGGAGTGCTCCCGGGCCGAGGCGGTAGAGCGAAGTCTCGATATGTTAAAAATGGTGGGAATCGGGCCAGAACGAAGCACCGATTATCCCCATCAGCTTTCAGGCGGAATGAAGCAGCGGGTGGTCATCGCCATGGCGCTGGCCTGCAGCCCCGCGCTTCTGATTGCGGATGAGCCGACGACCGCTCTGGATGTGACGATTCAGGCGCAGGTCCTGGAGATGATCAACGATTTGAAGAACCGCTTAAAAACCTCCGTGCTGCTGATTACCCATGACCTGGGGATCGTCGCGGAGTGCTGTCAGAAGGTGGCGGTCATGTATGCAGGAGAGATTGTGGAATACGGCTCTCTCCGCGACATCTTCAAGGAAACCTCTCATCCGTATACGATGGGACTGTTCCGCTCCATTCCGTCTCTGACACGGAAGGAAAAAAGGCTGAATCCCATCGACGGCCTAATGCCCGATCCGGCCAACTTACCCAGGGGCTGCTGCTTTCATCCCCGCTGTCCCTATGCGGACGAGACATGCAGAAGCTGCCATCCGGACCTTTCGGACACGGGAAACGGCCATAAGGTCCGGTGCTTTCACCTGGAGGAGGCGAGAATGGGACACAGGGAGGTGAAGGCCAATGGCTGATTTACTGGAAGTAAAGGATTTGAAACGGTATTTTAAAACACCGGGAGGAGATTTGCACGCGGTAGACGGCGTGAATTTCACGCTGAAAGCCGGAAAGACGCTGGGCGTGGTGGGAGAGTCGGGATGCGGAAAATCCACACTGGGCCGCGTGGTGCTGGGGTTGATCGAAGCGACAGACGGGACCGTCTTATTTGAGGGAAAAGATATCACTCATTTGAAGCCGAAGAAACGGCGGGAGATGTGTAAGGAGATGCAGATGATTTTCCAGGATCCGCTGGCCTCCTTAAATCCCCGTATGTGTGTGGAAGAGCTGATCATGGATCCCATGAAAATCGTCCGCGCCTGCCGTGATAAGGAGACGATGCAGAAACGGGTCTATGAACTGATGGATCAGGTGGGCCTGGCGAGACGGTTTGCCTACTCCTATCCTCATGAGCTTGACGGCGGCAGAAGGCAGCGGATCGGTATAGCGAGAGCTCTGGTGCTGGGACCGAAGTTCCTGGTTTGTGATGAGCCGGTATCCGCCCTGGATGTATCGATTCAGGCGCAGATTATCAATCTGCTTCAGGATATCCAGGAAGAGAGCCGCTTATCCTATTTATTCATTACTCACGATATGTCGGTGGTGAAGCATATTTCTGATGATATTCTGGTGATGTACGTCGGCTGTATGGTGGAAAAGAGCAGTTCCGACGACTTGTTTGACCACCCGCTGCATCCCTATACGAAAGGGCTGCTGTCAGCCATCCCGGTACCGGATATTGATGTGGAGAAGAAACGGGTTCTTCTGCAGGGAGAACTGTCTTCCCCCATTAACCCGAAGCCCGGATGCAGATTTGCACCGAGGTGTCCCTATGCGGCGGAAGAATGCCGGACACGGCAGCCGGCATTTGAAGAAGTCCTGCCGGACCATTTTGTGGCATGCCACAAAGCGCGGGAAATTAACCAGCTATGATAGGTCATTTTAAAAGACGGAAAAGAGAGGAGTAAATCGATGGTATTTGAGAAAATCAGCGATCTGGATCGTTATGATTTGAGAAATAAAAAATTTACGGAGGCCCTTGCCTTCTTAAAACGGGAGAGATTGGAGGAACTGCCGGTCGGAAATTTTGAATTATGTCCCGGTGTGATCGTTCAGGTGCAGAGTTACGAGACAGAACCGGCGGCCGGAATTGATTACGAAACCCATGATCATCACTTCGATATCCATTACGTAATCCACGGTCTGGAAGGAATCGGAGTGACAGCGCGTGACGGCCTTACGGGAAAGGGAACCTACGACCCGGAAAAGGACATGGGATACTGGGAGGAACCCGGGGACGGGAGCATGGTGATTCTGCATCCCGGTGAATACGTCATTCTGGCTCCGGAAGACGCGCATAAGCCGCATTGTGCGGTGGGGGAGCCGTGCAGGATGAGAAAAATAGTTATAAAGGTGGAAGTGTAATAAGAAAAAGTACAAAGCGCTGAAATTTAGGAAATGAGGAAAAGAGGAAGAGAAGCCATGAAGATTTTACACTGTGATGCCAGACGAGATGAGATTCAGAAAACAGTATATTCCTGCGGTGAGTTTGCATATGAATATATTTCTGATTTTGCAAAGGATTTACCGGGCAATGTGGCAAGCGCCAGCATTGCCGGGGGCTGTACCGACCCGGAAGGGAATGTCTACCTGGGGATGCGCGGAAATCCCAGCCAGATTGTGAAGCTGGCGCCCGACGGAACGTACATAAAGGGGTTTGGAGGAGAACTGCTGGGGGACTATCTGCATTTTATTAAGTATACACCCCAGGACACGATCCTCTGTACCGATACCCATAATCATATCGTGCGTGAATTTGACACGGACGGAACGCTGATTCGCGATTTCGGAGAAGCAGGAAAGCCCAGCGACACCGGAATGGATATGGGAACGCTGGCCAGGATGCGCAGGGACGGCAAGATCTTTCCGACGGAGCCATACCTTGGCATAGTGGGAATGTGGGCCTTCTATGAGGCGCAGCGTCGTGTCAAGCGGGTTGCGGGGCCGTTTAATATGCCGACTGATGTGGATATGACTTCCAGCGGAGAATATATATTTGCAGATGGATATGGGAACCGGGCCGTACATATCTTTAATGCGGACGGTACTTACCGAAAGACCTTCGGCGGCGTGGGAGACTGGGAAAAGCCCTATGAGGACACTCCGGGAGATATGCTGATCGTTCATGCGCTGTGCGTGGATGCGCGGGACCATATCTGGATCTGTGACAGAGAGAAGGACGCCGTGCATGTGTTCGATACGGAAGGCAACGTAGTCGGCTATTGCAGCAACAACATGGGAATGCCCTCCGGCGTGGATACGGACGGCGAATATATTTACGTCGTGGGGCGCGCGGGCTACCTGACGGTCTTCGACCTGGATTTGAACATGGTGGCACAGCTGGGAACCTTTAATTCCGATCTGCGCGCCCACGATCTGGCGGCCAATAAGCAGGGCGATCTATTCCTGTTCCCAACGCACGCAAATGAGGATCACCAGGTAATTAAACTGCGCCGGATACGGAATTAGTGATAGGAATAGCGAAAAATACAGATATTAAGAAGAAACGTCTCATGATAATAAATGCAGGCGTTTCTTTTGTTTACTTTTTTGACGTTCCCTCTGCCCGTTTTTCCCAAACTCATGACGAGACAAAACAGTACTGCGCTATACTTTTATAGCATTATTGAAACGGCCATGGTATAATTGTCTATATATTTTTGGAAGCAAACGGCATGGTATCGGCAATGGATTATTTTATTGGAGGAAATTTTGAAGAAATTATACGATGGAATGATTGGTCTGGCAATCGGAGATGCGCTCGGTGTACCTGTTGAGTTTAAAACACGGCAGGAAATAGCGGAGAATCCCGTTCGGGAAATGAGGGAATATGGAACCCACCATCAGGCCAGGGGCGTATGGTCGGACGATACAAGCCTGACGCTTGCTCTGGTGGACAGCATTGTAAAATGCAGCGGTATAGATTACAACGATATCATGGAAAGATTTTCGGCATGGCTGCTGTATGGAGATTATACGGCGACGGGCGAGGTGTTTGATGTAGGGAATGCTACAAGCAGGGCAATCATGAATTATGGACACGGGACAGCACCGCTGCAGTGCGGTATGGTATCTGAATACGAAAATGGCAACGGTTCCTTAATGCGTATTCTGCCGATGGCATTTTATCTGTATTTACATGATCAATGGCCTGTGAAAGATCAAATCAGGCTGATCCATGAAGTGTCTTCCTTAACGCATCGCCATATGAGAAGCCTCGTGGGCTGTGGGATCTATGTACTCACTGCAAAAGAATTTATCCGGGAAAAGGGGACTTTAATGGATTCCGTAGAACGGGGAGTCGATGCTGCATTCTCCTGTTATGATGCAGCGGGGAATCCGGAGACGGCGGCCTATGAAAGGCTGAGAAACATAAACGGGTTTAGCGCGTTGCCGGATCATGAGATAAAGAGCAGCGGATATGTAGTCCATACACTGGAAGCCGCCATATGGTGCCTGCTGAATACAGATTCCTATAAAGACTGTGTCTTAAAGGCTGTAAACCTCGGAGATGATACCGATACGGTTGGTGCAGTCGCCGGAGGTTTGGCAGGTATTTATTACGGGAGCGAAAACATTCCAGCTAAATGGTTGAACGCGGTTGTTAAGAGACAATATATTGAAAGCTTATGTGAAGGTTTTAGATTGACGCCCCTCTTAAAACGATAGACATGATTCCGGCAGCAGGGCATAATCCCAGGTACGAGCGGCCGGAGGAGGAATGCACTGCGGCGCTTCGGGCTGTGCGTGAGACTGTGTTACGATATTATTTGGGACATATGGAAAAAAGCTTGTAGTTTCCTTTGATATTCGATATAATAAATATATTCGCCTGAAAACAGAGTCTTGAGATCAGGCGTTTATTTCGAAAGAGAAGGAAGTTGGAAGAACGTATGGGTGGAAAGTTAAAAGCTTTATTTGCGCAGACAGATATGACGGTGGGGAAACCATGGAAGCAGATCGTTATCTTTACGATTCCCATGTTGATCGGCAATATCGCACAGCAGCTTTATAACACGGTAGACAGTATCGTAGTCGGAAAGTATGTAGGAGATAACGCCCTTGCGGCGGTTGGAAGTGCCAGCCCGATTTTAAATCTGCTGCTGGTACTTTTTATTGGTATATCGATGGGAACCAGCATCATGGTGTCCCAGTTTTTTGGAGCAAAGGACAGAGAAAGCTTATCGAAGACCATCGGAAGCACGATCACTCTTACCGCGGTGTCCTCGCTGATCATTATGGTTCTCGGTTCGGTGACGATCCGGCCGCTTTTAAAGATGCTGAACACGCCGGCCAGCATTATTGACTGGTGCACCTCTTATCTGCTGATTCTGATTGTAGGCATCATGGGTGTGGCATATTACAACATGTTCTGCGGTATTTTAAGAGGGCTGGGAGATTCACTGTCGGCTCTGGTATACCTGCTGGTAGCGACGGTCATCAATATTGTCCTGGATCTCTGGTTTGTGGCGGGACTGCAGATGGGCGTGGCGGGGGTGGCTTTAGCCACGGTTATTGCACAGATGGTATCTGCGGTCCTCTGTTTCTTCAAGCTGAAACGGATGACGGATGTCTTTGATCTGAAATTTAAATACTTAAAGCCGGATATGGATAATATCATGACGATCCTGCGACTGGGGCTTCCGTCCGGTATCACCCAGGCCATCTTCTCCATGGCTATGGTCGTGGTTCAGTCGCTGACCAACAGCTTCGGCGAGATGGTGATTGCAGCCAACGTTATCATCATGCGTGTGGATGGATTCGCCATGATGCCGAACTTCTCCTTTGGTACGGCGATGACCACATATTCCGGCCAGAATGTAGGCGCAAGAGAGTTCGACCGGGTACATAAAGGAGCAAAACAGGGAACCATCATCGCGGCGGGAACGTCAGCGGCGATCACAGGCCTGATTCTGATTTTCGGAAAATATCTGATGGGTATCTTCACCAATACCTCCGAGCTGGTGACGCTGAGCGCCAATATGATGAAGATCCTTGCGGTCGGCTATATCGCCATGGCGGTGACACAGAGTCTCTCCGGTGTCATGAGAGGCGCCGGTGATACCATGACCCCCATGTGGATTTCCATCGTAACGACGGTATTTATCCGAGTTCCGCTGGCATACGGCATCGCTCATTTTACGAAGACCCCGGAGCTTCCGGGCGGCAGATATGAGTGTATCTGGGTATCCCTTCTGATTTCCTGGGTACTGGGTGCGGTATTGACCGTGGTATTCTACCGGATTGGTAAATGGAAGAATAAGGGACTGGAGTAATAGTGGGATGATAAGAAGCGGGAATAATACGCGAAATAACGGTTGAATTTGAGGTGGAGCGATATGGATGAATTAAGATGGTATTTATACGATCTTGTCCGCGAGATCATGGAAAAACATGGGATTGAGGAGACGGTCTATTCGCTGGAGACTGTCCGGGAAGGGGCCGTGTGCCTGATCCCCTCCGACCACGGATTTCTGGTAAGCAGCGGCGGAGACGAAGATTCGGAACAGGAAGATTTTTACCGTGGTTGCCGGGAACTTTTCCTGCGGATTTTCAGGGATGATGCGACGGCGGAAACGGCCATGCAGGAATTTTTGACAAGGACGCTGGATCTTCCGGTTATTATGAAAGGGCCGAGTGTATCGGGTCTGGAAGCCCGGATCCGGAAGTGTCAGGAAGAGATGGAAGCGCTGAAGAAAAAGGCGCAGGAGCCCGATGGTCAGAAATGGAAGGCGAAGCTGAACCTCGACCGCATCTATCTGGAGGGCCTTTTAAAAAATTTAAAAGACACTGATAAAACACGGTACGAGAAAATGAAAACAGAAATAATTTAATCGGGAAGTGTATAAAAATCTCTCTTTGGTTTAAAATAGGAGTATACCAAAGATGAGTGAATACTTATCCTCCCCTTTTTAGTGCGGAAGCCAGAAAACGTAAGGTTTACAGGGCTTCCGCATTTTTTATGGAAATCCGGCTGTACAGTTATCCTTCAAGAGGATATAATGAAACAAGATGCGGACATCGGACGAGAAAGGCGGCAGACATATGGAAGGATCGATATTGGAGCACTACAAGAACATACTGGACCTGGTACCTTGTGGTATTTGCCAGGTGGCACTTGATGATGATCTGACAATTTTGTATGCGAACCAGTTTTATTATGATATCTATGGCTATACTTCGCAGGAGGCAGAAGAAGAGGGATTTACAAATGCCAGATTTATTCTGCCGGAAGCGGATTTTCAGATGATCCATAAAAAACTTTTGGATCAGGTCGTGTGCGGTAAGACAAAATTTCAGATGGAATACCGGGGAGTACATAGTACGGGAAAAATTTTGTGGCTGTTGGTCCAGTGCACCTATGACCCCAATATACCCGGGAGCGTACTCTGTTCCCTGATGGATATTGCCGACCGGAAACGGATGGAAGACGAGATCCGCATGAGCATGGAGGAGAGCAAAACTGCCTTTGCACTCACGGATAAATACATGTATATATTCGATGTGGAGAACAGACGGCTTTTTCAGCCGGAGGCAGCTGCGGAAGAATTCGGTTTACCTGTTGTTGCAGACAACGCACCATACAGCATTGTGGAGTCGGGGACCATCGACGAGGAGAGCAGACAGGAATATATTGATTTTTACGAATCTATCATACAGGGAGAGCCAAAGGGACAGACAGTCGTTAAAAAGAGGAAAAAAGATGGAACCACCGGCTGGTATTCCGCGAAATTTGCGATGATTTACGACAGTGAGGGGAGACCCCGCCGCGCTATTATTTCCAGTGAGAACATTACGGAACAGCGGGAGAAAGAGCTGACTTATCAGAAATGGAGTCAGCATTTTAAGGCACAGGAAGGCAAGACCATCGGCTATTATGAGTATAATCTGACAAAAGACACAGTGGAGGCAGGGGACGATCCCCCTGATTATCTCAGGCCATTTGAAAAATACACAGAGACGGTGCGATACATCGCAGAGCGGTTCGTATATGAAGGAGACCGGGCAAGATTCTATAATTTCTTTAACAGAGACAAACTGCTGCTGCGCTATTATAACGGGCAGTTCTCCGGAAACATGGATTACTTGAGAAAAAGGGACGACGGAAGCCTTTACTGGGTCCGTGCAACCGTTCAGCTGATCGCTGACCCATATAATAACGACGTCCGGCTTTTTATGATGACGCTGGATATCGACGAGGAGAAATCGGAAACGCTCAGGCTGCAGCGCCGGGTGGAACACGATGGAATGACAGGAGTCTTAAACCGCGACACCTTTATGACCAGGGTGACAGAGGCACTGGAGGAGAGCGGCCCAGCAGCACGTCACGCGCTGATTATGCTGGACATCGACCAGTTTAAAGTACAGAACGACAGCTACGGACATCAGTTCGGTGATCAGGTCATCAAGGAGACCGCCGGGATACTGAAACATTTCCTCAGAAGAAATGACATCTGCGGCCGGATTGGCGGAGATGAATTCATGGTCTTCTTAAATGATATCACCTCCGAGCAGGATGTGATTCCCAGAATCGCTCAGCTTTGTGACCTGCTTAAGCGGAAGTACCCGGAAAAAGGAGAAGTCTCCTGCAGTCTGGGCGTCGTCTTTTATCCGAGGGACGGAGAAAACTTCAAAGAGCTGTACCGCAACGCGGATATCGCGTTGTATGAGGTGAAAAGGGCGGGGCGGTGTGATTTCAGGGTGTATGAAGGGGAGGCATCAAGAAGCAGCCTTCATTCAGAAACAGGTGTCTGATTTCAATATCTAACAGGTAGTTTTCATTTTAAGAAATTATGTTATAATTAATGGAATACAAAAAAGTTTTAATATGATAGAATGATTACAAAGTAATGCAAATCATACCTATTCCATCTACCAGAAAAGGAGACCACGAAGACATGCTTAATAGCATCACAAACCTAATCCCATGGAACAGCATCTGGAATCCGTACACATTTCCGGGGGCTCAAACCATTGTGATGCTTGTAATCCTGGCAATGGTTGTAACCGTAAGTTTCACAGCACTATTTTTTGGAAGGAAGGCAGCGGCAGGAGTTCTCAAAAAAGAATTGCTTCTTTACTGGCTGTTCACAATCTTCTCAGCCACGCTGCTGGCCAGAAAGGAGACAGCAGAACCGAGGATCAATATGGAATTGTTCTGGACTGTCAGGTATGCGTGGGAACGGCACTCAAGGATACACTGGTTTTATATACTGGGGAATATTGCCCTTTTTATCCCGCTGGGGTACCTTCTGCCAATGAATGGAAAGATCTTTAAATTCTCTCTGCTGACGGTTTTATTTGGGTTCCTTTTGTCGGTGGCAATCGAAGCAGCCCAGTATTTTTTCAGGTTAGGCCTGTGTGAACTGGATGATATGTTTAACAATACATGGGGCACACTTTTGGGATATTCGATCTACCGGCTTACAGTACCCGGATTAAGAGGGCAGTCCAGAATGAAAGAGATTCTGAACTTTGTCAGTAAATGTGGCTGCGCACTTATAATTTTAGGGACAGTGGTCCTGTTTTTTACATTACTTAAAATAAATCTGGCGGGATAGAATGTAAAACAGCCGGAATTTTCTTGACATATTAACCAAATAATGCTATCCTAACTAAGTATGTGCCGCTCAACAAGGTCCTAAGCGTCCGGCTTCCCGGACCACCGAAATTGGCGAGTAAAGAAAACAGGAGGTGCCATATGTACGCAATTATCGCAACAGGTGGCAAGCAGTACAAAGTATCAGAAGGTGACACAATCAAGGTTGAAAAGCTTGGTGTCGAAGCAGGAGAAACAGTAACATTTGATCAGATTCTGGTTGTGAACAACGGAGAACTGGCAGTTGGATGTCCTACCGTAGCAGGAGCTACTGTAACGGGTACTGTTGTAAAGGAAGGCAAAGCAAAGAAAGTCATCGTTTACAAGTATAAGAGAAAATCCGGCTATCATAAGAAGAATGGTCACAGACAGGCTTATACACAGATCAAGATCGATAAGATCAACGCTTAATAAGGGGGACTGACAAATGTTAAATATGAATCTTCAATTTTTTGCACATAAAAAAGGTGTTGGATCTACAAAGAACGGCAGAGACTCCGAGTCCAAGAGATTAGGCGCCAAGAGAGCGGACGGCCAGTTCGTTTTAGCCGGCAACATTCTTTACAGACAGCGTGGTACACATATTCATCCAGGCATCAACGTAGGCCGTGGTGGAGATGATACACTGTTCGCTACCGTGGATGGCGTTGTCAGATTTGAAAGAAAGGGCAGAGACAAAAAGCAGGTTTCTGTTTATCCAAGAACAATCAGCGAATAATAAAGTAAAATCCCTGTGCCTGGCATGGGGATTTTTTCATTTTCAAAAAAAATGGTATCTCCCTGTATAAAAAAATCCAGAATGGGAATTATAATACTATCAACAAAAGAAAAAAGAAATACTTATCCTCCCCTTTTTAGTGTGGAAGGCTGAAAAACCTCGAGTTTATGCAGCTTTCTGCACTTTTTTTTGATTCCGTGTCCAAATAATCAAAAAACGTTTTGCAAATTTGTCAAAGTTGTTATATACTGATTCATGAAGTATTACAGAAATAAGAGATAAAAGGATGGTTGAGCGATGACTATTTTAGAAAATTGGAGAACCCTGGCGTATGGCGATGGGCTGGATGATAAAGCAAGGGAAGAGTTATGGTCTAATTACTTCGTAGTGGAGAAAGGCATCTATGAGCAGATTCTCTCCGCGCCGGAGACTGTAGTGGAAGGAACTGTGAAGGAACTGGCTGAAAAGTACGGTACTGATGTTCAGACCATGACAGGATTTTTAGATGGTATCAATGAGAGCTTAAAGGGATATGAGAATCCGATCGACACCATGGACGAGGATACTGTTGTAAAGATCGAGATCGATCCGGAAAAGTTATATTACAACATGGTAGAGGCGAAAGCGGAATGGCTTTACGGTCTTCCTCAGTGGGAGCAGCTTCTTCCGGAAGAGAAGAAGAAAGAGCTGTACAAGAAGCAGAAAGCTTCCGGAACCATTGTAAAGGGACCGAAGATCGGAAGAAATGATCCATGTCCGTGCGGAAGC
This sequence comes from Hungatella hominis, assembly GCF_014288005.1. Classification (NCBI taxonomy): domain Bacteria; kingdom Bacillati; phylum Bacillota; class Clostridia; order Lachnospirales; family Lachnospiraceae; genus Hungatella; species Hungatella hominis. The sequence continues at coordinate 872,924 of NZ_JACOPB010000001.1, forward strand.
GGCAAGAAGTATAAGAAGTGCTGCGGAAAGAACGCATAGTAACGCAAACTGATACCCTGCATGTTATGTGCGGGGTATTTGATTGTTAAGAGGAGGAGATGCAGATGGAGGCCTATACCGGATTTGCAGAGGTGTACGATACCTTTATGGACAATATTCCATATGGAGAATGGTGCCGGTATCTAACCGGACTTTTAAAGAAATACGGCGTAGAAGACGGCCTGGTCCTGGATCTGGGATGCGGAACGGGAAGCGTGACGGAGCTTCTGTCTGAGAAAGGCTACGACATGATCGGCGTCGACAATTCCGAGGACATGCTTCAGATCGCCATGGACAAGCGCGCTGCCTCCGGGCGTGATATTCTATATCTGCTTCAGGATATGCGGGATTTCGAGCTGTACGGCACAGTGGCAGCCGTGGTCAGCATCTGCGACTGCATGAACTATATCCTGGAATACGATGATCTGGTGGAGGTATTTTCTCTTGTTAACAATTACCTGGATCCGGAAGGTATTTTTATTTTTGATTTAAATACAATCTATAAGTATGAAAATGTGCTTGGGGAATCCACCATTGCGGAAGACCGGGAAGAGAGCAGCTTCATCTGGGAGAATTATTACGATCAGGACACCATGGTCAATGAATACGATTTAGCCCTGTTTATCCGGATGGAGGACGATCTCTACCGGAAGTATGTGGAAACTCACTACCAGAAAGCCTATTCTCTGGACACAGTGATAATGGCACTTAGAGAGGCGGGAATGGACTTTGTGGCGGCTTATGACGCATTTACGGAGAATCCCATAAGGGAGGACAGTGAGCGTATCTACGTCGTTGCCCGGGAACGCGGAAAGAAAGAGGAAGAACGATGACGGATTATATTGTACGAGCTACAGCCGGAGACCATCAGGTCCGTGCATTTGCGGCTACAACAAGAGAACTGGTGGAACATGCAAGGCTTGCCCATAATACGAGCCCTGTGGCCACAGCGGCCTTAGGACGCCTTTTAACGGCGGGAGCCATGATGGGTGTTATGATGAAGGGCGATGACGATTTACTGACCCTTAAGGTGCAGGGGAGCGGACCGATCGAAGGCCTGACTGTGACCGCGGACTCTAAGGGCAATGTAAAAGGCTATGCCTTTAATCCGGGAGTCATGCTGCCGCCTAATGAGAAAGGCAAGCTGGATGTGGGCGGAGCCGTGGGAGAGGGCGTTTTAAGCGTGATTAAGGATATCGGCTTAAAGGAACCGTACGTAGGTCAGACAATTTTGGTCGGCGGAGAGATTGCGGAAGATTTAACCTATTACTATGCTACGTCGGAGCAGACGCCGTCCTCTGTAGCACTGGGAGTCCTGATGAATAAGGACAATACGGTGAAACAGGCGGGAGGCTTTATCATTCAGCTTCTGCCGGGCGCGTCGGACGAGATGATCGATAAGCTGGAAAAGAAGCTTGGTGAGATCACCTCCATTACTTCACTGCTGGATGAGGGAAATACCCCGGAGATGATTCTGGATCATATATTAGGGGAGTTTGGCCTTGAAATCATGGATAAGGTTCCGGCGGAATTTACCTGCAACTGTACGAAAGAACGTGTGGAGAAAGCATTAATCAGTATTGGAAAGAAAGAATTAAATGAAATGATTGATGAGGGCGAGAGCATCGAGGTGAACTGCCATTTCTGCAACAAGCACTACAATTTCTCTGTGGAAGAACTGACGGATATCCGCGACCGTGCGGTGAGATAGGGTTTCATAGGGTAAATATCTCTGTGCAGTCAAAAAGAGCCATCCGAAATCGGGTGGCTCTGTCTGTAATCATGTAAAACAATCGTACTTCTTCCTTTATGTTATTTCAATCCACGCATGGGAAATTCGCAGTGGCGGTCACATCTTGAAAAAGGTACATCGCTAAGTCAATGATTAAAATTTGGTAACGTTTACTGCCTGAGGTCCCTTAGCACCATCGACTACGTCGAATTCTACGCTGGCGCCTTCGTCTAAAGACTTGAAGCCATCCATGTTCAGACCTGAGTAGTGTACGAATACGTCGTTACCCTGCTCGTCGGAAATAAATCCGTAACCTTTTTGGTTGTTAAACCACTTAACTGTACCTTTCATTGTGATACCTCCAAAATGAATAAAAAAATTATAGTATATTGAGCTGCAGCATCTCTGCAACTTCCCTAAGAATAGCATAGTTTGGGAAAGGTGTCAAACATTTTCAGCTTAAAAAAATAAGAAATCTAAAAAATAAAAGAAGAAAGAAATTATAGTGGCATAGAGTAGGAAAAGTGTGGTAAAATGGGAACGATTTGAAGCGTATTCTGCGCTTTTAAGAACAGATGGAGGCGGCCATGACGTTACATAATCTTTGGGGACATTTTCATACGATAACGGTGCATAAATTCAGAGTCATGAAGAATTGTTTCCGGGTAGGGCTTTATAAACAGGGACTCCTTCATGATCTGTCGAAATACGGTCCGGAAGAGTTTATTCCAGGGGTGATTTATTATCAGGGGACGAGGAGTCCCAACGCTGCAGAAAGGGAGGAGAAGGGCTTTTCGAAGGCGTGGCTTCACCACAAGGGGAGGAATAAGCATCATTACGAATACTGGATCGACTTTACGACAGATATGTCGAAGGGTCTGGCCGGCCATAAGATGCCGCTGAAGTACGTCATCGAGATGATGATGGACCGGATCGCTGCGTCCAAAACATATAAGGGGAAGGACTACACGGATGCATCCCCCTGGGAGTATTACAGCCATGCAAAGAAGTATATGGTCATAGCGCCGGAGACGGCTAAGCTGCTGGAAGAACTCCTTCTGATGCTGAAGGAACATGGAGAAGAGCGGACCTTCGCCTATATGAAGGCCCTGCTGAAAAATGGTGATTATTGATTGGGGGAAAGCTATGAAGTGCAACATCAGCCGCACAAAGCGGTCTTATGAGTTTTACATGGCGGAAAGCCACTGGCATACGCATTACGAGTTTTATTATCTCTATTCGGGACACTGCAAGATATTTATCAACCATACGCTGTATTACGTTGAGCCGGGGGATATTATCTTCTTAAAGCCGGGGGAGATACACCGGACCACATACCATTCGAGTCCGGTAAATGAAAGGGTTACCATCAGCTTTGACGGGGAATATCTCGACAGTATGAAAGAACTGTGCGGGGAAGAGAATGTGGAATATATATTCCGCAACTCGAAGGTTACCGTTCCAAGTGGAAACCGGAGCAGGGTGGAAGAACTGATCAGCCGGATCGAATACGAGGAGACAGGACAGGATGGATTTTCACCGCTCATGAAAAGAGGGTGTTTTTATGAACTTTTGGTGTCACTGTCCCGCTGTCAGGAGGCGGAGACGGATCACGGCCGGCTGGAACTGGGAGAAGAGACCATCGAGGAAGCTGCCAAATATATCTACGATCATTATCAGAATCCCATTACTCTGGAGGAGATGGCGGAATTAAGCCACATGAGTCCCGCCTATTTCTCCCGGAAGTTTAAGGCGGTCACAGGTTTTGGGTATAAAGAATATCTGACCAATATCAGAATCCGGGAGGCGTCGAGACTTCTTCTCAATTCCGATTGCTCTGTCACAGAGATTGCAGACCGGTGCGGATTTGGAGACGGAAACTATTTTGGAGACGCGTTCAGAAAGGCGAAAGGTGTATCTCCGCGTGCATTCAGAAAGATGCAGGGGGGCGTTTGAACGAATGCTCTTTGGCGTAGCATTCGGCGCCCTTATTTACTGCACAGGTAATCCAGTAAATGACGGACGTAACCGCCGTTACGTTCCTGTTCCGCAAACTGCCTGTCATCATATGGAAAGTATGTGATACGGTCCTTATACTCCTTTTGAAGAACCGGCTCAAAGATGGGAGCAAACTGGGGCAGATAACAGCCGTCACGGCGTGTATAGCAGGTCTTTGCCGTTGCCTTGATGCGGGCTTCCCTGTCCACGTATTCGGCGACGCTCTTATGGATAGCCCGGTCCTCATAGATAAGGTAGTAATAATTTTTGTAATCAGGATAAAAATACTTAAGCTCCCCCTCATACAGATCGACAGAGGCCGTGAGCTGTCCGCCCTTCGCATCAAGATCGGCCACGGAGGAGGAACGGGAAAATGGAACCGGCACGGTATAGTCGCTTTGGTAAATTAGTTTGAGGGCGTGATATTCCCGGCCGAAGAGATCGTTCCGTGTCAGAAGCTCCTGATCTACCAGCGTGAAGCTGTGCTCCAGATAGTCCGGATAATTGAGTATCGGCAGGATGCCAGGCATCCCCCGGAGATCATCGGCATTATGTAAGAGAAGCATGTCCAAAAGCACCTGTTCGTGCGAAAATAAATAATCCTTATATACTTCAATCAGCTGGCCGCCGGAGTAGATATCTTCCCGCTCGACGCCGAGAAACTGTTCGATGGCTTTCTGTTTCATGCTCTCCAGGCCAAGCAGGTTCCGGTAAGGGCGGATTTTTTTATAGATATCCAGACTCGTCACTCCGGAAAAATCGTAAGGCAGGTCGTAGACACGGCAGCGCTTTAAAAGATAAGGAATATCGAAGCCGTCCCCGTTAAAATGAACGACGATAGGGTAACGTTTTAGAAATTCGAAGAAGGTTATAAGCACCTCTTTCTCGGCAGACACGGTGTCGGCAAACCACTGAACCAGGTTCCATCGGCCGCCCTCGTAATAGACGCATCCCACTAAATACAGGTTGGAATATTCTCCGGAAAATCCGGTCGTTTCTATATCAAAAAATAAAAGGTCTTCCCGCTTTCCGAGACGGTCCAAAGGGTATGTCTCAGGGAAAAGCGGTGTTTCGTGTATGGTAATCATTGTGATGTCTCCTGAAATCCGTTTTTATGGAGTCATTATATCATAAGGAGAAAATTCAGGAAAGACTTAAACCTGTCTTTTTAAGTGTGGATTTACCGGAAAAATGGATTCCTCCCAGTTTGTGAAGGGCAACCTCCGGGCAGGAAAACAGAATATTTGTTCGATTAACTGCTTGCATATGAATACACGGTATGATATGATAAAAGGCAAAGCAGAGAAGAGAAAAAGGAGACTGAGCGCGTGATTTCTTATGTAAAGGGACCTCTGGTCGATATCTTTGAAGACACCGTGATCATTGAAGCGGGATACATCGGTCTGGAAATCCATGTACCGTTATCCGTACTGGACCGCTTGCCGGGCATTGGTATGGAGACGATTTTGTATACATATTTTCAGGTGAGGGAAGACGGGATGTGCCTTTATGGTTTCTTAAACCGGCAGGACTTACGGATGTTTAAACAGCTGATCAGCGTCAGCGGGATTGGACCGAAGGGGGCGCTGGGCGTCCTGTCGGCCATGACGCCTGATGATTTGAGGGTCGCTATTATTTCCGGCGACGCGAAGGCAATTTCCAGGGCGCCGGGGATCGGAGTGAAGACGGCCCAGCGGGTGATTCTGGATTTGAAGGACAAGATTGATATGGCGGATGTTCTGCCTGCACACTTTGTGGCAGCGGAAGGCCCCGAGATATCAGCCGGAGGTGTGGCCAAAGAGGCGATCGAAGCGCTGGTCGCTCTGGGATACTCCCAGACCGAGGCGAACCGCGCGGTAGGCAAGGTGGAAGTGACTGACGTCATGACCTCCGAGGATGTCCTGAAGGCATCGCTGAAGCATCTGGCATTCCTATAAAAACAGCAGGTAGATGAGAAGATGGAACGAAGAATCATAACGACAGAAGTTACGGAAGAAGATAAGCGGATTGAGCCCAACCTCCGTCCGCAGAGTCTGAACGATTATATTGGCCAGGAGAAACTGAAGGCCAACTTAAAGGTGTATATCGACGCGGCGAAGGCCAGGGGAGAATCTCTTGACCATGTGCTGTTTTACGGACCGCCGGGACTGGGGAAGACAACATTATCCGGGATCATTGCCAATGAGATGGGCGTGAACATGAAAGTGACCAGCGGCCCCGCGATTGAGAAGCCGGGGGAGATGGCGGCTATATTGAATAACCTCCAGGAAGGCGATGTCCTGTTTGTGGATGAGATACACCGCCTTAACCGTCAGGTGGAGGAAGTCCTGTATCCGGCTATGGAGGATTACGCAATTGACATCATGCTGGGCAAGGATTCCGCAGCGCGTTCGATCCGCCTGGATTTACCCAGGTTTACGCTGGTCGGTGCAACCACCAGGGCGGGACTCTTGACAGCCCCGCTGCGGGACCGGTTCGGCGTGGTACAGAAGATGGAATTTTATACGCCGGAGGAGCTTCAGATTATCGTCTGCCACTCGGCTAAGGTATTAGAGGTGGAGATTGAGCCGGAAGGCGCCGCGGAGATCGCCAAGCGCTCCAGAGGTACGCCGCGGTTGGCGAACCGTCTGTTAAAGCGGGTTCGTGATTTTGCCCAGGTGAAGTACAACGGCGTGATTACGAAAGAGGTGGCAGATTTCGCACTGGATATTCTGGATGTGGATAAGTTTGGACTGGATAACAATGACAGAGCCATCTTAATCACAATGATAGAAAAATTTTCGGGAGGACCGGTGGGGCTTGAGACGCTGGCGGCTTCTCTCGGCGAGGATGCAGGGACTTTGGAGGACGTGTATGAACCCTATCTGCTGATGAACGGGTTTATCAACCGAACGCCCCGCGGCCGTGTGGCGACGGAACGGGCGTATCACCATCTGGGACTTGCTCTGGAATAGCTGCGAACAGGAAGAAATGTAAAAACTCAGTGCAGGAAAACACTTTGACATCCGTGTAAAATATGGTATATTATGATAAGAAAGCGATACAGCAAAAGATAACAGGAGAGCATGACATGGATACCAAGCACTATACCGAGGTTTTAATAGATGGAAGAATATATACTCTGGGAGGCACCGAGGATGAGGGCTACATGCAGCGTGTGGCCAGCTATATCAATGAGATGATCACAACGCTTAAGAGGCAGGAAGGTTTTACGAAGCAGAGTGCAGAGTACCAGACCGCCATGGTAGAACTGAATATGGCGGACGATTACTTCAAAGCGAGAGAACAGATCGCGCAGCTGGAGCGGCAAAAGCATGAGATGGAAAAGGAAGTCTACAGCCTGAAGCATGAGCTGGTGACGACCCAGATGAAACTGGAGGCCGCGAATAAGGAACTGGCAGCAGGCAGAACCTCCAGACAGGCTGCATCTGCCGGGAATGCTTCGGAGAGTAAGAAGAACGCAGGTCAGACCGGCGGCACAGTCCGGACAGGCAGTGAGAATAAGGAATAAAATCGGGGGATGTCTCATGAGCAGGGAGACATCCCCTTATTATTAGAAAAAGTTTATCAGGGAGGATTACGTGAAACAGAAAAGAGTAGAGATTCTCGCTCCGGCGGGGTCATTGGAAAGTATGAAGGCAGCAGTGGCGGCAGGGGCCGATGCAGTCTATATCGGCGGCAGCAGGTTTGGAGCCCGCGCTTACGCGGATAATCCGGAAGAAGACCGTCTTTTAGAGGCGATTGATTATGCCCATCTCCATGGATGCAGACTGTACATGACCGTAAACACGCTCATGAAGGAAACGGAGCTGGCAGATTTATATGCGTTTCTGGAGCCTTATTATATGCGGGGAGTCGATGCGGTTATCGTTCAGGATATGGGGGCGTTTGCACTGATCAGAGAGCGTTTCCCGGAACTGCCGGTCCACGCCAGTACGCAGATGACTATAACTGGAGTGTATGGGGCACGTCTCCTGAAGGAACTGGGCGCGGAGCGTGTGGTGACTGCCAGGGAATTGTCTCTGGGGGAGATTGCGGGAATTCACCGTGATGTGGACGTGGAGATCGAAAGCTTTGTCCATGGGGCGCTTTGCTACTGCTATTCAGGGCAATGTCTGTTCAGCAGCCTGATCGGCGGACGGAGCGGCAACCGGGGGAGGTGTGCCCAGACCTGCCGCCTGCCTTATGACGTGAAACGGGACGGGAAGACTCTGAATGGGAAGGACAGCCGGTATGTGCTGAGTTTAAAGGATTTATGCACCCTGGATCTCATTCCCGATATGATAGAAGCGGGAATCTACTCCATGAAGATTGAAGGCCGGATGAAGAGCCCGCGCTACACGGCCGGAGTGGTGGAAATCTACCGCCGCTACACGGACCTTTATCTGGAACGGGGACGGGCCGGTTACCGGGTGGATGAAAAGGACAGAAAGCGCCTTCTGGAGCTGTTTGACCGCGGAGGCCAGACGGACGGATACTACCGCCGCCATAATGGAAAAGATATGGTGGTATGGAAGGAAAAACCGTCCTTCCGTGAAGGCAACCAGGAGTTGTTCGATTATCTGGATAAGAATTTTGTGGAAAAGCAGCTGCAGGAGCCGATCCAGGGAACGGTTGTCCTGGAGACGGGAAAGCCTGCATTGCTGGAGCTTTCCTGCGGAGACTGCCGCGTGTCTGTGTCCGGTGATCCCGTTCTGGAGGCGTTAAAACAGCCCATGGATGAAGCCCGGATCAGAAAGCAGCTGGAAAAGACCGGGAATACTCCATTTTACTTTGAAACTCTTACCGTAGAGCTTGCCGGGGAAGTGTTTCTTCCGGTGCAGTCTTTGAATGATCTGCGAAGAAGAGGGCTGGAAGCACTGGAAGACGCAGTGCTTAAGCAGTACCGCCGTGAAGCGCCGCAAACGGTGCCGCAGACGGTGGAAACAGTGCCGCAGATGGTGGAAACGGCGGACGAAAAGAATCGCGGTACGGTGGAGACTGCCAACCGCAGAGAAAGCGGTTTGGCGCGTATTTTCGTTTCCCTCGAACGCCCGGACTGTCTCCGCGCAGTTCTCGATAATCCTCATGTGAAGCGTGTCTATGTGGATGCGGCTGAGTTCGGGCCGGAGCTTTGGAAAACGACGGTCTCGGCCTGTCACGACGCGGGAAAAGAGTGTATGCTGACGATGCCCCATATCTTCCGGACCGAGGCGGAACGGTATTTCGAACACAGTCAGAAGGCTTTTTGCGAAGCCGGATTTGACGGAGTGCTGATCCGTTCCATGGAAGAGATCGGATATTTGAAGGAACATGGCCCGGAAATCCCCTGGGTTTTCGACTATGGGATGTATGGAATGAACGACAGAGCGGAATCCTTTCTTATGAAGATGGGTGCCGCAGAGCTGACCTGGCCGGTAGAATTAAACGAGAGAGAGCTTTCCCGGCTCTCCAAATCTGGCGAGCTGATTGCATATGGCCGTCTGCCCATGATGGTGACGGCGCAGTGTATTCACCAGGGAACGGAGAAGTGTGATAAAAAGCCAGGGCTTCTTATGCTGAAAGACCGTATGGGCAAGGAATTTCCTGTGAAGAATCACTGTGCATTCTGCTATAACTCGATTTATAATGCGGCGCCGGTATCTCTCCTGGGAATGGAGAAACAGATAAAGGCACTGGCCCCGGCGGCGGTAAGACTTCAGTTTACCGTTGAGACATTTGAGGAGACGGCGGCGGTGATCCGGTGCTTTACAGACAGCCTGCTGTCGGGGAAACGGGTGGAACAGCCCTTTGGGGACTTTACAAGAGGACATTTTAAACGCGGTGTGGAGTAGGAGCCTATGGTGAATCTGATTGTCGATGTATCCAGGTATTTGATGATACTGCTGATTGCGGTGTATACCTGGTTGAATTTCCGGTATTTTTCTTTCCGGGATGAAGGAAAACAAAAGAAGATATGCGCACGTCAGAACCGGTGCATGTTTCTGATTCATTTTCTGGCATACGGGATACTGTGGCTGAAAACGGGAGATGAGCGCATCCTCGCGTTTTATGTGGCGCAGGTGGTATTTTTTCTGTGTTACATTTACGTTTACCGCCTGTTCTACCACAATGTTTCGCGGCTTTTGGTCAACAATATGTGTATGCTGCTCAGCGTGGGCTTTATCATTCTAACGCGGCTGTCCTTTGACCGGGCGCTGAAACAGTTCGTGATTGTGCTGGCGGCCGCGGTCATTACCTGGATTATACCGTTTATTATGGACCGGGTATGGCAGCTGTCGAAGATTCCGTGGGTCTATGGGATCCTGGGACTGATTCTGCTGGGCGTCGTGCTGATTACCGGGATTAGCAGCTATGGAGCTCAGCTTTCCATCGGAATCGGAGACTTTACCTTCCAGCCGTCTGAATTCGTAAAAATCAGCTTCGTCTTCTTCGTGGCGACCATGTTTTACCGTTCCACGAAGTTTAAGACGGTGTGTATGACTACGCTGGTGGCCGCCCTTCATGTGCTGATTCTGGTGGCTTCCAAGGATTTGGGCAGCGCATTGATTTTCTTCGTAACCTACGTGCTGATGCTGTTTGTGGCTACGGGGAAATGGGTGTATCTTCTGGGCGGAGCAGGTGCGGGGACCGCGGCTTCGGTGCTGGCCTATCAGCTTTTCGATCATGTCAGGGCGAGGGTGCTTGCCTGGAGAAATCCATGGTCGGATATTGAAAATAAGGGATACCAGATTACCCAGTCCCTTTTCGCCATCGGTACGGGCGGCTGGTTTGGCATGGGACTCTGCCAGGGAATGCCTGGGAAGATACCTGTGGTGGAAAAGGACTTTGTATTTTCCGCCGTCTCGGAGGAACTGGGAGGAATCTTTGCCCTGTGCGTTCTGTTCATCTGCTTCGGATGCTTCCTGCAGTTTATGATGATTGCCAGCCGCATGAAAGCGGTGTTTTACAAACTGATTGCCTTTGGCCTGGGAACGGTCTATATCGTCCAGGTATTTTTAACCGTGGGAGGCGTGACGAAGTTCATTCCTTCTACCGGAGTGACCCTTCCCCTGATGAGTTACGGCGGAAGCTCTGTGTTCAGCACGTTTATTCTGTTCGGAGTCATGCAGGGGCTGTATATTTTAAAACAGAATGAAGAGGAAGAGAAACAATATGAAAAAGGCTGACCCGAATCCCAAGGCAAACCGCCATATTCTGATGATTACCTATGCGGTGGCGGCTCTTTTCGCAGGACTGGTCCTGTATTTTGCCTTTTTTCTTCAGATAAAAAGTGAAAATGTGATCAACAATTCCTACAACGCCCGGCTCGACAGTTTTTCGGACCGGGTGGTAAGGGGAGAAATCTTAAGCAGTGACGGAAGAGTTCTGGCTCAGACAAATGTGGACGAGAACGGCGGCGAAACGAGGTATTACCCCTATGATTCCATGTTCTCCCATGTGGTTGGGTATTCTACCAAGGGAAAGACCGGCCTGGAGGCACTGGGTAACTTTTATCTGCTGACCAGCCACGTGAATCTGGCCGAGCAGGTGATCAATGAGCTGTCCTCCGTTAAAAATCTCGGGGACAATGTGATCACGACTCTCGACGTAGACCTCCAGAAGGCGGCGTATGACGCTCTGGGCAGCCGGAAAGGTGCGGTGGTCGCTATGGAACCGGACACTGGGAAGATACTCGCCATGGTCTCAAAACCGGACTACAATACCAATATGCTGGCTGCGGACTGGGACGCTCTCGTGGCAGGCGGCAACAGCGAGGGACAGCTGTTAAACCGTGCCACTCAGGGGCTTTATCCGCCGGGCTCGACGTTCAAGATCGTGACGGCATTGGAGTATATAAGGGAGAATCCGGAGAATTTCAGGGATTACCGGTTCGACTGCAGCGGTTTTTTTCACTATGAGGATTACACGATAAAATGTTACCATGAGACGGCGCACGGCAGTCAGGATTTTGTCAGGGCCTTTGCAAATTCCTGCAACGGCGCTTTTGCGAATCTCGCCCTGATGCTGGATTTAGGAAGGCTTAAGACCACGGCGGATCAGCTTCTGTTCGATACGCCTCTTCCCATCGCCATTCCATACAGTCAGAGCGCCTATACGCTGACGCCGGACGGCGATACGTGGCAGATACTTCAGACCTCCATCGGACAGGGGCAGACCCAGATGACACCCATACATGGCGGCATGATCGCGGCAGCCATCGCAAACGGCGGCACTCTGATGAAGCCGTACCTCATCGACCACGTGGAAAATGTAGGCGGTGATGTCATTAAAAAATTTATGCCCCAGTCATACGGCAATCTGATGACCGCGGAGGAGTCGGCCAGCTTAACAGAGCTTATGCGGGCCGTTGTAACGGAAGGAACCGGTTCCGCGGTGCGTACGGATGCCTATACGGTAGCGGGGAAGACGGGATCGGCGGAATTTGACAAGGACAAGGAGACTCACGCATGGTTTATCGGATTTGCCCCGGCGGAGCATCCGAAGCTGGTGGTAAGCGTGATCGTGGAGGAAGGCGGTTCCGGGGGAAAAACGGCCGCTCCAATAGCCAGATCGCTGTTTGATACCTACTTTTCGAGATGACAGGGTTCCGTTTCACAATCCGCCGGGCACCGAAAACTCCAGACGGATCGTGAAACGGAACATGACAAGAACACTCTTGCATATAAGTTTAAAAAGAGGTATACTATACCCAGTCTGTGAGACACACCAAAACCGGAATCCCGGACAGGGATGCAAGGTTTCAGTCTGGAGGAATTGCAATGATAGAGGCAACGAGCTGTGGCGGTGTGGTTATTTTTCGAGGTAAAATTCTGGTTTTATATAAGAATTATAAGAACAAATATGAAGGTTGGGTTTTGCCAAAAGGAACTGTAGAAGCGGGAGAAGAATATAAGGAGACGGCCCTTCGTGAAGTGAAGGAAGAGACGGGAGTCAGTGCGTCGATTATTAAGTATATCGGAAAGAGCCAGTACTCCTTTAACACGCCGCAGGATATGGTGGAGAAGGATGTTCACTGGTATCTGATGATGGCGGACAGCTATTACAGCAAACCACAACGGGAAGAGTATTTTATCGATTCCGGGTATTATAAGTTCCATGAAGCGTATCATTTACTGAAATTTTCCAACGAGAAACAGATTTTGGAAAAAGCCTATAATGAATATCTGGATTTAAAAAAGAGCAACTTATGGGGCAATAAGAAGTATTTTTGATGCATGGAATCGTGGATATACACGGATCACACGAAAAAATGGATGCAGGAATGCCGGAAATACCGGTTTCCTGCATTTTTCGTTTTTTGACGTTTGCAGGCGGAGAATCGGCAGACGGATAGTAGTAATTTCTGAGTTTTCGTATATACTGTTTGGTAAGACTGTCTCTTACCGTTTGCAGCATGCCTTGTGGGCCGGATTTCCATACTTTACAGGATATGGCAGAAGAGGTATACTGAATACATGTTTGACAGAATATGAATAAAGAAGCAAGGAGATAAGGCATCATGAGCAAAGCATATGAAAGACTGGAAAAAGTACTGGAAAAGACAATGGCGTTACAGACCGCTCTGATTTTGTTTGAGTGGGATAATGAGACGCTGGCACCCGAGGAAGCCGGAGCCCATACGGCCAGAGTGATCGGAGCTTTATCTGAAGAGTATTACAACATGGTGGCAGGCGACGAAATGAAAGAAGCCATCGAAGCGTGTGAGAAGGAAGAGGGCCTCACAGATGTGGAGAAAGCCATTGTGAAAGAGGCGAAGGAGACAAGAGAACAGCTTGTCTGCATCCCGGCGGAGGAGTACCGCGATAACGCACAGCTGGTATCGGAGGCTACGAGAGTGTGGTCTAAGGCGAAGAAGGAGAATGATTTCGACAAATTTGTTCCCACTCTGAAAAAGGTAGTGGACTACCAGAAGAAATTTGCCTCCTACCGCGCAAAGGATGGCGTAAAACTCTACGATTCCATGCTGGATCTATACGAGAAGGACTTTAACATGGAATTGCTGGATCAGTTCTTTGATGAGCTGAAAGAGGCCATCGTTCCCCTGATCCGTGAGATCAAGGAGCGTGGAAAGAAGATTGAAAACGCCTTCTTGACAGGAGATTATCCGGAAGAGAAGCAGAGAGAGCTGGCGGAATTTCTGGCAGAGTACGTGGGATTTGATTTTAATAAGGGCGTGCTGGCAGTCAGTGCCCATCCATTTACGACGAATTTGCACAATCATGACGTAAGAATTACGACCCATTACAGCGACCATGTGGACAGCTCCCTGTTCTCGGTGATCCACGAGGCGGGCCACGGAATCTATGAACTCGGTATCGGCGACGATCTGACACAGACACTGGTGGGCCAGGGCGCTTCCATGGGAATGCATGAATCCCAGTCCAGATTCTTCGAAAATATTATCGGCCGCAACGCCGCTTTCTGGGTACCGCTTTATGAGAAGCTCCAGTCCATTTTCCCGGAGCAGTTAAAGGGAGTCAGCAGGGAACAGTTTGTGGAAGCCATCAATAAGGCAGAACCGGGCCTGATTCGTACAGAGGCGGATGAGCTGACATACAGCCTTCACGTTCTGATCCGGTATGAGATCGAGAAGATGATCATCGAGGAAGACCTGGATTTAAAGAAGCTTCCGGAGATCTGGGCGGACAAATACGAGGAGTACTTAGGAATCCGTCCTGAAAATGCCTCCGAAGGCGTACTGCAGGATATTCACTGGTCTCAGGGCTCCTTTGGCTACTTCCCATCCTATGCGCTGGGCAGTGCGTTTGGGGCACAGTTGTATTACCATATGAAGAAAGAGATGGATTTCGAGGGCCTTCTGGAGAGAGGGGAGATCGGAGTAATCCGTGAATATTTACGGGAAAACGTCCATCGTTTCGGCAAGCTGAAGACCAGCAGAGAGATTCTGAAGGATACGACAGGAGAAGATTTCAATCCGAAGTATTACATTCAGTATCTGAAGGAAAAATACAGCCGCTTATACGATTTATAGAAATATTTTCCATAATCACAAAAAAACAGTTGACAAATGGCAGTAACAAGACTAAAATCAGTAAAAAGAATTCATATAAGAACACTATGAATTGGAAAAGAGGATGATTATGGAAAAGATCAGAAAGAGTGCAATGGAACTGATTGGCAGCACCCCGCTGGTGGAGCTGACTAATTACGAGAAGAAGCATCAGCTGAAGGCGTCCGTCATCGCAAAACTGGAGTATTTAAATCCGGCAGGCAGCGTAAAGGACCGTGCGGCGCTGTTTATGATTCTTGACGCGGAAGCGGCGGGAACCTTGAAACCGGGCGCAACCATTATCGAACCGACTTCCGGTAATACCGGCATTGGCATTGCCAGCATCGCGGCGATGAAGGGCTACCGTGCAGTTCTCACCATGCCGGAAACCATGAGCGTGGAGCGACGGAATTTACTGAAGGCCTACGGTGCAGAGATTGTACTGACCGATGGCAAGAAGGGGATGAAGGGAGCGATCGCGAAGGCAGAAGAGCTGAGAGACGAGATACCCGGATCCGTTATCATGGGTCAGTTTGATAATCCGGCTAATGTGAAGGCTCATAAGGAGACGACCGGTCCGGAGATCTGGAGGGATACCGATGGTACTGTAGATATTTTCGTAGCAGGAGTCGGAACCGGCGGAACGATTACCGGAACCGGCGAATATTTAAAGAGCCAGAATCCTGACGTGAAAATCGTAGCGGTAGAACCGGAGGGATCTCCCATTCTTTCCGGCGGAAATCCTGGTCCTCACGGACTTCAGGGAATTGGCGCCGGATTCATTCCAACGATCCTGAACCAGGATATTTATGATGAGATCATTCGGGTGAAGGACGAAGATGCCTATGTGACCGGTCGTGAGATTGCTCAGAATGAAGGAATTCTGGTTGGTATTTCATCCTCGGCAGCGGTATGGGCTGCAAAGGAACTGGCCGGAAGAACGGAAAATGAAGGGAAGAGAATCGTTGTTCTGCTTCCCGATACGGGAGACCGGTATTTCTCTACGCCGTTGTTCTCCTGATGTATATAGAAAAAGTTCGCCGCAGGAATGTGATTGGTTCCTGCGGTTTTTTTGTATCATCAAGGTGCTTTTTGGTGACACGGATGGTTTACGATACCTCATCGGCTTGTTCCTATACGGCTGATGGGGCATTTTTTATGCATGAAGCTATGGGGGTGTGCTAAACTTAATTGCGGCAAAGGGAAAAATATGAGTATGCAACAATACGAATGGGGAAAGAGGTAGAAGGAATGAATGGACTTAAGATTAAAAGAACAGAAGTTGAAGAGTTTAAAAAATATTTAATTATGGAAGAGAAAAGTAAAATAACGATTAAAAAGTATATTCATGACATCGGATGCTTTTTAAGCTATATAGGGAAAAATCCGGTGACCAAAGAGCGGATCATCAGCTACAAGGAGTCCCTGCAAAAAAAATACAGCGCAAGAAGTGTGAACACCATGCTCGCGTCCTTAAACAGTTTCTTTCGCTGGCTGGATCATCCGGAATTTCTTGTTAAGCAGCTAAAAATACAGCAGCAGGCCTTTTGCCTGGAGGAAAAAGAACTGACGAGACAGGAGTATGTCCGCCTGGTAAAAGCAGCGAGAAGGACCGGCAATATCAGGCTGGAGATGATCCTGCAGACGATCTGCTGTACGGGAATTCGAGTGAGCGAGTTGTGTTTCGTGACGGTAAAGGCTGTCAGGCTGGGATACGCAGAGGTGTGCTGTAAAGGGAAAAACAGAAGGATCATGATTCCGGGAAATCTGAGAAAAAAACTGCTTCTTTACATACAGAAAAATGGAATCGAAAAAGGGGAGGTGTTTATCACGAAAGCCGGCAATACCATGGACAGAAGCAATATCTGGCGCAAAATGAAAGGTTTGGCGAAAGAAGCCGGGGTTCTGGCCGATAAAATATTTCCGCATAATCTCCGTCATCTGTTTGCCAGAAGCTTTTACGAAATTGATAAGGATATTGCGAAGCTCGCAGATGTGTTGGGGCACAGCAGTATCAATACAACAAGAATCTATATGATTTCCACTGGAGAGGAACACCGGAGGCAGCTGGAACGGCTGCGGCTGGTGGTTTGAGGGGATACAACATAATAAATATTATGTTGTAAGTATAACTATTATATCTGTTTTAAACCGAAACTCCATATTATACTAGCACGCATTTCGACTTTTTACAACTCTTAAAATCCAAAATCCCCTAAAATATGTGAATGAATTTTCAAAACATTGTTATCCGAATGTAAGCAACAGGCGACTTGTCGTCCTATATACAACATAATATTTATTATGTTGTTTAGGCGAAAGGCGGGATGAAAT
Organism: Hungatella hominis; assembly: GCF_014288005.1. Lineage (NCBI taxonomy): Bacteria > Bacillati > Bacillota > Clostridia > Lachnospirales > Lachnospiraceae > Hungatella > Hungatella hominis. The sequence goes on from NZ_JACOPB010000001.1 coordinate 890,020, forward strand.
GGTTACCTATAACAGGCAGGAAGTAGGCAAGCGTCTGGGCTGCCGTCGACGCGAAATGGGACTGACCGGGGAGGAAATGGGAAGAAGAATCGGGAAGAATGGCCGGTATTACCGGGATATTGAGAATGGCCGATGCGGCATGTCTGTTGAGACATTAATTCTTCTTTCTGAGGAGATGGGATTGTCACTGGATTATCTGATCTACGGCGCCTCGTCTGATGACGGCGGCGACCGGCTGGATGAACAGAAGCAGATTGTAAATAGATTGTCCCACTGCAATGGACGCATTCGCGAGGGGGCGGTGAATCTGTTGAAGGTTTATTTGGAATCTGTTCCAAAGTGATACGGATAAAAGTAATCCCGATTATATACAACCCGATAGATGCAATGAACAGATAACCCCGAAGTTTTTCGGGGTTAGGGGAGAATGGAGTATGAAGTACAGTGAAAGTTAATACAAATGAACGAAAGAATAAGGACAAAGCGTTAAACCATGCAAATGATAATACCTCAAAAAAAAGACATATCGAACATTGGAAAGTAGTCGCTTTCTATCTCATCATATATGACATAATCGCAGTGAATTTTTCTTACTTTTTTGGTTTGTGGCTGCGGTTTGATTTGCGTTTTTCGAATATCCCACAGACATACCTTAATTCATACTTGAGATTTGCACCGTTCTATACGGTGTTTGTGTTGGTTGTATTTTATGCGCTGCATCTGTATAAAAGCCTATGGAGATTTGCCAGCTTTAGTGAATTAAATCGAATATTTGCATCGAGTGTGATTACTACAGTATTTCATATTGTATGCATCACGTTGCTCATTAAGCGTATGCCGATTTCTTATTATGTGATTGGTGCAGCCATGCAGCTTGCATTGGTAACTGCAATACGATTCGCTTATCGCTATATTACGTTGGAAAGGACGCGAAGAGAGAGAAGCGTTAAGGCAGTTCACAATGTAATGGTAATTGGAGCTGGTGCCGCAGGACAGGTTATCTTAAAGGAATTAAAAAGTTCAACAGAAGTCCTGTCAAAGCCATGCTGTGTGATTGACGATAATCCTAATAAATGGGGCCGATTCATGGAAGGCGTGCTTATCGTCGGAGGACGTGATTCAATCATGGAATCGGTAGAGAAATACAGTATTGACCAAATATTATTAGCAATTCCGACAGCGTCTCCGAAGGACAAGCGAGATATTTTAAATATCTGTAAAGAGACACATTGTGAGTTGAAAAGTTTGCCTGGTATTTATCAGCTGACAAACGGTGAGGTATCTTTAAGCAGAATGAAGGCAGTGGCTGTGGAGGATTTGCTGGGCAGAGATCCAATTAAGGTAAATATGGAGGAAATATTTCGATATATTAAAGGAAAGACCATTCTTGTCACTGGAGGAGGTGGTTCGATCGGTAGCGAGCTCTGCCGCCAGATTGCAGGTCATGAACCGAAACAGCTTATTATCTTTGATGTCTATGAAAACAATGCTTACGATATCGAACAGGAGTTGAAAAGAAAATACAAGGATAAGCTGGATCTGGTTGTCTTAATTGGTTCCGTGCGGGACAGCAGAAGAATCAATATGGTCTTTGAAAAGTATAAACCGGATATTGTATACCATGCGGCTGCGCATAAGCATGTTCCATTAATGGAGACAAGTCCCAATGAGGCCATAAAAAATAACGTAGTGGGAACCTATAAGACGGCCTACGCTGCGTTGAAACATGGCACACAGCGTTTTGTTCTAATCAGTACAGATAAGGCTGTCAACCCGACCAGTATTATGGGGGCGAGTAAACGGCTCTGCGAGATGGTTATTCAGAGTATGGATGCAATCAGCAAGGAAGGTAAGATGGATCTACTTCCATTTTTGCATGCTCATGCTAATAAAGTAATTGATGGACAGATTGTGCCTGATCCGGTGGACCATATGGCTGTTAATGGTTTGGGAGAAGATAAACGGTCGGATAGTGCAGGCAAAGGCATTAGTAAAAACAATAAAAAAGATATAGGGTTTGACATTGCTAAAAAAGGAAAAGACCCACAGTTTACTGAGTCTAAACGAACACAATTTGTGGCAGTCCGTTTTGGTAATGTACTTGGAAGTAACGGCTCAGTTATTCCGTTGTTTAAAAAGCAGATCGAGGCAGGAGGTCCGGTTACAGTTACTCATCCAGATATAGTTCGTTATTTTATGACAATACCAGAAGCAGTAAGTCTCGTTATGCAGGCAGGAACATATGCAAAGGGCGGGGAGATATTTATTTTGGATATGGGAGATCCCGTTAAGATTGATACACTTGCCCGAAATTTAATTAAATTATCAGGGTATGAGCCCGGAATTGATATTCAAATGGCATATACCGGTTTGAGGCCTGGTGAAAAGTTGTTTGAAGAGAAACTGATGGCTGAAGAGGGAATGTTGAAGACAGCCAATGAACTGATTCATATAGGAAAACCAATTCCATTTGATAAAGAGGTATTTTTAAAACAGTTAGAGAATCTCGCTAAGGCAAGTTATGAAAATAGTGATTATATCGTCGACATGGTGAGGAAGATAGTAACGACATTTCAGCCCGTGGGTGACAAGCCTACGGGAAATGAAATTGTAAGAAAGAATCAGATTAGTAGTGCCATGGTAGAGGCGGCGGTTACAAATATGACTGAATAACAAGAATATGGAGAAGAACTTTCTGCATAAAGCATTATGTACAAAGTGGAAGTCTATAGTAAGTAATGTGGAAATAAAAGCAACATGTCGCCAGGGAAATATTAATGCGATTTATTTTACAGGAGCAGAGAATATATGGAGATTGGAAGCGAATTCTGGGAAGCGGATTCCTTAACTGGAAGAAAAAAATACTTTTTATCTGGAAGAACGGCTTTGGAATATATCATTAGGGACATTCTGGAGGATTATAGGATAGAATCGGTTTTGCTGCCCGGATATTGTTGCCATACGATGATTGAACCATTTAGCAGACATGGGATTTCCGTTCGCTTCTATGATGTGTTCTACGATAAGAGCAGGGGGCTTTGTGCAGACATACCAGAACGCCAAAATAATGAGATATTTTACTACATGACTTATTTTGGCTTTTCAAATATAGCTGGAGTTAATATGAGTGAGATCAGGAAAGCGTATGACGTAATCATTGAGGATAAAACACACTCTTGGCTTGAGAAGGGCTTGGAGAATTTCGCTGATTATACATATGCCAGCTACCGGAAATGGACAGGATTTTACGGGATTGCGGAAGCCAATAAACGAGTCGGGAATTTCAAACCAATAGAAGGTGGTATTGGCGAAACTTACAGCAGAATGCGAAAAACAGCTATGTTTATGAAGAAGAGATATATTGAGGCAGGAACGGATAATAAGGAGTTATTTCTTACCAGGTTCGATGAAGCCGAGGCATTTCTGGAAAAAGATTATGTCGGATATATTCCAACAGAAGAGTGCCTGCTGCAATTGGTCAATACAGATTTTGAGTTTATAAAAGGGCGACGAAAAAGAAATGCGGATATTTTACTCTGGGGGCTAAGCGGAATGCGGAGCTGCACACTGTTACATAAAAGTAGAAATGAGGATAATACGCCGCTATTTGTTCCAATTCTTGTTAATGGAAATCGGGATGCGCTGCGGAAGTATCTGATTGACAATCAGGTGTATTGCCCTGTGCATTGGCCTCTTTCCGATTATCATCGGAGATTAAGTGAACGAGGAAAAATAATTTATGAAGAAGAGCTTTCACTGGTATGTGACCAGCGATACGGGGAAGAGGATATGGAAAAAGTAGTCAAGCTGATAAGAGACTATTTTAACGAAAGGACTTAAGCAAAGATGATAACAGAGATTGGAGTCAATAAAAGAACATTGGAATAAAACGGTTTCACCCTTTTGCAAATTACGATGTTTTTTATCTAAATAAATATGTCTCCTCGTTTATGAAAGAAAATAAAAGCAATGGAGAGCCGATACTGCTGTATTATGTAAATGGTTCAGACAGGGCAATGAATGTACTTTTTAAAAGGAATATGTGGTTGATTATGATGCTTTAAGAAAGCATTTTATTGAGAAATAGATTGTGGAGTAAAAATGTGAGGAAGACGAGTAAATGGTAAAAGTGTTTATGACGAATATCTAGCGTTGCAAGGTAAATTGAATAAGGCATTCCCAATTGTTATTTATACAGGAAAGAGGAAAAGAATCATGTTTGTTAGATCAGAGAATATGAAGCCCTTTGAATCAAAAATATGGCTGGCTTCACCCACAATGCACGGTGAAGAAATGAGATACGTGATAGAGGCGTATGAAACAAACTGGATGTCTACAGTGGGAGTTAATATCAATGAAGTAGAGCGTACTGCAGCAGAGAAAGCAGAAGTAAAGTATGCCGTAGGTCTGTCTTGCTGTACTGCAGCATTACATCTTTGTGTGAAGCTTGCGGGGGAAAAATTGTATGGTAAATCAGCAAATGGTCATGGCGCTGTTGAAAGTAAGCGTGTGTTCTGCTCTGACATGACATTTAGTGCAACTTTGAATCCGGTTGTGTATGAAGGCGGTATTCCGGTGTTTATTGATACTGAGCGTGATACCTGGAATATGGACCCAGTTGCACTGGAGAAAGCGTTTGAGATTTATCCGGAAGTAAAGCTTGTTGTAGCAGCGCATTTATATGGATTCCCTGGAAAAATAGATGAACTGAGGGCTGTATGCGACAAACATAGTGCGCTGCTGATAGAAGATGCAGCTGAATCTATGGGAGCTACATACAAAGGTAAGCAAACTGGCTCTTTTGGTGATTACGCGGCAATTTCTTATAATGGGAACAAAATTATAACCGGTTCCAGTGGTGGTTGTTTACTTACGAATGATCTGGAGGCCGCAAACAAAGCACGTAAATGGTCTACACAGGCACGTGAAAATGCTGCCTGGTATCAACATGAGGAAGTCGGATATAACTATCGCATGAGTAATGTTATTGCAGGTGTTGTTCGTGGTCAATATCCATATCTGGAAGAACATATTAAACAGAAAAAGGCAATTTGGGAGAGGTATAAAGAAGGCTTTAAGGATTTGCCTGTATCAATGAATCCATTTGAGGAGGATAAATCTGTTCCAAACTACTGGTTAAGTGCAATGATACTTGATAAAGATGCAATGTGTGAACAGGTACGTGACGACAGTACAGCTATATATCGTCCAGAACATGGCAAGAGCTGTCCAACGGAGATATTAGATGCAATCGCAGATATCAATGCAGAAGGGCGTCCAATCTGGAAGCCAATGCATATGCAGCCTATGTACAGAATGAATGCGTTTATTACCGCTGCTGGTAATGGTAGAGCAAAAACAAATGCTTACATTGCTGGTAGTATAGAGGATATTGGCTCTGATATCTTTAAACGTGGTTTATGCCTGCCTTCGGATAATAAGATGACTGTAAAGCAACAGGATAGAATTATTGAAGTTATTAAAAGATGTTTTGAATGATAATAATGCTGTGTTTTAAGGAGATAGGATTATGAAAAATAACCAATTATATAAGAATTATATAAAGCGTATAATCGATATTTTGGTTGCAGTTACATTTATTGCTTTATTCTGGTGGTTATTATTAATTATTGCTGTATTGGTTCGAATTAATATGGGAAGCCCTGTTCTCTATACTACAGAAAGAGTAGGTAAAGATGAGAGGATTTTTCGTATTTATAAGTTTAGAAGCATGACTAATGAAGTCGATGAAAATGGAGTTTTATTACCAGGTAATAAGCGTTTGACCAAATTTGGTGGGTTATTGCGGAGTACAAGCCTTGATGAACTCCCGTCTCTGATAAATGTGTTAAAAGGAGAATTGAGTATTGTTGGACCTCGTCCACTTCCCGTAAAATATATGCCTTATTATTATGATCATGAAAGAATCCGTCATTCTGTTAATCCTGGTCTTACAGGGTGGGCCCAAATTAATGGCAGAAATGCAATTACATGGGATCATAAATTCGAACTTGATATAGAGTATGTTAATAACATTTCATTTCTATTTGATATAAAGGTGATTTTATTGACAGCGTGGAAAGTAATCAAAAGAAGCGATATTATTCAGGATGACCAGCAAACAGGAAGTCTTTATATAGTTCGCAAAGAGATGAACCGTGTTGAGGGAGATTAAAATGAGTACTTTAAATAAGAAGATTTTGGTAATTAGCAGCGATAGAAATGATATAGCTTTTGTTGAAGCGGCTCATGAAATGGGATTATATGTCATTTGCTGCGACCGTTATAAAGACTGGCGTGTAAGCCCTTCAAAAATGATTGCAGACGAGGCATGGGATATTGATTACTCAAAAACAGAAGAGATAGCCAAGAAATGCATAGAGAATAATGTAGATGGTGTGATTGCGGGGTATGGTGAAGATCGAGTAACAGCTGCGTGCAGAATTTCTAAAAGAATTGGAAAACCTTTTTATGCAACAGAAGAACAAATTAGCATGACAAGGGATAAAAGATTATTCAAAAAAATGTGTGAAAAAACTGGAGTCCCAACCCCTAAAGATTATTCGCTAAGTGGTGATGGCAGTGAAAACGGATTTGATCAAATTGTATTTCCTGTCATTGTTAAGCCATCTGATAATGGCGGTAGAAAAGGAATCAGTATTTGTAATAATGTCGATGAATTAAGAACCGCTATTCCATACGCATTAGATTATTCAGCAAAGAAAAAAATTGTTATAGAGGAGTATCTTGTTGGAATTGAATTATGTGCAGTATATACATTTTCAGATGGATATATCAGCTTGTCATGCCTTAATGACAAATATATCTCAGAAGATACTGGGGGAGCAAAACTATGTGATGCAGTGCTTACACCTTCAAAATACTATGAAAAGTTTGTTCAGGACGTCCATCCTGGAATTGTAAAACTTATCGAGACACTGGGACTCGAAAATGGTATGGCTAATTTTCAGCTGATTGCAAACAAAAATGGTATCTATGCTTTTGAGATGGGGCTCCGTGTAAATGGGAATGACGATTTTAAAGTGATTAGAAAAAATAATGGAATCGATTTTATGAAACTGATAATAAATTATTCCATTACCGGTAAAATGGGAAATGATTTGGCTCAGGATGATCCTCGGTTTGAGAGATATTATGGAACATTTTGTGCATTTGTGAATGCAGGAACTATTGGAAAAATTAGTATTGGAAAGATTACAGAAAATGAAAACATTTATGATATCACATATTTACATAGTGAGGGTGATGTTGTTGCAAATACAGGGACAAACGCACATAAGGCGATGATGTTCAAATTTGTCGGTAAAACCATTAGAGATATTCAAGATACAATTTCGTTTATTCAAGATAATCTTATCGTCCACGATATACAGGGGATGAATATGCTGATGAAAACATTTAATGTAAAAAGATTGGATTAATAATATGCGAGAGATAGAAAGTGAAATTGGGGCTATTTCCGTGATTATATTGGAGAATAACTTTTTCTAATTATGATGGGATTAATATTAGAGATTCGGCACATTCTCTAATATCAAATATACATTATGACGCAAGTTACTTTTTTAGAAGTGTTCGAAAGTGGTGCGGTTGCTGGACGGATGGATATGCATACGACAACTTTAAATATGGTGTACAGATGTCTGACTGTAATAGTTCATTCATTAAATTCCAGATATGGAGTATATATGCAAAATTATTAAGAAGGGGATAGAAGAATGTTAAAAGTATATACATTAGAGGAGAGTAATAAATGGGATACAGTTGTTCGTTCTTTTTCTGAGTATGATGTATATTGGCTAAGCGGATATAGTAAAGGATTTAAATTACATGGCGATGGAGAACCGTTGCTATTTTACTACGAAAATAGGCATATACGTGGAATTAATGTTGTTTTTAAGCGTGATATATCAAAAGTTACTTTCTTTAAAGGAAAACTTCCTGAAAATACATATTTTGATTTTTCCACTCCCTATGGTTATGGTGGTTGGATTATCGAAGGTGTAGGATACCATGAATTGTTTAGTACATTTGAAGATTGGTGTAGAAAAAACGGTGTTATAAGCAGTTTTGTCAGATTTCATCCAGTTGTGAAAAACTACATATTTTCAGAGGGGATATATAACATTATTCCGTTGGGACAAACGGTTGCTATGGATTTGAGATCGCCGGAAATTATATGGGAAAATATAAGTAGTAAAAATAGAAATATGATCAGAAAAGCAGAAAAATCTGGAGTGAAAATTTTTAGTGGCAGATCGGAGGTATTATATAAAGAATTTATAGGTATTTATAATGCAACAATGGAACATGACAATGCAGATGATTATTACTTCTTCAGACCAGAATTTTACAATAGCATTTGTTTTGATTTACCTGAAAATGCACAAATATTTTATGCAGTAAAAGACAATGAAATGATTGCAGCGTCTATCATGATTGCAGCAAATGGATATCTTAATTATCATTTATCTGGATTAAAATATGAATATCGAAGTTTGGCACCATCTAATTTGCTTTTGTATAAAGCTGCTTTATGGGGCTGCGCCAATGGATACAAAACATTTCATCTTGGAGGCGGGGTAGGATCACAAGAGGATAATCTATTTAAGTTCAAAAAATCATTTTTCAAAGGCAGCAATCTTTGTCAGTTTTATATCGGGAAAAAGATATATATTCAGGAAAAATATGATGAGCTGATAAGTATGAGAGAGCCAATTAATAGTGGATTTTTTCCTGAATACAGAGCCTGACTTTTGAGAAACGACTGTATATTTTATTATTGGATCAGGAGGCATAAGAAGATGAGAATGGCATTTATTGTTCCTTTTTATAAGGTTAAAAAGGAATATATGAAACAATCTATTACGAGTATTATTAATCAGACATATAAAGATTTAGAAATAATATTAGTGGATGACGGCTCTCCTGACGAATGTGGAGCAATATGCGATAAATATGCATCAATGGACGAGCGTATTAAGGTAATACATAAAAAAAATGGCGGATTATCTGATGCAAGAAACGCAGGAATAGATATAGTAACAGCAGAATGGATTACATTTGTTGATGGTGATGATTGGGTAGACGAAAATTTTATAGAACAATTTATACTGTATATTTCTGAAAGGCATGATCTCGCAGATATCTATTATTTTTCCGGCTATAGAAATTTTCCTGATAAAGAAGTCAAAGGCGTTCCTTATTTTGAAACAGGTCGAACATTTAGTACATATGAGGAACGAGAATTTTTACAAAGTATGTGTTTAACAAATCATGTTTCTAAAGATGGAAATAGAAAAGGCATTACAATTAGTTCAGCATGGGCCAAAATATACAAAACTGATTTTATTCAGCAATATAAACTTAAATTTCCTATTGTTCCATATGATGAGGACAGTTTATTTTATGTTGAATCAATAGAAGTTGCAAAAAAAATAGAATATATTGCAATCCCTGTATATCACTATAGATACACGTTGGGAAGTATAGTAAATCGCTATAGGCCAAATGCAGATATGGAGCAAGAAATTTATTTAGAGTATCTATTTTCCTTTGCAAAGAGATGTGAAAAAAAGGAAGACTTTATTAAAAAAATATATATGAGAGTTATGACTTCAATGATATTACTGATAAAACTCAAATATTTTAACAAAAATAATAAAGATTCTTTTCTGAAAAAGAGAGGGGAATGTAATAAACTTTTTTGTACGTCGCCATATAAAGATGCTTTAAATAATATAACAATTAATCAGTTGGGACGAAATGCAAAAATAAAATATTTTTTATTAAAGTTTAAATTTTATTATTTGCTTGAAATATTGAGAAGAAAAAATTCGGAAAATAGCATAAGGTAGTTTATTTTCTATTTGGGAGATTATCTGTATGAATTCCTCTATGAAGTCAAAGGTTCTATACATAAATATACGTAGTACACCTTTCATATTGGCATATGTAGTATTTTTGGTTAATTATATTATAAATGGCTATGAATTTGGTGCCACGGTAGAAAGTGTAAGATTAACTTCTGTAATACTCCTCCTTTTTGCTTGTGTTCAAAAAAGGAGAAGAGATAGTTTTTTATATATAAATGGCTTTCTGCTTATTTGTGTTGCCATTATATCAACACTGTTTTCAGATGTGGTAAATCCAGGTGAATCAAGAATCTTTAATCTTATATTTTGTATGATTTTATTTATTGTTCTATCAGATACTGCCATAGAGGCAAATAGTTTCGAAAAAATACTATACTTTTATACCAATTTCGCTTTTATTTTAGCGGCTATTGTATTGATTGGATATGTAGTTGGTTTTGGAGTTGATTCATATGGAAGAGCATCGATTTATTATGGATCATTCTATAAAGATCAAAACTATCTTTCTGCCTATTTAATGCCGGCTTTTACAATTAAAGTGTATCGTTTTCTTATTGGTAAGAAAAAAGCTTTTTCAGACCTGTTGTATCCTATAACAATAATATTAGCTGTTCTACTAATGGGATCTCGAGGTGCATTTGTAACAGCATTATTAATAGTATGTCTGATAATATTGAAATTGATTTTGTTTGATAGTAATTCTACACATAAGTTTTTTTGGATTATGCTTGTGTTTGTAGCTGCCATTGTTGTATATGCTGTTTTATCAAAGACACCTCTTTTTCAAAGAATGACTGGATTTAGAGAATATGGTTCAGATGTCAGAATAAGGTTATGGACTGCAGGTTTAAATGGCTTTTGGAGACATAAATTTATTGGAAGCGGAGTAGGCGCCGCTTCACAATTTGCATGGCAGATGATTGGGAATGCAGTACATAATAGTTTTATCGAGTTATTATCTGACAATGGATTAATAGGAGTAATATTGGTATTCTGGTCATTTTCTCGGGTATTTTGTGCACGAACGAATCACAAGATTTTAATAGTAGCCTTTTTTACTGGATTATTTATGCCGCTGTTTTTTTTGACAGGATATTCAAATATGACATTTTGGATGCCGATGTTTTTTCTCCAGAACTTTATAAGCTATCTTGAACAGAAAACGATAATGATAGAAGACAATGAGATGAGGGCAGATAAATGAGAATTGGAACCATCACGGTACAAAATGGAAACAATTATGGCGCATCATTGCAGGCCTTTGCTTTAATAAAATATTTGAGAAAAAATGGATGGGATGCTTATTTAATTGATTATAGAAATCAGAAAATCGAAGATAGGCTGACAGAACAATCGTTTATTACCAGTTGGAGGGGGAAGAATCAAATAAAGAAAAATATTCGGATTATTTTATCGAATGCAATATGGAAAACGGATAGATTTGTTAAGGAAAAAAACAAAGCTTTTTCTGAATTTCATAAATCTATATTTGATCAGTCTGGCGGTACATTATATGATGTGTCGGAGTTGAAAAAACTTAATAGCTTATATGATGCTTTTATTTGCGGAAGCGATCAGATTTGGAATAAAGATATCACGGGACTGGATGATGCATTTTTTTTGTCCTTTGCCAATTCCGATAAAAAAAGAATTGCTTATGCTCCAAGTTTAGGAAAAGAAAGTGGAGCTATTGTTGAGGAAGATTATGATATATATCGTCATAAGCTAAGGAGTATTGATTTTCTATCTATTAGAGAGCCAAATAATAAAAAATTTATCGAAACTGTTACACATAGGGAATGCTGTGTTGTATTGGATCCTGTATTATTATTGGATAAACAGGAATGGGAAGAAGAAATTCTAAATGTTTCGCCAATAATTCAAAAAGGGTACGCATTATATTACCCCGTAATTAATCAGCCGGAACTTGAAAAGTATGCAATTCAAAAAGCTAGAGAAAAGGGGATAAAATTGTTCAATCCTAGATTAGTCCCTTCATATGCAAAGATGAAAGGCTATACAGCTATTTCTAGTAAACCAGTTGGACCAATTGAATTCGTAAAATTAATAAAAGAATCTGAATGCATATTTACAAATTCTTTCCATGCTACTGTTTTTTCATCAATTTTTAATAAAGAGTTATATGTAATTAAACTGAAAGGAAAAAACAAAAACAGAAACAATAGAATAATCGAGTATCTAAAAATGATAGGTATTCGTCAGTCTCTGATTGACACGAGTGATCTTATTCATATAAAAGATTTTGAATCAACTATGCAATGGGAAAATGTAACTGAGCGGAAAAAAGAGTCAGTCGAATACTTGAAAAAATCATTGGATTACAATTCATAATAACTTGATTATGATACCGGAAGGAAGGGGCTATGCCTGAGATTATTTCAATTATAGATAACAAACAATGTTATGGATGTGAGGCCTGCTATAATACATGTCAATTTAATGCAATTACAATGAAGAAAGTAGAAGATGGGTTTAGATATCCTGTGGTAGACAAAGACAAGTGTATTGAATGTGGAGGTTGTTCAAAAAACTGTCCTGCTATACCTGGTAATATGAGTGTAATAAAAGATAATAAATATAAACAGAGAGTCTATTCAGTGAGATTAAAGGATACAGGCGTAAGAAAAATTAGTTCTTCGGGCGGTGCGTTTACCGCAATATCGGACAAAGTATTAGAGCAACATGGTTGTGTTGTTGGTGTTGTATGGAATAATGATTTCTCTGTAAAACACATAATTGCTACAGAATTATATCAAAGAGATATGATGAGACAATCAAAATACATTCAAAGTGAGATTGGTAGTTGCTATAAATTAATTAAAGAAAAAATAAAAAATGAACAATTAGTTCTATTTACCGGTACACCATGTCAAAATGCGGGACTCAAGCTATATTTAGGTAATATGGATTTATCGAAGCTTATATTGTGTGATGTATTGTGCGGTGGCAATGTAAGTCCAGTATTTTTTAAAGATTATTTAAAATATATAGAAAAAAAACAAAAAGATAAAGTGACAGATATATGTTTTAGAACAAAAATAATAGGCTGGAAACAACATCATATTCTTATTAATTTAAAAAAAACTATATATCAGGGAGCTAGGCGCGATAATGAACCATTCTTTTACTTATATTTAAAAAAATATATTATTAGAAAATCTTGCTTTTCTTGCAGCTTTGCATCGATAGATCGAATTACCGATATTACATTAGGCGATTTTTGGGGAATAGATCAAGTAGAACCAGAAATAGATGATGATCTGGGAATTTCTTTTGTATCAGTGAATACACAGAAAGGCCAAGACTTCATTAGCTCAGTGACAGATAAAATAATGATGGAAGAGAGAGAAATAAATTTAGCTATTCCTCGGCAAATAAACTTAAGAAAGGCAGCAGAGAAGCCAGAAAAATATGAGCTTTTCTGGGAGGAATATAAAAAATTTGGCTCAGAATATATTTTGAAAAAATACACAACATTCGGCATGAAAAATAAAATTAGATGTTTGATGAAAAAATTCTTTGAAAAATATTTGAATCATAAAGAATAGAGGGAGGTTCTGGAAAAATGCAGAGAGAAAAAGCACTTGCAAAAAATACTGCTGTTTTAATGTTTGGAAAAATATGTACTCAATGTATTAGTTTTCTGCTTCTTCCTTTATACACAAGTGTTTTAGATACTGCTGAATATGGTACTTTTGATATAATGATTACCTACTCAATGTTAGTTCTCCCAATAGTTAATCTACAGTTTGATCAGGGCCTTTTTAGGTTTATGTTAGAACATCGAGGAAAAAATAACAAAATAACAAATATTTTTTCTTCGATATTTTTGTCTTGTATTATACAAACTGCAGCATACAATGTGCTCTTAATAATTTTAAATTTTATTCATCCGGTAGAAAATATCCAGTTCTTAATGATTTATGTTTCACTTCAGGTTTTTGTATCTATTATGCTTCAATTTTCACGTGGGCTAGGAAAAAGTACTTGTTATGCCATTGCAAGTTTTATTTCAGCAGTTTCGACCGTTGTATTTAATGTCATTGCGCTTGTTTTTTTGAACAAAGGAGTATATGGATTATTTGCAGCATCTATTTTAGGGCAAGTTGTTACAATTATTTATCTCTCTTTCAACAATAAGATATGGAAGTATGTGAGCATTCATGAGTTTAAATTCTCAACAATAAAAGAAGTAAGCCAGTATTCACTGCCACTCATACCGAATAATTTGGCATGGTGGGTGGTTAATGTATCGGATAGATTGGTAATTAAATACTTTTTGGGAATAGCGTCAAATGGAATATTTACTGTGTCCAGTAAATTTCCAAATGTTTTTATAAATTTTTATAATATTGTAAATTTATCCTGGACAGAAAGCGTTTCGCTGCATTTTACTGATGAGGATAGAGATGTCTTTCTCAGTGAGATGATGACAGTCTTTTTTAAACTGTTTTCTACATGTTGTTTTCTAATAATATCTTTAATGCCATTTGTATTTCCGGTTCTGGTTAACTGGAAGTACAAGGAATCTTATAACCAAATTTACATTCTAATGATGGCGATGCTCTTTAGAGTTATGGTAGGGCTCTATAGTTGTGTATATATTGCTGAAAAGAAATCAAAAAAAGTTGCAACAACATCAATAACAGCAGCTGTTATAAATCTAACATTAGATATTTTGCTTATGAGAAAGATAGGGTTATATGCTGCATCGGTGTCTAGCTTAATTGCTTTTATGAGTATGTTTGTAATTCGATATTTTGATATTAATAGATCCATTCGAATGAAAATAGAATCAAAGACATTATTCCTTGCGCTTACTTTAGGTGTTCTTTTAGGTATTATATATTACTCTGAAAACATAGTTATTCAATTTATTGGATTTATAATAGTTTGTATATATTCAATTTTGACGAATAAGGATTTGATAAAAATTATATTGGAATACATAGTAAAGTTTTTCCGACAAATTAAAAGAAAAAGCAATTGACCTGTTCACTTATTGGACTAAATATTAATTAACATTATTTTGTTTTTTTTGAAGAATTGGAGGGTATATGAATAAATCAATCGAGTTTTTTAATGCTATTGATTGTGTTTATAACCAGCAAATTGCTGAAAATGTGATAGAACGAGCGAGACAATCATTACTTGATTATCTTGCTGTAACCTGTGCGGGTGCAAAGTTTCAGGATTATAAAATAAAAGAATATTTTAAATTTGCAGAACCAGAGAACGGAAATTATAAAGCAATAGGAACAGGTAAAAACATAGCTTTTAAAGAAGCAGTTTTTCTCAATGGATTGAATGGTCATGCCCTTGATTTTGATGACGGGACTAATTCAGGAATAATTCATTTAGGCAGTCCTGTTTTTTCGTTATTAATACCATTGGCAGAGAAACATAAAATAAGTATTGGCGACATGCTGAAAGCTGCAATTATAGGATATGAAACCTCTTACACTATGGCTGTTTCGATTCAGCCAGGGCATAAAGCTAAGGGATACCATGCGACTGGAACGTGCGGAACCTTAGGTGCTGCGATTGCCGCTTCTTATATGCTGGGGTTTAACAAAGAGGAGCGTTTTCATGCCTTTGCATCTGCAGCTGTTGCAGCCTCTGGTATGTTGAAGGTACTGGATGATGGCTCTGAACTGAAGCCCTATAATGTTGCGAAAACTGCGCTCCTTGCGCTTACGAGTATCCAAATAGCGAAAGCAGGATTTAAAGGACATGTTGATCCACTAGGAGGCCGCGGTTTTTTTAAGATGATGACAGACCGGGATGATATTGAATTGAAACCAGTACTTTTAAATGGGACATATGCCATTATGAAAAGCTACACAAAACCATATGCGTCGTGCCGTTATACTCATCCGGCAGTAGAAGCTGCAATTCATCTGCGGACTCAGTACGGGTTGATAGCTAGTGATATTAAACAGATTGATATCAAAACATATAACCTTGCGGTAGATGGCCATGATCACATAGAAATACCAGGCTCGTACAGTGCAAAAATGAGTATTCCGTATGCTGTGGCGGCTGGGGTGATTTATGGAAGAGCCGGACTCCAGGAATTCAGTGAGGAAATGGTGAAAAACAAAGAGATTCTTGAATTAACAAGGAAAGTCCATGTGATATCAGATGAGCAATTAAGCAAAGAATTTCCTGAGATTCAGCCTGCGATCGTTAGCATTATGACAAAATCCGGAATGGTTTCAGAACGAGTAGATTTTCCAAAGGGAGAGCCGGAAAATCCATTAACAAATGAAGAGTTTAAAAACCGTTATGACATGCTAATGCAATATGCTGGTGTATATACTGATGCCAGTGATTCTATATTTGATACAGTACACCGTGAATCAGCATTAGTTCATGATATTATGAAGTATTTATAGAGAGGTCTGTTATGAAAAATGTAAATATTGTGCTTGGAACCATGACTTTTGGGGAATCGGTGTTTGCTCCAGAGGTTGAGGGATTTATAAACACATTTTTTGACTTGGGCTACGACGAATTCGATACAGCTTTTGTATATAACGAGGGTAATTGTGAACGATTACTTGGTGATGTTCTGCCTAAATTGGATAAAAAATTTCGAATTGCTTCAAAAGTAAACCCCAGAATAAGTGGAAAACTGGATGGAGAAGCTGCATATAAGCAGGTAAATGAATCACTGGAAAGACTGGGCTTAGACTGTGTGGATATAGAATATCTGCATTTCCCAGATCCTGCAACTCCAGTGGAATCTGTGCTGGAAGCAATGTCAATTCTTTATGACCAGGGAAGATTTAAGGAACTTGGTTTAAGTAATTTCCCGGCATGGATGGTAGCTGATGTGTGGAATAAATGTGATAAATATGGCTGGGTAAAGCCTACTGTTTTTCAGGGAGTCTATAATCCTCTTACCAGAAAGGCTGAGATTGAACTCAATGCATGCCTTAACCATTATGGAATGCGTTTTTATGCCTATAATCCTATGGCAGGCGGTCTGTTAACCGGAAGATACGGTCAGTTTGAAGAAGAACCAACTGATGGACGATTTACACATAGACCCAATTATCAGGGACGTTATTGGAAAAAGAATTTTTTTGAAGCTGTCAATGTAATTAAATCTGCATCAGAGAGATATGGTATCACAACTATTGAAGCTACCTACCGTTGGCTTGCATATCACTCTATGTTGGATGGAGAACGAGGGGATGCGATTCTGATCGGAGCTTCAAAGTTGGAACATATGAAGCAGAATATATCCAGCATAAAAGAAGGACCCTTACCAGCAGATATTGTTGATGCGTTTGAAACGGCATGGGAAATCAGCAGGGTAGACAGTCCGGAATATTTTACCCTTTATAAAGGTAAAAAATAGGGAGGTTAAGAGAAATGTTAGATCAGGAAAGAATATTTGAAAAATTAGGTAACTGTGGTGTGACGTTTTTTACAGGGGTACCGGATTCCTATTTAAATGGCTTTTGCAACTACGCATTAAAACACTTCCCAGAAAAGAATATTATTGCGGCTAATGAAGGAAATGCAATTGGTATTGCAGCAGGTCATTATTTTGCAACAAAGGAACTTCCTCTGGTATACATGCAGAACAGTGGAATGGGTAATATGATCAATCCACTGGTATCTTTGGTTGATGAGCATGTCTATAGTGTTCCTATGTTACTTCTGATTGGCTGGCGCGGCCAGCCTGGAATGGGAGACTGGCCACAGCACGAATTGCAAGGAGAGATTACAATCCCTCTTTTGGATGCCATGCACATCAACTACTCTATTCTTACAGATGATATCGGTCAATATGAGAGGATTACAGACGAAGCTGTTAATTATTGTATCAAATATAGAAAGCCGTATGCACTGATTGCCCCAAAAGGGGTTATGGCAGAAGAAAAGCTGAATAATAAAGATGACTTATATCCTATGAGCCGTGAAGAAGCAATTGAGATTATTCTTAACCACATGCCTTCCAATGCAATCTTTTCTGCAACAACTGGTCGGGCTACTAGGGAGTTATTTTTTCTGCGTGAAAGAAGAAATGAAAGCAAGGAAAACGATTTCCTGAATGTCGGTTCTATGGGGCATGCTTCTTCTGTAGCATTAGGAATAGCATTGGAAAAACCGGAGAGAAAGGTAGTGGTATTGGATGGCGACTCTGCTGCTATGATGCATATGGGGGCCATGACTATGGTTAGTAAGCTGCATGTGCCGAATTATTTACATATTATTTTGAACAATGGCGCACATGAATCGGTAGGAGGCCAGCCATCTGCTGGTTATAAAATTGACTTTACAAAGATCGCGGAGGCCTGCGGATATGAAACGATGCATCATCCTGTGACGGGAAAAGAGGAACTGATCGCTGCACTCGCTGCGTTGAAAGACTGTGGTAAAGCTTCTTTTATTGATGTGCGTATTCATAAAGGGCTGAGTGGAAAACTGCCTCCGCTGGATTTTTCCCATAGAGAAGCCATTGATGCCATGATAGAAGAATTGAATAGATAAAATCACTAAAAGGATTAATAACCTTATAAACAGCGAGGTAGTTTGCTTATGTTATGTGTAAGTTATCTTGAGTGAAAGGATGGATAGACGATGAACAGTATGGACAAAACGAGAGAATTTCTAAAAACAATCGGTCTGCCA
Organism: Hungatella hominis; assembly: GCF_014288005.1. Classification (NCBI taxonomy): domain Bacteria; kingdom Bacillati; phylum Bacillota; class Clostridia; order Lachnospirales; family Lachnospiraceae; genus Hungatella; species Hungatella hominis. The sequence continues at coordinate 908,586 of NZ_JACOPB010000001.1, forward strand.
GGAGGGGACGCTTATGACCTTCCTGAATCAAAAAAACGATTTAAAGACAATGGGCAGTATCGATTTGAGGTTCCGGGAATTCAGGGACCGAAAGTGATGAGGGCACTTCTGGAGGCAATGGATTCTTATGGACTTTATCTTCACAGAGTAACACAAACACAGGGAATTATGCGCCTTACGGATGAAGAAATCGAGAGGATGGTAGAGCTTGCACATAAATGGGAGACAGATCTGATCCTTGCCATAGGGCCAAGAGCAACGACAGATACATCTGCTTCGGTCCATACCGAAGAAGGAGTCCGTATGGGGTACCGTCTTCGAGGGCAGGAGCAGATCGTAAGAGCAGTAGAAGATGTAAAACGGGCTGCTGGAATCGGTTGCAGGGGATTCCTCGTTTACGATGAAGGCTGCCTGTGGGTGCTGGATCAGATGAGAAAGGCAGGGGAGATCCCCGCGGACTGTCATTTTAAGGTATCGGCTCATGCCGGCCATGGTAACCCGGCATCGGCAAAGGTGTTGGAGAGCATTGGTGCTGATTCCATCAATCCAGTTCGTGATATACAGCTCCAAATGTTGGCGGCAATGCGTCAGGCAGTGGACTGTCCGATTGACATTCATACTGAAAATCCGAAGTCCACGGGTGGGTTTATCCGTCACTATGAGGTGCCGGATATGATACGGATCGCAGCACCGCTCTATTTAAAAACAGGAGGCTCTGTTGCGGCTACACACAGCTGGGACAGCACGGAGGATGACGCTAGAAAGAGGGCAAAGCAGTGCGTGCTTGTGAAACGAATGATTGACGAGTATTATCCGGAGGCTGTGTGGTCACCGAAAGGGAGCTTAATATAGAATAGTAAAGCAATGATAAAGTACATAATAGGGAAGGATAAAAAAAGATGAGACACCATCTATATAACAAAGATTTCAAGTTTTTGGTAGAACCGGAGGAATTCAATAAATATACCGATAGGGAGCTGCTGCAGTATTGTCTTGGCGCTACGATGTATATGCCTGGTATCAAGGATTTTGCACCGAAGATACTTGGAGGTGCTATGCCTGGACTTACGACCATTGTTTTGTGCTTTGAGGATGCTTGTCCGGAAGATCGGGTGGAGGAAGCAGAGCAGAATGTATACCGGCTTTTGGATACGGTGACGGATGCTGTGGATAAGGGGAATCTGGCGCCGGAAGCGGTTCCGCTTATTTTTGTGCGCATACGTAATCTCACACAATTTAAACATTTTGGTCAGGGCTTGACCAAAAAACAAGCGCGATCGCTGTGCGGAATTAATTTCCCTAAGTTTAATGCAGAAAATGGGTACGAATATTTTGCTTATTTGCAGGATTTAAACGACCGCCTTGAGGAGATTTTGTATGGCATGCCAATCATTGAGGACTCGGAAGTAGCCTACAAGGAAACACGTATATCGGAATTGGTAGGTATCAAGAAGATTCTTGACAAATATCGTGAACTGGTCTTACAGGTACGTGTTGGCGGTACAGATTTCTCCTCAGTATTTGGCGTGCGCAGGGGGGTCGATTATTCCATTTACGACATCATGACCGTCCGCGAATGCCTGACAGATATTATCAATGTCTGTGGACGGGATAACGATTATGTGATTTCCGGACCTGTATGGGAGTATTTCCGTGCGCCGAAGGAATTAATGTTTGAAGAACTTCCGAAACATGGGCTGGAAGATTATCTGATGAAGCGGCTGCCAATTGTGAACAATGAGATAGATGGTCTGCTTCGCGAAGTGATTCTGGACAAAGCCAACGGCTTTGTAGGACGTACCGTGATTCATCCGACACATGTCAAATTTGTCAATGCGCTGATGGCAGTTACGAAGGAAGAGTATGATGATGCGTGTATGATCCTTGGCCATAGTGAAGGCGGTGTGGTAAAAGGCAGTGGTGCGAATAAAATGAACGAGATCAAGCCGCATACGAATTGGGCGGTGAAGATTTATAATCGCGCGCGTGCTTTTGGCGTGATTGAAAACGAAGGCGCATATGTGAGACTTTTTGCAGTCAATGACTAAAGGGCCTGGGCAGGGAACCAACACAGTGGAAAAGGATTGGAGGACACTATGGCGATTGAGATAAACACACCGATTTCTGAAGTGGCGGCAGTAAGTCTGCAGGTTGGTGATACCGTGCTGATTACAGGATATATTCTTTGTGGACGGGATGCTGTGCTGCCGAAGGTGGTTAGGCTGATTGAAGAAAGCAAGTCTAATACACTCGGGTATGAGTTAAAAGGAAGTGTTTTTTTTCATACAGCAGTGAGCCCGGCGGGAGTAGGTCCTACATCGAGTAATAAACTGGAAATCGAGAGCAGTATAGAGCCACTGTCAAAGGCTGGTGTGAAGCTGCATCTTGGAAAGGGCCAGATTCATAAAGAAACGATAAAGGCCTTGAATATAAACAATGCGGTGTATGCGGTAATCCCCCCAGTGACGGCGCTGTTAGGGGATAAGACGACAGAACAGACATTGATTGCTTTTCCGGAATTGGGGATGGAGGCCTTGTATCGGCTTAAGGTGAATCGGTATCCTGCTATTATTGCAGCAGCGCATGGGAGGAGTATCTATGAGTGAATTTAGTTATGAAAAGACAGTTTCTCTTGTCCGGAACACGCTGGTAGAGGCAGGGTCAACGTTTCGAGAGGATAAGAAAGAAGCTTATCGAAAAGCGATAGCTAATGAAACCAATGAAAAGGCAAAGTGGGTTCTTGAGACTATATTGGAGAATGCCAATGCAGCAGAAAGGAATCATAGCCCTCTTTGCGACGATACTGGAATCCCGCATATGGTACTTGAAGTAGGTCCAGATGCGGCAGTAAGTGGACGGATGCTGGATGCTATCAAGGAAGGTATAGCAGAAGGACTACAACAACTGCCAGGACGTCCTATGGCGATTATGGGAGATGACAGTCAGAGGATTGACCAATCTGGTGGTTTAAATCCAGAAAGTGCAGGTGTGGAGCCGGCTCCGATACTTATCAGGCGATGTAGAGATAATGTCGTAAGGCTTCATATACTGATGTTTGGTGGTGGTCCTGCGATCAGAGGAAAAACGTATCGTGTATTTCATAAGCACAGCACAGATGTGGTGCTGAATGAAATCGTAAAGTGGGCGATTGAGGGAGTCTCTCAATTGGGCTGTTCTCCATGTACTCTTGCAGTTGGCATTGGCAGAAGCCATTTTGAAGCAACATCCATGATGCTTCAGGCGCAGGTGGATGGAAAATTCGATGTTCAGTCGGAAATGGAGCAGGAGATTACCAGAAGGGTGAATGAGGCTGAAATCGGTCCGCTTGGACTCCATGGAAAGACCAGTGTAATCGCTACATTTATGAAGGTTGGTCCTCAGAGAGCCAGTGGTGTAAGGATTATCTGTGTCCGTCCGGCTTGTTGTTTTGAACCAAGAATCGCCACCGTAGATTTGTAGATGATGATGGCAGAAGGGCTGGATTCGAAGGGAATAGTAAAGGACAGATTATAAATGAAGAATCTAAATGATAGTAAGCAGAATTCAAAAGCAAGGGATTGACAATCAGCACAGAAAAGTGATATATTTATCCTATAAAGAGATAAATATATCACTATAAGGAGGCTGTCATGAATAATAAATACTCCGCAGGTCAAAAACCTACATTTACCAGAAAAATCAGTCCGAAGATGGGGCTGTTAGGTTTTTTGGGGTTGTCAGGATTTCTGGGTTTTCTGCCCCAGTTTTTTCGTGAAGACGGTATTTTGCCTGTGCCGTTTCCGCTGATATTTTTCTGCTTTTTTGGATTTTTCGGTTTTTACTATGAGGGGAAGATGTCCGGTACGATGATTGATGAGCGTTATTTAGCTAATGAGACCAGAGCCAGTGCCATGGCTAACAAAGTGGCCCTTACTCTGATTATCGCTGTGGCGCTTCTCTCTATGTCGGCATTTCGGATCAATAATCCATATGTGATGCTAAAACTTTTAATTGCTGTTATCGGTTTTGCATTTGGCTTATCACTGTTTCTTCAACAGTACCTGCTGTACCGCTTTGAAAATGGAGAGTAGCCATGGGGGAATTTACGTGCAATCTTAAAAAGTACAGACAACTGAAGGAGATGACCCAGGAACAACTGGCTGAAAAAGTCGGTGTAAGACGGGAAACTATCATGCGACTGGAAGCGGGCAGATACAATCCATCGCTGAAGCTGGCGATCGATATTTCGAGAGAGGTGGAAACACCAATCGAAGTTTTGTTTATTTTTGAGGAAACATAGCCATAAATACAGCAGAACTGTGATGGTATGGCAGAAGATTCCTTGTGGATTATTAAGATTGTTACACTATAAAGCTTTTTCAGTCGTGTTGTAATGGTTTCATAAATCCGGGATTAACATACACTATAACAAAAATGCGTCATAGTTACTACCAAACAATAAAATCATGAAAACCTGTCAAACGGGTATTCATGATTTTGCGCATTAAGCGTTCAACCGGCTAAAGTCATAATAAGAGCAGGCTGTACATCAGCCTGCCCACATGTAAAGGGAACCATTTTCACTATCCTTGATCTGGGAAAATGTTGCTTCAATCCCTCATCTTCAAGTCATCTTCCCCAAAGTAGAGTTCCATATTATGAGTTCCTCACGGGCCTTTTTCTTCCGGTATCAGGCGGATTCCAGCCGTAAGGAAATTCTGCAGCAAAGCAAAACATTAACTCCATAATCCTGAAACACTTCGCATTCCGATCTCTTGCAGGCCACCTGGCTTGACCATTATCCCGCCTTTTTCTGCTCCTTCCAATCCCCGGAATAAAAATAATTTATTTCCGCTCCAAGAAACAGTATACAGATACACACATACAGCCACAGCATCAACAACACAATAGCCGTAAGGCTCCCGTACATAACAGAGAAATTGCTGAAATTGTTAAAATAAATAGAAAACGCAAACGAAAACGCAATCCACCCCAGTGTCGAAAAAATGGCGCCGGGCAGCTGCTTTTTAAAATGCTGCTTCTTTTCCGGCACATACGTATAGAGGAAAGTGAAGCAGATCGTCAGGATCAGAAGGAGCACGGTTCGAAAGCTGATAACGTAATGGGTGATCTCTGCAATGACCGGAAAATGGTGTTCGACGAATCCCTGAATGGAGCTCCCAAGAACCAGAAGTACCAGTGTCAGTATACAGATAAGCATAAACACAATCGTATAACCGGCGCAGATCATCCTCGTCACCACGTAATTTCTCTTCTTCTGTTTCCCGAATACCCGGTTCAGTCCGCGCTCGATGCTCAGCATGCCGCGGGAGGCCGACCAGATGGCGGCGATTGCCGTTACGGATAAAACGGTAGCGGGAGAGTTGGTATAGATATTTTCGACGACGCCGAAGACCAGGCTCTTTAGGTTGGCCGGTACCAGACTTGTAATTACCTGCAGCAGGTTAGACTTTGTTATCGTTGGTATCAACTGGATCATAGCCATCAGCAGCATGATGAACGGAAATGCCGCGATGATGGTAAAAAAAGACGCCTGGGCCGCGTAAACAGTCATTTCATCCTTGCTGAATTTGTCGTAGATCTGTTTGCCTCGCAGTATTAATCCAATCATGATATCCCCTTTTTGTTAATGATATAACTAAAATATTACCATGACCGCAAAAAAATATCAAGCGAGACACCGGAATTTCAAATCAGGTTATCGGCAAAAGCATTTTAACAGTTCAAATTATTTTGAAAAACAAACTATTTTTCGAAAATAAGTTGCCCTACCGTACTGCATTTGATAGAATGGTACTAATGGAATCAATCAGAAAGGGAGCGCGTATGGAATATATACCGGCGAAAACCATCGTGACGAAGACGAAGAGCTCCGAATGGTTCGGCATCGATTATAATATGAATATTTATAAAGGCTGCTGCCATGGCTGTATCTACTGCGACAGCCGGTCTTCCTGCTATCGGATCGAACGGTTTGACACGGTGCGGGCCAAGGAAGATGCCCTTCGGATTGTCCGGGATGATCTGCGGCGGAAGGTAAAGACCGGAGTGGTAGGCACCGGAGCCATGAGTGATCCCTATAATCCATTTGAAAAGGAGCTGGAGCTGACCAGACATGCGCTGGAGCTGGTGGACGCCTTCGGCTTCGGAGCAGGGATTGCCACGAAAAGCACTCTTTTAAAAAGGGATGCGGATATTTTAGAGAGCATAAAAGAGCATTCGCCTGTAATCTTAAAAGTGACGGTGACAACTGCGGATGATGAGCTGGCGGGGAAGATCGAACCCGGCGTGCCGTCCTCGACCAAGAGGTTTGAACTGATCGATTACTTAAGCTCCAGAGGGCTGTTTACCGGTATTCTGCTGATGCCGGTCCTTCCATTTCTGGAAGACAGTCCGGAAAATATTACGGCTGTCGTGAGAAAGGCCCATGAGGCGGGAGCTTCTTTTATTTATGCGGCTTTTGGTGTGACGCTCCGTGATAATCAGAGGGAGTGGTACTATGATAAGCTGGGTCAGTTGTTTCCGGAGCGGGATCTGGCGGCGGAATACAGAAAACGGTACGGAGAACGCTACGAATGCCGGAGTCCGGCGGCAAAGCGGCTCTGGGCCATATTTGCGGCAGAGTGTGAGAAATACGGGATTCTGTACCGTATGAAGGACATTATTCACGGGTATAAGAAGAATTACGAAAACAGCCAGATGAGTCTGTTTGATTTTCTGCAGTGAAAACAGAGAAAGTGAGAGGAAACCTTACATGGGACAGGAGAAAAAAGAAAAGCTTACAAAAATGGAGATAAACTGGATTCTGTACGATGTAGGAAATTCCGCATTCGTGCTGCTTGCGACGACAATTTTGCCCATTTACTTTAATTATCTGGCGGGACTGGAGGGCGTCTCCGAGGTGGATTATCTGGCCTATTGGGGATATGCAGCCTCGATTGCTACGCTGCTGGTGGCTTTTATCGGCCCGGTCTGCGGCGCCATTGCCGATACGAAGGGGTATAAGAAACCGATATTTATGATCTGTATGATGGTGGGCGTTCTGGGATGTGCCGCACTTGCCATACCAAAATCCTGGATTGTATTTTTGGTGGTATTTGTGATTGCAAAGGTGGGCTACTCTGCGAGTCTGGTGTTCTACGATTCCATGCTTCCGGATATCACGACGCCGGAACGTCTGGACGCGGTGTCCTCCCATGGGTTTGCATGGGGGTATATCGGAAGCTGTGTTCCGTTTGTGTTCAGCCTTGTGTTTGTACTGTTCTATGAAAAGATCGGCATCACTATGGTGACTGCCATGGTGATTGCGCTCATCATTAACGCCCTGTGGTGGTTCGTGGTTACGGTGCCTCTGCTCCGCCACTACAAACAGGTTCACTATACGGGCAACGCGGAGTCGGGACGCGGAGTGGTGAAGGAGAGCCTGCGCCGCCTGGGGCATACGCTTCTTGATTTGAAGAATCATAAGAAGATCTTTGTTTTCATGATTGCATACTTCTTCTATATTGACGGGGTCTATACCATTATCGAGATGGCTACGGCTTATGGAAGCTCTTTGGGGCTCAATTCCCAGGGACTTTTGCTGGCGCTTCTTTTAACTCAGATCGTAGCGTTCCCATTTGCGCTGTTGTTCGGCAAAGCGGCGAAGAAGTACAGGACGGAAAAACTCATTCGCCTGTGTATTCTTGCATACCTTTGTATTGCGCTTTATGCGATTCAGCTGGATAAGCAGTATGAGTTCTGGGTGCTGGCCGTTTGCGTCGGCATGTTCCAGGGAGCGATCCAGGCGCTGTCACGGTCGTATTTTGCCAGAATCATTCCGCCTGAGAAATCGGGAGAATTTTTCGGTATTTTTGATATCTGCGGAAAGGGCGCTTCTTTCATGGGAACGGCTCTGATGGGATTATTCGCTCAGATTACGGGAAAGAGCAACGGCGGTGTTGCGATTCTGGCCGTGATGTTTCTCATCGGATTTTTCGTGTTTGGGAAGGCTGTGAAGCTGAATGAGGCTTAGAATGTGTTTCAAAATAAGTTACAAATTCTTTGGCTATGTTTGAAACATAGCCATTTTTTTTGTATATGGCAGTCATGCGGGTGACCGTTTCCGGAGAATCAATGATCCGGACTGTCAGGCCTTCGACCGTTCTCATGCTGCTGATGGATTCCGGCACCAGGGCCACGCCTAAGCCGGCGCCAGCCCATTGGAGACACGTCCTGGCGTCGTCATTGCGGCAGAAGATATTAGGCGCTGCGCCGATATTCTGAAACGCCATGGATATGATGGCGTCAAAGCGCCGATAATAGATGAGAGGCTTTCCTGCCAGGTCTGTAAGACGGATTGTGCCGCCTGGGATCGCGTCAAACCAGGAGGAAACTCCGACTGCCGTAAGCGGTTCTTCTGATCCGAAGACACAGTGAAAACCATCGGTATTAAACGGTGTTCGAACCACAGCGCATTCGATAATACCGTTTTTCAGCTTTTCCAGAAGCTCGTAAGTATTCCCCTCGGAGATTTCAAAACGAACATTGGGATGAAGCCGGCAGAAGTCCGGCAGGATGCTGTCCGCCAGAAAGCTGCCGGAGGAGGAGATCGTTCCCAGCTTTAAGATTCCCTTTGATGAGGAGGGAAAATTCTGGAGCTCATCAGCGGCCGTATCCATCATGGACAGGATATCCTTAGCCCGGGCATAGAGATAGGAACCAGCCTCGGTAAGCTCGGCCTTCCTTGCCCCGCGGGTCAGAAGACGGACGCCTAAGTCCTCCTCCAGCATCATGATCTGCTTGCTGAGCGGCGGCTGAGACAGCCCCAGCTTTTTTGCTGCCGCCGTAAAACTGCCTGTTTCCGCAATCACTGTAAAATAATAGAGCTGCCTTGAATTCATCTGTCCCATGGAATACACCTCTTTAATAATTATTTTTCTGCAATAGATACTTGTAATATTATACCAGAATGCTATAATATTACAATGAATTATTCTAAAAACATATGAGTCCGGAGGAAGGATAAATGAAAAAACTCCTGAAATACTTAAGGGAATACCGGCTGGAAAGCTTCTTAGGGCCGTTATTTAAGCTTCTGGAGGCCAGTTTTGAGCTGATGGTGCCTCTTGTGATGGCGAAAGTAATCGATGTCGGAATTAAGGCACAGGACCTCCCGTATATATTAAAAATGGGCGGAATTCTGGTGCTTCTGGGTGTTGTGGGGTTGGTCTGTTCCATCACGGCCCAGTATTTTGCTGCAAAGGCGGCTGCGGGATTCGGTACGGCGCTGCGAAATGACCTGTTCTCCCACATCGGCAGCCTCTCCTATGCGGAGCTCGATAAAGCGGGGACCGCCACGCTAATCACCCGCATGACGAGTGATGCAAACCAGGTACAGTCAGGAGTTAACTTATTTTTACGTCTCTTTCTGAGGTCTCCTTTCATCGTGTTCGGGGCCATGGCCATGGCTTTTACCATCGATGTGAAGGCTGCTCTGATTTTTGTCGTTGTAATACCGGTGCTGTCCGTGGTTGTATTTGGCATCATGCTAATCAGTATGCCTCTCTATAAAAAGGTACAGCGGCAGCTGGACCGCGTGCTTCTGACCGCCAGGGAAAATCTAAGCGGTGTCCGTGTGATCCGGGCCTTTAACCGACAGGAGGATGAAGGCCGCCGGTTTGATGAGGAAAACGGTAAGCTGGTGAAAATCCAGGTGTTTGTCGGGAAGATTTCTTCCCTTTTAAATCCTCTTACCTATGTGATTATCAACCTGGGCATCATTGTGCTCATTCAGACCGGAGCGAAGGAAGTGGACCGCGGGATTATCACTCAGGGCGAGGTAGTGGCTCTGGTGAACTACATGTCCCAGATTCTGGTGGAGCTGGTGAAGCTGGCTAATCTAATCATCACCATATCCAAAGCGCTGGCCTGCGCGAACCGGATCAGTGCCGTGTTCGAGCAGAAGCCGGGAATCACGGATAAGAACCATACGTGTCTGGAGGCCTGCGAAGGTGCTCCGGCGGTAGAATTTAAAGATATGACATTTACCTATGATGGAGCGAGGGAACCGGCCTTAAGCAGCATCTCATTTTCCGTAACGAGAGGGCAGACCGTGGGTATCATCGGCGGTACGGGATCGGGTAAATCGACGCTTGTCAATCTGATTCCCCGTTTCTACGATGCGACGGAGGGCGGGGTATTGGTGGACGGCCACGATGTCAGGGAGTATCCGCTGGATCAGCTGCGCGGCAAGGCGGGGGTCGTTCCGCAGAAGGCGGTGTTATTCCACGGGACACTGCGGGAGAATATGCAGTGGGGAAAGAAAAATGCCACAGACGACGAGATCTATGAAGCGCTTAAGACGGCTCAGGCCCTTGAATTCGTGGAAGAAAAGGCCGAGGGACTGGAGCTCTACATCCAGGCCGGCGGCAAGAACTTATCCGGCGGACAGAGACAGCGTCTCACGATTGCCAGGGCGCTGGTCAGAAAACCGGAGATACTGATCATGGATGACAGTGCGTCGGCCCTGGATTTTGCTACGGACGCCAGGCTTCGGAAGGCCATTAAGGAGAGGACGCAGGATATGACTGTATTCATCGTATCCCAGCGCGCAACCACGATCCGGAACGCGGATCAGATTGTCGTCCTGGATGACGGCGCCATGGTGGGATGCGGAACCCATAAGGAGCTGCTAGAAAAATGTGAGGTTTACCGGGAAATCTGTCTGTCCCAGCTTTCGAAGGAGGAGGTGCAGTAGGATGAATATGAAAAAGCATAAAACGACCATACGGCGTATACTCTCCAGCATCGGCCGGTATAAATGGGGCGTCCTGGCTTCACTGGCCTGTGCATTGATCACGGTGGTCCTGACTCTCTATGTGCCGATTTTGACCGGTAAAGCCATTGACTGCATTCTTGCACCGGGAAGTGTGGATTTTGCCGTCATGGGAAAAATTCTCATGAAGATTGGTGTCATTATCCTGATTACCGCTGTATCCCAGTGGCTTATGAGCCATATCAACAATATCATCACGTACCGTGTGGTGAAGGATATCCGTGTCCGGGCGTTTGCAAAGGTGGAAAGCCTGCCGCTCAAATACATCGATTCCCATTCCCACGGCGATATCATCAGCCGCCTGATTGCCGATATCGACCAGTTTTCCGATGGACTTTTGATGGGATTTACGCAGCTGTTTACGGGTATCCTTACGATTTTAGGAACCCTCATTTTCATGTTTACAATCAATCCGGCTATAGCGGTTGTCGTGATTTTGGTTACCCCGGTCTCTCTGTTTGTGGCCAGCTTTATTGCAAAGCGGACTTACACTATGTTCCGGAAACAATCGCAGACGAGGGGCGAACTCACCTCCCTTGTGGAAGAAATGCTGGGCAGCCAGAAAGTGGTTTTAGCATTCGGCTATGAGGCGGAGGCTCAGTCCCAGTTCGAGGAAATCAACGAGCGTCTGCGGGTATGGGGACTTAAGGCTACATTTTTTTCTTCCATTACCAATCCGGCTACCCGGTTCGTCAACAGCCTGGTGTACGCCAGCGTGGGAATTGCAGGCGCGTTTGCGGCTATTTCCGGCTATTTGTCGGTGGGGCAGCTCTCCAGCTTTTTAAGCTATGCAAACCAGTATACGAAGCCGTTTAATGAGATTTCCGGCGTGGTGACGGAGCTTCAGAACGCATTGGCCTCGGCGGCCCGCGTCTTTGAACTGATCGATGAGGAACCACAGATTCCGGATGCGCCGGATGCAGCCGTCCTGTCGGAGGTAAAGGGGGAAGTGTCTTTGAGCGATGTGAATTTCTCTTATGATTCTGAAATACCGCTGATCGAAAATATGAATCTGGAAGTAAAACCGGGGCAGCGTGTCGCCATTGTGGGGCCGACCGGATGCGGAAAGAGCACGGTCATCAACCTGCTCATGCGTTTCTACGATGTGGATTCCGGTTCGATTCAAGTGGATGGAACCGATGTGCGGGAGATTACGAGAAAGAGCTTAAGAACGAGTTACGGCATGGTCCTCCAGGAAACATGGTTGAAATCCGGCACGATTCGTGATAATATCGCATATGGAAGGCCGGAAGCCACGGACGAGGAAGTGGTCAAAGCGGCGAAGGAGGCTCATGCCCACAGCTTTATCAAACGAATGAAGGATGGGTACGACACGGTTATCTCTGAGGACGGAAGCAATTTGTCCCAGGGACAGAAGCAGCTCCTGTGCATTGCGCGTGTGATGCTGTGTCTGCCGCCCATGCTGATTCTTGATGAGGCCACGTCTTCCATTGATACGAGAACTGAGATACGGATTCAGAAGGCATTTTCCAAGATGATGGAAGGCAGGACCAGCTTTATTGTCGCCCACCGTCTCTCCACCATACGGGAAGCAGACATGATTCTGGTCATGCGGGACGGCCATATCATCGAGCAGGGGACTCATGAGAGCCTGCTTGAGAAGAACGGTTTCTATGCGGAACTGTACAACAGCCAGTTTGCCGTGTGACCGGGTATAACAGGACAGGTGATTAGACAAATGAAAAAAACAGGATATTACGCCGCTTTTATCGGACTTTTCATGGCGGCCGCGCTTACGGTGACCGCCTGCGGTGCTTCAGCGAAAGCACCGGATGTGAGCAGCGTCGGAAGATCAGAGACGGCTGCTGACAGCGCCGTCGGTGGAACAGAGGCTGCTGCGTCAGAGGCAGATCATGCAGGAAAGAACGGCGCAGGAACGGATACGGCAGACGGAGAGGTGCTTTCCGGCATACCGATTGATACAGAGAAGTCGGAAGCGGTTTCCATTTACTATGGCTCTGTGTGTTATTCGTTCTTCAGCGAGGATAAAGGCAGGATTAAAGCGGTGGCCGACTTATTTACAGGCTTCTCCTTAGAGGAGGTCCCGAACGGCCAGCTGGACGAGGCAACCACGTACCAGATATATTTTTCGGCGGATACAGAACAGATTGCAGCCATAAACGTGGATAAGAGCGGGATGTTCTATATTCCGGAGGAGAAGAAGTTCTATAAAGTGAAGGCGGGAACCTTCCGCTTTGATACGCTGGATGAGATATATAAGGACAGTATGTATGCGGATGGGTTTGATGAGAATCAGTGTTTGATTCAATAGAAGGAGCGGCTCAGCCATAAAAAGGGACAGAGAACATCGTCGGTTACATAAGTGACAATGTTCTCTGTCCTTTTCTTTTAAAATCATAATTGCAAATTCCTCGATGGTGTTCGCTTTTATAGCAAGCCTGAGTCAACGCTTTAAATCTGTCAAGCAACATACTATAGGTCTTAACTTTTCTGTCGTTATAAAGCTGACTTACGCACATTAACCTCTGCACAGACCAGACCAGCTATATGCTCCGCTGTTTCATTTGTCAGCAGGAAAAACATTCCGTCATTACGGCATTTTTTATGTGTATCGCCATTCAAGGCATAGATAAAACCTTTAACACAGGTATCACTACAAGCATTAGGGTCAAACAATCTCTTGCAGTCACGGGAGGTAGTCATTTTCTTTTGCATATCAGCAGGCAGAGAAGCGATTGTATCCTCATACTTACCAGCATTGTCACCGTAAATCCGTGCCAAAATACCGGACTTGCGAAACACCCAATTCATCACTGTTTTCTTCTCTAGTTGATATGAAGCAGCATAACCGCTTTTTGCTTCCTTAATTACAAGATCACATCCCTGTTCAATAAGTTTGGTATTAAGTTTTTCGACAAACGCTTGGTGTTCTGGCGCAACTGCCGATAGAAATTCTTTAAATGACCCCTTTTCTTTTGCCATTATCTTTTTCCTCCACAATTTTCGATTTGTCGTTCTGCACCTTATCCGCCTAAAGCGTACAACACATAACCCGGTTTTTTTATTCTAATATATGCGCGTGAAAATGTCAAACGGCTCATTTCGTTTCATTACAAACTACTGTTTATAACCCTAGATAACAGAGATGATGACCACTGCAGCAGGGGAGGGAGCAAGGAGCAGCAACCGTCTGTAAACAGAAAAATAAAAATCATATTGACAAGTGGAGTGGAGCTGGTTATAATAAACATAGAAATCGTTTTCTATAGGAGCGTGCGATGTGAAAAATGTTACGATAAAAGAAGTGGCAGCCCACGCGGGTATGTCCATAACCACCGTGTCGCGGGCACTCAATAATAATTATCCGGTGAGTGCGGAAGCCAGGGAGAAGATTGAGAAGGCGGTAGCTGAACTGGGATACAGGCCGAACCTGGTGGCCAGAAGTTTGAAGAGTAATAATACCGGTATCATAGGCCTGGTGGTGGCGGATATTTCGAACCGTTTCTTCATGAAGGCAGCGAGAAAGCTGGAAGACGTCGTTTCCGCTCAGGGTTATCAGATAATTTATGCTAGCAGCGACGGAAACGTGGAGAAGGAACATCAGATTCTCTCTATGTTTGAGGAGCGCTGTGTGGATGCGCTGGTAATCGCTTCTTCCGACAGCAGTTCCTATCATTTAAACAATATTGCCGGGAATGGAACGCCAGTTATTGCAATCGACCGTAAGGTTCCGGGGCTTCAGGCAGATATTGTGGTGGAGGACAACCGGGATTCCTCTTACCAGCTGGTGGAGGCGCTGATACAGAAAGGTCATACGGAGATTGCAGTTAACAATGTATTGATGAATATCAGTTCTGGTAAGGAACGACTGGAAGGCGTCCGCATGGCGATGCAGGCCTATGGACTGCCTCTGAGAGATGAATGGGTCAGCAGAGGCGGTTTTACCAGTGACGATGCCAGGCAGTGGGTGAAGCAGATCTTTGCCGGAAATGGGTTAAAGCCAACAGCAGTATTTTGTGCCAATAATGTGATGACAGAAGGTACTCTGCTGGCATTGGAGGAACTGAATCTCCGGATTCCGGAAGACGTATCGGTGGTCTCGTTTGGGGAATTGCCGATGCACCAGTTGATTCAGCCTCAAATTGAATCTGTGGTTCAGGATCCATTCCGGATCGGGCAGCTGGCAGGAGAGCTGGTCTTAATGAGGCTGAAGGGGGAGAAGGAGGATTTCTGCCATTATGAACTGCCTCTGAAGTTAAAACATGGTAATTCAATTCGGAGCCTTAGCTGAGACATATTTGCAGATAGAGGTGCACCGGAAAAGGGGAAGGAAAGAAAGGAGTTGAAGGGATTTCAGTGGATTCCGGTTTTCCTTCCCATAGAAACCCATTATTTTTTTAAATCGATAGAAAACGTTTTCTATAAAAGGAGGCAAATAATGATTGTTCAATTGGATCAGTTGTACGTAGATGCCATGAAACGCCGTTACATTGTGGGAGCGTTTAATGTATTTAACTATGACAGTCTGTGTGCGGTGCTGGAAGCGGCGGAGGAAGAGCAGTCGCCTGTAATACTTCAGGTGTCCATGGGGGCACGGAAATACGTTCCGGATTTCAGGCAGTTTATAGAGGTGATGAAGATTGCCGCTTTAAGTGTATCGGTTCCTGTAGGAATCAATCATGATCACTGTCCGACGGCAGAAGCAGCTATGCAGGCGGTTGATGCAGGCGTGGGAGGGGTCATGTTTGATGGATCCCATCTTTCCTTTGAGGAGAATGTACGGTTTACAAGGGAAGTCGTGGAATATGCCCATGCAAGGGGGGTCTGTGTGGAAGCGGAGCTGGGACGTCTGCCTGGATTCGAGGACGAAATCTTTGCAGAACATGTGGAATTTACAAATCCGGACGCTGCGAAGCGATTCGTTGTTCTGACCGGCTGTGACAGCCTGGCTGTGTCGGCGGGAACCTCACACGGCGGAGTAAAGGCGGCAGAAAATCTGCCTCTGCATATGGAGGTTCTGGAACGGATTCAGGCTGAACTGCCAGGCTTTCCGCTGGTATTACACGGAGCGGCGTCCCTTCCCCTGCATCTGATTGAATATGTAAATGAACAGGGAGGCCGTGTGGAGGTGATGAAAAACTGCAGTGAGAGCAGTATACGCCGGTCCGCAGAATATGGAGTTTGCAAGGCCAATATGGATGTGGACAATTTCCTTGCATTTACCGGTGCGGTGCGCAGAGTTCTTAGGGAACAGCCCGATAAATACGATCCCCGCGTCTATTTAAAACAGGGAAAGGATGCGTGGAAGGAAGAGGTTATGTGGAAAATGAGTCAGGTGACGGGGAGCTCCGGCCACAACTGGGTGAAAGAGGGGGTGAGTCAATGATTCGGGCGATCTGTTTAAACCCGGTGATAGACCGATCTTACCATGTCAATGGTTTTGAACCGGGAAAAAAATACTTCCACCTGTTGAGAGAGGTATCTATAGGAGGGAAAGGTATCAATGTCGCCAAGGTATGCAAACAGTGCGGGGAACCTGTGGCTCTGTACGGATTTATCGCTGGCAGCAACGGAAGAATGATCCGGGCCTTTATGGAAAAGGAAGGGATCGATGCCTGTCTGATCGAGATAAACGGCAATACGAGAGAGACGATTAATATCATCGATCTGGAACAGGGAAGAGAGTCCGAACTGGTTGAGCAGGGGCCGACCGTAGAGAAGAGGCAGGTGGAGCAGCTGCTGTGCCGGCTTCGGGAGGATTTGCAGAGAGACGATATTGTGATCTGCTCCGGTATGACGATTGAAGGCGCGCCGGATAGCCTGTACAGTGAAATAAGTGCAATGTGTCAATGGAAGGAAGCCAGATGCTTTCTGGATACAAACAGCGTAACCGTAGAACAATTGAGAAAAGACGGTTATTATTTTTATAAACCCAATATGCAGGAATTATTTGAACTGTTTGGAATGGAACCGGTGTCCGACCGGACGGTAGTGAGGAAGCTGGCATTACAGCTTGTTCAGGATGGAGTGGCTTATGTGTTGGTCTCCCTGGGATCGGAGGGCGGAATCCTGGCCGGAAGGGAGGGCTGCTGGGAAGCGGTTATTCCCAGTGTTTCAGTGACTTCCACCATAGGAAGCGGGGATTCGACGGTAGCAGGATTTGCCATAGGCCTGAGAAAAAGCTGGAGCATGGAAGAGATATTTCGTTTTTCCATGGCCTGCGGCATCGCCAATGCCATGGAGAAGCAGGTGGGAAGAGTGGATCCGGAGCGGCTGGAAATCATAAAAAATGAAATAAAAATAAAGAATATACCAAACAAGGAGGTTTCGTATCTATGAAAAAACGAGGGTTAGCAATGGGGATTGCCGTAGTATTGGGGTGTATGTCACTGACTGGCTGCGGTGGAAGCAGTAACGAAACAAAAAACGGGGAAACAGCAGAAACGACGATGAGCGGGTCGGAGGCAAAAGAAGAGGGAGAAATCGAGCTGACGATGATGGGAGGCGCCCATCTCGTATCCGTGGCAGAAATTGTACTCCGGGATTATTTGACAGAACATCCAAATGTGAAGATCAATTTTGAAAAATACTCCTATGCGGAATATCCGACAAAAATGAAGCTTCAGCTGTCAAACGATGAAAGTACGCCGGATATCATGATTGTACATGATCTGTATGCGCCGCAGTTTGCTAAGGCGGGGTATCTCGTGGATATGTCAGATATGTTTACGGAGGGAGAGGTGCTTCCGGTCATGGATCCGGTAACCATGGAGGGAAAAGTATATGGAATACCCAATCAGGTGACTAACCAGTATGTATTTATGTACAGACAGGATATCTATGACGAACTGGGACTGACTGCGCCGAAAACCTTTGACGATTATTTTAACCAGGCGGTAATGCTGAAGGAAAACGGTTACTATGCGGGTGCATTTGATCCGGCGGACAGCGGCTGCAACGAGGTATTTCAGAATTTCATCTATATGCTGGGAGGACAGGTCCTGGATTCAGAGGGCAATGTGTCTCTGGACAAGGGGAAGGAAGCTCTGGAACTGATGAAAAAATGCTACGACGCCGGGATCTGGCATACGAGCCAGCAGGGCAACAGCGAGGCATACTGGACTGCTTTCAATGCCGGCAAGATCGCCGCGTTTCCATCTGTCGCAGCACATGCTGCTTACTATGTGACGAACGTAGACCCAAATGGTCAGGGCGGTTATGGTCATCTGGCGATTGCAGAACCGATGAAATTCGCGGAAAATGGAAGAGAGACGTATATCAACAATACGGAGTACTATACGATCAATAAAAATACGGAACACTTAGAGACAGCAAAAGATGTAGTCCGTTATCTTGCACTTACGAAAGAGGCGGCTGAGAAGTTCTCCAATGTAAACGAAGATGGAGTTATGGCGCAGTATGCAACTGGCTGCATGGAAGGAATCCGCGCCATCGCGGCAAGCAGGGATAACGGCTGGGAGGCGTTCGGCGGAGAACCTGTGGTTTCAGAGCTGGCTGAGATCCTTCTGAATACGGATCCCGATATCCCATTCGTAGACGAGAGAAGCAACGAGATGAACAATGTGCTGTCTGAGATAATCGGAGAGATGTTCTTAAACGGTGCATACACACCAGAAACTGCGGTTGAGGTCATGAAACAGAAATTAAATGACATCTGATAGGTTTGACCGGTTTGGAGGCTGATTAAATGACCAGTACATTAAAAGAAATGAAAAAATACAAACACTGTTATCTGTGGATCGCGCCCTTTTTCATTCTGTTTGCAGTTTTTTATATTTATCCTGCCGTCAGCGGTTTTTTAATCAGCCTGACCAATTTCGATGGTCTGGGAACGGTGGCGGCCGCTGACCACGTTGGATTTAAAAATTACGAAAAGCTGCTGCGGGATGACAAGTTCTGGAAGTCCTTGCTGAATACAGTCTTAATTTGGCTCTACATCGTTCCACTGCGTACTTTTCTGGCCCTGATTTTGGCTGCAGTCCTGAATTCCTCCAGACTGACCGGCAAACGAGTGTATTCGGTGATCGTTCTTTTGCCATACATTACTGCTGTCGCCGTGGCAGCAATTATATTCCGTATTTTACTTACCACGGAGGGAGGACTGATCAACGTACTGCTGGAACGCTGTTTTGGCATCGGTCCTGTCGGATGGCTGGATACCACTGCTTTGTCGAAAGTCTCAGTAGCATTTATGAACATATGGCGTATGACCGGTTATTTCTCTCTGGTACTGCTGGCTGGAATGCAAAAGATTCCAAGCTCTGTGGGGGAAGCTGCCAGCATTGACGGGGCCGGAGCGTTTACGAAGTTTTTTAGAATCACATTGCCGCTTATGGTTCCGGAAATATTTTTCGTCATGCTCATGTCAACCATCTGGATTTTCCAGAATGTGGGTGACGTGATGGTACTGACACAGGGCGGCCCGATGAATTCATCCACCACGCTGGTGTACTACATGTACCAGAATGCATATGAATACTCAAAAATGGGGTATGCGGCAGCGATTACGTATGTTCTGTTCGCATTTCTCGTAATACTCAGTGTCTTTGTAGTAAAAAATTATTATGGAAGGACGGAGGAGTGACGATGAAGAAAGAGAATGCTGAAAATATTTTAAAAAAGCTATTTTCCCTGTTGCTGCTGCTGACCGTGATCATTGTCACCTGCTTTCCGTTCCTGATGATGTTTATGGGAAGCTTTAAGGAAGATTATGAAATATTCTCGCTGTCCCCGAAGATTCTTCCGGCAGCTGGGTTCCAGCTTAAGATGTACCGCATGTTGTTTGCAAACTGGCCCTTTGTGACGAATATGATGAACAGTGTCATTGTCGCAGTCTCTACAACCGCATTGGCCTGCTTTTTCTGCACAGCAGCAGGATTTACCTTTGCCAAGTATCAGTTTCCGTTTAAAAATGTGCTCTTTATCATTACACTGTCATCTTTAATGATTCCGCTGGAGACGAGGCTGGTTCCCACGTACTTACTGGTAAAGCAGCTGGGAGGCGTCAACCATTTATGGTCCATGATTCTACCCAATGCGATACCTGCATTTGGAATCTTCATGATGAGGCAGTTTGCCTCCGGTACGGTTCCGCAGGAAACTATGGAAGCAGCCAGAATTGAAGGAGCTGCGGAAAATCAGATTTTGATGCGAATTGGTTTTCCCATGCTGAAGCCGGCCATTGTATCTTTGGCTATTCTGACTTTTATGAATACCTGGAATGAATTCCTGTGGCCGATTATTATTACGACCAAAAAGGAAAAGCTGACAGTTACAGCCCTGCTGAGGTCGATTGGAGATGTCTCCATGAACGGTAATTACGGCGTGCTCCTGGCGGCAGCGGCACTCAGTGCTCTGCCGATTCTGGTTCTGTATCTGATTTTTCATAACCAGATGATTGACGGTATTGTGGAAGGGACAGGGAAGGAATAGAAGGTATTTACGGTTCTTACCGCTGGCCTGATGAAAAAGACATTTGAAATAAAGTATAGCTGAGCAAAAGAAAGGAAGAGTGTAAGATGAAATTACCGAAAGAACTGCTGGAAGTGGAGAGAAAGACGGTGGAGACCGTAAATCTGCCTTCAGACAATAACCACGATCCATCCAATATACTATATGATCAGGGAACGTATTATTTGTGGTATACACAGCATGACAATGAGCGGCCCTACGATCATTTTGCTGATTGCAAGATCATGTGCTGTACTTCAAAAGATGGCTTCCACTGGGAAGCTGGGAAGGATGCGCTGCTTCCGGCAGAAAGCGGCTGGGACTGCGCGGGAGTCCTGACAGCCAATGTGATTCATGACAAAGGAAGATTTTATATGTTCTATACCGGTGTGGGTACCGATTTTGCCGAAGGGAAGACTACGAGAAGGTGCTGTGGTCTGGCTGCAGCGGACACACCGGAAGGCCCGTTTGAAAGACTGGGGGACGGGCCGGTACTTCAGTGGGAAGAGGAAGGAAACTGGGATGACGAGGCTGTTGACGATGTAAGTGCGGTATTTTTCCAGAACAGATGGCTGGTTTATTTTAAGGGAAGCCGTTTGACGGAACCAGACGGGGATAAAACCATGCTGGGGCTGGCCTGGGCGGATATGATTACGGGTCCGTATCACAGATATGAAGGGAATCCGGTTATCCGCGGCCATGCGTTTTCTGTCTGGCCGTATCAGGATGGGCTCTGTCTGCTGTCCGGACTCAAGCACAGGGAGGGCGAGGGAAGGATATATGGAGATGACTGGAACGATCCGGAGGGTGTGCAGTATCTTTATTACAGCGATGACGGGATCCATTTCGAGCCGTGTGCACCGCTTCCGAACCGGGCGTCCGGCATTTGTATACCGGAAGGAGAGGATCGTAAGGACATCACGAAATACTGGGGAGTCAGTGTGGCAACGAGAGATACCCATAAGAAACGATACATCGAACGATTCGACTTTGTGAAGAAAAATCCGCAAACCACTTGACATTTCCTGCTGCAATGGATAAAATGAATTCAGTTTTATCAGATAAATGCAATGAAGGTGTCAGTAGAACCTTATTTTCTTTCAGAGAGAGGGAGTCACCGGCTGTAAGCCCCCTTAAGTTCAGATAAGCGTTTGAATTTCCCACTGAAGCAGCATGGCAGAAACCGTCCTACGAAGACGGCGGGTAGGTCATGACGTTCATACACGTTACGTATGCCGAGTGCCTGCGCGTTCTGTGCGGGAATCAGGGTGGTACCGCGAACTCAAGCTTCGTCCCTAACCAGGGGCGGAGCTTTTTTTTGTAACCAACTCTATGTATAAGAAAAAATGATAAAAGAAGGAGAGCATGATGAAAGACCAATTAGAAAAAATCAAGGAAGATGCATTGAAGCAGATCGAAGCGTCGGACGCGCTGGAAAAGCTGAATGAGATCAGGGTCGCTTATTTAGGGAAAAAGGGCGAACTGACCAGCGTGCTGAAGAGCATGAAGGACGTTCCGCCGGAGGAGAGACCGAAGGTAGGCCAGATGGTCAACGACGCCCGCGCCATCATCGAAAACAGGCTGGAGGAGGCCAAGGCGTCTCTGGCAAAGAAGGCGAGAGAAGAGCAGATAAGAAGAGAGACCATCGACGTGACCCTTCCTGCAAAGAGAAACAATGTAGGCCACAGCCATCCGAACACCATCGCGCTGGAAGAAGTGGAGCGCATCTTCGTCGGCATGGGCTATGAAGTAGTGGAAGGCCCGGAAGTGGAGTATGATTTATATAATTTCGAAAAACTGAACATTCCGAAGAACCATCCGGCCAGAGACGAGCAGGATACCTTCTATATTAACGAATCCATCGTTTTGAGAAGCCAGACATCTCCGGTACAGGTCCGCACCATGGAGCAGGGCAAGCTGCCGATCCGTATGATCGCCCCGGGACGCGTATTCCGTTCCGATGAGGTGGATGCGACCCATTCCCCATCCTTCCATCAGATTGAAGGCCTGGTGATCGACAAGAACATCACGTTTGCCGATTTAAAGGGAACGCTGGCAGATTTTGCAAAGGAACTGTTCGGACCGGAGACTAAAGTAAAATTCCGTCCCCATCATTTCCCATTCACAGAGCCCAGCGCCGAGGTGGATGTAACCTGCTTTAAATGCGGCGGCAGCGGCTGCCGGTTCTGTAAGGGCTCCGGCTGGATCGAGATCTTAGGATGCGGCATGGTGCATCCCAACGTTCTCCGCATGAGCGGCATTGACCCGGACGAGTATTCCGGCTTCGCCTTCGGTGTCGGCCTTGAGCGTATCGCACTTTTGAAGTACGAGATCGATGATATGAGACTGTTATATGAAAATGACATTCGGTTCTTAAGACAGTTCTAGGGAAAGGAAGGGAAAAAAGATGAATACACCATTATCATGGATTAAAGCATATGTTCCGGACTTAGATGTCAGCGACCAGGAATATACAGATGCGATGACATTAAGCGGAACGAAAGTAGAAGGCTTCGAACGCCTCGACAAAAACCTGGAGAAGATCGTAGTCGGCAGGATTGACCGGATCGAACGCCATCCGGATGCGGATAAACTGATCATCTGCCAGGTGAATATCGGCGCGGAGACCATTCAGATCGTGACCGGCGCACCAAATGTTAAGGAAGGCGATAAGGTTCCGGTGGTTTTGGACGGCGGAAAGGTAGCGGGAGGCCATGACGGCGGCCCTCTTCCGGAGAACGGCGTGGCGATTAAAAAGGGCAGGCTTCGCGGCATTGAATCAAACGGCATGCTCTGCTCCATCGAGGAACTGGGTTCCTCTAAAGAAATGTATCCGGATGCCCCGGAGAGCGGCATCTATATCCTTCCTGCAGACGCAGAGGAAGGCGCAGATGCAATCGAGGTGCTGGGCCTGCGTGACAGCGTATTCGAGTATGAAATTACCTCCAACCGTGTGGACTGCTACAGCGTAATCGGCATTGCCAGAGAGGCAGCGGCTACCTTTGACAAGCCATTCCATCCTCCGGTTGTTACGGCCACCGGAAACGATGAGGACATCAACAGCTATTTAAAAGTATCCGTGGAAGACAGCCATCTTTGCCCGCGTTACTGTGCAAGAATGGTGAAAAATATCAGGCTCGCCCCGTCACCGTCCTGGATGCAGAGACGTCTGGCCGCCTGTGGAATCCGCCCGATCAACAATATCGTGGATATCACCAACTACGTAATGGAAGAATACGGCCAGCCCATGCACGCGTTCGATTATGACCTGCTGGCAGGCCATGAGATTATTGTCAAATGTGCAAAGGACGGCGACGTATTCCAAACCCTGGATGGTCAGGAGAGAAAGCTGGACAGCACGATTCTGATGATCAACGACGGGGAAAAGGAAGTCGGCATCGCAGGCATCATGGGCGGTGAAAACTCCAAGATCACCGATGATGTGAAGACCATGGTATTTGAATCCGCATGCTTCGACGGCACCAACATCCGTCTCTCCGCAAAGAAGGTCGGACTCCGTACCGATGCTTCCGGAAAATACGAAAAGGGTCTTGATCCCAACAACGCCGAGGAGGCGGTAAACCGTGCCTGCCAGTTGATCGAGGAGCTGGGCGCCGGTGAGGTCGTCGGCGGCATGATCGACATCTATCCGGAAAAGAAAACGGAAAAGAGAATTCCATTTGAGCCGGAGAAGATGAACCGGCTTCTGGGAACAGATGTCTCCGAAGAAACCATGCTGGGCTACTTTAAGAAGCTGGATCTGGGATATGACCCCGATAGACGTGAGATTATCGTTCCAACCTTCCGTCAGGATTTAAACTGCATGGCCGACATGGCAGAAGAAGTGGCCAGATATTACGGCTATGACAAGATCCCGGTAACGCTTCCGTCAGGAGAGGCCACGACCGGAAAATTATCGTATAAGCTGCGTGTGGAAGAGGTAGCCAGAGAGGTTGCGGAGTTCTGCGGATTCTCCCAGGGCATGACGTATTCCTTCGAGAGCCCGAAGGTATTTGACAGACTGAAGCTTCCGGAGGACAGCCCGCTTCGTAAGACGGTGGGAATCTTAAATCCGCTGGGCGAGGATTTCAGCATCATGAGAACCTCTCCGCTGCACGGTATGTTAAACTCCTTATCGACAAACTACAACCGCAGAAATAAAAATGTCCGTTTATACGAACTGGCAAATATCTATCTTCCGAAGTCTCTTCCCCTGACAGAACTGCCTGACGAGCGGATGCAGTTTACACTCGGAATGTACGGTGACGGTGATTTCTATGACATGAAGGGCGTGGTTGAGGAATTCTTCGACAAAGCCGGTATGCACAAGAAACCGCACTATTCTCCGGAGGACAAAAAGAGCTTCCTTCATCCGGGCAGACAGGCCGATATCGTCTACGACGGAGTTACTGTAGGCTATTTAGGCGAGATTCATCCGGATGTAGCGGATAACTATAAAATCGGTGAGAGAACGTATGTGGCTGTGATCGATATGCCGTCTATGATTCCGTTCACCACATTCGACCGCAAGTATACAGGCATCGCGAAGTATCCGGCTGTATCCAGAGATATCAGTATGGTGGTGCCGAAGGACGTGCTGGTGGGTCAGATCGAAGACGTGATTGAGCAGCGCGGCGGAAAGCTTCTCGAGAGCTACCAGCTGTTCGACATCTACGAGGGCGCTCAGATCCTCGCAGGCTTTAAGTCTGTGGCCTACTCCATCACCTTCCGTGCGAAGGACCACACGCTGGAGGACAAGGAAGTCGGCGCGGTCATGAATAAAATATTAAATGGTCTGCAGGCGCTTGGAATTGAACTGAGAGCATAAACGGTCGTATATTCTTGCGTCACCGGGTATAAAGTGCCGGAGTTGTGTTCATCCTTACAGAAAATGGATTGTTTTGTAAGGAGGAATACGTTATGGCGGAAGGTCTTGAAATTATAGAGGTGATCGGGCGCAGAATGCTGGATTCAGAGGGATTGCCGGCCGTGGAGGCGGAAGTGGAGCTGGAAAACGGCGCCCGGGGCCGCGCCATGGTAGCGCTCTGCGAGGACAGCGAAGACACGGACCGGGTCATGGAGGTACTGTCGGAGTGCGTACTGTTTGAGGACGCGTCAGACCAGAGAGGCATTGACAAGCTGCTGGAGGAGGGCGCTTCTTCCTGCGGAATCAGGAAATGCGGCGGTTTCTTAACTGCGGTATCCATGGCGGTTTCCAGGGCAGCGGCGGCCGGCCTGGGAATGCCTCTTTACCGGTATCTGGGCGGAACGGCGCCTGGACGCCTCCCGGTCCCCATGATGACGATGATCAGCGGCGGGAGATACGGAAGGAACAACTCACTCGATCTGGAATCCTATATGGTAGTCCCTGTGGGCGCCGCCTCCTTTGGCGAAGGCGCCGAAAAATGCATGGAGGTATATCAGGCATTAAAACGGCTTCTCACCATCTCGGGATATCAGACCGGGGTGGGAGACGACGGCGGCTTTGTACCGGATTTGAGAAATTCGGAGGAGGCTCTGGAATATATCATGGAGGCCATGATGCTGTGCGGCTATGAGCCGGGGAAAGATATGTGTCTGGCCATCGGCGCAGGTGCGGAATCACTCTTCGACGAAGGTACCGGGTTCTATCAGTTTAAAGGGGAAAGCCATATGACAGGCGTACCGGTCGAGCGGGACAGAAATGATATGATCGGTTTCTATATTCGTCTGCTGGACGGATATCCGGTCTGCGCCGTGTTCGACGGGCTGGCGGAAGCGGATGCGGACGGATGGGGAATGCTGACCAAGATGCTGGGAAACCGGGCTGTATTTATCGGGCAGCACAAAAACCGGGAACCGGGCTGCTTAAAGCCGGGGGAAAGAGACTGGGCCTGCCTTGCAGACTGGGACGGCGTGGAGGAAAACGCAGCAGGCATTTCCATGTGCGGAGCGAAGAGCGTGACGGCGGCCATGGAGATTGCGGATCTGGCCAAAAGAAACGGGCTGAAATTAGCCGTGTCCCAGGGATACGGTGAGACGGAGGATCCGTACGCTGCCGACTTTGCCGCGGCTGTAAACGCAGACTGGATCAGGGCGGGCGCGCCGTGCCGGTCGGAGCGGACATCGAAATACAACGAGCTTCTGAGAATCGAAGAGTGGATGAAAGTAAGTATATAAAAATACAAAAAATGCAGTTGTATTTATGGAAAAAATATGATATGATTACCATGTTTGACTATAGGAGGTGGAAAAGGGACATGATCAGAACGATTTTATCAATCATATTTGTTATCATATGTATAGCATTATCTGCAATTATTTTGCTGCAGGAAGGAAAGACACAGGGCTTGGGTTCCATCGGCGGTATGGCGGATACTTACTGGGGAAGAAACAAAGGCCGTTCCATGGAAGGTAAACTTGAGAAATTTACAAGATACGGAGCGATTCTGTTTTTCGTTCTCGCGTTAGTATTGAATCTGAATATACTGTAAAGATTAAACACTCTTGTGGTTAGGCGGCAAGGGTGTTTTTGTTTCACAGGAAAATTCATCCGGTGAAGCAAGTGCCTTCCGGCGCGGGAGTCCGGCGGCCGGACTATTTACGTTCCTTCCGGGCATAATGATAAAAGCAGAGGGAACCGCAGCGTAAAACAGAAAACGAGGAAATTATGACAGAGGAACAACTGACACAGAGAAAGAACATGATATTACAGCTGGTGGAAGAACCGGCCTACGTTCCGATGAAGCTGAAGGAGATGGCGATTCTTCTCGATGTGCCGAAGGGGCAGAGAGAAGAGCTGAAGGAAGTGCTGGATGCACTGCTGTCTGAGGGAAAGATTGGCATTTCCAAAAAAGGAAAGTACGGCAAGCCGGATATCGGCTCCATAACCGGTACGTTCAGCGGCCATCCGAGGGGCTTTGGCTTTGTGACCGTGGAAGGACGGGAGCAGGACGTCTTTATACCAGAGGATAAGACGGCTGACGCTATGAACGGCGATACCGTACAGATTACCATCGAGACAGAGGGCGAGGGCTCAAGACGGGCAGAAGGACGTGTCCTGCGTGTTCTGGAGCACGCGAACCGGACCGTGATCGGATATTACCAGAAAAATAAGAACTTTGGATTTGTCATTCCGGACAACCAGAAGATTGGTAAGGACATATTCATTCCTCAGGGAAAGGATATGGGGGCTGTGACCGGTCACAAGGTGGTAGCCGTGCTTACGGACTTCGGCGGAAGCCAGAAGAAGCCGGAGGGCATGATCACGGAGATTTTGGGCCATGTAAACGATCCGGGAACGGATATCATATCCATCGTGAAGGCGTATGGTCTTCCGGAAGAATTCCCTGACGAGGTGATGGAGCAGGTGGAAATGGTCTCCGACGAGGTCACGGATCGCGAGCGGGAAGGCAGACTGGACCTGCGCAGCCTGCAGACCGTCACCATCGACGGCGAGGATGCGAAGGACCTGGATGATGCGATTTCCGTATCGAAGGAGAACGGTGTGTATACATTGGGCGTCCACATTGCGGATGTCAGCCACTATGTGACGGAGAACAGCCCGTTGGACGAGGAGGCGCTTAAGAGGGGAACCAGCGTCTATCTGGTGGACCGGGTGATCCCCATGCTTCCCCATAAGCTGTCCAACGGAATCTGCTCCTTAAATCAGGGGGAGGACCGTCTGGCGCTCAGCTGCATCATGGAGATCGACGAAGCGGGCAATGTGACCGGGCACCGGATCGCAGAGACGCTCATCAACGTGGACAGGCGTATGACCTATACGGCGGTAAACGCGGTTGTGACAGACCGTGATGAGGCGGTGATGAAGGAATACGAGGAGTTTGTCCCCATGTTCCTTCTTATGAAGGAGCTGGCCGATATCCTGAGGGAGAAGCGGAAGACGAGGGGATCGATCGACTTCGACTTCCCGGAGACCAAGGTGATTCTGGACAAAAACGGAAAACCGCTGGAGATCAAGCCGTATGAGCGGAACGCGGCGACGAAGATTATCGAAGATTTCATGCTCATCGCCAATGAGACTGTGGCGGAGGACTATTTCTGGCAGGAACTCCCGTTCCTGTACCGGACCCATGATAATCCCGACCCGGAGAAGATGAAGAGTCTGGCCACGTTTATTAATAATTTCGGCTACTCCATCCGGTTCCATAACGGAGAGGTCTATCCGAAAGAGGTCCAGAAGCTTCTGGTGAAGGCGGAGGACACACCGGAGGAGGCGCTGATCAGCCGTCTGGCGCTGCGTTCCATGAAGCAGGCCAAGTATACTGTGGTGAATACGGGCCATTTCGGCCTGGCCGCCAAGTATTATACCCACTTTACCTCACCCATCCGGCGGTACCCGGATTTACAGATTCACCGGATCATCAAGGAGAACCTGCGAGGCGGGCTGAGCGAGAAGAGAACGGCCCACTACGATAAGCTTCTAACCGGCGTATCGGTCCAGACCTCCGCTATGGAGCGGCGGGCAGATGAAGCGGAGCGCGAAACCGTGAAGATGAAGAAGTGCGAGTATATGGCGGGCCATATCGGCGAGGTATATGGCGGCGTCATATCGGGAGTCACAAACTGGGGACTCTACGTGGAGCTTCCCAACACAGTGGAAGGCCTGATCCGGGTAAGCGAGTTAAAGGACGACTATTACCATTTTGATGAAGAGCATTTAGAATTGATCGGCGATATGACGAGGAAGGTATATAAACTCGGTCAGCCGATCCGCGTCATGGTCACAGGAACGGATAAGCTGGCCAGGACGATCGACTTTATTCCCGCTGCGGAGGAATAACAGGAGGATAGAAGGATGGGGAAAGAGAGTTTCAAAGTACTTTCTTTCAAATTAACAAATGCTAGAAATTCCAGTAAACCCGTATGTTTTCCCCATCCACCTCAACTTTTTTAATTAGGATGCTGACTATATCGCATTTTACTACGTAATCGGAATCATGTATTTTCGATGCCATATTTATGATTTCGTCAGTATCTAAAGTGTTTTTAGAAGATAGGAGGGCTTTAACCTTTTCACGTTCCTGGTTAAGCTCTCTTATTTTATCATCAATTTGGCTCTTTGGTATCGAGCCAAAGCTATAAAGATCGATAAGGCGTTCCTGA
The DNA here is from genome assembly GCF_014288005.1 of Hungatella hominis. NCBI lineage: Bacteria > Bacillati > Bacillota > Clostridia > Lachnospirales > Lachnospiraceae > Hungatella > Hungatella hominis. Next base: position 937,960 of record NZ_JACOPB010000001.1, read on the forward strand.
CGGGAATCAATCTGCTTTAATTGCTGAACGAGGGCAGTGGTATCTTCATGCTTTTCTTGTGCAGTCCAATTGATAGATTTTAAAGATTCGATCTGTTCAATTACAGCTTGTTCAAGCTCATCTTGTCTGAATATCTTTGATGGACATTTTATTTCTACATCTGCCTTTCTACCCTGACAAGAATAATATCCATACTCTTTTTTTGATCCATGTTTTTTTACTTGTGAATTCCTACGGTAATATGGCCGACCACATAGTTTACAGTAAGTGATACCAGACAGCATATACTTATTGTAAGTCGCATGTGCTCCAAATGTAGATAAATAAGTATTTAAGCGGTCATTTGCTTTTTCAAAGAGCAGATCATCAATAATAGGCTGATGTTGCCCGGGGAAGTACTCGTCATTGAACTTGACCATTCCAATATATACTTTATTTTGAATTGTATATGTGATTCCGCTGCTATCGGTCCAACCACCATATTTATTGGAATATTTTCCAGATAAATACCGGCCTATATTTCGTACATTATAAGTCATTCCAGGAATTCCGTTGGCAGTAATGGAGAAGAGTTCCTGTATTTGCATGGCTTCATAATCATTGATGATGAGATTTCCGTCAGAATAGTCGTATCCAATAGGCGGGCGACTGGTCCCTTTCCAGTATCCTTTCCGTGCACGGCCTTTCATTCCCATAGACATACGTTCTTTTATATTTTCCCGCTCAAGTTGTGCAAAGGTTGCAAGAAGACCGATGGCGGCGCGCCCAAAGGGCGTTCCCGTGTCAAAACTCTCATTCATTGATACAAAGGCAATATCATTTTTTAGAAATACATCTTCTATTAGGAACATAGTATCTTTTTGAGAGCGTGAAAGACGATCCAGTTTATAAACAAGGATTACATCATAGTGTTTCACTTCTGATATAAGTCTGTTCAACTCTGGACGGTTCATATTAGAACCGGAATATCCGGGATCAATATATTCTCCCGTTATAGTCCATTGCATAGCGTTTGAATACTGTTCTAAGCGCTCTTTCTGTTCTCCGATGGAATATCCCTCCATGGCCTGTTCTGTAGTGGATACGCGGATATAAATTGCGCAACGCATTTTTTTCTTATCCATTGTGTCATTCCTTCCTTAAGTACTGATGAGTGGTACAAAATACGCCCCTTTTGATTTAGGGGCGTATTTTGCATTACAGAAGATCGGAAATTTTGATCTTCAAATCTTCATAAATATTAGCCTGAAGGATATCATCGAATGAAAACTGTCCAGTATTGTCTTCATGCTCCAGATCGTAGATCATAACAGATTTTTTCATGGGGTTTACAATCCAGTATTCCCGAACACCCGCCGTCCTGTATCGGAACAGCTTCACCTGATAGTCCATTTTCTGACTGGTTGGTGAAACGATTTCTATAATCCAGTCAGGCGCACCTTTGCACCCATGTTCTGTGAGCTTGTTTCGGTCGCATATAACGGAAATATCAGGCTCAAGCCATGTGTGGTCGTTGGCCTCCAGATCGACGGCGAATGGGGCAGGAATCACTTCACAATCGCCATTGTGATCTGCGATATAATTTCCGATTATCCGCCCAAGCTGGAATACAAGACGTTGGTGCGTGTGGCTGGGGGGGGCCATGGAATAGAGCTGGCCGTCGATCAGTTCGGCACGGTCACCATCCGGGAGGTTCCAGTAATCTTCTGAGGTAAAGACACGTTTCGGTAATGGCATAGCAGCACGTCCTTTCTGAGGTGATGGTTTCATTAGGAAAAATATACCATAAATACCATAAACTCTCATCATATATAATAATGTGTGCACCTGGTCTTATCATAGAAAGTGTGATTCTATGAATATTAAGTACATAAGATTATGCAGAGATGATATATATGCAATTATATTTCGCAATATCAAAACTATATACTACAATACGGACTTCATAGGAAAGACACAATTATACATCTATAAGTAAACTGAAAATTTATGATAATCATGGTAAGATCAGGTGTTATCCGACCTCTTTATCATGATCGGTAACCAGTTGGAATTGTGCCTCCAACTCTTCGGCAGTATCCGGTACGCTGTCATATAGACTCCCGTATGAAGAGGGAGTGAACTTTTCCTTGAAATGGCTTAAAATAGCTTTTCTTATTTCAGGGTCTAATTCAAAGTATGTTTTTACTATCTCTACCTCTAAATCAGTACCTCCTCTTTCCTCAATAAATTTATCAAGGCTGAATGTGGGAGGTTGTATATACATTGGCTCTATGCCATCACGTAACCAAACTTCACTAAGATTATAAGCAAAACATATAGATTTTATGAAACGATCAGTCACGGTCGCTCCGTCACGTTCAGTACCGCTAACGCCAGTTTGTGCCATTCCTAAAGATGCCGCAAATTGGCGTTGATTCATTTTTAAGACATCTTTTCTAAAATATCTAATGCGTTCATTAATATTCATGTTTATCACCTCGCTTTCCATAATACAATTATAGAATAACGCTCAGCGTTCAAAAAGTCAATATAAATTATAAAAAATGCTTGACTTTAAACGATAGACGTTATATATTTAGAATATAAGAACGGTAAACGTTCAAAAAGGAGGTGATAACATGACGAAAACTAAAATGGAGGTAATGCTTCCGGTAGAGGACATGCAGGAAGCCAAGGAAGTAGCAGAATTTCTTGAATGCATGACAGAAAAGGGGCAGAGGGCATTTATGAACTTTGTCCGTGGCTCAAACTTCACAGCCCACTTTCTTACTGGGGGTGGAGGAGACGGCAGCAGGCCAGGAGAGAGGATCGCGTAAGCGTGGGTAAATATTGAAAAAATGAAAGCGAGGTGAAAGGGATGTGGGTTTCAAGGAAGAAGTGGGAAGCCATAAAAAAAAGAACCATTGATATTGAAAAATATATACAATATCAACGGCCTGATAAGGGAGTGAGAGAAATTAGCCTATATGCAGATAATGAGATATGTCTGAAAGAATTACGGATTTGTGTATCTTCCCACGATTGGTGTTTATTGAAAAGTCAACCTTGCTTCCAGGAGTTAATGAGATTTGTTCACAGTTTACAAACTCAAGAAAGTAAAGGCAGCCTTGTTTAGCAACCAAATTTATAGGAAACATTGGACTTTTAATTAAATCGTTATCGTTTCCCCTTATTTTCTTGGGAATAAGCTCACAACAAGTCTCAACTCCATTGTATACCAGAGTAACAGACATGATGCATATCGGTAGAAATGATTGATTTTGGAAGTGAATAAAGAATTGAGCAATTTTCCCAATGTAAGTTGTATAGTCGTATATCTCAATATCAATTTTCCTTTGAGATGTTATGAAAGTATATATCCATCCCAGAACCGTACCAACAGAACCTATAAGTGCCAAAACGAAAGTAATATTGTCTTTTGTAAACAAATCCATGACATGTCCTCCCTAGTTTTTATGAGGACAGTATATCATTGCCACGATATTTAGTGCAACAAGAAAATGAGGTGATGAGTTGAGCGGGAGAGAAGATGGACGAGATGAACAAATATCTTATGGAAGAATTGATGCTTAAAAAACTTGCAGAAGTATACAAGCACCTCAGGAAACCGAATCTTAACATGGTTTTGTTTGGTGCTAGTCTGTTACTGACAAGCCAGAACATGATGGACTCCCAGCCACGCAAGACAGGCTGATGGGCGGAAGATGGAGGAGACGGAAGCAGGTCGGGAGAGAGACGTGCGGCCAACAGCGCACGTTGATGATTTTAGAAAGAACGAGGAAAATAAAAGCAAATAATACCAATGCACTGATGGGGTATAGTTAGAATTTAGCCAGGAGGTGAGGGTGGATGGGAATTAAGGTAATCAACATTATGAAAGATGGACGGGAACTGGAATCGCTGGAAGGAGTTGAAGCGCCGGACATTTTATATGACATTATTTTGAAGGATTATAGAGCTAGAGGAATTGAACTTGTTCCGATTGGACAGACAGCAGTCCAAAGGGAAGCACATTGAAAACCTCATAATGAAGGAGAATGCTGGGTGATCCGGCATGAAGGGACAAGCAATGCAGAGATTTATTAAAAAAGTCAGGAAACCTTATTGGACATGTCCGTACTGTGGGGATAACCTTGATACATTTGAGCAATGTAAATGTAGAGATCATGAACCGAATAAGGAAGCAGAGGGACAGGCTCTCCAGATAAAAATGGAAGAATGGGGGCAGTACCGATATGCAGTACGTTGACAATAAAAGAGCGCATATAGTTACGCTAATAACTATATGCGCTTGTCCGTTAGGACAGTCTGTTTGCACAGACCCAACATCAATTTAATTATAATCTGTGCAAACTGGAAAGTCAAGGAAATAAGCGGATTTGACCGCATTTCTCACTTGTTAAAAGGACTAACTTTACAGTATGGGAGACAGGAATGTACAGATATAAATTAATAGAGTATAAGGCAGGAGCAACCATAGAAGTTATAAAGTGCATCCCTAAGTCAGAGCGTAAGGGATGCAGTGGGGTAAGAGGTAAAAAGGTTAAGAAAACCAAAGAAGAGATGCAGGAAGCGAATATGAGGCAGGCAGCCCGTAAACTTGCGATAAAAATAAATGCGAACTTTAAACCGGGTGACTGGCATTTGATACTGACTTATAAGGATCCCAAACCGGATCGCAAGCAGGCTCAAAAAAACATAGGTGATTTTCTTTCCAAACTGAGAAAAGAATACAGGGAAATAGGCTTTGAGCTGAAATACATACAAGTCACAGAATACCTTCATAAAAGAATCCACCATCATCTTATCATCAACCATGTGAAGAGTAACAAAAAGACAACTCTGGAAATCACAAGAGAATTGTGGAAAGATCATGGCCGCAGGCAGTTTGTACCGCTATATGAAGAAGGAGAATATAAACGTCTGGCAGAGTACATGATTAAAGAAACCGAAAAGACATTCCGGGATGAGGGGAATCCGAGTAAACAGCATTATTCCTGTAGCCGTAACCTGATCATGCCGAAACCGGAACGAAGACTGGTTCCGGTTAAAAAAGGGTGGGATGTAAATCCAAAACCCCGTAAGGGATATTACATAGAGAAAGACAGTCTCTACAACGGGTTTGATAAGCTGGGGTATCCGTATCAGCGTTACACAATGGTTAAGCTTAATCCGGTAGATACAGACTGGGAGCCGTATGGTGTATTTCCAATTGATCAAGGACAAGGGAGAGATTATGACCAAAGGATATGTTAAGGCAGTGATTTGTAACTATGATGTTAATCGTTTAAAGGATTCGATTAAAGTAGGGGACAAGCTGATCTATAGAACGATATTCAAGGATATCTTAGACGAACGGGTATCCATATCGGTGATGGAACCGGTAATAGTAGTTAAGAAGTTTGATAATTTGGTACAGGTGAAATATACAAAACGATCAGACACATGGCCTTTAAAAACAATGAAATATGAAGAGATATTATTCCAGAGAAAGGGCCTGGACTGGA